>JBMHCO010000061.1:0-170703 GCA_049889895.1 Rubripirellula sp.
ACATGAAATGGGGACGCAATCAAGCCGACAGGAATCACTACCTTGGACACAGCTACGTCTATCTGATCGCTTCGCGTCTAATGATGGATATGCCAGAGGCGAACCTGACTTTTCTGAACCGCGGAATCAGCGGCAATACCGTTGGGGATCTGAAATCTCGATGGACTAAAGATGCTGTGGATTTAGATCCTGACGTGCTATCGATTCTCGTTGGCGTAAACGATGTCGGCCGCGCCGTCCGAGCCAATACCACAGTGGACGTGATTAGATTTGAGACCGACTACCGCTCCATCCTGAAGCAGTCACGCGAGAGGAACCCGGAACTCAAGATCATACTGCTCGAACCGTTTGTACTGCCGGTGACTCGAGTGAAAGATGCATGGGACGCTTGGCGTGGGCAGACAGATCGAATCCGACCCATCGTAGAAACTCTTGCCGAGGAATTTGAAGCAATCTTCCTCAACACACAGGATCTGTTTGATCACGCTGCAACTCAAACGGATCCGTCACATTGGATCTGGGACGGTGTTCATCCACTTCCACAGGGGCATGAATTGATCGCGAGGCATTGGATCGTGGCAGTTGCGACCAAGTGGGGGTGATCGGCGACCTTCTCGCTAGTTGTCGTGATTCGCGTCTCGCAAGCATCCACCCGATGGCGCAATCAGCAGCCGTTGCCCCCCTCTGCCGCATCAACTTAAAACTTGAATCCAACATTCCCTTCCGGCAATACGGTCTTCACCGTGCCGTTGCATCCCTTGTCTTTCTCGCAACGACCGCTGCCGACAAGGAGGCGACCGCCGGAGAGACCTTCGATCCCAAGTGAGCAGTCGATCTCATATCTACCTTTCATCTGGAAGTCGTCGTCAGTCACCAACATGATTTTTGGGTCGCCATAGCAGCCGAACCACCAGCGGTCGTGGGCAAAAGTGGCTGTCTGAATTCCCAAATGCGTGTGCCCGCTCTCAATGACGTGTTTCTTCAGGAATTTGAAGTCGCTGTCATACTCGTAGACGTAGTTTTCATCGACTCCATCTGGCAATCCGCCGACGACGAAGAAGTGGCCGTCTCGGTAGCCGATCCCGCCTGCTCCGTGGAAGACTTCCTGTGTTTCATGCCGAGCAAGCTCTGTTAAGGTCTCAGCGTCGTAGACGTAGACCCATGAATCGGCGTTGCCCTCGGGATCATTGAACTTGCCGAGATTCACGGCGACGTACAGCTTGCCGTCGTGGAAGCAGAGATCGCCGTGGTGGTTGGCGACCGGCACTTTCTTCAAAGGCGTACCTTCCATATCGGTCTTGATGAGGGTCGTGGTGAACGACCAAAAGATGGCTTTCTCGTCAGTACAGACGCCTTGCAAGTGATGCGGGTATGTCCCTTCGCATCGAACGTTGAACATCTCACCAAGGGATTGTCCGACCTTGATCCATTCGACTTCTAGCTTGAAAGGCCCGGGCTTTTTGTCGCCAAGGAGAAACCCGAGGCCGGTCAGCGTACTGGGATCGAGTTTTTCGTTGGGGAAACGCTGTCCTCGCCACGTGGCGGAAAACTTGTTTAATGGGAATTCGACTTCGATCCATTCACCCTCTTTTGTCTTGAATGACTGTCGGTAGGAGTACCTATTTCTCTGTGAATAGAGATTGATGTTGTATTCCCGACCATCTCCTCTTATCCGGGCAACGATCACATCGTCTTGATTCAGCGCAAGGTTGCCACCCCTTGCTCTGACCGAGGCAAAGCCGCCGTTGTTCTCCAGAGACAACGTGCCGAAGAATTCCATCGTCTTGTCTTCGCTGATCCTGAAACGACCATCAGAGCGACCACCCATCACGCCATCGTTGACCGATTGCCATTGCTTTGAAGATTCCGGCTGGTCGAACCGGAAGAGGAACCGCTGCTCTGCTTCGGCCACAGAGACAGCGGCCATCAAAAAGAGCATTGCTGCAAGGGCTGTCGTTCGTTGCATGAGTATTCCTCTGAAGTTCAATTTATTCATTGTAAGTTTTAGCCCATGCTAGATGGAGCCGAAGAATCTGCATAATTTTCGCAAGCTTGAACGACTTCCACCGTCAGCAACTCATCTGTGGGAATCAATACCGCAGCGTCAGGCTTTTTTTTAGCTATTGGAATCGCTTGTGCCGTAATCTGGTCGCACTTGGCCTGCCCGCCTCATCCAGCGGCCTCAGGTAGATCGCCCCCATAAGCGTAGCGATCAGTCCGCGTGGAGATGTCGTCCCGCACCGTTTAAAAATCTCTTTGCCGATCTTGTATCGCTGTAGGATGACCGTAATCGCCGTCAGCCAAAGAAAAAGGCCAACTTGCGACAATCTCGCAAATTGGCCTTAGTGGAGGCGGCGGGAATTGAACCCGCGTCCCGCGATGCATCCACGTCGGCGTCTACGTGTGTAGTCGAGCTATTTGTGTTTCCTCGAAAGAAACCTTTTCACTCTCAACGGCGCTGCCCGACAGGCTCCGCCGATCGCTACCTCGAATCAGGTTTTAATCCAACGCGTCTCGAGAAGGACGTCGAACGATCCAGAATTGTGACGGACAGTCGGGCGACTCTGGCGATCCCCCTCAGTCCGGGCTACCTTTTCTTAGGCGGCCAGTGCAAGACTTTCATCTGCAACTAAAAATTGTGATCAGCTTTTAACGTGGCCAACTGATCAACCACGACACGCAACCTACGCTTCATTACATCCGGTCGAATCCGGTTCACCCCCTTTTTGGGTTCCCAAAACTCTCTTGTTACCCAACACACTCAATGGTGCTGCAGCGAGAAATCACTCGGCGATTGCCTCATGAGCCCGCTCGCTTCAGTATACCCCGATCTCAGCAGACTGACCATGATCAAATCTGACGGATGAGGCATCGACGCATCGGGGCACCTAAGCCGCTTCACCGCCATCACTGATCTCGCCATTCTCGCTGACGTCCTCAAATCGAATCGACACCTGCTTACTGACCCCCGACTCCTGCATCGTGACCCCGTAAAGAGTCGTGGCGGAAGTCATCGTTTTCTTGCTGTGCGTCACGATCACAAATTTTGAGTGGTCAAGGAACTCATTGAGCACCGTGACAAACCGCCCAATGTTGGCCTCATCAAACGGTGCATCGACCTCATCGAGCACACAGAATGGGCTGGGACGGTATTTAAAAATCGACATCAAAAGAGCGACCGCGGTGAGCGCCTTTTCACCACCGGATAGCAAAGAATTACTAAAACTCGGCTTACCCGGTGGCGTTGCGACAATATCCACACCTGCTTCGAGTGGATCATCGCTTTCTTCGAGAATCAAGTCAGCGTGACCACCGCCAAACGACTTCCGATAGAGCTGCTGGAAGTTTTGACGAATCGCTTCCAATGTATCGAGGAATAGCCTTCTCGAATCGGCATTGATGCGTCCGATGATTCGCTGCAGAGAATCCTTTGCGGCCGAGAGATCCTGATACTGATGATGTAATTCGTCGTAACGCGACTGGAGGTCTTCTAATTCCTCGAGAGCCTCCATGTTGACGGTACTGGTTTTTTGAAGCTGGTTACGAAGCTGAGTGATTTCCGACTCGACCGCAGGACGGTCCTCAGGCCGCTCCCAGTCCTCAGGTCGCTCATCAACGCGAAGGTCAATCTCGTAATCATCAAGGATTCTCTCAGCGAGCGTTTCACGTCTCAGTTTGGCGTTGTCTCGCCGCGCGGTGATTGCGTGTAAGGCTTCGCTGGCAGACGCGACCTCTTTCATCGCATCTTCGCTGGCCTTCATGATCTCGCGATTATCCCGCTTCACCTGCTCCGCATTAACAGCAAGCCCCCTCAACCGCTCTTTACACTTCTCGGAGTCCCACTGAAGTTCAGCGAGTTGACTTGTCGCATCGAGCACACGAAGTGTGAGCTGATCCAAACGTCGCCGGCCCTCGACCGCCACCTGTCGCACCTCTTCAACCGCCGCCTCCCGTTGCGATTGGTCTCTTTTCTGCTGCTGCATGGTGGCGTTGAGCGCCTCGACCTTCTGCTCAGCCCGTGCGAGATCGACCGAAATCGACATCACCTCGCTAGTTGCTGATTGCAATGTCGTTTGTGACTCAGAGAGCATCTCTTCGAGTGACGCCGAATCGAACTCAAGCCGTTCGATCTCCTGCCTACCTAACATCATCTGCTGGTCAAGCTCAGTCGATTCCGCTTTGGCGACCGAATTCTGTTCTACAACGCTTTGAGTCTCTTCCTGTATCTCCTGGCAGACAACTCGCTGCGCATCACGTCGCTGATCA
Source organism: Rubripirellula sp. (assembly GCA_049889895.1). Lineage (GTDB taxonomy): Bacteria > Planctomycetota > Planctomycetia > Pirellulales > Pirellulaceae > Rubripirellula. Next base: position 4,267 of record JBMHCO010000061.1, read on the forward strand.
ACATGTCGCTGCTCTGCCTGTGCCGCCGCACGATCAGCGATCAAGACACGATGTTTTTGTTCAAAACGCCCCAGAGTCGCCGTCTCCTCGTCCACTTTCTCGGCCAAGCGACTGGTTTCTTCCTCTGCCTGCTGCAATTGGTATTCATAGTGCTCAATGGACTGGCTCGCGGATGTCAACTCACTCTTTCGACTCACGAGACCGCTCGCAGAACCGACCGGTCCAACAACCATCGATCCGTCTTTCTCCAGCACCTCACCTCGAGTCGTCACGAACCGCAACCCCGCTCCGCCAAGCTTCCTCAGCCCGACCGCAATCTCCATCGACTCGACGATCCAAGTTTTGCCGAGGAGGTGGCGTACCATCGCAGCATGTTCTGCCTTACATCGCACCAGTCGGTCAGCACGACCAACAACCCCCTTGAGTCCATCGAGCCGAATTCCCTCTCCGCCGCGAGGCCGCGGCAGCTGATCGATTTGAAGCAGCCCAACCCTTCCGTTTATGGCCAACTCACCGGACACAATCGCGTCCTGAATCCCAGATCCATTGACCACCAAATACTGGCTTCGATCCCCCAAAGCTGCGTCGATCAGCGGCGCGACCTTAACGTCAACCTCAAGCTGTTCAGCGACCATCCCATGCACATCGTCGCCGTATGGTGATGCATTGCGACGAAGAAGCTCCAGAATTGATCGGACTCCACCCGAAACACCTTCCTGACGACGTTCCAAATCCTGAAGAACGTCATAACGCTCACTCAGTCCCTGCAATCGAATTTTTAATGCCGAGATTTCCTCGCGACGTCGATCAAGAGTGCGACGACTTGACTGAAGTTCCGCATCGGCTAACTCAACCTCTTTCATCACCGAAGCGATGGACAGCTCGACATCTGCAACCCGCTGCGCAGCCGACGCGGACCGCTGCTCTGACTCCGCAAGCTGCTGCTCGGCCACTCGTAGCCGTTTATCGAGACTGCCAAGCTGACGTTTCGCCTCGGAGATCCGCTGTTCACAGCGTTGCCTCTTTGCATCCAAGTCAGCGACACGCCTGACGTGACTTAAGTGCTCCTGCTGAACCGCATCACGCTTGCCCCGAACCTCCTCGACTTCCCGTTCGACCTGGTCCCGCCCCTGCTCAGCGACTTTGCTTCGCTTGCGAATCACCTCCAGTTCACTTTCGTAGTGCCGAAGACGTTCGCCCGCATTACGCAGTTCCGCTGCCGCCGACCCTGCTCTTGTCTGCAACAGGCGAACACGCCTAAGCGATTTTGCAATGCTGGTTCTCAAGTCGGTGATTGCGACACGATCCGCATTACGACGCCCTGAGTATTCAGCAACCTGCTGAGAGCACTCACTGCGTTGTTGATCGACTCGCTGGGCTTCATCTGCGATCCCCTGAAGCTGAACCTCGGCGACCTCACGCTGCTTCTGCAACTCTTCGCGGCGGATGCCCAAAGCTTGATGACGCTCAACCGCCTGCGCAAGTTCAGTCTCAGTAAATTGAAGCTCACCACTGAGTTCACCCCAATCCGCCCAAGCTAGTTGCGTCCTCAATTCTTTCAAACGCTGCGTTGCCTGACGATATCGCTCGGCCTTACTCGCTTGGCTTCGAATACTTTTCAGTCTCGCTCCGACCTCATCAACAATATCACCGAGCCGAGTCAGATTGGATTGCACCCGAGCGAGACGGCGCTCAGCCTCGACCTTCTTCGCTTTGAAACGACTGATCCCCGCCGCTTCCTCAAAAATGGCTCGGCGATCTTTGGCGTTTGCTTGAAGCATTCGATCGACTTTGCCCTGCTCGATCAAACTGTACGCATCGATCCCGATACCTGTCCCCCGAATCAAATTCTTCACGTCCTTGAGTCGGACGGCCTGGTTGTTGATCAGGTACTCACCTTCGCCGCTGCGATAGACGCGACGAGTGACGTGCACTTCCGGCGCATCGATTGGCAGATTACCGCTTTCGTTGTCGAAAACGATCGTCGCCTCGGCCGCACCCGACGGACCGCGTGTCTGTGACCCTTTGAAGATCACATCCGCCATGTCTTTCCCACGAAGACTCTTTGCACTCTGGGAACCCAGCACCCATTTGATCGCATCGACGATATTCGACTTCCCTGACCCATTGGGGCCAACCACCACGGTGATTCCATCGGGGAAATCAAAACGCGTCCTATCCGCGAAGCTTTTGAAACCGGCAAGCTCGAGTGCTTTTAGCATACGGTGAAGAATTCGGGTTCGGTTTCAAATGGAAAAAAGTCGGCGTTTTCCGAAGAAAGCTACGCCTTATAGCCTAAATCAAACCCCGCTCGGCTCCTAGCGCTGTTTTATCAAAACCACAGCCTCTACCTCGGTTGCTGACCACCAAACTGCCTATCCACGATCCCAGTTTCAACTCCGACAACACCCAATTTTGCCAAGAAATCCGACAAAACACTTCCAATCTTCGACGAGCAGCATCGTGAACGCCCCGGAAGCCAAATTTTGCCCCCTCACCCAATCCCCGCACGAACCTGCCAGCAACTAGGGGGTATAGGCAAAACAGGCAGAACCCGCTTTGCGTTTGCCAGTAAAACGTTGACCAGCAAACACCTTGTGACAATCCCCAGAGCGAGACACACTCGGTGGAGTGAATCTTCGCCGGAATTCGATACCGAAGCGAAGCCCCACTGCTGTTTTCTCCATCGATTCCCCCGGTCAATTCATGTCCCGACTTTTTGCAGGCACGCCGTTCGATATCCCTCCAACCTGTGACCGATGTGGCAAATTAGAAGAGGAATGCGGTTGTCCACCCGAGCAACAGGCCACCCAATGGCTACCGGCCAACTGCCAGCGAGCCAAGGTGAGGTTGGATCGACGCAAACACAAACGAGTGATGACGGTTGTTTGGGGGCTATCGGCCAATGAAACCGACTTGCCAGCGTTACTGAGTGAATTGAAAACAGCGTGTGGAGCCGGCGGTTCACTGCAAGACGAGAGCATTGAAATCCAAGGGGACCATCTTTTCCGTGTCACCGACAAACTTAAACAGATCGGATATCGTGTTGATTAGCGGTCCACGAATCACTCGCCTATCCGTTTAGCTATGCAGTCACCCAAACGTCAAACGATCGACATCCCGATGTGGGTTGCACAGATGACTGCACCGTTAATGTTCGGTGTCGCGTTGACGTTTCTGATTTGCCAGGCAACGCTCGTGGTTCTCTGGATTGATGTTCCGCAGTTCACCGAGAGCGCTCGGGTCTTTCTTTTGGAGCAGCCCACAGAATTCAGAATCGAAGCAGAAAAACTGCTCACCGTCACCGCGATTGATCGCAACCTGAAAACCGTTGCACTCGGTTTAACCTTCGCTTTGTGGCCATTGGTGATCGCCGAATCCGTCTTCCACTTACTCACCAGAAGCTGGAGAAAATCGGAGCGACGATTCCATTACTTCAGCCTTCTTTTCTGTGTTTGCCCATCCTTGCGTCTATGCGCGAGGAGCCCCGAGATGGATTACAGAATCTGGCTACCGGGCATGGGCTGGCGGCACCCAAACAAACGACTGCGACGCAGGCTTGAACGACGATTCAGTCTGCCAATGTTCCTGATTGCCCTGATGATTCTGCCTGTACTTTTGGTGGAATACTTTCTCAAGGCTCAGGTCATCGCGCATCCGTCACTGCGAGTGGCGATCCATATTAGCACGGGCATTATCTGGTTCGCATTTGCATTTGAATTCATCGTCCTGGTCGCGGTGGCCCAAAAGAAATTTGAGTATTGCAAGACGCACTGGCTGGACATCGTCATCATCCTGCTGCCACTCTTTTCTTTTCTTCGAACACTGCAGGTCATGAGGGCGTCGCAGATTAGCAAAATGGCACGGGTGTATCGGCTTCGGGGCACGGCAGTCCGAGCCTTGCGAGCCTTGATTCTGCTTGAATTTTTTCAACGGTTTGCTGGCCGAGACACCGCTGTCAGGATCGACCGCATGGAAAAGCAACTAGAAGAGGTTGAACTGCAAGCCAAAATCCTGCGCCGTCGGATCGGTTTCCTCAGGAACCTCCTGCGTGAAGAGGAGAAGAGAAAGCCCGACTCCGAGCTGAAAATCGCATTGAAAAGCGAGAAAGCCACCAAGAATCCAAATGAGGCAAAACAAGCGTCCACGACCGAAAGTGAACAATGCTGAAAGCAGTCCATCCATGTGATTAAGGGTGCTTCGCTGATATTTACGGCGACTATTTCGCGTCATAAGCCGCAAAACCGCTGGGAAATTGACGCTGACAGGGCAACTAATATCGGCAAAGGGTACACAAACGGTCTAAACTATAGGGATGAGTCCGGTCGCTCCACGCCTCCCTTCCTCCGCAGCCCAAATGCCCCACCTGCTGCCAAAACAATCCATTGTGCCGATCGTTCTATGTCTCCTGACATGGGGGATCGCTGAGGGTTCGGAATCGCCGAGTGCCAATTCAAAGCAGCAATCGGAACGCCCCGCGACCGAAGAGAGGACCGAACCGGGCGACCCGCTGGTGAGTTTCGAGCTCGATGTGCAACCGATTCTTTCCGCCTACGGCTGCAACTCGGGACCCTGTCACGGTAAGCAGCGTGGGCAAAACGGATTTCAGTTGTCGCTTCTCGGTTTCGACTCCGACTTTGATCACGCTTCGCTAAGCCAAGACGCACGTGGTCGACGTCTTTTCCCTTCCGCACCGTCGCAGAGTTTATTGCTTCGTAAAGCGGTTGGCAGTGACCCGCATGGTGGCGGTAAACGTTTCGGTGCAGACAGTGATGCTTACCTAACGCTTTATCGCTGGATCAATCAGGGAGCAACAAGGCAAGTGGACGATGAGCCTACCCTTAGCAAGGTTGAGCTGAAGCAAACGGACTTTATTCTCGGGATCAGCGAGGAGGCGAAACTGCAAACAGTCGCCACCTACAGCGATGGATCCACTCGGGATGTGACCGAATTGACCACCTACCTTTCTAACGATGATGCAACAGCTTCTGTAGAGTCCAGTGGGCGTGTTACAGCAGGTGAACTACCAGGCGAGACGGCGATCATGGCTCGATACATGAACCATATCTGCGTCGCGAACATCATGATCCCGCGTTCCACTCCCGTCGATGCCGAGACGTTCGCTAAGCTGCCGAAGAAGAACTACATCGACGAGCTTATCTATAGCAAACTTGCAACACAGCAGATTGAACCTTCCGCTGAAGCAGCCGAGCATGTGTTTGTGCGGAGAGTTCATCAGGATTTGATCGGTCGACTACCCAGTGTTGAGGAAGCGAGAGAATACTTCAATTCAGACTCGCCGGATCGCCGTGAACGGCTGGTGGATTCATTGCTTGATCGACGAGAATACGCAGACCACTGGTCGGGCTACTGGGCCGATCTACTGCGACCCAACCCCTACCGAGTTGGAATCAAAGCGGTCTTAAATTACGACAATTGGATTAGGGAACAATTCCGCGAGAACGTCCCCTATGACGATTTCGTTCGGCAATTAGTGACCGCCAAGGGAAGCACATGGCAGAACGGAGCAGCGACGATGTTTCGTGATCGACGCAGCCCTGATGAGATCACAACGATCGTGAGTCAATTGTTCCTCGGTATTCGACTTGAGTGTGCAAAGTGCCACCATCATCCATTCGAGAGTTACAGCCAAGAAAACTTTTACCAGTTCGCAGCTTACTTTGCCAAAGTAGGGCGGAAAGGAACCGGTTTATCTCCGCCGATCTCCGGTGGAGAGGAGATCGTGATGTCAGTTGATAGCGGCGAGGTGAAGCACCCCATCAGTGGTGAGTCACTTGCCCCTGAGCCGCTGTACGATGCAAGCCATCAGTTGGATGAAACCGACCCGCGACAGACCTTTGCGAATTGGCTCACTTCGACCGAAAATGATTACTTTGCACAGGTTCAGGTCAATCGTCTTTGGGCGGCCCTCATGGGACGAGGTTTGGTCGAACCGGTCGATGACCTTCGCAGCACCAATCCTGCAACCAACCCGCAACTCCTCGAAGCTCTTGCCAAAGACTTTCAGAACTCGGGCTACGATCAGAAACACATTTTAAAAACCATCGCGTTATCACACGTCTACTCGCATCAGTCTCAGCCGACCTCCTCCAACGCCTCGGACCGCGTCAACTACTCGCGGCATTACCGACATCGAGTGCGTGCTGAAGTGCTGCTTGATGCAATTGCGGATTTCACGGAAACCACTCCCAGCATGCAAGCGATGCCACCGGGTGCTCGCGCGAACCAAGTATGGACGACACGCGTCGACTCGGTTTTCCTGGACACCTTTGGCCGTCCGAACGAAAATCAAGATCCACCCTGCGAACGCACGCCCGACTCAACCATGACTCAGTCACTGCACCTGATGAATTCGCGAGAACTAGACTCGCGCATACGAAACCCCGAAGGTCGTGCAGCTCGACTAGCCAAGTCGGAAGAATCCACTGAGCAAATCGTCGAAGAACTTTACCTTGCTGCATTCACTCGATTCCCAACAGCGACGGAGATCGAGTTTGCAGTGAAGCTTGTGAAAAAGAGCGAATCAAAACAGTCAGGGATCGAAGACCTGATGTGGGCAATGATCAATGCCCCTGAATTTTCCATCCAGGATTAGGAGCAACCGGAAGATGTTCTCAATTCCACGTCAAAGCAGCCCTACGCCTAACGGACCGTCGGCTCTTTCCATGCGTCCACTATCGCTGCCAACCCGCTGCCTTGGGAACCGAAACTGCGAGGGAATCACTCGACGAGACAGCATCAAACTAGGTCTTGGTGGGTTAGTTGCAGGCGGCCTTTCTGGTGCGTTGCAAGCCACCGGCGCATTGGCTTCGACGTCTTCTTCGCTAGGCAAACGCCAGGCGGATGCCTGCATCTTGATTTGGATGGATGGCGGTCCTAGCCATTATGAAACGTTTGATCCCAAGCCTGATGCGCCCGCCGAGATTCGCGGAGAATTTAGCCCGATCGCAACACAAACTCCGGGAATCCACTTTTCGCAACTCATGACCCAACTAGCCGGCATCACCGACGACCTCGCGATTGTCCGGTCGATTCGGCATGATCAAGGAAATCACGGCGCAGGCAATCACTACATGATGACCGGAGCACCACCGAGAATCCCTGTTGGCTGCGGTGCGTTCGTCAGCTTCCACCCGAGTTTGGGAAGTGTTGTCTCGCGCGAGGTGGGAGCTCCGGAAGGAATCCCCGCCTATTTCTCGATGCCCAACATGTCTCGCTCCGGCGGCCCACATTTTCTCGGTGCCCGGCACGCCCCGTTTGTTGTACCTGATGATCCTAATTCGAAATCATTTCGGGTTCGCGACGTCACGCTCCCCAATGGCTTGAGCGAAGGACGTTTTGAATCTCGCCAGGCAATACGGGATCAAATCGATCAGATGATACGAATCACCGAAGAGGCAGCCGGTGACCCCGTGCTCGCCTCCGATGAATTCTTCGCTCAAGGTCTCCAACTGATCAGCAGCACTCAGGCGCAAGCGGCTTTTGACATCCATCAAGAGTCGGGATCGATTCGAGATGCCTACGGCCGACATCCCTTTGGACAGCGTGCACTACTTGCTCGCCGCCTAGTCAGCGCAGGGGTTCCATTCGTGACGCTCTATCACGGCGGATGGGATCACCACACGGATATTTTCAAATCGTTCGAGTCAAAAATCCCACCGTTTGAATCGACCATCGCCGCACTGATCTCTGACCTGAAACAGCAAGGGATGCTAGAGCGAACCTTGGTGATTGCACTGGGAGAGTTCGGTAGGACGCCAAAGATCAACGACCGTGGAGGCCGCGATCACTGGTCCAATGCGATGAGCGTGATGTTTGCCGGCGGTGGTACCCCCGGGGGACAGGTGATCGGTGCAACCGACCGCCAAGGATATGCGGCAGTTGAACGTGTCCTCTCACCTGAAAACTTTGTTTCAACCGTCTATGCCAAACTGGGCATTAACCCAGGTCAACTCATGTACACACCCGATGGCCGACCGGTTCATCTGGTTAGCGATGAAAATCCGATCACGGAACTAATGGGTTAAAATGAGTCTTCGTCCACTGCTTAGCGTCCCCATTCTGCTGGTCCTGACGTCGGCACTCTCGAGCCCAATCCAAGCGCAGGTTCAACTCGATCGATTATTTCCCTGCGTCGTACAAAGTGGGACGACAGCGACAATCAAAGCCGAGGGAAAGTTTCCGACTTGGCCGGCTAAGTTGGTTAGCGATCGTGAGGATGTGCAGTGGACCACGGAAGATGAATCCGGGAACATTCAAGTGACGGTTCCCGAGGGCACGGCACCAGGAGTGACTTGGCTGCGTCTCACCGACGACAAATCCTCGAGCGACCTAGTCCCGCTGCTTATTACCGGCGCACCGACGCTGACTGAAACCGAGCCAAATCAAACCAGCAATGAAGCAAACCAGGTAAAACTCCCGGTAGCGGTCTGCGGAAAACTCGGAAACGGTGGCGATTTGGACGCTTATCGCATCACAGCCAAGTCCGGCGAGTCTATCAACGTCTCTCTAATTGCCAATCGCATCCTTGCGAGCCCCATGGATGCGGTCTTACAGATCGCAGACATGCAAGGGAACGTGCTCGAACAAGAAGACGACTCTCGCGGTCTCGATCCTTCGATCCGATTTGTGGCACCCGAGGATGGTGATTACCTGATTCGCGTCTTTGCTTTTCCTGAAATACCCAATAGCACAATTGGCTACGCGGGCGCGGCGAATTTCCTCTACTGCTTGACGATCGCTCAGGCAGATAAGGTTGTCGAACATTTCCTGCCGCTAGAGCTAGCCAAGTCAAACGAACCTGGTGCTGACACCAGTGCAAAACCCCTTGGTGCGGCAGCTGCGAATGATTCGCCTAACAATGCGATCAACCCTACTGAATCAGCCTCAAATCGTGTCCAAAGTCAACCTCAACCTTTTGGTTGGCAACTCCCTCAAGACACTTCAATCAAACTCACTGAAGCAACCGCCGTATCACCACGCGTTGCATCGGCAAATGGACTTTTAGGCTGGCAATGGATTCCTGAAATCGATGATCAAACGATGGCTAACGTCATCGAAGATTCGAACGTGGCAGACGAGAGCACTACGCCGTCAGAGCCTCTCATTTCCCAAAAGGTTCCGTTTTGCTTCTCGGGACATCTATCAACACAGAGAGAAGTCGATGTGATTTCGTTTGAAGTTCAATCGGGGGTTCAATACCGCCTGTCAGTTGAGTCCAAACGTCTCGGCTACCCGATCGACACGGAACTAAAAGTGATTGATTCAAAAACAAGAGAGACCATCGCGAGCAACGATGACCAAAGTCGCAACAATTATGACTCAGTCGTCTCTTTCACCGCGAAAGAAGATGGACAATGCACGGCGGAGATACGAGACGCTGTTGACGGTCATGGCCCCCATCACGCTTACACACTCAAGGTTCAGAAAGTTCAGCCGACGTTTTCTCTCAGCGTGGCCGCACAGCGATACACGGTTGAACCGGGCAAGACCCTCGAAGTCACCGTCAGTGTGACTCGCGAAAATGGATTCAACCTTCCTGTTGAAATCTCTCTTAGCCCTATCTCCGATCCCAAAATCAATCAAATGATCACGGCCGTCCCCGTAACGTCAGAAGCCAAAGGTGATACCGCCAAAGCGGTGAAAATTACGCTTTCAGCAACCGAAGATGCAAGTTACCAAGGTTGGATTCAAATCGTAGGTCGTTCGATTGAGGAAGGCGAGAAGACCATAGCAACCACCGCAACCGCTACCTATCCGCTGCGTCCCGAAATCGCCCTGAAGAACCTGTGGCTCAACGTAAGACCGGCTAAGTAGGTAAGCCAGCGGCCTCAGCCTCTTGAGATCGTTCCATCAGTAAAGCCGCCAGCATTGCGGCTCTCTTAGGTAGTTGAGACAGGATGAGATGCTCATCTGTTTGATGTGCACCGCCGCCAACTGCTCCCAATCCGTCGAGTGTCGCGGTGACCGGACTGGTGAAGTTACCATCGGAACCACCTCCAACGGCGGCTTGCTCGAGCTCAAATCCGAGACGTGTGGCAAGCCCTTTCGCGGCAGTCCACAGCCGTTGGTTCTGAGCGTTCCTTTCCATCGGTGGACGCTCCAAGTCCAAATCCACCTCAACGCGAAAACCATCCCCTTGGCTAACAAGGGAACCAAGCTCTTGCTTGAGCTCCGCGAGGTCAGCAGTAGAACTCATCCTCACATCAACAACCAACTCACAATGAGGCGCAACGACGTTGGCTGCGATGCCACCGCGAATCAGCCCAGGATTGAAATCAACATGAGGAAATCGCTGACGAATCACCTCGAGTCGATTCATCGCATTAACCATCTCGTCAATTGCGTTTCGGCCATCCCTCGGGTTCAATCCTGCGTGCGCAGCTCGACCGACCACTTTCAGGCTGAAAAAACCACCACCTCGACGGGCAGTTTTCAGCTTTCCCTCGGGTCCCACCGGTGGCTCCAGCACAAAGACACGCTCGCAACACGCCGCAAATTTCCTAACGAGTTTACTCGTGCCAGGACTGCCCGTCTCCTCATTGGTGTTAAGAAGCAAGACCGGCTTAAGCGGCGGTGTGAGTCTGAGTTCGCTGATCACTTTGAGCGCAAATAGTGCCTGCGTGATTCCACCCTTCATATCGAAAACACCGGGTCCAAAAAGCTGACCATCAGCTTGGTGGATTGGCATCTTGTCCAGTGTTCCTAGCGGCCAGACAGTGTCCACGTGACCCAGCAAAAGCTGTCGACCCCGTTTCCCAGTGGAACGGGGGCGAACATCATCATGATCACCTTTGGGTGATAGTAGGTAAACACATCCGGGCTGATTTCCGCCTGTTTGCGACCGATCACTACTCGGAACGCGAACGCAGCGAGCGCGATAATCAAGTGGCTTCAAAAACGCTTCGATTGCCGAAAGCACGCGTGCCTGCGAGGCGAAATCGGAAGTAGGTGATTCAATCGAGGCTAGAGCGATTACCATTTGCACCATAGCATCTTGATGCTCAGAAAGCCGCTTCACAAAACCATCTAGAAGATCATCAGACAACGCCATCAAACAGCTCCCTCAACTTTCGAGCCTAAAACATTGGCGTTGGACCGGGTGGGTCAATCTTAGATGCATCCAACTGATCAAGGAGTTCGATGACGTTCTCTCGAAGTGTTGGTTCGTCCAACAGTCCCATGATGTCGGGATGATTCAGCAAAAGACTGATCTCTGTACCTGAAAGCGGAACATTGTTGCTAAACATTTGCTTGATCAATGGATCTTCCTTTAGTCGAGTTAGCCACTGCTGAACCGACTGATCACTCACCAGCTTTTGATAAGCGGGAAATTTCTTTAGCGATCGAATTGCTGAAGGACGCGAAATGAATTCACACAACGTGACTGCCTTCTTTACAACACTCCAATCTTGCACCGTGATGAGCGGACGTGTTCCAACAAACGCTTCTCCGACCTTGGACGCCTCGATTTGACCACCGGTCTCATCGATCCACACAAGCAACTTGCTCTTCGGACCTTTGCCCCTGAGACTCGATAGCCAGCTTTGCGGTGTATTTTCTCTTTGATGTTTAGCGATTGCAGTCACTAAACCCACCAGCAAGGCGACCAACAAGAAACCCTCGATGCACCCAACACCAAATCCAAGCCAGTGATTCCAACGCAAGCGATTACCATGACTCAAAAATCGCCCCGCCAGTAAGCTACTCAACCAAGTCATACTTGTGATGAGGACAACGGCCACCAAAAGGCACCCCAAGAAACGATTTGCCAAGCCAGTTAGTCCAGTGACTTGAGCGATCGGCTGTTTGATCTGAATTGCAAGAGATTCGCCGAGACCGATCAATAAGAGACAAGACAGCAACAAAACGAGATGCGTTAGGAGTCCGATGCGGTACCCAAACAGAATCGCCGAGGCTCCAAGAATCCACAGTACCAAAGACGTCATGTCAGATTGTAGGAAGAACATCACTGATGGAGCTGAAATACAACTCATGACGATGAAATCATCCAAGGGCGAACGTTTCTTTTTGCGATCGTTCGATTCTTCCAGTGGTTCTTCTGACATGCAAACTTTGCTCACTACTCGCTATGGCTAACCGCCCTTAAAGCCGACATAAGATTGAAAAGCTAAACCAATATCGACCAAATTGCCTCAGCCATACTCTCAATCCCAACCTGTTAGTTTATGCCGGTTATACGGACAGCACCGGATTTTTCGAATTTTAGCGTCATTTGAACCGAAAACGCTCCCTATAGAATCTCTACTCGATCGATTCAGGTGACCTGATGTTGTGTTTGTTGACGAAGAAAGCGGCTCAATTATCCGTCGCGATCGTGATCTGCATCAGTCAGCTTCCAATTGCAGCGGCTCAATCACCAACTGATCCTCCGGTCATTGTCGCTGACGTTCTCATCGCCTCACCGCTCGACGAGGTAGCGAGGACTAACTCGGAGGGAGTGAGAAAACTGGTTCAAAATGAGCAAATCCCGCAAGCAGTTAACGGCAGCTTTGTCCTCCCGAAACTCTCAGCCCCCTCAACCACACAAAATCTGGATCGATTGAAACAACTGCCCAAGGATTTTCGCGACGAGCAGACCGTACCGCGAGTGGATCTACCGGAAAGCGGAACGGAGCGTGAAGCGGGATGGGAGTGGACAGAAATCGAATGGGAAGCGGCTAACACCTATTCGAATCCACGCTATTTTGAAGACCGAATGCTGGAAAGGCACGGGCACCAAACACTGGGAAAATTGCAACCGTTGGCAAGCGGAGCACGATTTTTCACGGCAATTCCAATGCTGCCTTACCTCATGGCGGTCAGCGAGCCAGACGAGAAGGAATACTCCCTCGGTTACTACCGTAGCGGCAATGCTGTCCCAGCTCTACGGCAACGCCCCCCCTACGAGCGTCGCGCCGTTCTTTCCGAAACCGCAGTATTATCCGGCTTTTTCATGCTTGTCCCATAGAGGCAACGGCGGAAGATCAATCGACCGTTTTAGACACTGCGAGTGGTTTACCGAGGTTTCTCGGGTGGTGCTTCACAAAGGTCAGCCCTCAGCCTTCGGCCCGCAAATTTCGGCTTATTTTTTGGAGACATCGGTCGTTTTCGCGGATTTGCAGATCGGATCTTCCAGTTTACCTCACCCCGCTCTTTTCCTCGCATTGGCAAGCGGATAGAACATTGGGGAAGAAGTTTGTTTTGGATGCCCCTCGGAGACGGATTTTGATGCTCTATCTTCTCATGATCGCCGCGGCCGCGAGCCGGCTTTTACCTCATCCGCCCAACGTCGCCTGCATCGGCGCCCTTGGTCTATTCGCTGGCTGCTATCTCACCGGGAAGAGAGCCTACTTGGTGCCACTGGGAGCTTTGCTACTGAGTGATCTTGCCGGCCAAGTTCTTCGCATTCCGGGGATGGGCTTCTATCAACCGCTCACGATGGCTGCTGTTTATCTGGGAGTGGTTGCATCGGTCCCGATTGGCCGCTGGATGGCGTCGAGAAAGTCTTTGTGGATCAAAGCACCTGCTGGGTCAGTTGCCGCTTCCACTGCCTTCTACCTGATCAGTAACTTCGGTGTGTGGATCAGCGGTTGGTACACCTTAACTCTTGGTGGACTTGTCGCCTGCTACGTCAACGCGATTCCATTCTACGGTTACACCCTAGTGGGTGACCTCGCCTTCACGGGAATCCTTTTTGGTTCCTTCGAACTATCCAAGATCGCATCAAAAGCTCAGGTTCGGTCACAGCAAGCTTCTGTCTAGCAGTTACCAAACCCAGATGGCAATGATGATCATCTGATGGCCCTTCCAACGGAAGGGCTTTTTTTATGCAGTTCCGAACAGACTTGAAGCTCATTCAAATCGAATGAGAATGCGATCAATCCAACGCGACCATCTCTCTGCTGGCCTCGAGATTCGATTGCTCACTGAGCCTGCCACCGGCACTCCAGTAGATCGAGTAGGTGACAGGAACTAGGTAGAGCACCACGACAGTTGCAAACAGCTCGCCAAAGGCAATGCTGGTCGCCATGGGAATCAGGATTTGAGCCTGAATGGATGACTCGAGCAGGATTGGTGTCAAACCGCCAATGGTCGTGATCGTTGTTAGAAGAACAGGACGAAATCTTCTTGCTCCTGACTCTTCGAGTGCCTGTTGAATCGGCACACCGCTTCGTACTCGGCTGTTGATGAAGTCAATCAGCACAATCGAATCGTTGACCACGATCCCCGTCAGGGCGACAATCCCGTACATGCTAAAGAGGGTCAGCGGAATTCCCATGAACAGATGCCCCATCACCGCACCAAGCATGCCGAATGGGATAATCAACATGATCATGGCGGGTTGAATGGCGGATTTGAATTCCAATGCCAAAAGTACAAACATAACGATCAACGCCACGCTGAATCCGAAGAACAGGCTCCCCAGAGATTCGGCACGCTGCTCCTGCTGACCTTCCCATTTCACTCGCAGTGCCGGGAATTCTTTCAGTAATACGGGGACGAAGTTCGCCTGCAAATCCGCAACCACCTCTGCGGCGTTTGCTACCTTCTCATCCAGATCACTCGAAATGGTAATGGACCTTGCTTGGTCGATGCGGTTGATTTCGGAATAACTTCGAACGATGTCGATTTGCGCGATTTCGGTGATCGGTCGTTCCACACCATCTTCCAGACGGACACGAATCTCATCAAAGTTGGACAGTAATTTGCGATCTTCACGCGGATAAGTCACCATCACTTTGACTTCATGTCGACCTCTTTGCACGCGCATCACCTCTTCACCGTAATAAGCAGCGCGGACAGTTTCTGCGAGATCCGCAGTACGAACTCCCATCGCGAACGCTTCCGGTTTAATCCGGAAGCGATATTCCCACTTACCCGGAACTGAATCGTCACGTATGTCGAACAGGCCGGGATAAGTACTGAGTTGCTGCTTGCAACGCTCTACCGCCTCTTCCAGCTCCGTTACCGAATCCGCGGAACCGAGTAATTTGAATTCGACCGGTGCCCCGCCTGGACCAAAGGAACGCGTCCCCAATGTCAGCTCTTCTGTACCGGGAATAAACCCAACCTTCTCTCGCCACTTGCCGACAATCTCTTGGCTCCTAACGCCACGATCCTCTGACTTGATCAACTCGATTTCGACGCTTCCCTTATGGCTACCTCCGCCCGCCGGCGAAGCGGATCCACCGGGGCTGGATCCTTGCACCTGGGCGCCCACCACGCGGAAAGAGTTCTTTGCAATTGGGCGTCCTTCCTGCTCGTATTGATCGGCAACTTCCCAAAATGCGTTTTCAACCCTCTGCATCGCTTTCGCGGTAACACTCGCCGGAGTTCCATCAGGGAAGGAGACGGAAGCGTTGAGCGTGTTCCCATCCACGCGAGGGAAGAAAGTGAACTTTACGATGCCTGATTTCTGCAAACCCGCTGTTAGCAAAACTGCACCCACACAGGCTGCGCTGACCATCAAGCGATGATTCAAGGCGAACCGAAGTGAGGGCTGGTAAACTCTCGAGATGAACGCGTCGAGCGCACCGCTGGCGTAACGATTCCCGATCTTTGCGGGAATCATGATCCATCTGAATGCAAAAAAGATCACATTCAACACGCGAAAGAGCAAACTCTTTTCATGAGCAAGATGGCAAGGCAAAATCGTCACGCACTCAAGAAGTGACGCGAGCAACATGGCGATGATTGCAGCCGGCATCACGGCCGTGAATTTCCCCATCGTTCCACTCACAAACAGCAAAGGTGCGAAAGCGACCACAGTGGTCAATACAGCTGTCACCACCGATGGAATCACCTCAACGGTGCCATCAATTGCTGCCTGCAAGTATGGTTTACCCATTTGCCGATGCGCAAACACATTTTCACCCACGACGATGGCATCATCCACCACAATCCCCAACGCCATGACAAACGCAAACATCGAGATTTGATTCAACGTCTGCCCGGTTAGGTACAGGTAGGCCGCCGCTGCAAACAATGAAAAAGGAATCCCAAGAGCAACCCAGAAAGCGAGCTTAGGATCGAGAAACAAGAGCAAGATCACAAACACGATCACCAAGCCCTGGCCACCATTTCGAACAAGCAAGTTCAGACGCCCACGCACCTCAACGGACTCATCACTCCAGGTCATCAATGAGTAACCATCGGGTAGCTCGGCTTGGTCCACAAATCCCTTAACCGAGTCAATCATCGCAAAGAGGTCTTGCGAGGTGCTGCGTTGAACCGAAAGCGCCATTGCGGGCTTACCGTTGATAAAGTTCAGCGAGGTTGCATCAGCGAACTCGTCACGAACCAAACCGAGATCACCGACGGTCAGAACGGCACCGTTTGCGTCCGCGACAAGTGGTAGTTTCGCGATTTCGCTACCTTCGGTTCTACGGTTGTTCCCCCGCAGCAAGACTTCCTGCGATTGACTTCGAATCGAACCGGCTGGTAACTCACGATTTTCTCTTCGTATCACTTCGGCAGCCCGGCGGAGTGTCAGTCCATAGGATCGAAGTGTTTCCTCGGGAATCTCGATGTCGATCTGATAATTTCGTGCAGCCAAGTAGTCAACCTGCGCGACTTCGGGCAACGCCAACAGATCATCCCGCACGCGTTCTGCGACCTCCCGCAGTTGCAATTCCGCATCAACACTGATCTTGCCGTTTTCATCTGCTTGCTGGGGCCCAATGATCCCGACCCGAATCGACGGCCGTCGGTTGGTAACGAGGCTGATCTGGTGCTGTTCTGCCTCGAGAGGAAAGCTGGGTATTCGATCGACCTCGCTGCGTACTTCATCAAGCACGCGATCCGGTGATCTGCCTCCAGGAATCAGTTCAAGCACGACATTGCACGCACCTTCCTGCGCAACGGTCGTCACCTTTTTTACGCCCTCGATCGTCCTGACCGCTTCCTCGATTTTCTGGCCTACACCTTCCTCCACTTCCTGCGGAGCAGCCCCCGGATAAGGCACGGTAACTAGTATCCGATCAAGATCGAACTCAGGGAACGATTCCCTGCGCATCGCTCCCATGCAGTACCAACCGACGACTAGGACGGCAACCATGCAGAGGTTCAATGCTGACGAGTTCGCGATGGAAGATCGCACCAAACCTCGCATCATTTCGCCACCTCCTCGACCGCCATTCCGTCAAATGGGCTCGCAAGCGGGCTGACCACAATCTGGTCTCCAGCAACCAATCCATCGGCTTCCTCGTAGGCGATCACGTCGTCGCCCTCCACAACGGCGCGTCGAACGTCTTGACTCACCAACGCTCCATCGCGAACACACCAAACGATGTCACCAGGCTGAATTGCCTTTTGCGGGACTCGCACCAATGGCATTGGCGGCGCGACAAAAATCTGAACCTTGACGAACATGCCCGTCATCAAAGCCGGTGGCTGGGCGACTGTCTCGACAGAGTCCGATGATTCATCAACGCCGGAGACCAAAGCCACGCTCAGCGGCCGATCGATATGAACGCGGCACGGCACCATGCGTGTCTGCGCATCAATCCCCGCGCCGTCGTAACGATCGAGCATTCCACGCCACTGATACTCTCTACCCTCCAATTCAAACGTCACAATCGCCTTGGCCTCGGGGAAGTCATACCCCGATGAGGAGAGTGATTTTGCGATCACCTGTTGGGACTCAACGCCACCCTCGCTGCTCGTCGCGGTAACCTGACTATCATTCGCAGGTGGAGTATCTGTCACGGGTTTGTTGGGCGATGGCACGCTCGATACTGACTGACTTTGCCAGAGCCAATGCATCTGACGCATGTGCAATTTACAAGTCACATCAAACTGCGAATTGTCCTGAACGATAATCACCGCACTGCCGGCTTGCACATACCCATCCTGCTCAACGCTTTCATCAACAATGACGCCGTCGATTGGTGAATAAACCTTGGTTCGCTCGAGTGCAAGTTCCGCTTTATCAAGATTCGCTCGAACAAGATCCTTGCCACTTTCCAAACGAACCAATCGCTGCCGCAGCAAATTTTGGCTATCGATGATCTCACGAAGCGTATTTCGCGTGATGAGTTCAGCACGCATTGCCGAGTCAATTTCACTTTGCGATGCAGCTGCTGTGGACGACAGACGCCGATTGCGTTCGAGTTGCCGAGTATCAATTGCGAGTTGTTGCGTGATCAACTCTTTCTGGTTTTCCGCTGTCTGAATTTCGAGCTCCACCTCGCGAATCATCGCGTCAGCCTGCTCAAGTTCTTCTTCAAGCCGTTTCACGTCGAGTTGATAATCCCGAGGATCAATCTCAATCAAGAGTTCTCCCTGACGAACCTCACGACCTTTCCGGCAATTCTCTGATTTATTAGCCACGCGGCCCTGAACTTCAGCAGCAATCTCGACGCGTCGAAACGGAATCACCACGCCATCAACTTCGATTCGCAAATCTTCTTCGTGCTGAGTAGCGGGGATCGTCTGGACCACAGGAGCACCATTGCGACTCGGCGGTCTCTTGGCCACCTCGGGTTCCCCCATCGCAAAATATCCAAAAATACTGCCACCAACGATTGCCAAAGAGATGACAGACTGAACGATGAGACCAAGTGATTTCATATGCGATTCATTTCCCGAAACTTTCTGCCAGGATTTCCGGTCGTCCCGCCCAAGATGAAGGGAAGATTCCGCCTGAGCCCCACAGTTTATCCCAAAAGGTGGAAATTACAGTCCTCGAACATTCACTGCACCACTTCTTTGATCAATTTCCATCCGACCCAAGAGCTACAATTAGGCATGCTTCAGACGCCTCTTCCGGCTAAAGTATAGCTAGAGGTTTTCACCCACGAATCTGCAAGTTAGACACCACTCGAGCGAAACACCATCGTGCCCTCCAAAATATCCAAAGCTCGGCGTTCTTTTCTCAAAGCATCCGGGATCGCCATCGCACTTCCAACCTTGATGTCTGATCGCCGCTCGGCGCACGCCACCGACGAATCGCAGAACTCGCGACAAGAGGACCCGGCACCCAAACGACTGGTTTGCATCGGCAACGAATTTGGGATGTACCCCGGTGCCTTTTGGCCGGAATCCAAAACATCAGAATACGAACTCACTCCCCTCCTAGAACCTCTGTCGCCCCACAAACCCGACATCACACTCTTCGCCAATCTCGATCACGGCCTCAAGGGTGGTCACTTTGCGGTCCACACTTTTTTGACGGGCGTCAAATCTGCAGACGCAAAATCAATGCCCGACGGAGGCATCAGCCTGGACCAGAGAGCGGCCGAGCATGTGGGCGCCAAAACTCGTTTCCCATCCTTGACCATTGGCTCAGAGAGTGGCCTTCACGGTGGCTGCCGGATGAGCTGGACCAGAACCGGAACAAGGGTGCCCCCAATCCAAGGACCGCGGGAACTCTTTCGTTTACTGTTCATTGACCAAAAAGCTGAAGCTAAACAAGCAAATCGCGATCGACTCGAGCTTCAAGGGTCGATTCTTGATACGGTGATGCAAGAAGCCAAGTCGCTGGAAAGACGAATCAACCCTTCGGATCAACACAAGTTAGATGAATACCTTTCATCCATCAGAGATGTTGAGGTTAGCCTACAACTTCAACGTCAATGGCAATCGGTCCCAAAGCCGAAAGCTACCATGGATGAACCGAAGGATCTCGGCCTAACCCGCGACCTGCCGAAACTCTATGACCTAATCGCGTTGGCGATTCAAACGGACTCGACTCGAGTTGCAACGCTGGAAATTGGAGGTTCCTTTGCGGCATCCGATTTGGGAATCAAGAAAGGTTATCACTCCCTTTCACACCACGGGCAGGTTCAGGAAAGCATTGACCTGCTGGTGCAAATCGAACGTTATCAAGTCGAACAGTTTTCGAGATTCCTCAACCGTCTCAAGTCAATCAAACAATCCGCCACCGAACAAAGCCTTCTTGATTCTACTCTGACGCTCTTTGGCAGCGGGATGGGCAACGGGAACTCACATACCAACGACAACCTCCCTATCATCCTTGCTGGCGGCGAATTCAAACACGGCAATCAACATGTATCCCCGAGCGAATCGGGGCAACGTGTGCCACTTTGCAATCTCTACCTAAGCCTGCTTCAGCGATTTGGTGTTGAAACAGAATCCTTTAGTAACAGCACCGGCACTCTGAACGGTTTGGAGCTTGCTTGATGGGTGCTCTCGAACCTGGAGGCTTCTTGTTTGATAACGGCGATGTGAGCAAGACTCGATTGACGTGCAGAAAGCGGAAATCAAGACTGCGTCTTCCCCTCAAGTTCAATCCTTTGCTCCTCATCATGTGGTGCTACGTTTCGTCGCACTGCGTTTCCGATGGGCTTTCCCAGGGTCTTCCAGAGAGTCAAAGCAGTACGCCTCGGCATCTTGAACTCGTGCAACGTTACTGCGTTGACTGTCATCACGTTGACGAACCACAGGGCGACCGCCATTTCGATCAACTTGGAGCGGAGATCACCACGGATAGCGACTTGGTGGACTACCAAGAAATCGTTGACCAGCTGAATCTTGGAAAAATGCCGCCGCTCGATGCTCAGCAACCGAGTGTCGCGGAGAGACGCGAGATGATCGCGGTGATGTCCGGAAAAATCAAAGAGCATCACGCCAAACTAAAAGGATCCAATGGCAGAACCCCCCTGCGTCGCCTCAATGCTCGGGAATATCGCAATACGGTTCGGGATCTTTTTCAAATCGACATGAGGATGTTTGATCCCACGACCAAATTCCCTCGAGACCAGACAAGCGAATGGCTAGATAACCATGCCGAGTCTCTCACCACCTCCGGTCACCTACTTCAAGCGTACCTGAATGCTGCAGAACAGGTCGTTCAAAAAGCTGCTGGACCGAGCACTAAACCCGAGCAACAAGTCTGGTCGTTTACGGATCACTTCAATCAGCAACCCGAGATCGATCAGGTTCATCGAAAGACCAACGGCTTCACACATTTAACTCTCTATGATGTGATCAATGCCGACAAGCATGAAGGAGCCTACGCACCGATTCATCAATTTGCCCAGGGCGTTCCAACTGACGGCTTTTACGAGATACGGTTTGAAGCAGAGGCAGTGAATCGTCGACACCCCTATGACCCTCAATTCTTGGGGATGGATCCTAACGAACCACTGCGTCTCGGAATCGTCGCTGGACATCAAGATGCGGGCACACTCCATCTGCCTCAACCCATCGAGCCACTTCTGGCGGAACGAACCTTGGCTGATGAAAAACGCTGGTACAGCTCAGTGGTTTGGCTAGACGCGGGTTTCACCCCTCGGTTCACCTTCCCAAATGGGTTGATGGATGCAAGAAATCTTTGGAGTCGTTTGATTCGGAAGTACCCAGACCAATTCCCCCCCGGTAGCAATCAGGGCATCGTCAAAGCGCGTTACAACGCGATTGATTTAGGAAAGCTTCCTCACATACGTATTTACGAAGTAGAAATCGAAGGCCCCATCGTCAAGCAGTGGCCGACTGCAACGCAGCGAGCATTATTCGGCGCGGATCATGAACCCAAGCCAAGTCACGATGAAGCACTGCCTGCACAGGCTTATCATGAACAAATCTTACACCTCGCTAGGCAAGCGTATCGAAGACCGATTTTGAAGCAAGAAGCGGACAGACTGCTCTCTTTCTTTAACCAACGAGCACAGCCAAACGATCGCCACCACCAGAGCTTTCTCGACACTGTCAAAGTGATTCTTTGCTCACCGCAATTCCTGTATCTAAGCTCGGATACCTATCAAGCGGAAGGAGTGTCGTACTTGTCTGCACACGCGCTCGCCGCTCGTCTCTCGTATTTTCTCTGGTCATCCATGCCGGACGAAGAACTGATGAAAGCAGCGGACGACGGCACCCTTTTGCAAGAAGAGGTCCTGCGAGCACAAGCCGAACGCTTACTCGGCGATCCAAAATCGCAAGCTCTGGTCTCCGGATTCCTAGACAGTTGGCTCGGACTTCGTGAACTCGGTGCAACCCCACCCGACCGTGGTCGATTCAATCGCTTTTATCACAAAGACCTAGATGCGGCGATGCGTCAAGAAACGCTGCTCTTCACATCCCATATACTGAGCGAAAATTTACCCGCCATCAACTTCATCGACTCCGACTTCACATTTGCCAATGCTCCGCTAGCCGAACACTACGGGATGGATCCAATCGAAGGAACAGAATTTGAAAGAGTCACACTGACCGACCCATTACGCGGTGGCCTACTCGGACAAGCAAGTATCCTGACACTGACCGCCAACGGCATCGATACCTCTCCGGTTGTTCGAGGCGTTTGGGTGTTGGAGCACCTCTTGGGAATGCCGCCTTCTCCGCCACCACCCGACGTTGAACCGCTCGACCCAGATGTTCGTGGTGCAAAATCCATTCGAGATCAATTGGAGAAACACCGAAGCAACCCCGCCTGCTTTGACTGTCATCAAGAAATTGATCCGCTCGGATTCGCTCTCGAGCAGTTTGACCCGATCGGTGGCCTTCGAACGCGTTATCCATCCGGCCAAGCGATTGATACCTCAGGTGAACTGCCAAATGGCCACAAATTTCAAAACATCGCCGACCTAAAGCAAGAGCTTGTTCGACAACAAGATTTCTTTCACCGGGCAATCGCATCAAAACTGCTAGGCTACGGAATCGGTCGACATCCCGAACCATTAGATCGCCGACACATCGAATCGATTCTGGACAAGGCGGGACCGTCTGTTGGTCTTCGCGATCTGGTGATTGAAACGGTAATGAGCGAAGCGTTTCGCCAACCATAAGCAGACGAGAAATCGAAGCGGACAATGATTTGCTAAATCAGCGCGCCAAGCGGAACTGCCCGCCCGACTCGTCGGCCAAGCGTTTGAGAAATCCTTGCGTGAACCCATCCACAGCGACCCCGATGGTATTCAGGTTCAGATGACGAAATCGGTTTCGATGCAAGATATCCATCAAAATTGATTGATGCGCAACCAGCTCTCCAATGGTTGGCTTTCCGTCAGTCAGAAGGTACACGGCCTCGAGCTCCGCATCATAATCCAGTGCGGTACGTAGCGCGCCATAGGTATTCGTGCGATCGCCGTAACCCAAGCCGCGAACAAACTCGATCGCCAAATCCTTATTCTCAACGGTCGCTTCGACCAAACCATCATTCCACTGATGGATCCGAGTGTGAAAGCCAACAATTCCAAATTCGACGTCACCAGGTAAAGCTCGTATCGCCTTGATCAATTCCCCTTTGGCGCGATCGAGGCGGGGCATGCCGTACCAGGGATCCTTCATGCTGCTTGAGTGATCGAGGATAAAAAGAAGTCGTTTCGAATGAATCTCGATCCCGTAATACTGCTGCGGCGCGAACCGCATTCGCTCCAGTGACTCAGGTTCTGAGTCAGACAACCGAAACCCGCTGACGCTGGCCAGCCTTGTCTCGGGCCGCCCTACTCGAGTGGAGTGCTGAGGCTCTTTACTTTCCGCGAGACGCTTTGCAAACGACTCAAATCGCTTTTCATCACCGTCAAAGTCTTCGACCGTTTGCTCATCAAAATAACAGTCGAGATGATAATCCAACTGACCGTCTAATCCGCTTCTCAGGGACAACAACGCTTCGGTAGCGTCAGGATGTTTCATTTCGATTAATGAGCGAATCACCGAGAATCGGTAAGCGTAACTATCCAGATACGCTTCACGTCTGGGCAGCTCCTTTAATTCATTAATGCTGTCTAGGTATTGGTGATGGCCCAACTGGCCAATCGCCAACATCGATACTTCCAATCGGTCATGGTTCATCAGTCGCACAAGCGCGGATAACGCGGCACCACTCTTGAGCTTCCCAATCAACTCACACAATGCCACCGTGCTGGCTTCGGGTGGACGCTCACCACTAGCGTCTTCACCGTGCCTCTCAATCGCCTCGACAACAGAATCCAACGATTGAGTCAATCGCTCTGCATTCTGCTGGAGTCGGTGGATCTCCCGAAATCGAGTGGTCTCAGAAGGCGCTACTAAAGACCTAAACACAATGTCATTCGCACCGACTTGGGCCAGTGATGACAGAGTTAAAATACAGATTACGACAGTGCGAAAGATGCTTGATTTTTTCATGGGAGCTAACCGTTTGAAGGTTATCCGTAACCCATTTGACCTGCACCCTTGTCGTGGCACAGACTGCGTTCCTGGCAGACTGAGAATCATAGCGGCAACGAATCCTTACCGACGATAAATCACCGCAAGGTTCGCTTGTTTGAAAAAGACCGGAAAATATGGCATGGAACGAGGACGATCCGCACGTTCGTCAATGTTTAACGCGGCAGTCTCCTAGATTTAATACCATCGTCGTGCCTGACTCTCAAAGGTTCCAGCCTCTTGAAACCTTTCCTCAGGCATTCATTGCATTCATCTCGGCTCGCTTGATGGAGGCATCCATATCCTCAAAGACATCACCAACGCCTTCCTGGAAGACTCGCCCAATGAGCAGGTTCGTGACGTTGCCGCGATGCTCGGGATGATCCTTCATGAAGCGTCCGATACTGAACTGCTTGTTGTAAAACGCATGGACGAGCTTACGAACCCAGGTCGCACCCTCTTTGAATTCGGGAATCCAACCACCTAACTGCTCACCACTGAGATCCTCTTTGCGGAATCCCTCAACAACAGCATCTCCAGCCCGAACCCCCATTTCCAAGGCGAAGTAAACTCCGGAAGAGTAGACAGGGTCAATAAATCCAAGGGCATCACCAACAAGAACCCAGCCACCGCCAGCACTCTGACTGGTCATGTATGAAAATTCTTTTGCAACGCGGATATCGCCAAGTTGCGTTGCTTTTTCAAGACGCGGTGCAAGCCCGGGGCACTTTGCTAATTCTTCATGGAAGACCTCTTCTGCGGAACCGCGACCTTTGAGCAGATATTCATGGTCAGAGACACAACCAATGCTGGTGATGCCACGCGATAGCGGAATGAACCAGAACCAAGCCTGCTTATCCTCGGTATTGAGAATGATCGTGGCGCCAGCATTATCGCCTTCTCCACGCATGGCGTCTTTGTAATAGGTCCAGACAGCCGCCTTTTTCAAATCAGGGTCAACCTGCTTCAAACCGAGTTTATTGGCAATGAAAGACTGCTGCCCCGTTCCATCAATCACCACCCGGCAAGAAATCTCCCGTTGCTCACCGTCTTGACCCTTTACCACCACACCCTTTGCATTTCCTGCATCATCGAAAAGGACATCAAC
This sequence comes from Rubripirellula sp., assembly GCA_049889895.1. Classification (GTDB taxonomy): domain Bacteria; phylum Planctomycetota; class Planctomycetia; order Pirellulales; family Pirellulaceae; genus Rubripirellula. The sequence continues at coordinate 29,486 of JBMHCO010000061.1, forward strand.
CAGCCTTGTTCGATCAAAGGTGTCGGCGCCGACCTCGGCTGCCCGATCAAACAGCATCTTGTCAAACTCACTTCGTTCAACCTGCCAAGTATCGCTACAATCGCGATCGTCATGCTGTCTGAAAAAGAATGGATCGGATTCAGTCCCGCGATGCGTGACGAACTGAACGCTCTTCTTGACCTGCCAGCCCTGATGGCGGATCCGATCATTCACCCCTAGCCTCTCCAACGCCCAAAAAGTCTCGGGCATCAACGATTCGCCCACGTGGAATCGGGGCATCGCCTCACGCTCGATCAGCAGGGTGCTGTGACCACCTTCGGCAACAATGGTTGCGGCGGAGGCACCGGCGGGACCACCGCCGATCACAACGCAATCGTAGCTATCTTTCATTCCTTCACTCCGATTCATCTCGATGGTCTAAGTCGCATGGGTAAGTTACAAAAGCGCAGCTCATCCGAGCAATCTTCTTCCTCACCGAGGTTGGATGGGATACCCAAAAACAATAGTATTCACCACTAGGAGGATATCATCCCGTCAACCGCCTAGCTGACCGCAAACGTACCGAAATTATAACCAACGTCATTTTGGCCATCCGAGTCATCCATTTCGATCCTTAATTTGCCCGAAATGATCGGGAAGGCAGCAAGGCCTAATGGCGTGCAAAAGCCGTGATTGATCCTCTGATTTTCGCGTCCCCACACCCGCTCAATACCTCAGGCTTCCCGAGACGAAAAGGTAGATCACAAAAACACCCATACCGACGGGAAGGAGTATGGCACTAAGGATTCCAGTGGAGTCCATCAAGATTCCAGTGGAGTCCATCAAGTTGAGGAAAAGCCAGCCAAAGATTAGCAGGCCAAACGTGATCGCTGCCCCTTTAACGAAACCACCAGAATCTACCTTGCTCATGCCGCTTGCAGCGGCCAACTGATCATTAATTCGTTCTTTAACGTCGTCCGCTGAGTCCCCCAGCAAGATTTCTCCGGTGTACGGATTTCGCTTTGGTTCAACTCCAACGTCAGACTCGGAATCGCTGCTCGACTCATCATCGTCAACTGCCAGGACATCCTGAATATCCAGCACCTCTTCTTCGAGATCAAGCGATTTCAGCAAATCAGCAGCGGCATCAGAATCGGTACCAAGAGTCTCATCATCCTTTTTATCGCCTTTCGCTTCCGACACGGTTGTGGTTGTCGGGCCGATGGCAAAAATGGCCAGCAGCGGAACCCACCCAAATAGGACCATCGTCAAGCAGAGCATTCCGAGGAAGCTTATGTCAATGTGCTCACCTCGATAACGTGATGCGGCCTGCCGCACCGAGGGGCGATCCTCCGCTTCGAGCAGCATGTAGAACCAAAAGATTTCCCAAACAATAATCGCGAGCACTCCAACAAGTGGCCGAATTGCTACCCAAAAAGAGATTAACGCATCGTTGAGAGTCGTCTTACTACCGCTCCCCTCATTTACCGAACCCTCAAAACTTGAGTTTGCATCTCCATCACCGGCTTCCGTCGGAGCCACCGAACCGGTTCCCGTTTCCATTTTATTTTTTCGAAAGGCATCTCGAGTGGCCTGACGATTGATCGTCTTGAGGAAGGCATAGACAAAGGGAACAAGTCCACCGATCGCGATGCCAAGGTAAAGATACGATAGAGTGCTTGCGTGAACTTGCCCCCTGAGTTTCTGATCTTCGTTCAGTAGCCAAAGATTGCACCAGTAAACAAGCCATCCAACCGCACCGGCGGTGCTCACCCAAGGAATGACCCAAATCCACTTCGGTGGCTCGGTTGATTCATCTTGATCCTGAGCATCGCGTTGGGAATCCTCTGAATGGGAATCTCCTACAGTTCGCGATTCTGAAGTAACATCCGCAACCTGCGAATTAGTACTCGGAGATACTGCAGCCGACACGGTGCCCAACTCAGTGTCCATAATCGGTGAATCGGCACTTGCGGGTAAAGCGGATGGCTCGTCACCTTGCGTGCTCGCGTTGGAAACGTTGATTTGTTTCCCAGTGTCGATTTGATCCCCAGTGCCGGATTGGTCCCCAGTGCCATCATTCGCAACAACGGCTTGTGACCTAAGATCCTCTTGGGATGGAGCGGCTCCGCAGTTGTCGCACTTTGGCTTGCCAAAAAATCCCGACTTAATGCGTCCGACACCGCACTGCTTACACTCCATATCCAATCAAATCCCCGTGAGACGTCATTCCAACCAGTCAAGCCGGTGCATCAAGAGAAGCCCGCTCAATCAAGTCGAACTCATCACAAACAAGCCCACCGATCCTAACAGTTTACGCAGCAGCATTCCACACTAGCACCGAATTGACCTCTTCGCGTTACCAAACACAATCACCCCTGTGTGCATTACACTATCCACGAAAATCGTTCACAGAAGTCCACACGCAGTCACTCAAAAGAACCAGAAATCAATCCCCATGAAGTCATCACTTCAGTTCATCGGCCAAAAGTCCCTACTCTTCACATGCATCGTTGCGTTAGCGGGCAGCATTCAAGCAGATACCACCTCCAAGCCCAACGTCGTCATTGTCATCACCGACGACCAAGGCTACGGCGATCTATCTTGTCACGGTAATCCGATCCTCAAGACTCCGCACCTTGACGCACTCTATTCCGAAGCAGTTCGCCTCAAGGACTACCACGTCGCGCCAACCTGCTCACCGACTCGGTCCGGCTTTCTGACCGGTCACTGGACAAACCGCACCGGTGTCTGGCACACCATCATGGGTCGATCCATGCTTCGCGAAAACGAAGTCACCATGGGTCAGATTTTCAAGGACAATGGTTACGCAACCGGCATGTTCGGAAAGTGGCACTTGGGGGACAACTATCCCTACCGGCCCGAAGATCGTGGATACACCGAAGTCCTTCGCCACGGTGGTGGTGGAGTCGGCCAAACCCCGGACTACTGGGACAACGCGTACTTTGACGGAAGCTACTGGCACAACGGTGAACCGGAAGCGGTGAAAGGATTTTGCACCGATGTATTTTTTGATTACGCAAAGCGATTCGTTAAACAGCAGAAATCAAAGGGACAACCTTTTCTCGCCTACATCGCAACCAATGCTCCTCATGGGCCGATGCATGCCCCAGAAGAGTCAAGCAAGCCTTATCAAGATCAGAACGTCAACCTTGCTAACTTCTTCGGAATGATCGCTAACATTGATGACAATGTCGGCGCTTTCCGAGCGTTCTTAGAGGATGAAGGGCTCACGGAAAACACGATCTTCATCTTCACAACCGACAACGGCACATCCTCAGGCGCCGGAGTTTTCAATGATGGAATGCGTGGAAAAAAGGGAAGCCAGTATGACGGCGGCCATCGTGTTCCACTGTTCATGCATTGGCCAAACGGAAAACTGACTGGCGGGTATGACGTGGAACCCATTACCTCCTACGTGGATGTGGTTCCAACACTCATCGACCTCTGTAAGCTCGACTCACCGAGTAACGTGAAGTTCGATGGTGTCAGCATTGCACCACTATTAGGTGGCAAGACACCAACCGACTGGCCCGATCGGATGCTGGTCACCGATTCGCAACGAGTGAAGGATCCAATCAAATGGAAATCGAGTGCGGTGATGACTAACCAGTGGCGATTGATCGATGGCAAAGAGCTTTACGCGATCAAACAAGATCCCGGACAAAGCAAAAATGTTGCCGATCAACATCCAGAAGTTTTCAACCGCATGCGTAATTTTTACGAATCATGGTGGGCCGAACTCGAGCCAAGTTTCTCCAACGCTACCGCCATCTACCTTGGCCACCCGAACGACAACCCAGCAAGATTGACCAGTCATGACTGGATCACAACCGGCTCCACGCCGTGGAATCAATCACACATTCGCCGAGCCGTCACAGGCAAAGGCAATACGGGATTCTGGAACGTCAATGTCCACGAGGCTGGTAGTTATGAAATTCGACTTCGACGTTGGCCCGAGGAAGCAGACCTGCCAATCAATGCATCCCTGCCCCCGGGCGCGGATGTCCCCGGTGCCAAAGCCTACCGAACCGCGCCAGGCGCAGCGATCAACCCCAACCAGGCGACACTTTCCATAGGTGATGTTGAAGCGGAAAAAGCAGTCAAGCCAGGCGATAAAGAGGTAGTCTTTGAGGTTACCCTACCAGCAGGTAAGACGAGGATGTCAGCACTCTTCAAGGCTGCCGATGGCCAACAACATGGCGCCTACTATGCCTATGTGACCAAGAAAAATTGACATGATCGACTCAAAGCTCCAGTCTGATTATCACGCCTCAGGCTATGTCCTGCTGCGAGGATTCTTCAGCAAGGAAGAAGTAGATCTCCTTCGGGAAACAGCAAAGCGAGATAAGGCTCTCGACCAGCACTCTTTTGGCCGCAAGGACGGCGAGGGGGGAACGGTAAGGCTTTCGCTGTGGAATCACCCGGGTCAGGGGATCTATGGAGCCTTTGCTCGCTGCGATCGAATGGTTGACGCCGCGGAAGTTTTACTCGCGGATGAACCATACCACTACCATTCCAAGATGATCATGAAAGATGCTCGCGTTGGTGGGGCATGGGCATGGCATCAAGATTACGGCTACTGGTATCAAAACGGCGTCTTGACACCAAATCTGGTCAGTGCTTTCATCGCCGTCGATCCGGCAACCAAACAAAATGGATGCCTACAAGTCATCAAAGGGTCACATCTCTGCGGAAGAATCGAGCACACCCTGACCGGTGACCAAGCCGGTGCGGATCCTGAACGGGTCGACGCAATCATGAATCGAATGGAGCATCAGTGGATCGAAATGGAGTCAGGTGACGTCCTATTCTTCCACAGCAACCTGCTTCACCGCAGTGATCGAAATTGCTCCGAAAGCCCTCGATGGTCAATGATTTGCTGCTACAACGCCAAGTCCAACGATCCCTACATTGATTCCCACCACCCACGGTACACACCCCTACAGAGATGTGAGGACGCACAGATACTCGTCTTAGGAAAACGAGAACTGAACGAGTCGGGTGGTGCCAGCGATTTCTTGGACCCCAATCGTGATTCAAGTGCAAAATCTCTCAGAGATGACTGATGCCTTAACGAGTGATACCTGAACCAGTGCGAGTACATTGCAACTTCCCCCAAATGTGACAGGTAATAACCTTTACACAAATGTTATCCGCCAGAGACCTCATCGAATCCGCCTGCAGCTTACCGCTACCGCAGGATCGTTCAGTCGCAATTGGCTGCATCGGCACCGGCTTCATTATGGCGGATTGCCATCTTCCGGCTTACCGCGAAGCGAACCTTAACGTGCACGGGATCGCCGGACGAGATTTTGCGAAAACAGAACAGGTCGCTCACCGGCATCAGATCAACAAAGCCTACCAGAACTACCTCGAACTCTTGGATGATACCGAAGTAAAGGTGCTGGACATTGCGGTTCCTCCCAACGCACAGTTAGGTGTGATACGAGAGGCAGTTAAACGAAATCACATTCGAGGCATCCTCGCACAAAAGCCTCTCGGCAGTGACCTTGGCGAGGCTCGAGAAATCGTCAAGCTTTGCCTCGACCAGAACATCACGCTCGCAGTCAATCAAAATATGCGTTTCGATCAGTCGGTTCGCGCCGCAAAACAACTGATTGAAACGCAATCCAATTCCGTTTCAGTATTTGGAAAGCCTGTCTTAGCAACCATCGACATGCGAGCGATTCCGCACTGGATGCCTTGGCAGCGGGAACAAGGCTGGCTGACCTGCCGCATCATGTCGATTCACCATCTCGACACCATGCGATACTGGTTCGGAAATCCAAGTCGAGTTTATGCCAGCTTTGCCAACGATCCGCGAACCGATTTTGAACATATTGACGGAATAGGGCTCTACATTCTCGAGTACGAAAACGGCTTGCGGTGCCAGATCTGCGATGACGTTTGGACTGGCCCTGCGAGAGAAGGAAGCGGGTCAGATATTGGAATCCACTGGCGAATTGAAGGAACCCATGGCCTCGCCAAAGGGACCATTGGTTGGCCCTCCTACCCACAACGCACCCCAAGTACGATCGATTACACGTTCATCGGCAATCAGGACTGGGTTCGACCGCGATGGGACAAGGTCTGGTTTCCCGATGCATTCATTGGCCCCATGGCTGACCTCCTGATCTGCATGGAATCCAAGCGTTCTCCTAGCATCAGCGGACTGGAAAACCTTCACACCATGGCTCTTGTGGATGCTTGTTATGAATCAGCGAGAGAAAAGAAAGCCATTGAGTTGCCAGTCGGAGAACTCGTCTAACTCGTTGATGCATCTTCCCAGCCAAGACAGTCTTGGATCAACTCTTCAAAATCGATCTCGCTCATTCCTGCGTTTTGCCGCATCCACAATAGTAGGCCAGTTCTCTCCTTCCCCATCTCGGGGCGAAGCGATCCCGCCATGAATAGAGCCTGTATTGCGAAAGATTTCTGTTCTGGATTCCAACGCCGAAAGACACTCTCTAAGTAATTGGACACCGGTATCTCGGTCTGTTCAGCCAGAGAACAAAGTCGTCCCAGTTCCTCTCGGTCAATGATTCGACCAAAAATCCTCGAAGCAAGTATTCCAAGTGGCTCCACCTCTTCAGCTTCCATGTAACCATCGAGCAACACAAACAAAATCATTGCACGAAAAATCTCATGCCTAGCCTGAACGTCATCGACTGACCAATCTTCGGCTAAACCACTTTTCAGGATCGAAGGATCCCAATTACAGCGACATGAGTCACACTCGATGGTTAACTCAATCGACCCAATGGGCACAACGGGAATCAGATAAAGGGTCAACCAAGGGCGTTTGGCGCGCAGACGATAACTTTGGAGCGATTCGCACGATGGGCATTGAAACTCGCCCCGCTCGCGGGTCCGAGAAACGTTGATCGTGCCGATAAAGATCACTTAACTGCTCCCTTTGCCAGGAACCGTTCACCCAACCACTAAATTCTCCGCCACACCACTGCCATACCAATCGGCACGACCGTTACCTGCGGATGCGACATCCAAGACACTAACCCTCGACAAATGAATGGTCGATACCTCTTTTGCACTCGAGACTGAACGACAACCAAGAAAACCAGTCATCTCCTCGGGTCGTCTTATCCACCTTAGATTTTACCCGCCCTGTTCAACACGATCCGCCCGAGCCAGTCATGTTAGTTCTATCCCGCCACCGCGATGAAAGTATCATGATCGGTGATGATGTCGTCATTACCATTGTTGACATTCGCGGTGACAAGGTTCGTTTGGGTATCAAAGCACCTCAAGAAATTCCGGTGCATCGCCAAGAGGTATACGACGCGATCAAGCGTGAGAATCAGGATAGCAGCGAAAATCCGAACGGTTCCAATAAAACCGCTCAGGTTTAACAGGGCGTTCAGTAGCCCACGCGACAGAACCACCTCGCACCACGACGCAACGCCGCGTTTTGCCCTAGGACATTAGTCTCTGGAGGTAATTCTCAGGACTACTTACCCGCTGTTTCGCTCGACCTACAGGATCAACTCTGGTTCCCATAATACAGCGACGCACACCAGCCAACCAAACTGGAACCTCTAAGCGGCTCCCAGATCCAATTTGCTATCATCTGGCTTTTCTGACTTTCGCGAAGGACTCACTCGCGAGCCACAGATCAAATGCCGATAACATGGTCGGTGTGCGTTGCGACCGTGACAATCGTTACCAGCCGAATCGACCGCTTGCAGTCGTATTCAATCTTGGAAACGCCTCCCGCTGGGAGAAAGTTTGGCACGCAAATCGCTCCTCACTACCAGCAAAGATCCTAGTCCACCCAAATGCATCGTATCGGTGTAGCGACTTGGAACAGGTGTAGCATTTTGCAACACCCTGAACCAGTCTCGGGTGGAGGACGAATCGACTTTGCTTGTTTTTTCGTGGAGAATCGGTCGTTGCGTAAATAGACTCTTGCAGTGAGTCTCCTACGACTTCGAGATGATTCAACACCGGAAAAGCCGGCTAAAACTGAGTCACACGCCTCACGGGTTCAAAATCAAGCCGGTGGGAAACGTGAAATTACAAGCGATTTCCCAACAGCGCATTCGCGTTCACAGATAAGCGGAGAAACTTCCATGGGATTGCGACACGTCGCACGCACCGCGAAACGAGCGGCCCTTTTTTCATTGATTGCAACTTTCAGCACTCCGTCGATCGATCTGCACGCTGCAGAGATCATGGATTCAGCTAGTGCCCGAATTGCTACCTACCAAACAGAAGACGGCGAGAGCTTTTTCGCAGTCGCACTTCAGCCATCTGCTGATGAAGCAATTCTCGAGTCGGTTCGATCCCAGCCTGCGGACATCGTTGTCATTGTTGACACCTCCGCAACTCAGGTCGGTGAATTCCGTAACGATTCAATCTCCGCACTTGACTCAATCATTGGCCGCCTTCGCTCTGAAGACCGAATTCGGGTCTATGCCGCTGACGTGATGACGAGCGAATTGACCGAGGGTTTTGCCTCGGCAAGTGAAGCCGCTTCGAGCATCGACGCTCTTTCGCAGCGACTTCCACTTGGTAACACCAACCTAATGGACGCGATTGATACCGCGATAGCAACCTTCGGTGAGACCCGAGCCAAACGCACTCGATCCATCGTTTACATCGGCGACGGCACTGCGATCGACACCATGGGTGATCAAGAGCGTTTTGCCGGCGTGATTGATGGGTTACGCACCGATAAGATATCGCTTCACAGTGTTGCCATTGGTGCGACTCGTAACATTGAATTGATGGGAATCTTGGCCAATCAAACCGGTGGAGTCATCGGTGTCGTGGGCGACGACGCATCGAGCGCTGCCGAGGCGATTGGCAGCCGAGTCGCGGATTCCGCCAAAATGTCGGCTATCTGGGTGCAAGAAGCAAAGCTTCCAGGTGGCATGGAATCCGTCCAAGCGGATCGCCTTCCACCGCTGCGACTTGATCGAGACTCGATCCTTCTCGGTACCGCCGCGAAAGCGACTGAGAAAGGCGAGTTGGAAATCATCGGGCAATCCGCTGATGACACAATACGCCTCACCTCAGTTGTGACGGTTGAAGAAAATCATCCCGACTTCGCATTCTTGCCTGGTTTGGTGCGTCACTCCTCCACCAACGACGGGTTGATGCTCCCATCAGCCGGTTCGGACATGCTCCGCGAAACCATTCGCGTGCTTTCCAATCAAGCTGACCAATTGGTTCACGCCGCAAATATCGCGATGCAACAGGGCAACAAAGCGGGCGCAAAAGCGGTCGTCAAGAAAGCTCTTGAAGCAGACCCGAACAACGCGGAAGCTCAAGCGATTGATCGAATCATGGGCAATCGTCTGATCACACAGAATCAGCAGATTGACGATCCGTTCGCCGCACCAGCTCCGGCCCCAGCGCAAGCCGCTGACAACGAGAATCCATTCGCCGACCCGGCACCAGCTGCACAGGCTCCGGCACCCGCTGCACAGGCTCCGGCTCCAGCTGCACAGGCTCCGGCTCCGGCTCCAGCTGCACAAGCTCCGGCTCCGGCACCCGCTCCCGTTACGGGCACCGCCGACGTGGTCGGTGGCGATGACGATCTGACCGAAGTACCCGGCAACCTTTTAAATCAGGTTCAATCGCAGCTTGAAGCACAGGAAGGTCGCTGGCGTGCAGAAGTACGGGCACAACTTCGAGAAGCGAATCGCCGTCTTCGCGACAACCCAGTTGGCGTAGCAGGAAGCCTCAAGAGCTTGCTTGCCAATCTGGAAGTGGTTCCTGACATCAGCCCACAAACGCGACAAGAGCTAACTTCACAGGTGCGTGCCTCGGTTCAAGTAGCAAGCCGACGAGAAGCATCGTTCTTGGAGAGCCAACGAAACCTCGAGCAAGTCGCACAGGGTGCTGCCTCAGCGCAGCGAATGCTGCAGAATCGAGTGCGTCGTGAGGCGACTCTTAAGGTTCTTTCACAGCAAATGAATGCATTGGTGGACGAAGAACGTTACGCTGAGGCACAGAATGTATCGGTCGACTTCGCTGAAGACGCTGGTATCACGATCACGAAAAACTCCGTCGAAGGTCAACACTTCGTGGAAGAGCCTTTGATGCTCGAGATGTACGCTCACGACAAGAAGCTCAAAGTTCTCCGAGAACGAGCCTTTGTCGATGCGATGGCCTTGGTTCTCAAATCGAACATCCCGTTTGTCGATGAACCACCAATCCAATACCCAGACTCGGATTGGTGGCGAACCATGAGTCGTCGTCGAATCGAGCGTTACGGAGCGATCGAACTAGTTGGCGACAACGAAACCGAGCGAAGGATTCAGTCCGCACTCGGTGACGAAACGAGCTTCAGCTTCGTCGAATTGCCTCTTAGCGATGCAGTTCAACAGATCAGTGAAGCTCATGACATTCCAATCGTTGTGGACAACCGAGCGCTAGAAGAGATCGGTCTGTCAGCGGAAGAGCCTGTCAACATTTCGCTCAAGAACGTGTCTCTACGTTCGTTCATGCGACTCATGCTTCGTGAAAACGAATTGACCTACATGATTAAAGATGAGGTCATGCAGATCACAACCGTTGAAGCAGCTGAGCAAAATCTCGTTACCAAAGTCTACCCCGTTGGTGACCTTGTTGTTCCGATCATGCAGCTCGGCGGCATGGGTGGCGGCATGGGCGGCGGCATGGGCGGCGGCTTGGGCGGCGGCATGGGCGGCTTGGGCGGCGGCAGGGGCGGCATGGGCGGCGGCATGGGTGGCATGATGGGCGGCGGCGGTTTCGGCGGCGGCGGCATGCTTGCAGTCCCCGACGAGGCTTCCCTGAAGTCCAAAGCTGTCTCGGAAGCGACCGTTGCGGAAGCGTCCGCCGACAAGAGCCTTGTCATTCGCATCGAAGAATCAGCTGGCCAATCTCGCCAAGAAGCTTGGAACCAGTACTTCAGCGACGCTGCGAAAGACAGTCCCGAGGAAGTCAGTCTTCTGGATCAGAAACTCCGTGCTACGGTGCGATACCTTTCCGTGCGTGCCAGCAAAATGCAGGACTCTGGGCAGGAAGACGCCGCAACAGATTGCATGATGCAAGCTCGAGAAGCGATCTCGGCTGCGATTCTTGCCGGCCAAGTTCAACCATGGATGTATCCTGCTTACGCATTGGCACTCCAAGCCACCAATGCTCCAAAGGCTGAGGTCGAAAGAGCACTACTCTCGTCCGTTGACTTTGCAGAAAACCCTGAAGTCATCCTCCATATCGCTCTCAAATTAGAGGCGATGGGATCCTCCAAGGCTGCACTGAAGCTGTGCCGAAATGTGGCTTCAGTTGATCCGTATCGCAGAGAAACCTACGTTGCTGGGCTTCGAATCGCGCAGGATTTGGATGACCTGGACGGCTTAGTCTGGGCAACCAAAGGAATTCTCGCTCAGGCATGGCCAGAAGCTCTCGCTGACGTTGTTCAGGAAGCTCGATTGGTGGCGCGTGCCACTCACGCGCGGATGCTCGAAGAAGGCAAAACCGAGGCTGCTGCCGAATTCAATGCTGACTTGAAGACTGCTCTCTCGCACGATGTCATCATTCGCGTTACCTGGACGGGCGATGCGGATATTGATTTGGCGGTTGAGGAACCCGCAGGCACGGTTTGCTCGATTCAAAACCGTATGAGCGCCGGTGGTGGAACGCTTCTGAGTGATTCTTTCAGCGGAAGCGGTAAAGACCAGTCAGGCGAAGTCTCCGAAACCTACATCTGCCCCGAAGGCTTCACTGGACAGTACCGACTTCTTATCCGCCGAGTTTGGGGTAACGTCTCAACCGGAAATGCAACCGTTGATATTGTCACCGATCTGGGCCGTGAATCAGAAAGAGTGATTCGCCAAGAAGTGCCACTGACTGAGAAAGACGCGTTGGTTGTCTTTGAGGTTAAGGAAGGGCGACGTCAGCAAGAGATCGCAGCTGCACAGTTGGTTCAATTGCAAGACGCCCAACAGGACATGCGTGGTCAGGTTTTGGGTCAATTCCTCGACGATCCAACCAACAGCTCAAACGAGCAGATCATGGCTGAACTTTATCGTGATCAACGTCGAATGGGTCTCTTGGGACCAAACGGCTTCCGAAATCGCGGTGCAGTCGGCTTCCGACCTGAAATCACGGTTCTTCCTGAAGGTGCGATGGCAGCTTCTCTCGCCGTGATCTCCGGTGATCGTCGCTACGTACGAATCTCACCGATGCCGTTCTTCTCGCAGGTCGGCAACGTCACCACCTTCAACTTTGTCACCGGTGATACGGGGCAAAGCGGTCAAGGCGGCGGTGGCGGCGGATTTGGTGGCGGCATCGGCGGCGGTGGTGGTATCGGAAACTAATCCGACTTACCAAACGTCACCCTGATGAGCGAATTGCTCAACGGGCTGAATCAATCAAAAAGGCGGGATCGACTCCACTCGACCCCGCCTTTTATCATGCGCGGACGGCGGTTGCACTTGATCCCGGCAAACAATCCTATGCATTCCTGCTTTTCAGCTGACCACTTCCGCCGCTATCCTGATGTGAGTCAATGAAACAACTCGTCGCGACTGTCGCCGCGGCGGTCCGCCTACAGCTTTCTCGACCAACATTCGAGTCCGGACATTTGCAATCTGATCTGCCGCTAAGAGAAATCATGGAAATCAAACGCCAGCCCACTCGCTCTGTCTCCATCGGTGGTATTCACGTCGGTTCTGCTCATCCGATTGCCGTCCAAAGTATGACCGCGACAAAGACCACCCACATCGATGCGACCGTTGCCCAGGCTGAAGCGTTGCACCAGCGCGGCGCGGGAGTAGTGAGGATTGCGGTTGACAGCGTTAAAGATGCGGAGGCGTTAGCTGAAATCCGCAAACAGACTCAAGCCAATCTAGCAGTTGACCTCCAAGAAAATTTCAGGCTCGCGGAAGTTGTCGCACCTCATGTCGATAAGATTCGTTACAACCCTGGACACCTCTACCATCACCAAAAAGACAAACCGTGGCATGACAAGGTTCGGTTCATCATCGCCCAAGCCGTCGAGAACAACTGCGCCATTCGGATCGGAGTGAACTGTGGCAGCGTTGATCCGGCAAAAAAGGAAAAGTACGACGCAAGTGACTCGATCACGCCCATGCTTGAGAGTGCGATCGAGCATTGCGAGTTTGTCGAGTCACTCAAATTCGAACGCTTTGTCGTTTCCCTGAAAGACAGCGATCCCGCTAAAGTGATCGATGTGAATCGGCGTTTTGCCGAATTGAGACCCGACATACCTCTTCATCTTGGGGTTACCGAAGCGGGAATGCCACCCGAGGGGATCATCAAGACGAGAATCGCCTTCGAGCAGTTGATTGGTCACGGCATTGGGGACACGGTAAGAGTTTCTCTTACGTTGCCTAATGACCGAAAGCCCGAAGAGATCGATGCTGGTCTGGGGATCATTGATGATATTTATTCCGGTCGTTTTCGGAGTGTCGTGAAACTCAACGAAAAAGCTCTGAACATCATCAGTTGCCCAAGTTGCTCGCGAGTGGAAAATGAAGCGTTCATCGAGTTGGCAGAAAGCGTCAAAGAGATGACCGCTTACGCCAAAGATCACGCGATCACGATCGCGGTAATGGGTTGCCGTGTTAATGGCCCCGGAGAAACCGACGATGCCGATTTGGGACTCTGGTGCGGTCCGGCAAAAGTCAATCTAAAACGTGGCACTGAAGCACTCGGCGCGTTTGGCTACGATGAAATCCTACCAATTCTCAAGCAGGAACTCGATCAGATCATTGCGTCACGTGGAGCAGAGTAAGTCCTTCTGTTTCAGGCATAACATGCGTTACGCTTGTTTTTCAGGAATGATTGGGCGTGAGTTTTGAACTCAGTTTGAGCGACGGTAAATCGTTAATCAAAGTATCCGTGAAGCATCCACCAAGATTGACGATCAACCTTTTCGCTGGCAGAAAACCCTCGAAAAATCCACCACCACTGCCCATCTTGCAGTTCCACACGGTAGTAGTCTCGACGAACGGTCGCATCCCTCCACCAGCCAGTCTCTATTCGCTCTGGTCCCCACCAGTGAACAATGTCATGGGTCTTACCCGCTAATTGGATCTGATCAGGGAGAACATTTGATCGTGTCCTGTGGACAAAGGATCCATCCGCCGAAAGCACTAACAGGCGAAGCGGCTTAGCAAGTAGCGATGTGGGGCGCCGCATAGGATCGTCACGAGTAGCTTGACGGAAGGCAGAGACGTTATCACGACTCCAAGTTGCCTGCGACGCTGCAACAGCCTTCCCGGAAAAATGAAAAGGTTCTGGGAAAACAGAAGATTCAAGTGAACCAGTTGTATCATCATCCGCGAAATGGGCTGATGTTTCAGAGCGAGATTCTCCAACACGATTCCGCTTTTCTGAAAATCTGGCACTCAAAGTCTTCTTCTGTAAACCGATTAACGTGGTTGCACGAAACGCTTCCTCCGGCAAAGGATCTTTTGTTGATGACACGGAAACAACCGAATCATCCCCCAACCTTGCTCCCAAAGCGTTGATCAATCGATTGAGATCCACATCGCTCAATCCTTGTGCCCATTTCCCATCGCCATCATGACTAAAAAGATCATTTTGGACGGTCCTGAGAGGTCCGGTTAAACTCGCAGACAGATCGATTGCCTGAACCAGATCAACCAAACTCGTCGCTTCTAACTGCTGCTGCAAAAGCCCCTTGAGTTGTTGCTGATCGATTGTCGGTGAAAACAAGCCGACCTCTAAATCCTTCTTGCCACGATCCACTAGAGTGAAACGCAAACGCACTCGTAAAGCACCTTCTTGGCGTTCAGCCAATTCAGCACACAATTGAATCACCAGCTTCTCGATCCGATCTAGCAGTAGCGGAAGATCACGCGTTGGATACTCCAACTCCAAAGCATGTCGATTTTCACTCGGTGGCCGATAGGTCCTCAGCGGCTCATCCAATTCACCCAACATTCGAGACAACTGCAACACTAACGGTTTACCAAACCGCGAAACCAAAGCGTTTCTCGGTAACGAAAGTAACTGATCAATCCGGTCAACTCCCAGTCTTTTAAGATTGTGATAAGGTTCAGGAAAGATCCGCAGCGATTCGATGGGTAACGCCCCTCGGTATTTTTCCTCCGCGAGCTTGGATACCACAACTCTTGGACTAGCTGGATTTGTCCAGCCGTAGCGTGAGAACGCCCACGCAGAGGCCACGGTTGGAGCAACGGCCAAACGGCAATCAAGACCATAGCGAGACAAAGCCGCGATCGCAGATTCGCATAGTCCAGCCTCTCCACCAAAAAGGTGCGAAACTCCTGACACATCACCAATCAACGATTCTCGCTGATACCGTGACACACCAGCCCACTTTTTGTGATCAAGGGATTCCAGAGCAACAACGGGAGTGATTTCCTGCTGAATGAATTTGGCCAGCCTGCTGAGCATTGCATCATCCGATTTGATGTCACGCTGACTCAGCTGATACGGCTGCTGTGAAGCTTGCCGCAATAACTCAATGGCATGACTCAAGGGCATCTGGGGCGTCACACCCAATCGACGGCTTTGAACACAGGCAGCGAAGACAACCCTGCCTCGCCTCGGATGCTGATCCCAAATCACCGATGGATGACCGTTCGGTTGCGGTAAAGAATGATTCAATGACTTTTCACGCGACGATTTGCCGAGTGAAACCTTTTCGTGAGGGAATTCATCTTGCAGCTCCTCATCCTGCAAAATCGACTCTAAGCGGTCTTGATTTTGAATTCTCTGGATGGGCCAATTTGGAAACCAAACGCATAGTCGTCTTGCCATGATTCATTGCCTCCCGATTCCCGAATCCAACCTCCTGTAATTCCCCAAACTCATTCATTTCGAAACGCCCCTGACGACCGACTCTGCCACCACGACAGCGATCCAGGGTGATCAAAAACTGACGCTTTCGTTGCATCAAAAACTGTGCCTGTGACCGAAACGACTTCGTCTGAATTGTCGCTTCATCATCCGATGACCCAACCTGCAAACGGTCACGAACCTTTCTTGGATGACTGCTCAGCGGTTTGCAGCAACCAACATGAAATCGAACCTCGGCAAAACAAGGTTGACTTCTAGCCATATTGGAGCGAACAAAGAAACCGGGCGTCTTGCCCAGCTCGGATGCTAATTGAAATCTTCGAGCATCCCGTTCATCTAATTGCCGGGGCAGCAACGCCAGAACCGCCGCCGTCGACTTGCACCTCAGCGCCTGATCAATTGCCCAGACTTGATCTTGCTGCTTATGAGTCCTTACCCAAAGGATTTGCCGAGACGGAATGCCAAAGGCAAAAGCGGATGGAGGATAAAAATCGCCCTCAGCACTCACCACCACCAGTGGCCCCCCCGAGTACGATCCACCTGATTGTTTTTGACGTTCTGATCCTTTCTGAAGCGTTCCGTTTAATCGACTCGCTGCGGCCAACAGAGCAATTGTGATCGCTCCACTTCCTCGACAATCACTGACCCACTCGGTGATTGCATCAAACCTTAAGCCACCTACCGGAAGCCAAGCATCCAAAGCCGCAACACCGGTTGAAAAAGTGGCTACCCCTGAAGCACCCTCTGGATGCTGAATACATTTGGTTTGCTGACGAAGCTGACGCAACATTGCTCCGCGATCCATGTCACTCGACACGAGTCCAGCGTCGTCACTCGAAACGAGTTCAGCGTCAAAACCTTTATCTTCTAATCTTTTCTCTGTTGATCCTTTCTCCGTGGCATCTGCCACATCGCGCGGCGTAGTGCACACGACCTCGCGAGCGAACCTAGACTGACGACAATCCTTCATGTCGAGGCGAGGTTCAAAATCAAATGCAATCTGTTCACTGGCCATCATGCCTGTCCCATCGAGATTTACTCTGTCCCCTTCCCTGTAAATTTGCTGAATCCAGTCCGGTCCAGCTTTCCCAAGATCTGCACCTTTGATTTCACAACGATTGATTCACCACACGACTCCAGTCGACCACACAACTATACACCCGTTCACCATCCTTGCAAATCAAATCGACCAAATTTCAAAATCACTTGCGTTCAAACCATGCCGAGCACCTCGAATCAATGAAAAACACATAAAAACGGTGGCACATCAATCAACAACACCTACTGAATCTCAACGCGCACAGCGACGTGCTGCGTACTGGGCGCGTCGCTTCGCCATCAGGTCGTAACGCAAAAGAACCAAACGAGCCAAATCCCCCATTCTCTGCACGCCATCCTCACTCGACACTGAGTTCATTTGCCCCCGTGAGCCCAACGCCTCGCTCTTCTCCGTGCAGCTGAATCCGTCGACTCTTGCGGGACTCTGAACGTGTGCAAATCGCTTTGCACAAAGACGATCGCCCGCGGCTGAAGAGCTCGACTGTCGGTGGGAGGAAGAACCACGACGGCCAATTCGAGAATTTCCCAATCCGTCATGCTCTGATCCGGCACGACTCGCCTCAGTCGTGGAGTAGACAGCGGTTGTGGCGATTCCAGCTGGAGCGTCAAAAAGCATCATCTGAGTCATGGGGAAACCTCGATTAAGAAGAACAATCTGAGTCAAAATGTGGCGTGGAAAACTTGCCATCGCCTGACACATCAGATTCTTCGCGACCCCCATGACACGTCTGGTCACGCATCGAAACCGTTTTTCAGAACAATTTCACCAATCGCCGTTTCATCTCGAAAAACAGCCACTCAATCCACTCAAACCACTCCCTAAAACTTCCACCAAAGAATTGAAAACAGTTGGATTTCAAACACGGTCATGCATGTCGAATCGGCTTCAGAGTTCATAATTGGCTGCGTGCCTATCATTGGTGGAACCCCCTTTGCCCGATATCATGGATCCCAAGCGTTTCGCCGCACTCATGACGCCAAGGCACCAAGAGGCTGCTCAATCAGCACGCGAAACGGCCTCCGTCTGAGAGTCATTGTTTCATCCACAGAGAAAGCCTAGGGCCATCCTTGCGTTTTCTCCTCCCAAGGTACCGCCAGACCGTGCGAGAACCCAAAACCGTCATCGACGATTCCCCTGAACGCAGCATCCTCGCGAGACTGATTCTTCCTCAACAAAACGTTGACGATGACCCCTTAGAAGAACTGCACGGCTTAGCCAAAACGGCCGGAACCGAAGTCGTGGATGAACTCATCCAGAAGAGAGAAAACCCGGATCACTCCACCTACCTTGGTAAAGGCAAGGTGGAAGAACTGAGGCTTATGGTGGAGCAGCACAATGCGGACGTTGTGATCTTTGACAACGATCTCACACCTGCTCAGGTGCGCAATCTAGAAAAAGCGACGAAGGCCAAAGTGCTCGATCGCACCGAACTGATTTTGGATATTTTCGCCGCTGGTGCTCGCACCCATGAATCTCGTTTAGCGATCGAACTAGCTCAGCTCGAATATTCTCTTCCGCGTCTTAAACGCATGTGGACTCACCTCTCTCGCCAAGCGATGGGTGTGGGGATGCGAGGTCCCGGTGAAAAACAATTGGAAGTTGACCGGCGTCTCGCACAAAAACGAATTCACGATCTAAAAGAAGAACTCTCCAAAGTAGAACGACGTCGTGAACGTGAAGTCGAAGCACGGCACGACATTCCGACCATCTCCCTCGTTGGTTACACCAATGCCGGCAAAAGCACGCTAATGAACGCTTTGACCCACGCTGAAGTGCTTGCCAAGGACAAACTGTTTGCCACACTTGATACTCGCACTAGACGTTGGTCGATCCCCGACTGGGGCACGGTTCTCCTGAGTGATACCGTCGGATTCATTCGAGACCTTCCTCACAGCCTTGTCGCCAGCTTCAAGTCGACACTCGAGGAAACCAGACAGGCCGATCTCCTCATCCATGTAGCTGATGCCAGCAGCCCATCGGTCTTTCAACAAATCCACTCCGTCTACCTCGTACTCAAAGAATTAGGGATCGAAGCGAAAGACACGCTACTGGTTTTAAACAAAGTGGATGCAATCTACGGCTCACAATCACTCAATAGAATCCTCGATCGATATCCTCATGCCATCCCTGTCAGTGCCAAAACGGAGGAGGGATTCGAAACATTCATCGATCGAGTCGGCCAGGCACTTAGTCGCGAGTTCCTAGACATTGAAGTTGACCTAGAACATTCCGACGGAAAACTCCTCTCTTACCTGTCAGAAAAAAGCGAGGTCATCTCGAGGCATTTCGGAGAGGACTTCGTGACGCTCTGCGTACGCATCCCCGCAGGTGCGATGGGCCCCGTGCAACGCTCAGCAATCGCTATTCGAAATCATGAACGGAATGATACGTCAGACGAACAGTAATCCATGATGGGCGGAACCAAGCTCTCCAAACAACTTGTCGCTCACCACCTCGTAGATCAAGCACACCCAATCGCTCCCTTTAGCACCTCCGCTTTGCCACTTCAATTAGGACCTAGGATCACACCATGACAAGATGGAACCCCGCAGGAGCCATCGCGGTTGTAACCGGTGCTAGCAGCGGGATTGGCCGTTGCCTTGCTCACCGTTTGGCCGATCGTGGAACCACGGTCTTGGCTGTGGCGCGACGCGAAACACAACTCACCGAGACCGTCAGCAGTTGGGAAGCAACCGGGCAAGGTCGCATCCTTCCCTTGGTCGGTGACATTACTGATCCGGCGACTCACTTTAATATCAAAAATCAGTTACACCTATTGAGTGAAAACCACCGCCTCGACCTCTTGATCAACAACGCCGGAGTCGGGGCGATCGGTCCCTTTGCCGAAGCAACCCCGCAGCGATTGCGACAAGTCATGGAGGTCAACTTTTTCTCAGCCGCGGAATTGACTCGATCACTCCTTCCCTCGCTTCGACAAAGCGAGTCGGCCGTGATTTGCAATATCGGGAGTGTTCTGGGCCATTGTGCCGTCCCAGATAAAAGCGAGTACTGTGCATCCAAGTTTGCGCTTCACGGATGGAGCGATTCGCTGCGTTGCGAACTGGCATGCGAAGGTATTCAAGTGACACTCGTGAGCCCCAGCACGACCCGAAGTGAATTTTTCCACTCACTAATCGAAACCGACTCGGATACAAAATCAAAAAGCCTAGGTAGTTGGCCGGCTGATCGCGTTGCTGCAGCGACACTCGATGCGATCATCCGTCGAAAAAGAGAAGTGCTATTGAGCACCGGAGGTAAACTTCTTGTGTACGCGGATCGACTTTTCCCTGGATTGATGAATAAGGTATTGAAGCGTCCCCGCTACGCCGTCAAAGCAAATGCGAATTGATTGAACCAAGCCCAAAAACCCATCACATCCGACAAAGCCACACCATCCCCTCGATCAAAACCGCCGCCTTCCCAAATGGGCTACCCGCTACACTTTGATTCATGACCCCACTTCAAGTCCTCTTCGAAGACAATCACCTGCTGGTGATCAATAAACCATCGGGCCTCGCCACCATGGGTTCCGAGACGGGTCCGACCGTGCACTCACTCGGTTGCTCCTACCTTAAGAAAAAGTACCACAAACCCGGAAACGTCTACCTCGGCGTTGTCAGCCGACTCGATGCGATGACCAGTGGTGTGATCGTCTTTGCCCGAACAAGCAAAGCAGCTACGAGACTGAACCAACAATTCTCAGGAACCCAAAAAAAGGTTGCCAACAAGGTTTACCTAGCTCTTGTTAAAGGAAATCTACCGGTTGGTACCACCGCACACTGGAGTGACCATGTCTACAAAGACGATGCAGCCCACCGAATGAAGGCGTCCCCACAGCGGCACGCTGGGACCAAAGAAGCGTCCCTGTCATGGACGTCCTTACATTCTCACGGTGCCTGGTCATTGGTTGCAGTAAAAATACACACCGGGCGAAAACATCAAATTCGTCTGCAATTTTCACTGCGAGACCATGCCGTGCTCGGCGATCGAAAATATGACTGTACGAAACCTTTTAGCCAAGGAATTGCGTTGCATAGCTGGAGTCTGACCATTGACCACCCAACACAAAAAGACTCCATGACTTTCCACGCACCGCCACCTGACAACTGGCGGCCTTATCTCGATCAGATCTCGGCGGAAAACCACCCGGTGTCCGACGCATCGTTGCCGAGTCGAGTGCAATCGATACTCGATCGATAGCGGCCAATCTCACTCAATCGCTTCTCGAAGCTGCCCAAAGCATCGCGTCATCCGTCGAGATTGCTTTGCCATTTCCCCGCATCAGAGGATCGACAGCGAAACAACTGATCGATTGGATCAGTCGTCACAACCTGCACGCGCACCTTGAATCATTGCACCTTTGGTTATCCAAAGAGCAAGCCTTATCGTTCCACCGGACGATAGCTGCAATGTTCCACTAATCGGATAAGTCGCCTCCACTTACCCGACTCCCACGGACCAAGAGATCTGAGGCGTGAAGATCTCTAACGTCGGCGCTTCACTGACTTCCATTCGCTTGGCATCTACCAGCTTGCGGCATACAAGCTGCGGAGTACCCTGCCATTGGGATTTATTCCTCCCGAGGCATCCCCGCAACTGTGACCGCAAGTCAGAGATGTCAACATCTAGGCTAAGGAGCTCTTTAGAAATATGAATGTGTTCACCTCAACACAAAAGTCATCTTTCGTCCAATTCTCTCTCTCTTTATTCATCATCTCATTGCTCACGTTCAGCACAGCGACTCAACTCGCGTGCAAAGCTCAAGAAACTCGACGCGGCACCGCCGCAATCCCTCCGCTACCCTCATCGCAGGAACACTTACGCCTCGCAGCTCTACTCGGACCACATGCCTATCTACCCTCTAGGGCAGAGCCGTCCGAAGACGCATCGGCACGCGAACCGCAACAGAAGATTGGCGTTCAAAAACCCCCTAAAAACTCTAATGAGAGCCGCGAAACTGGGCACCCTAGCATCCTTTCGACTCAAACCCCGACCCATCGACACCGGGACACACCAACACCAAAACTCTCTCGTGGGGACATCACAGCGCACGTAGCCTTCGGCTTTCGCTTACTCAGGGAATCACAAATCTGGTGGGTAATTAACGCTGAACCGGCCGAATTGATGGAGGCTTCACCGTCTGACCAGTTGGTTTCCCCCAGTCAGCAACTGAACCATTCCGCGATAGCAAGCCATCCCGCTCCCAAGAATCCAAGTTTGGTTCCTGATATCCAAACACTCTCCCCGCTGCCGGTCCAACTAATCGAAGCAGAAGCAAGCAAAAAATACGCTGACGCAACTGACATAGCGAGATCCGCGTCAAAAAACAAAGCACCTGTTCATAACCGCATGGTCGGCAGTGGCCCCATCATTGTTTACATCGAAGAGACGTACCACGCCTATGACCTCAGTACAAAAGATCGCGTCGCATATGGCGAACAATTCAAAGACGATGGGAAGCCTCAAGCGGAAACCGCCCTTGCGGTGAATTCGATTCGCCTGCACGCACCACAACCTGCGACACCGGACTTCGTCATGACGGATCCGCAGATGATGACAAAGCGGCTGATTCCCAACATCGAAACATCACAGCTCGCAGTTCTAGAGCCACAATTGAGTGTGAAAGACAGCTTTAGTAGTCCAGAAACCGCGGTCACAGCGGTGGACAACACAGAAACCCTGCAACCAGAGCCTAAAGCTCTCACGCCATCAGTTGCTCTACGCGATACACCTAAAAAATCACAGAACAGCGACACCATCAACACAAGTCAAGTTTGGGATGATTTCGATCGGCTTCTGGTACCCACACCTGCAATCACTATTACCGAAGTGAGATCAATCGACGATTTCGAGACTGATAACCACGAATTCATCACGCAGCCCCAAGACACCTCTGTGTCGTTTGCCACTCGCCAATTTGGGCGTGCCCTAGCCACAATTGGCAAAATTGAATCCTTTGCTCAACAGGCAATACGGGGAGAGATCACCAATCAGCTGAGTGCGTTTCAAAAACGGTGGGAACAGCGGAAGAACGAAAACCTTGAAGTGCGAAAAGTTTGGACACGTCCGAGTGACGCGGGCCTAGCATTATTAATGCGTGCTGGTGCCATCGACCCCAACCTCGCTCAAACAGGCCAAGGTATTGCGAGTCCAAAAAACGCTGTGACAAAAGGGGAAGATTCTTCGAATCAGAATCATCACGCCGTCGCCGCTCAACCTCCAAGCCCACAAGCCAGCGAAACGGAAACTCGTTGAAGTTTCACCATGAGGCAGGCCGACGAGACACCACGGTTTGCCGCCTGATACGGCCCAACCTACTCGGCGTCTCCTGCTACTCGGCGTCTCCTGCGGCGATGGCATACTCGCGTAATTCTTCAATAGACGCAAACTCAAGGGTCGACATGTGGGTCGACTCAAGTACAACTGCGGGCGCACACCCCGCGTCGTAGGCTTCCTTCCATCTTGCGGCGCATAGACACCAGCGATCGCCAGGCTGAAGGCCAGGAAACCGGTACTGCGGCATGGGTGTCGAGAGATCATTTCCCACTGATCGACTGAAATGTAAAAACTCAGCCGTAACTTGGACACAAACGGTGTGCAGACCACGATCATCAGCACCGGTGTTACAACATCCATCACGGTAGAACCCAGTCATCGGATCCGTACTGCAGGTCTTCAACTCGGTCCCCAGAACATTTTTACCGGCCATTGAGTTACCTATCAAAAAGTTAACGGTTCGGGGTCATCCCCACGAGAGGTTTTGCAAGAGATTTCGATCGGTGTCAGTTTAGCATTACGACAATCCAAATGAAGAGCGTGAGCGAAGCCAAAGATTACTTAGACGTGCATTTGACAGGTAGCCTAATACTCAGACAATTAGACGGTGAACGAATATCACGACAACTCAGCAGGCCTGTGATTGAGGCACGTCAGTGCCAGACGCTGAGAATGGATAACCACATGGATGCAATCTTTGACAGCCTTACCGAACCGCAGACAGAAGCGGTCTCTCACATCGATGGGCCGATGCTCATTCTCGCAGGCCCCGGGTCTGGAAAGACTCGCGTCGTCACGCATCGAATCGCCAACTTGCTAAACCATGGAATCCCGCCTTGGCAAATCGCCGCATTGACTTTCACCAACAAAGCCGCTGATGAAATGCGAGCAAGGGTTGACCGACTTGCGCCGGGTCAGAGCGTTTGGATGGGCACCTTCCATCGCTTTTGTGCACAATTACTCCGACGTCACGCGGCCATGGTTGGCCTTAGCGAAAACTATTCAATCCTTGATACATCAGATTCTAAGCAGGCGATGAAGCGGGCGATTCAAGCCGCTGAGGTCTCCACAAGTCACGCTTCACCGGATCAGATTGCAAATTCAATTAGCCACGCAAAAAATCGACTGGTCACTCCGGAAATGATGGCGGACCAAGCGTTAAATCCTCGCGACACCATTGCGGCTCGTGTCTACCCGGTTTACCGGCAACAACTTCTAACAGCCAACGCGGTCGACTTCGACGACCTACTATTCCACATCGCGAATCTCTTACGAGAAAACCCCGCAATTCGAGAAGAACTCGATGGTCGGTACCGATACATTTTGGTTGACGAATATCAGGATACTAACCTCGCGCAGTATGCCATCGTCAGGGCTCTCTCAATCAATCACCCGAACCTTGCCGTTACCGGTGACCCAGACCAGTCCATTTATGGTTGGCGAGGTGCCGACCTGAATAACATCCTTGATTTCGAGAAAGACTACCCAAACGTCAAAACGGTTCGTCTGGAAAAAAACTACCGCAGCACACCCAACGTTCTCCGAGTAGCAGATCACCTGATTCAACACAATCGTCATCGCAAGCCCAAATCACTCTTCACCGATCACCCTGAAGGTGAACCGGTGGTACTCCGATTTCACGAAGATGGATACCAAGAAGCCGATGCTATAGCGGACGACATCACATCGGCAATGCTAAGCGATGGCTGCCGACCGAGCGACTTCGCCGTCTTTTGCCGAATGAATGCGATGACACGATCGCTCGAGCATGCACTGCGCAGTCGGTCCTTGCCGTATCAAATTGTCAATGGGGTGGAGTTTTACCAAAGGCGAGAGATCAAGGACCTGATGGCCTATCTCCACTTGATCAACAACCCAAATCATGACGTCGCCTTGCAGCGAATCATTAATGTCCCAACTCGAGGGATCGGAGCGAAGACCATCGAGAAACTTCGACACTTTGCCGACAGCAATCAGATCCCCATGCTCGAAGCGGCAAGACATGTTGACAAGATCGAATCGCTGGCGAAACGCTCAGCGGGAATGGTCAAGAAGTTTGTCACGCTGTTCGACCACCTCCAAGTCAAGTCAACCGCTTCACTCGAAGACCTCCTCCGATACCTTGTTGAGGAAATTAACTTCGATGCATACATGGAAAAGACTGCATCCGATGATCAGGCCGATAGTCCCATGGCAAACGTCGATGAATTGATTTCCGCTGCCGTCGAATTTGATCGACAACACCCCGAGGATGGATCTCTCGAAGCATTCCTCGAACAAGTTGCGTTGGTCTCTGACACCGACGCGTTCGAAGATGCAAGTGACAGAGTCACCATCATGACCCTTCATGCAGCGAAAGGCTTGGAGTTCAAGCGAGTCTACATCATCGGTGTGGAGGATGAACTTTTGCCCCACAAGCGATCTAAAAATAGCGAGTGGGAAATTGAAGAGGAACGCCGACTGCTGTTTGTTGGGATCACCCGTGCGGAAGAGCGGCTGGAATTGAGTTGCTGCAAACGAAGAAATATCCGCGGTGAGTTGCGTCCGGTGATCCCAAGTCCTTTCCTTCACGAGTTACCGCTTGATGAGATCAAGCGTGTGGAGAGTCGATCCAATCGCGATTGGTTTGATGATGACCTCGACCAAAGCTATCCTGATAGTTGGGATCTCCCCGACCTCTCTAACGGCGGCACCTCGAAGTCAAAAGATCCTTCGGCACCAACCGACCGACATCAAGCGAATGATTCTGACGATTCCTCACAGTCGTGGATCGATGCGAGCGAGTCGCAGGACACAACTGAATCGAACCATGACCCCTACAACCAAATCGAAGTCTACCGCACATCTTCGTCCCCACCTGATGACGGTCAGAATCTTGCAGCACAAAACTTCGTCGACTCCGATTCCCACCACGATGGAAGACTTCGCTCCCAAAAACAAAACAACCAACCCGTCAAACGCGATCTGCAAAGCTCATTGAAAACGGCTGCCGACCTGATGGCGACCTTCAATCAGCCGTTGACCGTTTTTCAGGCCGGAACCCGTGTTCGACACGAAGAATACGGCGAAGGGGTGATTATCGAAGTTTCTGGACGGGGGCCAAAGCGGATCGCTCGAGTTGAGTTCGAGGATGGTGAACACCGCTTTCGACTCGCGTTTGTTAAACTCGAAGTCCTATGAGGATGAGCCGGATGCGAAAGCGTTGGAGACTGGAACCGTAAATGATCCGCTGTGGAACCTTCGGTCTCCTTCTCAATCGTCGCTGATCTGATTAAAAAACCTGCACAAGAACCCGACAAATCTCTCCCGAAACCACATGACTGGAACGCCAACCATGGAATCCGCAACTGAATTCGGCGCAACCACTGCCAAGGTTGGCGTGATTATGGGCAGCCGCAATGATTGGGACACCATGAAAGCAGCTTCCGATATTCTCTCTCAGCTCGGGATTGAGCATGAGAAGTTAGTAGTATCGGCCCACCGAACTCCGAGCCGAATGGTCTCCTACGCCCAGTCAGCCTCTAGTCGAGGTCTCCAAGTCATTATTGCTGGGGCTGGTGGCGCGGCTCACCTACCAGGCATGGTTGCCTCCGAAACCACACTGCCAGTGATTGGTGTACCGGTTCAAAGTCGCGCCCTTCAGGGGCTCGACTCTCTACTCTCAATTGTCCAAATGCCCGGAGGCATTCCGGTAGCAACCATGTCCATCGGAACCTCAGGAGCAAAGAACGCTGGACTCTATGCAGCGAGAATCCTTGCATTGACCGACACCGCCCTCAAGGGGCGTCTCGAGCAGTTCATTGAAGACCAAACACAGGCCGTCCTCGACTCAGCCGATCTATAGACCTTCAAAAGGCATTCAAGAGTAAGAACCTATGGAAAACCAATCCAAACTCACCATCCAACCCGGATCCACGATCGGCATGGTCGGTGGTGGTCAACTCGGACGGATGTTCGCGGTCGCAGCGAGTGCGATGGGTTTCCGAGTCATCATTTTGTGCGAAGACCCCAATGCACCTGCTGCTCAGGTGGCACACCAATCCGTAATTGGCGATCTGAATGACATGGAAGCGGTTGAGCGTTTCGCAGAGCAATGTGACGTGATCACTTTGGAGTTTGAAAACATCCCGGCCCAGACGATCGCAAGGTGTAGCCGCCATGCTCCGACCTATCCCTCTGCAAAGGTTCTCGCAACGGCACAAAATCGACTCATTGAAAAATCCACCCTTCGTGACGCGGGTCTTCCGGTCACTCCTTTTTGCTCGGTAAGCAACTCGGAATCCCTCATCGCGGCGGGGGAACAGCTTGGCTGGCCGATGATCGTCAAAACGGCGACGAGCGGTTATGACGGAAAAGGTCAATCTAAAGTTTCCAATCCATCGGAAGCAGAATCGATCCGATGGGATCAGTGCGATCAATGGATCGCCGAGAAGTGTATCGGTTTCGACCTAGAAGTCTCCGTGGTCGTCGCACGAACCGTGGCAGGTGAGATATCCGCGTTCCCAGTGTTCGAAAACGCACACCGAAATCACATCTTGGATCTTACCGTTGCACCGGCACGCATCGATCAATCCCTAGCAACCAGAGCGATTGAAGTCGCAAAGTCCGCGGCGGAAACACTCGATGTTGTCGGTCTGCTGTGCGTTGAATTTTTCGTTTCCAATGATGAAGTGATGATCAACGAGGTCGCACCGCGTCCCCATAATTCGGGGCACCTCAGTATCGAGGGATGTGAGACCAGTCAATTCGAACAACATGTCCGTGCGATCTGTAATCTACCGCTCGGTTCCACCCAGCTACGCAGCAACTCGGCAGCCATGATTAACCTTCTAGGCAATCTCTGGCAAACCGACGGCAGCCCACCTTTATGGTCAGAGGCACTTCGAGACCCGAGCATTTCGCTGCATCTTTATGGCAAAGCCGATGCCAAACCGGGTCGAAAAATGGGCCACATGACGGCCACAGGAACGTCGGGCGAAGAACTCTCACAACGTTTGCTTGAAGCACGTCGTCAGATCGGTGATTGAAGATAGCTACGCATGCCATCGCAAATGGCAAAAACGAGCCCCAATGGCTCCACCAAGCAAACTGCATAAGCACCGGATTTAGCCAGGGAAAAATCGCTGACGTAACCTTTGCTCCCAATCGCTCAACGTCACTTTAGCAATGATATAGGCGATTATCGCAGTCCAGAGTCCCAAAGAATCGGCAACGAAATCAGCAACGTCTGGGTAACGCCCAGGAACAAAACGCTGCGTGTACTCATCAATTCCGGCATAGGCCATCCCCAAAAACCCGATGGAAATGAACCGCCTCAACCAGCGATCAGAATTGGTCACGTAACACAAAAGGGTCCCAAGTACGAAAAAGGCTCCGAAATGCTTGACCTTGTCACTCACCCGCGGCCCAAAGGAGTCGGCAACCTCCAGCGTTGATGCGGCCAAATGGGTGCCAGTGAACATCATTAGCCAGTACAAACCCAGCACCATGATTGCTAATCTGACGCCTAAGACGCTAATTTTTGTGACCGGCTGCATGAATGGATCACCAATCGTGTAGGCTACACGTCTCCGGCCTCCTCCCAAATCGATCAACGCTCGTCCAACTTCTGAATCGGATCGAGAAAGCTTCGTTTGGCTTGGCCGGTAAGACAATCGAGACGACATTTTTGACCCTCTGACTTGTAAGAAACCCTCAACGCTCACATCAGGTAGGCATCGTGAATCCAAAGACTTTTGGCCAGTTTTTTTCAGTATCGACCGCTGCATTGCTATCCATCATTCTGATTTCGACACCCACTGCTTTTGCGGAAGAGACAAGCCCTAGAATCAAATGGGTTCGTAAGATCTTCAGCGGGAAACGTAATATTGCTCGAACTCAACAGAGCTCAGCAGACACCTGGGCGTCGCTCCAGGGGAGCTGGGAAGTGAGCCAATTTGGTGGCGATGGCCCGGTCGAAATCACCGAATCCTTGATCTCATTTGGATTTGGTGACCCAATGACCGGCATTCGATGGGAGGGTGATCTTCAAAAAGAAAACTACGAGTTTGAACTCGAAGCAAGAAGAACCGACGGATTCGATTTTTTTTGCGGCGTGACGTTCCCCATCTCAGAAAGCCATGCGAGCTTCATTCTCGGTGGATGGGGCGGGGGAATCATCGGGATCAGCAGCATTGACGGTCGTGATGCTAGCGAGAACGAAACCACCAACTTTCGAAACTTTGATAATGACCGGTGGTACAAAGTGCGGGTGCGAGTTGATGAATTCCAAGTGCAGTGCTGGATTGACGATAAACTAGCGTGCGATGTGCCTCGAGCTGGCAAGGAATTTGATATCCGTTACGAGATGGACCAATGTGTTCCGCTGGGCATTGCTAATTTCCAGTGCAAATCTGAGCTGCGAAATCTACGCTACCGTTCGCTAAGTGACGAAGAAGTTGCCCAAGCGAAAGCACTAGCGGCCGAAGCAGGCGAATGAGCGAACAAGCAAAACTGGACCACCGTTGTCAGTCGAGGCAGCCAAAAGAAAATGAATACCGACCCTCTCGCCGTATTGGACGTGGATCAGTTCTGGATGGGACGAGCGTTGGAATTGGCGATCGAGGCTGCAACCGCGGATGAAGTGCCGGTCGGAGCCGTGATCGTCCACGGCGGAAGCATGATCGCGGGGGCAAACAATCAGCGTGAATCGCTTAAAGACCCCACGGCTCATGCGGAAATGATTGCCATCACTCAAGCTGCGTCAGCCTTGGGAGACTGGAGATTAGAGCAGACAACGCTCTACGTTACGCTTGAACCATGCCTCATGTGTGCCGGTGCGATCCTTCAATCTCGAATTCCTCGAGTCGTATTCGGAGCCACAGACCCCAAAGGGGGGGCCGTTACAAGCCTCTACGAGGCTCTAGCCGATCCGCGTTTGAATCATCAATCCGTGATCACAAGCGGGGTGCTGAAAGAGCAGTGTGGCCGAATTTTGACGGAATTCTTCGCTGCCAAGCGTGCCATGGGGAAAAAATAAACCACGTTTTATTGGTATTTGCATCGCAATCGCTGTCAAAATGTTCCGGTTCCGCGGATTCTCCGACTTTTGCTGAATCTGTTCCTATTCGAGTTAAGCCTTTGAGGGTGGTTCGACCGATACTAAACGCACGACCGGAACTAGACGGCCATTTCGTCACACGATTCTCCGCTCGCGGAACTCGTTAATTCTGGTTGGGAGGGTGAACCTTTGGATGGTTTGTTCTCTTTTGATGCGATGCAAGGGTAAGACAATCAAGGTCACCCATCACTCACTTACTGCAAGACGGTGGAACAAGCGATGTCGGTACGGAAGCTGACTGCAAGCCTGCTAGCGGCCCTAGCCGTTGCTGGTGCGGCCAATCTGGCTACTGCTCAGGAAAGTAAACTGGCGGATCCATTTGAGTTCGATCCCGATTTCCATTGGTTCGAGCCTGTTTACGACGCTGACCTCCAAGATGTCACGGCCAAAAAGCGTGCATCGACCGGCTGGTTCGCAACCTATGACCGGATCCATCTGTACGGTACCGGCCCTGAAACCACTGAGCCAGGAATCGATAAGAATCGACTCGATGGTGGTTGGGGATACCGTTACGAACTCGGCTACATGCTTCCCGGTGAGGATCATGGCTGGTTGTTTAACTGGACACGCAACAAAGTCGGCGAGTATCACATCTTCCGCCAAGAACGCTTGAACCGCTTCATCGATCCAGAAGATGGACCTTCGGTAACCCAACCACCCTTCGGTGACGCTCTGCTTCCCGAAGAAGGCAACAACATGGGCTACAACTATCGGTTCTACGACATCGTCGATACCCAAAACCATCTCGAGTACGACAGCTACGAGCTGAACAAGACCTGGCGAATGGATCCTCTCCATTATGGCGGGATCATCGAACCGTTCGTTGGTGTTCGTTGGATGAGAATGACCGATGCTAACGGATTCATGGACTATCAAAGCACAGACGAGAATCCACCGCTGATCGGGCCGAACTTCGAAGATGCGGAATTGCTGACCGTCACTGGTGCGACTACCGAAAACGAGTTGATCGGACCTCAACTGGGCTTCCGCTTCTTCCGTGCTCGTGAGCGATACGTCTTTTCGACCGACTTCCGTGTCTTCTGCGGTGCGAACTTCCAACAGACGTTCTCGCAGAAATTGGAAACGCTGACGATCTATGACGGAGCGGGTCAGGGTTCTGAAGTGGAACGAATCATCCGCAACTCAACCGAGCCGGTTTACAGCACCAACGAAGAGTTTTACATCGGATTCGATGTGAGAGCCGAACTCGGCTACCAACTCACCAAGATGATTCAGGTGCGAGGCGGTTTCCAGCTGATCGATGTGGCTCAAGGCGTCTGGCGAGGCGGTGACGGGTCGATGGTCAACGGTGGAGACGATGATCAGAACTACCTGATGGTAGGTATCACCGCCGGTGTGAGTGTGAACCACTGATCAACGCAATAGACAGTCAAACAAAAAGCCCCCGTCAATCAACCGACAGGGGCTTTTTTTATGTTTTGATTGCAATGATTCGTTTTGAAAACCAGAGCAAATTGGAACCGCGTTTTTTATACCCTCTTTGGGCAATATCTCATGGAAACGCGATGCTCTAGTCTTTAGCTGCGAGCGACCTTAGTTCATCAAGCTCAACCGAGAGACGATGACGCAGCGGACTCTCGGGACGCAGTTCCTCTTCCAGCAGCTCTTCTGCCTTATCAAACGTTTCTTCGTTGCGATTTGGATCATTCATCAGGCGGCGGAACATAGTCTCGACAGTGGACTCAGTAAGCAACGTTTGTTCTCCTTACTTAGGGGCATCGATGTACAGGAATACACGGTGGTTGTCATCCAGACTTAAACCGAGAGGGACGGCATCCCTGTGTTACTACCCGATTCTAGAATGAACATTCCAAGTCGCAAGACCATTGTGCGTCAGTTCGCGACGAAACTCACAACGATTCGGAAAAACGAGTGAAGCGTCGCTAAAACTTAGGCAGTAAGGACTCAATGGGCCAACACAGGATCTTTGGCTGATCGTCAGCAGAACCAATCGCTCTATTGAGCGGATTAGCACCTGCCTTGGAGAAGAATCACCCCTAGGGTTCAATCGGAACCCTAAGATTCTGCTTGCTCACTTGCGACTAAACCCTTTGGGGAGAAGCCTAGCTCCGCGTACCTTTCTGCGACCTTCTCAACGGTATATCGAATCTGTTCCTCGGTATGCTCGCTGGTCAGGAAAAATCGCAAACGCGCCGCAGACTCATCCACCGCAGGATAGAGGATAGGCTGCACATTAATGCCGTCTCCACGCAGTCGATTCGACAATCGGAGTGCAACCATTGAGTTACCAGTAATAACGGGAATCACGGGCGTGCCTTCGCTATCACCGGTATCGAGTTTAGCTTCACGACAAAGTGACAAAAACAGCTCGCTCCGCTCTCTTAGTCGCTCAACACGCTCCGGTTCCTTGTCGAGTGTCTCCAAAGCGGCCAGAGCCGCTGCAACCTGAGCAGGCGGTGCGCCGACGCTGAACACAAAGCCGGGAGCAGTGTAGCGAAGGAGTTCTACTAGCGCCTTCGAACCGGCAATGTATCCGCCACAGGAAGCCGCGGATTTACTGAGTGTTCCCATCCAAATATCAACATCCCGAGCGTCAATACCGTAATGCTCAGCCATTCCATGCCCGGTTGACCCCATGGTGCCAAAACTGTGAGCCTCGTCGACCATCAGCATCGCATGGTGCCGCTTCTTGACCTCGATGAACTGAGGTACATCGGCAAAATCGCCGTCCATGCTATAGACGCCTTCGATCGCGATCAGAACGCGGCGGTACTGGCCACGAATCTCGCTGAGCATACGATCCAGAGCAGCGTAGTCATTGTGAGGAAATGGTCTTCTCCTCGCGCCAGAAAGCAGGGCACCTTGAACGATGCTGTTATGAGCCAGTGAATCGTGAACGATCAAATCGCCGGCACCAACGAGATGACCAATGGTGGTCTCGTTGGTCGCGTGGCCGCCGACCATCAAGATTGAATCATCGACCCCAATCCAATCGGCGATCTTTTTCTCGAGTTGACCATGAATCGGCTTTTCTCCCGAGACAAGCCGACTAGCCGATACGCTCGTTCCGTACTGCCGCACTGCCGATGCAGCAGCCTCAACCACATCCGGATGGCCACTTAATCCTAGATAGTTGTAGGAGGCAAAACTGATCAGTTCCTGTCCGCCAACAACTGTCGTGTCACGAACAACTCCCTCATGCACCGTAAAGTACGGGTTGGGCACACCCGTCATCATCATTTGCTGCTTGGTGTTCTGCAAACGCTGGTATTCCGCAAAATCTTCCACGCAGGACTCTGGTTGCACGGCAACCTTACTGGCAGAAGGTATACTCTCACTGCCAATCTCACCACGAGGCATTTCACCACTCAAAAACGCCTCAGCCCTGCTTCCTGAGCCGCTGGGCAGGTAGCGTTCGATCGCCATTGCGGTCTGGCCGATCGTTTCAATCTCGTCTAAAACCTGTTCGGGGAATCGTCCACCAAAGGTTCGTTCAAGAATCCTAGCTATCTCCAAACGTTCAAGGCTATCGAGTCCCAAATCAAGAACGATGTTGGTTCCCAATTCCAATGAACTCGCGCGCTCGCCGGCAATCTGACGCACGTGATGCTTGATGACTTGAACGATCGCTGGGTTAACGGCGGCGGCATCGATCTCGTCATTAGCGCCAGCGGCAGACGCTGCCTTCATCATCGTTTCGCCGCCGGCGGCAAAACCGCCTCCGCTCGCCTCTTCCCAGCGAACCCATTTTGCGATGATCTTCAAGTCTCCATCTCGCACGGCATGAAGACATGCGTGACGTTGTATCTTTCCGCTACTTGTTTTTGGAACGCTACTGTTGCGAACAAGATAAATCGCATCAGGCGGCAGCTCATGCTCCTCGGTAACCGCACGACGAATCGCTTGCAAATTAGCATCCCAATCGATATCGCGAACTCGAACGGTTTCTGCGACCACAACGAGTTGCTCGCGTCCCTCATAGTCCATCGCAAAAGCCGCAACCGACCCTGCCTGAACAACCTCGCTCGCGCGCTCAACCGTCTCTTCGATATCCTGTGGGTACCGGTTCACGCCCCGTACAATGATCATGTCCTTTAAACGACCGGAAACGTACAGTTGGCCGTCATAGAGGAAACCGAGATCGCCGGTTCTTAAATAGGGACCATCACCTTGATCGGTGAAAGCATTGAACGTTCTTTCTGTTGCTTCTTTACGCTGATAGTAGCCGACACCAACCGAAGGGCTTTTGACCCAGATTTCACCGATCTGATCGCCCGCCAAAGCCTGATGAGTTTGCGGATCGACAATCGTGACCGTCTCGTCAGTTAAAACAGCGCCACAACCAACCAGCTTTCTCGCGCGTTCATGTGATTGCTCAACTGGTTCAACGCGTTTTTCCTCCAAACGGCTTCCGTCGAACGTTTGCAGAACAGGTCGAGTCTCGGAAGGACCACCGGTAACAAGCAGCGTCGTTTCCGCCATCCCATAACATGGCAGCAGTGCACCACGCCGGAACCCGTAAGGTTCAAAACGTTCACAGAACGCCTCTAGAGTTGACGAGCGAATTGGCTCCGCACCGTTGAAGGCAATATCCCAGGTCGATAGGTCAATGCCTTCGAGCTCGTCGTCCGGAATTTTGTCAATACAGAGCTGGTAAGCAAAGTTTGGACCTCCACTAACCGTGACACCATATTTGGTAATCGCCTGCAGCCACCGCACGGGCCGCTGGAGAAACGTCATCGGGCTGGTGAGAACATCCACTCGGCCGATGTACAGAGGCATCAGGATTCCGCCTACCAAGCCCATGTCGTGATAGGTCGGTAGCCAACTCATCCCAACCAAATCTGGAGCCGGCTGAAATCCTTCGCGGATCAACTCACTGTTTGCAATCAGATTGGCATGATTCAACATCACACCTTTGGGTGATCCAGTTGATCCAGATGTGTATTGCAAAACCGCTAGCGATGAATCTTGCAGTTTAGGTCGACGCCATTTCGAGACGTCTCGAAGTGCGGGGGTATCGGTCGCTAGAAGTTGCACACCGATAAGATCATCATGTGGCTGATCGCCTTTGAGCTGATCGACGACTGAGCGGGACGACAGGGCCCAACGTGCATCCGAGTCAACAACGATCGAACGAATCCGTGATGCCTTTCGGTTTCTACGGGGCGGGTAGGCAGGTACCGCGATAGCTCCAGCGGCATGACATGCAAAGAAACCAATAATGAACTCGAGTCCTGGAGGATACAGCAGCAGCACGCGATCACCCGCGCGAATCCGGCACTGATCCTGTAATGCACCGGCCAGCGCGCGCACTTCTTCCCAAAGTTGCGCGTAAGTCAACTTCTCCTCCAACGACTCAACATCGGTGAAGATAAAAGCTGCGTCATCCGAGCGATACTCAGCCCAATGCTGAAGCACGTCGATGAAATTAGTGCGTGGTGGAGGCTGCACGCCGTCAAATATTTGCAAAGCCACGGTGGTTCGCTATCCGCTTGGATCGAGGTTTGGATACAACTCCGCCGGCAGGCCCGTGTTTCAAGTTCCAATGGAACTCGTCCGCTAGGCGTTGCCAACAGAAAATGTAAGATCTTTACTGCCGGAACCGTACCCGTCACCACGCATTATTCGTCAGATCGGAGCCGGAAAACACGTTTGGAGGTGGTCTTCGGGCTGCCGAGTCTAGGCGAATGCAACGACACTACACTGCAAAAATGCGGTAAATTCAGGGCACTCGGTCAACGGTGGTCGATTCACCACGACGAATGGCGTCAGAGAAGAGAGGTTTTTCTCGATTTTCTCTCACTTTCCACGTCGGGCATACCATCCCACGCTCTGATTTGTCGGACGCCGACATGCCGCGATGTGAACCGTCGTGCCGGTGTTGGCTCAACCCTAAAAACTCAAATTACTGTTTTGACATGTCTAATTCGTCCACCCCTCGTAATTCCACCCCCAATCAGGTTACACAGCCAGGCACCGAAGCGGCTTCACCCCCTTCTTCGGAGAAGCAAATCGAGACGGTCACTCGACCTGTCCAGCGTGATTTTGATGGCCGACAAGCCGAGTTGATCGATCGAGTGGTCAACCTTCTTGATCCCAAAGGCAATCTCCTGCTCGGTACCTCATTCGAACAAGCAGCTTTGGCGGTTCGAAACGGTGACACCGCGGCGATACGGCGGATCGGCGGACAATTTGCTATCTGCGAGCAGTCGGGCAAAACCATCCGAATGGCAAGATCCATCGGTAGGCCGATGAGGTACTTCCTCGCGAAAAGAGCAGAAGGTCCGGCACTGATCATTGCTGAAAGAATGGATGAAATTCGCGAGCAATTGGAGCGTGAGGGTCTCGCGGACCAATTTCACCCATCCTACACCCGCATGGTGCCAGCGCATCATCTTCTTGAACTACAACTCGTCGGTTGCCCTGACCCTAACCCCACTCTGCATCGATTCTTTGCTCCCAAACGCAACCGTTTGCAGAGCGATATTGATGCCATCGGTGCGCAGTACATTGGCAAGGTGGCCGAGATCTGCGATCAGTGGATTGACTTGGTACCAACCCACGAGCCAATCGGCCTCATGTTTAGTGGTGGGATCGACAGTGGCAGCCTACTCATCCTGCTCGATTACCTTCTGCGCCGACGAGGACAGTCGCCCGCCCGCCTGAAGGCATTCACCATGACTGCAGGCCCAGATTCAACAGACGGTTCGCAGGCCGAGCTATTCCTCAAAAAAATCGATCGTGAACTCTACCTTGAGAAAGTGGAAGTTCCCTCGAGTCAAATTTCTTGGCGCGAAGCAATTCGGGTAATCGAAGATTACAAAGCTCTCGATGTGCAGGCAGCAACCATGGGATTGGCTCTGCTCAAAGAGGTTCGACGGAGATACCCAGATTGGCGTTATCTTATTGATGGTGATGGAGGTGATGAAAACCTTAAGGATTACCCCATCGAAGAGAATCCTGAATTGACGATCCGAAGTGTTCTCGGTAACAGAATGCTCTATCAAGAAGGTTGGGGAGTTGACGCGGTCAAGCACTCACTGGTCTACAGCGGTGGTCAGAGTCGTGGTCACATTCGCACCAGCGCCCCCGCTACGGCTCTCGGGTTCCTCGGTTTTAGCCCTTACGCAATACCAGACGTCATCGAAATCGCTGAGGCGATTCCGTTTGTGAAACTGACTGATTGGGATCACGAAAAACTATACAGCCTCAAAGGTGCTATCGTTTCCTCGGGCGTTCGACAAATCACAGGTGTAGAGATGCCGATCTTTCCCAAGCAAAGATTCCAACGAGGAGCGGTTGACTCGAGCACCTTTGAATCACTCTTTCCCGCAGGTGATCGCACGTTCCGAGACGAATTTGCCAAGATCTACGCCTCTTAGAAATCTACGCCTCGTGAATATCTGAGCCTCGTGAATATCTGGGCTTCGTGAATAAAACGCAGCGTCCAGCACCCTAAGGCGACCAAGAAAAAAGCCAGTTACCCATCGGGGCAACTGGCTTTTTCAATGACTTCAAGATATTTCAATGCAACCGGCCGAGCAACTCGTTACTTGGCTTGATTATTGATAGGCTCTTCAACCACAAGTGATTTAGGAAAGTCCGCCGACTGCCGGCCACCCTTGTCTAACCATCGTTTGTTCTGCGAACGACCAGCAGGCTGATTCATGGGAATATCCATCCCGCCGGCATCAGCAAGCATTTCATAGAGACGATCCTCCATCTCTTTGACCACCGACTGATACTCGGGATGGTTGATCAAGTTGTTCTTTTCGCCAGGATCCGTGGTCAGGTCGTAAAGCTCATCGACATCCCACAATCCGTAGTAGGTGATGTATTTGAATCGATCACCACGGAGCGCAAACTGGGTCGGAGACTGCGGGAAGTTCTTCTCCCAATAGTAGACGTAGAGGAAATACTTTCTCCAATCTGCCTCTGGCTCATTCGCTAAGTTCAGAAAGCTTCTCCCATCCATGTAATCAGGCGTCTGCAAACCAGCTGCGTGCAGAATGGTCGGTCCTACATCGATATTTCCAATGACTTGCTCCAGAACTTTTCCGCCTTTAATCAAGTCGGGGCACTGCATCATCATTGGCACCCGAATCGACTCCTCATAGGAGACGCGTTTATCGATCAAGCCATGCTCGCCCCACATGAAGCCGTTATCACCCATGTAAACCACGAGCGTCTCATCATGAATCCCCATCTTCTTGAGCTGCTCAAGTACGCGGCCAACACTGTCATCAACCGCCAACAACGATTCACAGTAGCGTCGATAGAGATAATCCAAGCCATTGTCACTGTGATAACTAAAATCGATCCCATGCCAACTGTTCAATTGGTCTCGAACCCATCGCGGCGCGTCGTTCTCTGCGGTGATCCCTTCGCCTCGCGGAAGGAAGCTCAGGTCTTCGTCCTTATAACGATCTGCATGACGTTCAGCCGGCGTAAAGTTTGAGTGAACCGCCTTGTGTGACAGGTACAGGAAAAATGGCTCTTCTTCATTCGCCTGCCCCTCCAACCAATCAATTGCATAATCGGTAAGCTCGTCTGTGATATAGCCTTCTTGCTTCACTCGCTCGCCATTGACGTTCAATGTGTAACGAGGCCCCGGCGGCAGGTAATTGCCTTGACCACGAAAACTGATCCAGTGATCAAACCCGGGACGAGGGTCGTCGTGCGCCCCTCCCATATGCCACTTGCCAATGAAAGCAGTGTTGTAACCTGCACGCTGCAGGTACTGAGGAAAGAAGATCGTTCCTTCCGGCACCAAACGATTGTTATCGATCACGCGGTGCTTGTGAGTATAGAGACCGGTCAGGATGGATGCCCGACTTGGTGAGCATAACGACGTGGTCACAAAGGCGTTCTTGAGATGGACACCATTGGAAGCGAGAGAGTCAAGATGTGGCGTCTCCAAAAATGGATGCCCCATAAATCCCATCGCATCATAACGATGATCGTCAGTAAGGATGAAAACCACGTTTCGAGGCTTCACACCATCGCGGCGACCAACGTTCGGAAGATCATCCGCGTGCAAGATCGACGAGCAGCATAGACCTGCAAAAACTAAAACAACCAGCATTCTCAAAGGCATCAAACATGCTCCGCAGGAAGTGAATTTTTAAACCACTACCCATCGTAACCGCTCGGAGCCGAATCCGCGATTACCTCTCCACGCAACTTCAATGCAAAACAGAACGGATCAACCAAGATGACGGCCCAGAGATACCAGCCTCAAAACCGGTGCGATCCTTGCTCAACAGATCAGTTTGACTTCTCGCGACGGAAAACAGCGACGACGTCCTCGACGGGGACGACAAACAACTGGTTGTCATGCTCCAAATCGACTGGTATCGCGTTTTTGGGGTGAAACAGAATTTTGTCATATTGACGCAACGGCAGTTCCTCGTCGTTCTCGACAACCGCGCTGATGGTCACGATACGTCCGGTAATGGTCGGAATTTCAGCCGCATCAGGGAGTGCAATCCCACCACGAGTCTCGCGTTTGGGTTCATCTTTGCGCACCAACACCCTGTCACCAATCGGCTCAACGCACTCAAACGATTGTGCTTTTTTCTTTGCCATCTCTACTCCGACTTTTCCATACTCTCCATCGCAACGACTCCATTGTCGCTTGCCTAACACGTTTCGTCGAGCCCAAACCACCGCAGTTGGCACCAACTCATGCCAATGCAGGTTGAACTCTGGAGTGTTCCAAATCACCTATCCGTCGACCGTTACAGATCGGGAATCACGCTCTGCGCATCGATAACGCACGATCTGTGCCCAACGCGAAATCGTCGAATGCTCGGTTACCGACATGGAGAACTTCTGCGTCACCGGCAGGCAACACTGATGGCCGACGATCCGAGAATTTTGCGGCCGCGTGACGGCTCAACTGCTGCCGGCGTCGAAGTTAGCTGCATGGAGTTCTCGCTGGGCGATCTCATAATCATGGTCGGTCATGATTTGAGCCAACTGCTCCAATGATGTCTCAGCTTCCCACCCGAGATCCTTCTTCGCCTTGGCAGGATCACCCAAGAGCAAATCCACCTCGGCGGGTCGGTAGTACCGAGGATCAACTTCAACGTGATCGCGATAATCTAGCTCAAGTCGCCCAAAGACAAGCTCACAGAACTCACGAACCGAGGCGGTCCTTCCCGTTGCCAACACAAAGTCATCCGGTTTGTCATGCTGAAGGATCAAATGCATTCCCTGCACATAGTCCCGCGCATAGCCCCAGTCTCGTTTTGCATCGAGATTCCCGAGATACAATTTTTCTTGAAGCCCAAGTTTAATGCGTCCCGCCGCTCGAGTGATTTTTCGGGTAACAAAGGTTTCCCCTCGCCGCTCCGACTCATGATTAAACAGGATGCCATTACTTGCAAACAGGTCGTAGCTTCGTCGGTAATTAACCGTCTGATGGTAAGCATATACCTTCGCACAAGCGTATGGTGATTGCGGATTAAACGGTGTGGTTTCCGTCTGAGGTGTCTGCAGAACATCGCCGTACATTTCGCTACTACTTGCCTGATAGACGCGAACCGGTCGATCATGGTTCAGCAACCTGGCTGCTTCAAGAATATTCAAAGCTCCACAACCAACTGACTGCAGCGTGTAGACCGGTTGATCAAACGAGACACGCACATGACTCTGAGCACCAAGGTTGTAAATCTCGTCAGGCTGTATCTCCAAAACAAGATTGGTCAGACTCTGCCCATCAGTCAGATCACCGTAGTGCAGCCTCAAACGTGATTCCGCTTGCGGTTCACGGTAAAGATGGTCAATTCTCTCAGTCGAAAAAGTGCTGCTGCGGCGCACCACACCATGTACTTGATAGTCCAGCTTTAGCAGATGTTCAGCAAGGTAACTTCCGTCCTGCCCAGTGATCCCAGTAATCAACGCTGTCTTGACCATACGTGATCCAATACCATCCCAACCGCTCGTGCTTAAACCCCTCGCCACATATACCAACAAGGTAACGAGAAACGAGCATTCACACTACTGCAATCAGCAAACGCAAGTGGAAACTGGAATGATCGTGATCAGCAGGGGATAGCGTACCTGCAGACATTTCAGCACTCACGCAACGAGCCAGACTCAAGCTCCTGCAGAAAACTTTGATAGGTCATATGCAAACCATCCTCAATTTCAATCCGATGTTTCCATCCAAGCTGATGCAAGAGCGTCATGTCCAGCCTCTTGGCCGGAGCGCCGTCAGGACGAGACGGATCGATTTGAATTTCACCTCGATACCCAACCACATCAGCAATGCGATGTGCTAAGGCAAGAATTGTTACATCGATTCCCGTTCCGACATTCACCCAATCCGGCGGATCCGTAAGACCGAATACAAAATGCACCGCCTCGGCTAGGTCATCAACATGGAGAAACTCGCGTCGCGCCGTTCCAGTTCCCCAAATCACAACGGACTCAGATCCAGCAACTTTTGCTTCATGAAAACGCCGAAGCAACCCGGGAAGCACGTGGCTGTTCTCAGGGTGATAGTTATCTCCTGGCCCATACAAATTTGTCGGCATCACGCTGTGAAATTGAACACCGTGCTGACACCTGTACGCTTGGCATAATTTTAAACCAACGATCTTCGCCAAGGCGTATGCTTCGTTGGTGCCTTCCAGCGGCGCAGTTAGCAGCGAATTCTCTTCGATCGGCTGTTTACTATCTCGAGGGTAGATGCACGAACTACCCAGATACAACAACCGCCGGACCGAGTGTCGGAATGCCGCGTTGATGACGTGGGTTGCCATGAGGACATTCTCGGTCAGAAAGTCGACAGGTGACTGGGCGTTGGCCAAAATCCCTCCGACCTTGGCAGCGGCCAAGATCACACCGTCTGGGCGATGCGTTGAAAAATATTGGTCAACCTGGCCTGCGTCACACAGATCCAACTCATCCCGATCCGCATAGAGCAACTCAAAATCCGAATCTTTGAATCTTCGAAGGATCGCTGAACCGGCCATGCCGCGATGCCCAGCGATGAACAAACGTTCCGAGTTGCGTGTTTCCATCTCTTTACATTAACCCGTTTTTGCGTTTTGAGTCATTAGCAATCAATCGTTCCACGCCCTGCCGAAAGCTATTTCGACTGCGGAATCTGTAACGATTAAAGAAAGATCTGCGAATAAACCAGTTGCCAACTCACACGGGAATCATCTGTATAACCGCTCGATGTTTTCCGATCCTACTCTTTGCGGCGTCCCCCTGATCGAAGTACCAACCAGAGACCCGACACCGCTCGAGACAGACCTTACAGACCCGCTGAATATGGCTTCTCGATCTCTACATCTAAATGGTATCGCCGATGCTTTCTCTAGGATCTCTTCTCTGCATGTCCGCTCTGGGCGTACTTGCAAGTTCACCCTCTGAAAGCGCAGTCAAACTCGAATCCGCCAAATACCATACGCCTGCACAGCACCGCATGCCAATGCAGACGCATCTCATCTCAACCAACACCGACGCGTCCGAGACCAAATCTGAGCCTTCAGTGACAAACACTACGATCTCGACCTCAGAAGGGATGGTGAAATCCGACCGAAGTGAAACTGGACTACCATCTCCACTACAAACATTCCACCTTCGTCACCCTCTTGAAGCGGGTCTAAGATCGGACGCTGCGGAAGTTGAGCACACAGAGAAATCAATCGGCGCGAATAGCGACCACACTGACGAGCAGAACCTCGACGCTCTCGGTCGCTTTCTCCCGGTAGAAGTGGACAGAACGCCACACGACACTCCCTGGCCAAACGCCACCGCATTACGACAGCAACTAATCTCTCTCGAGACGATTGCGGAGCAGCAGCTTAACTCGCCGTTTGAATTGATGGTCTCAAATCCCATCAATCCAAAACCAACGGTGTACCTGGTGGAGTGGATTCGTGAAATGAACCGGCAACTCGATTCGTTGCAAGCACTCCCTTCGATCTCACATCCTGCAGGTGGGTCGATTCTTGACCGTCTCATCACTGAAGCTAAAAACGGCTACACCCAAGCCGAACTGCTGGAAGATGAAAAACAGCGGACCCAGACCCTTTGCACTGCATACGCGGTTACTCGCCGTGCTGAAGTCTGGCAGGCGATCTGGTTTGCCTGCCAATCAGAGCAATCAAGTTCTCCCAAAACAACGATTCTCCCAAACAGCGTTATCAATGCTGCCGCATCGCAGCTGACCGAAGTCCATGATGCACTCGCAGACGCTGGTGACAGCAAAGGCTGGCATCAATTTCTACTACTTGAGGATCTCAAGTCGCTGTTCGAATCACCTAACGCCAACGACACTGCAGAAGAAGTGAGGATTGTTGCGCAAAGGGTTCTCACCCGTATCGAACGAACCGAGCTGAGTGATGATCAGCGTCGACTTCTCGAGACGCCCTCCATCGCATCATTCATTTCAAGCCTCCGCACTCTGGCTTCGAGTGCAGTTGATTACGTTCAGCTTCTCAAGCAGATTGAACAGCAAGAAATTAACTCAATCGATCAGAACGCAGTTGACTTAGCGGATTCACTTCAAAATCTGAGATATTCTGCCAACCCAGCGGATAAACGGATCGCAGAGAAGCTAGACGTTCACTACCGCAACGCAAACTTCCGCGTTGCAGTAAGCAGTCTCCTTATCAACCGGCTGCTACCAGAGAGCGAGCCGATGACGGTTCCGATCCGCACTCGTGCAATGGGTACGAACATCCGTGGTGAGAGTCAGATCGAGTCCGCAGTAAAAATCTCTCTCGAGCCATCAAGCGATCAGTGGAACATGGTGCTCCAAAGCATGGGGGAAATCACCACACTGTCCACTGGCCAGCAAAGCGTGGTTGAGATTCACACCACCGGCAAAGCGAATTTTGAATCGGGAACGAAAGTACAGATCGGTCAAGGTGGCGTGACTTATGACAGCACCGCTGTCGACGTCTCCGGTCGCCTCCGACTACGTAAAATTGAGAGTGAACTCGACGACTATCCGATCTTGGGCGGATTCGTTCGTACCGTTGCGGAAAGACGTTTTCAGAGCATGGCGTCTGAAGCAAACAGGATTTCGAATCGCACTGTAAAAAATCAAATCCGCAACGAAATTGACCAAACTCTTGACCAGCACACGAGTCTTGCAAACGAAAAGCTCGAGGACCTAGTCATTCAACCCTTGGTCAATCTACAACTCGCCCCGCATGTCACTGAAATGCGAACCACCGATGAAATGTTGCTTGGACGTTTCCGCGTAGCGGGTGAGTGGCAGATGGCGGCATTCACCCCAAGGCCTCGGGCGCCACAGGATAGCCTCGTCAACGTGCAGATTCATCAATCGGCGATCAACAACACGCTCGAACAATTGCTACCCAGTGGTGAAGCCAT
Source organism: Rubripirellula sp. (assembly GCA_049889895.1). Classification (GTDB taxonomy): domain Bacteria; phylum Planctomycetota; class Planctomycetia; order Pirellulales; family Pirellulaceae; genus Rubripirellula. Next base: position 74,080 of record JBMHCO010000061.1, read on the forward strand.
GCCGATTGATCAAATCCTGCGAAGGATCGTTGAGGCGTTCGGACAAAAAGACTGGGAGACTCCGGAGGATATGCCAGAGGATGTGGAAGTTCGCTTCTCTCGCAGTCGCCCGGTTTCGGTCGAAATTGTTGACGGAAAAGTCATGCTGACCCTGCAAATTGTTCAATTGAAAAGAGGTCGCGCGGTCGACTTGAGGAACGTCATTATCAAAGCTGCTTACCGGCCGGAGATCAATGGTCTGCACGCTTATCTCGTTCGCGATGGTCACCTGAGCATTACGGGACCTAACATGTCGATGAGAAAGCGTTTACCTGCACGCACCATCTTCAACAAAGTCCTGTCCACCAATCACTCACTGCCAATCACCGTTGCGGGACTTGAGGAACGAGAGGCCCTGAGGGGATTACAGATCTCCCAACTCGATCTGGAGCGTGGATGGATTGGCCTGGCATTGAGTGAGGGCGAGGACGCCAAGTTTGCTGTAAGCCAGTGAAACTCTGGGACACTGAAACTGTGAGAATCTGTGCCTTGCGCACCTTACCCTCAAAGATCAACCGCAGCCATCCGAGAAGAATCTCTTCAAGCGGGAAAGAGCCTAGCCAAGATCCAAGGCCGGAGGCACGTTGGTCAGCTCACAAAGATGTGCATGACTGATGGGCTGAGGGCAACTCCAAACTAGGAAAAACAGCGCCTGCTGGCACCATCTTCCCACGGGATGGCCTTGGACAAACCCCGCCCCCTTCGCAGCCATTAAGGCAGCCTGCGTGCTGCGTAGCACCAAGCGATTAGCATCGGCTCGAATCTGCGAGGCATCCACCGCTGTTGGCCCATCGCACGCTGAAAGCAATCGGTCGCGTAGTGAATTAATTTCAGCCGTCAATCTCACAGCGGGTTCGGCCAAATCATTGCGAGCGCCAGATTCACCTTCGAGGTACTTCGCTGCTGCCGTCGACAATCCGACGGCGAGCGTTGAAGTTTGCAGCCCTCCCGGTCTCGCGCCCACGCCTGACGAAAGGACATTCTCCATCGGCCCACCAAGTATCATGGAAGGATCCACCCAAACCTGATCGAACAATACCTGATCAGTGCAACTAGCCGATAAAGCAACGAGTTCACAACCTTGTTTAGCTTGCACCCCCTCCGCGTCTCCCGGCACCGCGATAAGCACCTGACGACCATCATCCAAAGTCGCCCCGACAACCAATAGATCGGCGTAGGCGCCACCCGTAACCCACGGCGACATGCCGACAAGACGATACCCACCGTTGTCCTCAACGGCTTTCAATGCTGGCTCCTTGAGGTGACGTCGACTGGTAGTCAGATGACTGATCCCAACGGTTGCAAACTGATCTCCGTTCATCAGTCGATCAAGCCAATCCTGAGCAACTTGCTCGTTCTCCGATGCCGCGATTCGCCGAATTGCGCCCATGTATTGCGTGATCACGAAGGTGGTGACCAGATCCGCCTCGGCCAGCTTCAAGTAACCTTCGGTCTGATCTCGATCACTCCACCCGAAGCCTCCCTGCTTAGTTGGTACGAACCAACGAAACACTCCGGCATCACCGCATCGCTTCAACGACTCAGCTGGCCAATGAGAAACACCTTTCCACTGCCCCGCACTCGCACTGAGCTGACCACACAGTTCATCGAGAAAATCACTTTGCGGGTTGGTAATGGTGTTACTCATCAAAATCAAACCAAAAGAACAGCGAAAAAAACGAAAACCCTCTGTGTTAGATCCTACCGCGTGAATCGTTATCGGTGGATCCTTTACCCTATGCTAACACAGTACCGAAAAAAAACGCGACGCTTGACTGAACCGCTCGTCGCTAAAAACAAACTTCGGTAAGTTAGTCAACAAACGGTTATTAATGACGCTGCATACCTTGGCAACACCAGCGATTTCTTCGCTGACGTCTTTGCGTTGCCTAAGGCAAAGGACAAGTTCGACATGCCCACACATCCAATCCTTGGATTACTCGACAAAGGTGACCACAAGCTGGTGCTCGCCGAAAGCTGCACCGGCGGAATGATTTGCGCTTCATTGGCCCAAATCTCTGGTATCTCAAGTCGTCTTTGCGGGTCCGCCGTAACCTATCGCTCCAAGACCAAAGCGCAATGGCTCTCGATACCCGTGTCTCTGATCGAACAGTACACAGCAGAAAGCGCCGAAGTCACTCAAGCCATGGCGAGAGAGGTTCTCGCAAAAACCCCCGAAGCAACCATCTCTGCAGCCATCACCGGCCACTTTGGCCCCGACGCCCCACAAGAGATGGACGGAGTGGTCTTTATTGCCGTTAGCCGTAGAGTCGCGGATAAAATCGTTCAGGTAACATGCATCCGGCGAGAACTCGTTCAAATGGATCGGCTCTCGCGACAACTTGAAGCGAGCCAACTGGTGATCAAGCAGATCCAGAGTTCACTTCAGTAGTAGCGGTCAATTGGAGTCGCGACTCCACATCACGGCGAGAGTCTCTTGCGCGTCCATGCGATGGCCTTATCCTCACCGGCGACAGGCTCATAACAGACACGATCATGAAGACGATTTGGGCGTCCCTGCCAAAACTCGAATCGCTCGGCACAAATCCTGTACCCACCCCAAAAACTCGGTACCGGGATCTCTCCGCCACTAAACTGCTGTTTAAGTTCAGCGAGTTTTGAATCGAGGATTGATCGCGATGTCACCACTTCGCTCTGACGCGAGACCCACGCACCAAGCTGACTACCTCGGGGTCGGCTTAGAAAGTACTTCATTGTTTCAGCGGGACTAACCTTCGTTGCGACACCACTAATCTCGACCTGACGCTGCAATGGCAGCCACTGAAACAGCAGCGAGACCCGCTTGTTCGCATCAAGATGCTTAGATTTCCGACTCCCATAGTTGGTAAAAAAAACAAATCCACTGTGATCGAAATACTTGAGTAATACCGTGCGCTGCGCCGGTCGATGATGCTCATCGACGGTAGCCAAGACCATCGCATTGGGTTCCAGTAATTCTGCTTTCTCTGCCTCGCGGTACCACGTTTCAAATTGCGAGTATGGATCGGGTAACGCATGCTCAATATCAAGCTCACGATCCGCGTATTCTTGCCTGAGATCAGAAAGATCCACCATGATGATCCGAAAAAGAGGAATAGAACTGAAGCCAAAAACAGGCAGTAATGAAATCACAGAGTCTCAAGATTCGTCATCACCAAACGATTGCTTTCGAATCTCTGGCAATTTCCGTTGGTGATAACGGTGCGTTCTAAATGCGTCGACTCCCGCCAGAAAAACGACCAACACCAACCCCATCATCACCAAAATCCAACAAATCGCCCAGAGATTGCCAGGGCTCGCAAACGCGGCAATCAGGATCAAAACTCCACAGACTGCAATCAAGACGTTGATGCGACGACGGGAACGCAATCGAGCAACTCGGTATTCTTGATCCAAGTCCGTGTCAAACGTTTCGTTGGGCCACCCTCGTTGCTCAGTGCGATGCAACCATCCAGCGAATAAACAGAGAGTCACACCGAGAACTAAACTACCTTCAAACATTGTCAAGGCTCCTGATTAATTCAGTTCGTCTCAACCTGATCAGTTGCCGCGTTCGCGGACCCAACACTCGCTTGCTCGAGCAACCACTGATGCACCACCCAAACGACCGTCGCAAGTGACTGACCACTGCAATTCTCCGGGATATCCTGCTCGGTATGCCAATAACTTGGTACACCGAAGCCCGGTCTCGGATAATCAAAATCAATCAGATCAACGGTTGGAATCTTGGCAATTTCATTGAGGGGGATGTGATCATCTTCGATACGGTGACGACTTCTGGCTACGAAGGCGTCTACGCCAAGCGAATTTGCGGTTCGAAAGATTCCACGCGCCACGTCCCGTGCATACTTAAGACTGTTTGCTTCGTAATAAATCTTCAATTCCCGATCGCCAACCATATCCAGCAGGATCCCCGATTCGTACCGAATGTCTGGAGGGTCTGCCCGATATTTTTCCGCAAAGAAGTTGGAGCCTAGGAAGTACTCATCCCTTCCCTGCATCCAGACAAACTCCTCAGCATCAAATAGCACGATATCGACACCGATCTCGCTGGGCAGGTCTCTCAATTGATGGGCGAGTTCCATCAGAGCAGCGACTCCGCTACCGCCGTCATTGGCTCCGATGAATCGCCCTTTGGGATTTCTGGGATCAGAATCAGGAAAAGGCCGCGTATCATAGTGAGCACACAATAAGAATCTTGTCGGCCGCTCGGGAAACCACGTTGCAATCAGATTCGAAACCGGCACAAGCGATCCATCCTCGGGATGCCGGATCTCAAAATTCTGGAAACTCACCGAAGCGCCTTGCTCAGCGAAAAACCCTTTAAGCCACTCCTGCTGTTGTGCCATGCCGGGGGAACCGGTCACTCGAGAACCAATTTTGCAGATCTCTTGCAGGTAACGCATCGCACGGTCTGCTTGGTACCTCGTGGGAACATCCGCCATCGCCGTATTACCTGCTGGCAGGCCACGGCTCTGTCGCCTCGCCGAGACGAACAACCAACCGAAAATGACGACCGCAATGATCATCACCGGCATCCACGAACCTCTTCGTCGTGCCGGTCGGCCGGAATCATTTTTAAGCCGCTCTCGAGTATTCACCCCACCCGCACCGGGTGACGACACGTCCCCGTGCAGCGTTGTATCAGCAGCGTCTTGCGCATCCCGCTTTCGACTCATCCGAACCCTCAATCACCATTGACCAAATAGCCGTTTGAAAATCCGCCACAGAGCACCGATCTACGGCACAGCAACGATTGGCTGACCGTTATCATACAGATAACGCCGTCAACGAGCAGATCCCTTAAAGCGACATTTCAGTGCTCATTGCACCACGAGAGTAAGCCGCAACTACCTTGCCGAGCCTATTTGCATCACCGAACCCTTCTCTCGGAACCGCTTTTTGAATCAGTTCAACATTGCATTGCTGTTCAAATTTCGCTCTATCAACTGTCAACAACCCAGCACCTCAAAGATGACATCGAAGCCTCTCAACGCTGGATTTTGTTGGCTGACGACGCAGTATAAACGCATCTCGGCGTTCCGCGCCGTTCGTATTGCCTCGCTCGCAAGCGTCCTGGTCTTTGCCCATATCGATCCAACAGGCGAATTGAACGCTACTGCCAATGCGATCGCCCAATCGCCTGAAGGAAGTGCCTCGCTTGAGAACAGTAACCCGCTGCGTACCGGCTACCTGATCCCGGTTGGCACATCACTTAGTTTTGACGAGACCCAAAAGGTCATTCGTCTAATTGAACAGGTCAAACTTGATCGTGACAGAAACACCCTTGCAGCCAGTAAGAACGCTTCTAGATCGCCAAGAACGACCGTAGTTCTGCACTTCGGACAAAACGCCCCCGCCGGCTCTTTTGCTGAAAACAAAAGCGTCGACGACACCACCCACTTCGAAGACCAATTAAAACTCGCGCGGTACCTAACAGCCGAACCACAAAGGTCGATCCGAGTCGTTGCGTGGATCGATCGAACGATTTCCAATCACGCAATCCTGCCGCTACTTGCCTCAGAAATCATTATCGCTTCGGACCGAGGACGGATCTCTGGGTTCGATACCACTGCAGAAGACACAGGACTCATTGACTCGACTTCTCGAATCACCTACCGAGAATTAGCAAAACAGAGAGGTTTATTTCCAGCCGCTCTGATAGATGCAATCACAGATGCTGGTCAATCGGTGTCTTTTGTTACCGAGGTCGACGGCAAGAAGAGATTCGCTAAGCAAGAGTCGTTGCGTGAGTCACTTGAGTCAGGTGCGATACTGGAGCAGGAAGTATTGTCACGGCATGGAGAACCACTCGTACTTACCGCCGATAGCCTTCGAAAACTAAACATCTCTAGCCGCACGCAAAATCAAACGAGTGAGGTTGCTGAGTTTTTGGATCTCGCCGTTCTTCAACGCACTGAATCATCATCAGATAAGAGGCGAGCTGAGGGAATTCTTTTGCAAATCAAAGGTGCAATTTCCAGCTCAAGAATCCGTCGCTGGCAGAGTAATCTGTCTGCCACGATGAAGCAAATAGAGGTGAACACCTGGCTCCTCGAGATTGATTCCGATGGCGGGTCGCTGACGGCTTCAACGACTTTTGCAAATTGGCTCACAGCGCCGGGTGACTCCATTCAAACGGTAGCTGGCCACGTGACCGAAAAAGCCTCGGCCGATGCCGCACTGATTGCACTTGCCTGCCAACCACTATTGGTCGCCTCGGACGCCATCTTAGGAGGCCCCGGCCCAGCGACACCGCAAACGGACGAACTCGCTCCGGCAACTCTCGATGTCATTCGCTTGATTGCGTCGAAAACGGGACGAAGTTCCGGCTTAATCCAAGCTGTCGTCAACCCACAAGCGGAGATTTTTCGCTTTACCCACCGCAAGACAGGCGCGGTGGTCTATGCCGTCAACTCACGCCTCGATCAAGAAATCAGACATCTTTACAGGTCATTTCCAAACGAACAAATCAACGACCAACCGAACAATGGTCAGCTGAACGATGACCAACTGAACCTAGAACAATGGGTACGTGGAGAAAAAATAGACCTCAGCAATGGAGTGACCGCCAGACAAGCGATCGAGTTGGGACTTGCAGACTCGATTGCAGAAACAACGGAATCGGCATCAAAGCAACTTGAACTCGAAACCACCCCCAAACCTGTAACCGACCAAGCCCTCGTCCGAGCCGTCGAGCGTTTAGGGAGCAGCAATGCATTTGCCATCTTACTGCTGTTTATCGGCTTTGCTGCCCTATCGGCCGAGTTCAGCTCGCCTGGACTAGGCGTCCCCGGGTTCATCGCCTTGGTCTGTTTTTCACTCTACTTCTGGATCAAACTTCTTGCCGGTACCGCCGAATGGCTGGAACTGGTTGCCTTGCTGCTGGGAATCGCGTGTATCGCAATCGAATTCTTTGTTCTGCCGGGCTTTGGGATTTTTGGAATCGGCGGTTTTCTCCTCACAGGATTTGCCGTGATACTGATGAGTCAGACATTTGTCATCCCTCGCAACACCTATCAGCTAAATGCTCTATCGCACGGGGTCTGGGTAATGCTCGGCGGGCTAACTGGTCTACTCGCGGGTTTGTTTTTTGTGCGAACCATAGCCACGAAGGTTCCGTTTTTTCGCGCTTTGACGATGGAGTCACCGGATCTGGTAGCCCAAGAGAGAGCGGAGACGATCATTGACTACCAACATCTTGTTGGGCAAGTTGGTCTAACCAGCACCCCTCTGCACCCCTCTGGCAAAGCAACCTTCGGAGAACAGACCGTTCAGGTCATCAGTGACGGAATGGCGATTGACGCGGGTAAGAAAATCATCGTCGTTCAGGTGCGATCAAATCATGTTGTCGTCACTGAATATGACGCTTAAGGAGATGAGTCGCAAAAAAACAAAACGCCCACCAAACGCGTGTTCTTTGACAGGTTCCTCCGCTTCGCCATCGGACAACCCTCTGATTCCGTAACAAACCCACCAGATGATTTATCCAACGCTCACCATCGGACTGACGATACTAGCGGCCTATTCACTACTGCTGTTGGAGTGTTTTCTTCCCAGCGGTGGTGTCCTTGCGGTTGCCTCCGTCCTTTGTCTTTTGGGCGCGGTTGCTCTCGGATTTTCCACCAACACCACAACCGGCCTGCTGGTTGTTCTCATCATTGTCGTGGGAACTCCCATCCTGATCCGCTTTCTCGTAATACTCTGGCCTTCGACGCGTATTGGCAGGAAAATCCTCAACCGATCGGCAACCATACGCGATGGATCCGCTGATGCAATATCAGACAACAGTGACGCCAACGCGGTACTTATCGGCGCCAACGGCATTGCGGTGACCGACCTAAAACCCAACGGGATAGCAAGGATCCGCGGGCGGCAATGGGATGTCATAACCGAAGGCGAATTCGTCCCGGAAGGAAGCCCAATTCTGGTTACTCGCGAAGAAATGGGTCGCCTTCACGTTCGCGGGACGCATGAAAATCCAACGCAATCGCCGACTACCGCGACGCTCGAAGAACCAATCGAATTCGCCATAGACAATAACCAGAAAGGGCTTGAAAGTTGATTTCGAGCCTTGAATTGGCAGGCTCTGGACAATCGTTACTCCGTGCGGCTGTTCTTGAAAAAACTTGCACGCGGAGTTTTAATGTTACGGTCTCGCGATTTACTCGGTGTGAGTGGTTCGTATCAGGGGTGAGGCGTATCGAGAGATAATGCTGTCTGCAAATTTCCACTCTCTTAACTTTCGTCTAAAAATCTTTGCTACGGCGAAGTCTTAAGAACGCAACTTCATCACCTTGCAACTCTAGCCGCACGAACCGAAAAGCATGAGATTCCTCTTCCTCGGAGATATCGTCGGTAAACCGGGCTACTCGGCAGTTCGCATGGAGTTGCCGGCAATTCGCCAACAACATGATCTCGATGCAGTTGTTGTGAACGCTGAAAATGCGGCGGATGGTTCTGGTCTTACCCCGCGTCAATTCCGCCGGCTTATCGAATGTGGCGTCGATGCGGTCACGATGGGTGATCATCTCTATCGTAAGAAAGACATTATCGAGACGCTGGAAACGAGCCACCAAATCGTTAAACCAGCCAACTTCCCCAAGGATGCCCCCGGCCGCACTTGGACCATCGTCGAGACTGCTGCCGGGAAAATTGCCGTTATCTCGTTGATGGGCAGAGTCTACATGCGACCGGTTGACTGCCCGTTTGAAGCAGTCGATCAGGCGTTAAGCGAAATAGGCGATCAGGCCGACGTGATCCTCGTTGATATCCACGCCGAGGCAACCGGTGATAAGCAACTCATAGGAAGACATCTCGACGGTCGAGTCACTGCCGTGATCGGTACTCACACCCATGTCCCAACCGCAGACTCGCAGATATTACCAGGAGGCACCGCCTTCCAATGCGACGTGGGGATGTGCGGCCCTTACGAGAGCATCCTTGGACGCTCCATCTCCAAAGTGCTGGGGAGCTCAACCTCGTTTGTGCCCGAAACGTTTTATGTTGCCACCAAAGATGTCCGTCTATGTGGTGCCATCATCGAGGCAGATAAGCAGGGACGAGCAATCACAATCGAGCGATTTGAAAAGAAAATTAACCCGTAGCTTGCGGAAACAGGGCTGTGGCAACCAGCACCGATTCGCAGCCGGCGTTGATGATACCTTGAACATCAACTTCCCCCCTCACACCGCCCCCAGAACTCAACGTAACCTCAGGCCATTCTCTCTTGATCTGCCGACAAAGCGACTGCGTAGGGACGCCGCGACTTGTGCCAACCGAGGCGACATCGAGCACGAGAAACTGAGTCACGGAGCGTTTCACAGCTGCAACGATCCAGTCCCGCCAATCATGGCTCCTACCACGAAATCGCCCAGCGGTAAAATCGAGGGAGATGCAAATTTTCTCCGCTGGCACCTCGAGCAGCAACGAATCGAGTCCTTCAACTCGTTGCTCCGTTTCCGTGGCCAGCATCCAGCCGAGCGACGGATAAAGACGACTCATTCGCCCCATCTCGCTCGTCACGCCAGGGTCGCAACTGCGCCATCCAAGATCGATCCAGACGCGACGAAAACCGAGATTGATCAAGCGTTCGCATGCCTCTAGCTGGACGGTTTCCCCGCTGAGCCCATCAAGATCGGCGACATAAAGCGAGCAAACGCCTTGGTCGAGATAATGCCGTGCGAGTTGCTCCGCGTCCCCCTGACAAAACCCTACCGGTTTATAGCTGTCCCGATCTCCCGCCACACCGTGCACGGCATAGCCACCCTGAAGATCAATGACACCGATTAATTGATGACTCCAGCGAGATAACTCAATGGGCTGACACATTGATAGAACGCCTCCACCCGAACCAGCTCATTCCATTAACCCTGGTCCTACAACCCTCGTGCCGGCGTGTCACAACGCCGATGCTTTCCCGACCACTTTACTCGGGAAGTGAAAACAGGGACTCAACTTTGACAATCGCGTGATCGTCCGGAAATGTATGGATCGCTTGGATCCTCAACGACCGATGCCTCGTTTCGATCCCAACGTAACTCATCGCCCCGAGAGCCATTCGTCCGCTTGAATCAAAGGCGTGTAGTAGACCTTCCGTCTGATCGGCACCGAGTTGCTGCTGAACCATCCAAAAAAGATCCGACTGGACGCGTTCAAGTTGAAAATGCGTTCTGTACTGAACCCCATCTCGGCAAGACGAACGCTCAGTTCGGCTACCTTTCAACGGTTGGGAAATCAAACAGCGTTTCTTGGGAAGCGGTTGATGGGCACTCGTTGCGACTTCGCACAACGTGACGCCATTTCCGACCCACGTGACCACGTGTCCGCAATTGGTGATTTCCACTTGTGCCTGGTAGTGACTGCGTTCAATCCGGCGAGTTTGATGCTGCGTATACAACTCGGGATGTAACGATCTCCCGTAGAGATGAAAAGCAAGCTCGGCAACTTTCGGACGAACAGACAGCACAACAAAATCCCGGGAAACCCAACCATACAAAGCGAATCAGCTGCAACGCCGGACATAACCGTCCAATGAATTCTAGTGTGCGTTGTCCAAAGATCCAACTCCACCCCCAATATGATCCGAAAACAAAACGCATCAACAACCAGGCCTATTTAAAACGGCCTTCAACCACGAAGCGTCATTGTTTCCCACCACACTGTTCGAGACCGTTTAGTTACCAAATCTCTGTGCATCAGGGCGATACGGTTTTGATAAAAATTTGCCTGCACCTTCAACGCACCTGTCCCCAACTCAGCAAGCCCTTTCACCGAATTCACAATGCCGCTCAAAACCGTTTCAAATTTTATATCAATCCAGAAGCGGATCTTCGAAAAGCGGCATTTTCCCGACGAAAGCTGATACGGGCTATCATCCACCAGAATTGAAAGTTTATGCTGATCACGCAGAATGCTACCCCTTTCGCTCAAACCGAAACCGGAGAATCTTCAAACAGAATTCTCTGCGGCTTAAAACGAGAAAAAGATCGACTATGGTCATCGTGATAGATAACTACGACTCTTTCACCTACAACTTGGTTCAACGCCTGGGCGAGATCGATCCCCAGATTGAAATCGAAGTTCATCGAAATGATGAAATCTCTGTTGAGGATATCCAGGGGCGTGCACCTGACCGACTACTCATCTCACCTGGGCCCTGTACACCTAGTGAAGCGGGTATCAGCGTTGAATGCGTCCGTGCCTTTGCGGGCAAAATCCCCATCTTGGGTGTGTGCCTCGGGCATCAATCGATTGGCCAAGCATTTGGTGGTAAGATCGTCCGAGCACCCGAGTTGATGCACGGTAAAACTGACTCCATCCACCACGATAACGAGGGACTGTTCAAAGGGCTCAATAACCCATTCACCGCCACACGTTACCATAGCTTGGTGATTGATCCCCCGAGCCTTCCTGAAGATCTGATCGTCTCAGCATGGACCGAAACCGGCGGAGTTCGTCAGATCATGGGCGTCAGACATCGCGAATATAAACTTGAAGGCTGGCAGTTCCATCCTGAAAGCTTCCTGACCGAGCCGGGCATCGCCATGTTGACTCAGTTCTTGCAGTGGTAAACAGCCCCTGTTTTGGCTGTTCACACAGTCATTGATTATCACACGGTCTTGGCTGATCAACCGTACCACCGGTCACTAGAGGGCAAACCCGGTACGCCAGACCAAGCCCCAACCTGCCCCGCGACAAAATGGATATTCAAGTTGAAGTGCGGACCCGATGGTTTCACATCGGCCGACTCCTTGGTCAAAAGCCCGAGCATTGCAGAGCGATCCAATAGAACTCCTCGATCGTCAAACGCATGCTTGCCAAGCAGAGCAACAACGGCGGTGAAAACTTCGTAATTTGCTTGCGGCAACATACACTTTGTCGTCACAAGCCGTTGCAACCCTGACAACTGGGCATGCGATGCGAGCTGCATCAAGGTTGTTCGCATCCGACGATCGTGAATCCCCGCCAAATCGTCTCGCGCCTCCAACGCCGTCTCCTCACAATGAACATAAGACAGCGGATGGTCACTGCTCACAGCGACCCAACCGAGAAGCGTGTCGGCGAGCTTTTGAGAGGTTAACCGAATGCGGTTCAACTTCATGAAACATGATGCCGCAGCGCCAAGCTGGTGTCGGAGCATGGCTCGACGGATCTCTTTCGTCATGTCGTGATGCAGAAGGAAGATCGAATCGGAAACGGGCGCAAAATTGCCATCCCGATCCTCGATTTTATGCTCACCCAACGATGCGGCAACCAAGCGGGTCAAACCATCAGTGACGAACACTTCCTCAAGTAATTCTTGGTGCTCCCCCCACCACTGCTCGAGCATCTCATATGACTTCTCTCTCTCTGCTCGACGCAGTCGAATGATGGCTTGCTCCCACAAATCAAGACGTGTTCGACACGAACACCAATACTCCGCCACCGAGTTGAATGGCACGGTAGCTCCTTGGTGCGCGAACGCGACGCTATTCTGCGCTAACACCGAAGCCAGAATAGCCGAGTAAAAGGAATGCATGTCAATCAGTAAGGGGTGGGAGTAAGTACCGCGAGGTTCGCGACCAATGATGCACTCCACGTACCACTTCCTGAACTCACCCAAGGAACGGCAGACATAAACCTCTGTCAACAATAGACTTAAGCAACCCAGCCGTTAAACACCGAATAATTTGCATTGCCAGAAAGATGCTTTCAAGCATCACGAAATGATGCCTAAAAACAACACTGATGCATAATCATCAACACACATTCGGTCGCTTTGATGATTAAAGTCGACCGATATCCTGCCGTCGTAATTCCCCAGATGATCGTTAGAAATGCACCCAAGGACACCGATCAGCAGAAACGACGCGACGCAGGACAGGTCCACTTTACCGACGCACCGTCTGACTACGGTAATTGGCCCGCCGGTCGATGTCATTCAATCAGCAACGGAACCATCCAAAGTATTCTGGAACTGAAGAACCACAGGGCGCTGCGTTAACCGCGGATTGACATGAGCACGATGTCGCAGCAGATGCTCCTGAGCAGACAAAAGATCCATTTGGCGATACTTCATCAACCAACACAGAGCCACTGTGGCGCTGCGAGCACGCCCGGCCTTGCAGTGAATATAGACCGTCCCTCCACGCTGCACCTGCTGCTCCACAAACTCCACCGCTCGCTGCACATCTTCCAGCCTCGGATGCGTGAAGTCCGTTGTGGGAATCCTTAATTGCTCGATACCAAACTTGTCGTACTGATCAACGGGTCCGACATACTCTTCACAGGTATTGACCACCGAGGTGACCCCAGCCTGTGACATTGCTCGCACGTCTCTGGCAAATGGGTACGCGCCAACGATCACGTTTGGATCGACGTGATCCCACCAATTTCGAACTTTCAGTATCCTTCCAAGAAGACAGTTCCAGGCAAGGGTCGGATAGAACACGACCTTCGCATAAACCTTATTTACCAAGTTAGTTTTCATCAGCGACTGAGCTTTCCAGCTAGTAGTTCCTTTGACTCTTTGCCGGCAATCTCCATCACTTCCGCGATACTCACCGGAACACCTCCCCGCTCCTTGCTCAATTGAGCCGCCTGCATGAACGCATAGATCTGGATGGTTTCCTCAGCATCGACTGGCGGACGGTGAGTTCGGAAGAACTTAGCAATCTCGATCACCAGAGGACGGTATCCACCATAGGGTCCAATCGCTCCGATACCGCGGTCACCGAAGACACTACCGCCGTAACCACCTGACCCCTCACGAATCCCACGGAACGATCCGATTCGACCTCCAGACCAAATCCCCACCGCGAGTTCCGAATCCTCAGTCGATTGGTGAGTCACCTGTGCACAGCCAACCCCCATGCAGGTGAAGAGTGACTCAACCCCGTGAATCCCGTACCAATAAAGATCAACATGCGTTGGTTCCAACGCACAGGGGCTGTAGGCGTCACATCCGAGCACCTTTCCAAATTTACCCTCCCGAACTTCCTGAGCCCCCGGACTGAACCGGAGAGAGGAACTGGAGAAGCATGGGACATCGTAATACTTGGCAGCTTCATAGATCGCCAAAACCTCAGCAAGTCGCGAACCCGTCGGCTTATCAATGAAAACGGGCTTACCGGCTTGAAAGACCTCCAGAGCCTGCTCCAAATGCAACCTTCCATCATTGGTTTCCAACAAAACCGCATCAACTTTGGTAAGCAACACTTCAATGGACTCAGTGATCTCGACACCCATCTCACGCATCTCTGCAGTGTATTTCGGTATCCGGCTCGCGCTCGACTCAATATCGGCACTTCCATGCGGGTAGGCTGCAACAACGCGGAATCCTGCCAGAGCCGAATCAGCAACAGGTTCGCGATGGAATTCCTTGGTAAAAGCTGGAACATGTGACGTATCTAGACCGATGATCCCAAGCCGCATCACTTCGGTATCTTGTGCGATCACGTTACCGATCATCAAACTCACCCCCAAAAGACTCGCCAGAGTCAAACCGCACCAATCACCCCACCGCCTCGCTGCCATATCACACTGTCCCGTGAAAGGTTACCGAATCAGGTTTTTCTTGCTCGCGATGCTGAAACCATCTCCAACATCACTCGGATCGGTAGCATACCACGGGCACCGATTCATCTGGGGTGATGAACAATCGGTACTGCTGAAAATAAATTCATCCTCCAGTCACCGGCGAACATTTCCGCCACATACCGGTCACCTTTCCCTTCGGGGTTCTACCCTCAGCGTCAAATGAGGCGGTAAACTGTGCGGTGGGGAAAACAAATCGACCTAAACCAGATGTCACGGAACAGCCTGCATGAGACCGATTGCTCTGCTCACCTGCCTAGCATGGTTTATCCTAAGCCACAACTCATCGACTCTCGCAACCGATCTGGACGACGTCACCAAGATGATCAATTCGGGAAAGTACGAAGAGGCGGAGGTTTTTGCGGCAGAACAAGTTGAACGCGGCATTTGGAATGAGCGTTGGCCAAAAACGCTCATTCGCTGCTTGTTACTGCAAGGTAAAGCGAAACCAGCGGTCGAAATCTATCAAGAAGCAATCAAGCGTTACCCCACCAGTCTGTCCCTGCGTCTGCAAGGCATTGATGCCCTTCGAATGAGCGGCCTGAGCGACGAAGCAACCGACGCGAGCCAGCAGATCCTCAGACTCATGCAAACTGCCCCGTCGCGGTACGCAAGTCGCGACAATCTGGTTGCGATGGGACAGTATTTTACGGAGCAGGGAGAAGACGCTCGACAGATCCTTGAATTGTTCTTCGACCGCGTCCGCGACTCTGACCCGACCCACCTTGGTGCCTGCCTTGCGTCGGCGGAACTGGCATTAATCAAAAACGATTTCAAGGTTGCAGCGGAAACCTTGAAGCGAGCTGTGGAGATTGCCCCCGAGGACCCAGATGTTCACTACCTCCTCGCGAGAACTTGGGAAACCTCGGATCGCATGCGTTCTAACGAAGCGTTGAATACTGCGCTAGACCTCAATCCGAAACACCCGCAGAGCCTTGCATTCAAAGCAGAATCAGCGATCGACAGTGAACAATATGAATCGGCTCAGACCATTCTATCTCTCATCCTTTCAGTCAACCCAAACCATCAAGAAGCAATTGCCCTCCAAGCCGTTCTAGCGCACCTCAGAGGAGACTATGAAGAAGAAAAAGCCCTTCGCTCCAAGGCATTGACTACCTGGGCCAGCAACCCACGAGTTGACCACCTCATAGGAAAAAAACTCTCTGACAAGTATCGATTTGCCGAAGGTGCAGCCTACCAGCGCCGTGCCCTCGAACTGGACTCGGGCTTTGTACCCGCCAAGTTTCAACTTTCCCAAGACCTTCTGCGTCTGGGTAATGATCAAGTTGGGTGGGAACTTGCGAAGCAGGTCGCAGACCAAGATCCGTACAACGTGGTAGCGGTCAATCTGCTAAACCTCAATCAGCGCATCAAGTCATTCACAACCATTGAAGCCGATGGAATCGTCTTGCGAATGGACTCTGGCGAGGCCGCCATCTACGGTCAACAAGTCCTCTCCTTGTTATCCGAGGCCAAACAAGTCCTTTGCAAAAAATATGAAGTGGAACCTAACGCACCGGTTGTGGTTGAAATTTTCCCGGATCAAAAAGACTTTGCCATACGAACCTTCGGCCTACCTGGCGGAGCGGGATTCCTCGGAGTTTGTTTTGGGAAAGTCATTACGGCCAACAGCCCCGCCTCGCAGGGTGACAACCCAACCAATTGGCAAAGTGTCTTGTGGCATGAGTTCTGCCATGTCGTGACGTTAGAAAAAACCAACAATCGAATGCCTCGGTGGCTCAGTGAAGGAATATCGGTTTACGAAGAAAGACAGCGAGACCCTTCTTGGGGTGAAAAGATCACGCCCATCTATCGTGAAATGCTACTCGCTGAATCACTCACTCCCGTCAGTCAACTTAGCAGTGCATTCCTTACTCCGCCTTCGCCCATTCATTTACAATTCGCCTACTACCAATCATCTCTCGTGATTGAATTTCTGATCGAAAACCATGGCCAACGCGCACTTCTAGAAATCCTCAACTCACTTGCGGATGGACTACCGATCTCATCGGCACTTGAAAAATCCGTAGGCTCATTGGCAAAACTCGACTCTCAATTCCAAGAATATGCCAAACGTGTAGCGAACGAATTTGGACCTGATGCTGATTGGAGCCGCGAGGACATCCCTGAGTCACCGACCGTTGCCGATCTGGAAACACTCATCTCCGAATCACCCAACCATTACTGGGGTTTACGATCCTTGGCAGAAAAGCATTTCCAGGAGAGTCGCCCGAAAGATGCACTGCCGTTACTTCGACGTCTTGAAACGCTGGGTTGCTTCACAGGCGGTTCCGGTGACCCTCTCTATTTACTTGCAGAGACTCAGAGGCAACTAAAAGACACCGATGGTGAATCCTTAGCCCTTCGAGATTACATCCAACTCAACTCCAGTTCACTTGATGCGTTATTCCGCCTCAATGAGCTTTCGATCGAAAACGGTAACTGGGAGCAATTACTGCAAGATTCCGAAAAAATCCTAGCGATCAATCCGCTGCGTGAAGAGGGGCATCAGTCGGTAGCTCTAGCGGCCGAGAAACTGGGAACTGCTAACAAAGCAATCAACTCGCTAACCGCTCTCTCATCGATGGATCCGATCGATCCAGCACTGATCCACTTCCGACTCGCCAAAGCACATTTTGATGGCGGACAGCTTCAACAAGCCAAGGAGCATGTCCTTCTCGCACTTGCGGAGGCGCCACGATACCGTGAAGCCCATGAATTATTGCTGCGAATCACCGGTAGTTCGCAGTAAAGACCAATAGCATTGACAACGAATCGTTGACACACCCGCCAGTCAGCTTAACGACATTCCTCGCCTACATTCACTTCCATGACGATTGACACAGACAACCAGCAAATTACTTCGCAGGGTAACAACCGCAGGTCCGAGATCACGTCACAACCTGCCAACGTTTCCCAAAGCATCGTAAGCAAACGGTCAATCTGGATCAGCACGGTCTGCATCGCCATGGCGGTCACTGCCGGGATCACTCTGGCTCAGCGCGGAGGTTGGAATCGCGGGATGGATGGAGGACGAAATGGAGTTCCAACTTGGGAAATCGACTCGGACTTTCAGGATGATGTCTTCACCTTTGTTCGAATCCGATACGACTCCTACGGTGGCTACGGCCGACGTGGAGGTGGCTGGGCAACTGACTATCGAGATAGTGACCTAAACTTCTCGCTTCGCTTGCAAGAATTGACATCGCTCAAGGTGAATCCTGAACCAATCGTCCTTGACCTCACTGATCCACGACTCTTTGACTATCCGTTCATCTACATCATTGAACCAGGCGCACTGATCTTCAGCCAAGACGAAGTCAACGCACTTAGAAAATATTGTCTTAATGGCGGGTTCCTGATGGTGGATGATTTCTGGGGCGACTCGCAGTACGAAAATCTACGACTGGAGTTAAAACGCGTTTTCCCTGAGCGTGACCCCCAAGACGTTCCGTTGTCGCACGAGATTTTTCAATGCGTTTACCCGATGAAGGAAAAGCCTCAGGTTCCTGCGATCAATGCAGCCTACGCAACTCGAGATGGCAGAATCGGCTCATGGGAACGTTCACGTGATGGAAGTGACACAAGCACGCCGAACTATCGCGCAATCTACGATGACGAAGGTCGAATTATGGTATTCATTTGCCACAACACGGACTTGGGCGATGGCTGGGAGCGAGAAGGTGAAGCCCAGTGGTATTTCGAAGAATTCTCGGTCAAGAAGGCGTATCCCATGGGAATCAACATCGTCACCTACGCCATGACCCACTGAATCACAGACCGTCTCACCTGCGATCAACACGACGCACTTGATTAAGAAGCCTTTTGGAGTTTCTCCAGCGGAACATAAAACCGCTGGTAACGTCGCCCATCGCAGAATAACTCACCACGATGACTCGGCACTAAAACAGTTGCTCTTCGTGTGATGCGATTCACGCGTCCTTCAAGGATCTTACCGTCGTGCTTGAAACGCACTTGGTCACCGAGCCTAAGGTTGAATCGCATCGCTGCGCGTTCACGCTGCGTGATCAAAGAATGACGATAATCGGTATGCAAAAAATAGCGTTTTGCGATCGATTGAAATCTCGCCTCGTTACAGTTCCCACTGTTCCAAATCAGCATTTCAATCAGATGCACAAACTCATGCTCGACCACTCGCTGCATCGCTTCAAGACGACTCATGCAGGTGCGACCGGTGACTTCGACTTTCTGCCCTTGTTCTTCGAAGGTTTGGAAAAGAAGTGTTGACGACAGCACCAATTCAAATCTTCGTTTTCCACTCGCGGTGCCATCGGGATAGTGCGTAACTAATTTCCCCGCAACTTTGGTCATGCGAGACGAGATAGAAAAATCCATGCCCTCGGCAGCAGCCAGCGGCAATACCTTTCCGTCAAAAAAACAAGCGTCGTACATTTTGACCATCCGCACCAAGTCATCTCTGCCGACTCGCTTGAAATTTGGTCCGGAAAAACTACGACTTAATCGGAGCGAATCCTCGAAGATCTGATTCTGATGCGACAAAATCTCTTCGCGCTGAAACGTTCGCAGTGCGACTTCACCAGCCAAGCTGCTCAAAGCCTGCCGGTCTCGAGGGACGACGCGATTCCTGACGCGATCCAGAATGCGGTTCGCACCACTGCGAACCGAGGATCGCACACCAGCCATGGTGCGTGGAATTCTTTTCATCGACATCCTGCTAATTCAGCCAGCCACCCATACAAACATTCAAGTGAACCCAGCGGTATCGTACCAATCTAGCCAAAGCACAATCAAGGTTGGATCGGCAGGACAAGGCTGACACCACCTTGTCCGCGTCGGACTTTCACAGTAATCAACTTCCCAGGCGCGAGGCGAGTTGTGGCATAGTGGATCAACTGCTGTTCGCTACCCAGATTCGTCTTTCCATCATAGGAAACAATCACATCGCCAACCTGAAAGCCGGCTCGCCTAGCAGCAGCATGCGCCCCATATTTACCAGCACTCTTGACCGAAAGCGCCATTTCACCCTCGCTTACTCCTGACGCTTTTCGTAGGTCGGAGTCTGCTTCCACCAAGACCATGCCACCGGTGACCATCCGCCGCAGCCCCCAAGTAGAGACCCTCCAAGAAATATCGCCTTCCTGCCTCCAACCCTCTTCCAATAACAATGTCAAATCTACTCGCCCCGATGACCGAGACACCTCGATTGGAATCGAACCACCGCGAGGAGGCGTGCGGTGTAAGACCCACTGTATGTCCGCAAAGGACAGTGGCAGTTGTCCACCAATCAACTCAATTTGATCGCCCACCATCAAGCCGGCTCGCTCTGCAACCGATCCCGGCTGAACCCCTTGAACAGTAGCCCGTTGTTTTGGGTCAAGTGTCAAACCAATCGACTTTGGATGTGGGTAAGGAAACAAAACTTCCTCGGGAATCCCCGCTTTCTTCTCCCAGTGAAACTGCCTTTGAGCATCACCAATTTGATGACAGTGAATGCAACTTTTCGCGACGTCGCCGCTGTAATCCAAGCTCTCGGTGAATCGATCTTTCAAGCTTGGGTATTGCTCTGGACTCGCAACCTCAGGTTTGTCACCTCGCTTACCATCCACCAAATGGCGGTTACCTGGATACCCCCGATGAAGATCCAAAGCCCCCTGAAGCGCCTTGGCCATTCCTGGCAACGAGACGTCACCATACCACTCGGTACGGTGAGACCGGGTACCGAAGCGGCCATAGATCGTCCCATCAGCATTGAGCATGAATACCGCGAATGATTGATCAGTATCGTACTGAAAAAGACTCAGATCCAAGCCATTGGTCGATACCTGCCTTGCACAGACGAACTGATCGAGCAGAGGACGGATGACAGGATCCTTATCCACCAGCTCATCATCAAGCTTGACGCACTCATGACACGGTATGCAACGCAGCACCACTAAAATCGGTTTCCCTGATGCTTTCGCTTGCTCGAACGCTTTGGGTAAATCGTTATAGATCCAGAAACCATCCTCGGTTACTTTTCGACGATCCTCCCTCACCATTTCATCACGAGTCTGCCCAATCAAAGTAGAAACCTGGCATCCCAGCAGCACTGCGAACACCATCAAACGCCAGCAACTTGCGATATTCCTCATTGCATTCCTCTCCGCGGAAAACCATCGAAAAACCAAGAAACGATTCGAGAGGGCAAGCATCGTCGTTCGCCCCACTCCTAACGATCAACAAACTTTGAAGAGATCAGCCACCTTCTTCCGTTGGAGTGGAACCCAATTGTTCTGTCAAACGATCCTCCACACCATCCGCGAAGAATGATTTCCAAAACACGCGTCCCCAGACGAGAACGCAAAGTATCGACAACATGAAAGCGACGGGTCGATCAAAAAATCCAGTCCAGCTTCCTTGACTACCAGCAAGTGTCTGAACAAAACGTTCCTCGAGAGGACCACCGAGAATCAAACCCAAAACCATCGCGCCGATGGAAATCCGGTACCG
Organism: Rubripirellula sp.; assembly: GCA_049889895.1. GTDB lineage: Bacteria > Planctomycetota > Planctomycetia > Pirellulales > Pirellulaceae > Rubripirellula. The sequence goes on from JBMHCO010000061.1 coordinate 95,167, forward strand.
CTCGCATACAACTCCAAGCAAGCCAAACGCCAACATTAACGCGATGTCAAAGCGACTACCGTTGACCGCGAACGAACCCACCACGCAGAACAAGGTGATCACCGGCAGCAGGATCCAGCGTGGAACTCGCAGCACCTGTCGCGATGCTCGAATCGCTAGCCAACCAATTGGCAGCATGACCACATTGGCGAGCAAAAAGAGGAAGTAAAGACTGTAGACCAACGCCCCCTGCTGCTCAAAAATCTCCGGGCCAGGTTGAAGATTCTTCATGTAGAGAACGCCGATGGCGATTGCGGTCACCGAGTCGCCAGGAATCCCAAAAACAAGAGCGGGCACCCAAGCCGCTGCGAGGGAGGATGAATTCCCAGAGCATGCATCAGCGATCGCCTCCGATGACCCTCGCCCGTAATCTTCTGGCGTTTTACTAAATCGCTTCGAGACGGAAACACACACCCAGGCCGCCATATCGGCACCAGCCCCCGGTAAAGCACCGATCACCGCCCCAAGAAGACTCGACCTCCACCAAGCACCTTGCCGTCGAGCAAAGCTTTTAACGGTACTCAGAAAAACTCCCTGCTCTGAATCCTGAGCGACCTCAGTGGACGAAACCGAACCACTCCCCATCACCCCGCGGAGAACTTCGCTGAGCCCGAACAAACCGATCATGGCGGGAATGAAGTTGATCCCTTGAAACAGCTCTGGATGACCAAACGTGAAGCGTGCTTCGCCGAATACCGCACTGAGCCCCACCGTCGAAAAGAACAACCCTATCAGCAGCCCGATCCCACTACGGAGCGTTCCCTCCTTGCCAACCACCACCGCGCAGCTCAGCCCCATCAGATAGAGCCAAAAGTATTCCGCAACACTGAACAGAGCAGCCAGTGCGGCCAACTGATGTCCCACAAGCATCAACAATATGCCGCCAAACAGTCCGCCACAAACACTAAACCATAACGCACCAAACAAAGCTTGGTTCGCCCGCCCACGCTGGGCCAACGAGTACGCGTCATCTGCATAAGCAGCCGATGCGGGAGTACCGGGAACCCGCATCAAGGTGGTGGGAATATCGCCCGCAAAAATAGCACATGCAACCATCGTCACGATCGCGGCCAACGCCGGCACCGGATCCATCCAGTAGGTGATCGGCACGAAGAGTGCCACGCCCATCGTTGCGGTCAGACCGGGCATCGCCCCGAGAAAAATCCCATACACTGCGGCACCGATCACGATCAGCCAAATCACCGGATCGAGAAAGACCTGCGAAAACGCTTGCTGCACTTCAGCCATCATCACCTCACCATCCCCACCAACCGCGAGGCAACGGCACACTCAGCCAGATCGCAAAACCTTGGTACACCAAAACGCTAAACAGGAACGCAAACGGGAACGTCAGCCGCAAATGATCAATGCGATGATTGCGAGGCGAGACCATCAACCCGATCACGATGATTAAAAAGATCGCCCCAAGCAAAAACCCAATGATCTCCGACACCAGCCAATAGAAAGTGCAAGCCGCAATGACCCCGAACAGCTTGGACCAGACCAACTTTTCTGCTCGAACCGGTTGATTGGCAACAAAAGATTTCCAGATAAGAACCGCCAACAAACCATCCAGCAAAATTAAGATCACCATTGGGAAAAGCATCGGTCCAAATTGCTCTCCCTTGATCGACGTGAATGCTGGTCCAGTCAACACTTTTTCAAAGATGCGATCTTGCTTTGATAAAGTCTGTTCGAATTGGCCGGGCTCTTCCAAGCTGAGGTTGAATCCCGCCTGTGACATGAAATCACGAAGCTCATCACTGTTAGCCACACTTGCTATGGCTGCTTCCAAACGCTCGAGCCTATCCTCCGGAATGCCGACCGGCGCCGCAACTCCACGCCAACCCGCAATCGACCACTCGTGCCCTTGTTCCTTGAAGGTTGGGACCTGCTCGAATCCAGCAACCCGCTGGTCAGCCATTACCCCCAAGCATCGAACCTTGCCCGAAGCCAACAGGGCATCCACTTCCGGCAGCGAGCAGCAAATGAAGTCCACTCCGCCGGCATTAAGCTCCTGAATCGAGGGACCTGAACCATTGATTGAGATCCAGGTAGCGGCGGTTGGATCGACCCCCTGCTGATCAAGCCAACCAGCCATCGCGACGTGCCAAATACCACCAAATGCTGTTCCGCTCGCTTTGAACTCGCCGGGCCGTTGCTTGATCTCATCTCGTAATTGATCCAAAGACTCAATCTTACTGTCATCGCTGACGAACAAAGCTGCGCTGTCGCGATTCAAAAGATGAAGTGGCTGAAAATCTTTGTAGGTCACCGAAGTCAAACCACGCCAGTGAAGCATATTGAGCTCCACCGTCACCATCGTCAGGGTATATCCGTCCGGCCGCGTCTGCGATCCACGGGTATGTCCAGTCACTCCGGAACCACCGGTTGCGTTGATGACATTCACCGGGACTCCCAACACATCTTCAAGTTGCACAGCAACCTGGCGGGAAACTCGGTCGGTCCCGCCACCGGCGGACCACGGACACAGGAGAGTAATAGGTTGGGATGGATAAGACTCCGAGCGACTACACCCGGTCACTGCGCAGAGTAACAAGACGTAAGCTAATAGCCATCGATCACCGTTTCGCCTAAACGCAACAAACGGCATGAACCCCTCCCCCCTGCAACCAATCAGCCGACCCGAGATTTGAATGAAACCGGTAATTCGCCGCCGCGTTGGCTTCATTAGCACGCGGTAACATAGCACATGTAAGAAGTGAAACCACCGCTTCCAAGGAATGAAACCAACGTCAACTAGGTTTCCATTTCTTTCAAAAAACGGTCCAGCGTTAAATTGCATCCTTTACTGTAACGCCCTTGGTCAATCCACTTTTCTAACTCCCTCCTTGCCTCAACCACTCGATTTGGCTCAGACAACGAAAGATCCACAGCTTCCCGAACACCATCCACAACACTTTTCCCCGGCCCGACTTGCACCACCGACTGTGATGGAATCGGAACTAAGAACTCATAAGGATCAAGATCCTCGGTCACCAACATGCAGCCCGCGTAAATCGCTTCATAATGACGAAATGTCCATGGAGCATATCCTGAAGGTGCTAAGGCTACCTTGGATTGACAAAGCCCGTCGAAATATTCTGAAAAGCCGACCTTCTTGCGTCCCATCCAGCAGTCAGCAGGAATCGCGTGATCGGCAAATTCCTCTCGCCAGGCCGGCCCCCCAACCAAGCCGCCCCAGCGACTAAAACCACAATCCGATTTTGACAATTCAACCAACCATCGAAGTCGTACATTGGAACGCAAATCACCAGTTGGCCTCGCGACAAAACCAACATCAAATGGCCTATCTTGAACTGGCATTACAGCATCGAAACTGCAGCGGCGAAGCTTCCAGTACAAACGGTTATTCAAGGGCGGTCGCTTAATTGGGAGCAAGCCGATTCGAACAGGAAGTGACCAGCGGCGATCCCGAAAGTGCTTCAGACAACAGTCAGCCTTAGAGAGCAAAAACTGCTCGTCCGAATATAAAAAATTGATGCCGTCATGGTCCGAAGAGTCATAAAGCAACATCCGACCATACCGCACATTCTTCAGGTGCTCTCGGCTTAACCGCGTCGGAACACCCACCATCAGATAATCCGTCTGCCAAGTTGCAGAGCGTCTCAAAAGCTCAGACGGACGAAGCAACTCAACGGACTCGCCACCGTAGTACTCCCTGAGAAACCAATAAAGACACAACTCTCCATAGCCACCGAGCGACGCTGCCAAAGACCAATAAAGGCGGTTCTTCTTGTACCCAGCGTCATGCTTGGATCGATCACTGATAACGATCGTAAATTTTGGCATCAATATCGAAGGAAATCAGAGTTGATTGAATCACTCAAAGTGATGGCCAGCAATCCCAAGGCATCCGCAAAAAACATCCACAATGCCTGAGGAACCGGAACAAGAGCTGCGCGAAACTGAATCCGAACACGGCGAGGAAAAGCACCGCGATCGGACTACAAATGGATATTGCAGCAACGACGAACACAATCCAATCATTGAGCTGCCTCGCGAGCTCGCTGCATGATCGGATCCAACCTCGCAAAACAGATCTCAGCTGACGCGATCGGATCATAACCCGTTTGACGATGGATCATGGAACTCACCTCCACGTTAACGAAACCGTGATAACCCTTTTTATAAAGGTGCGTGAACATTAACGCGTAATCAGTCTCCCCGTCACCGGGCAGTAGATACTGATGCTTGCCCAATTCCCCCCGACTATCCTTAACCTGAATGTAAGGGGTGGCTGGCAGCAGAGCATCCAGACTCTCCTCGAGACCAAGACCTTCCAAATAATAATGGCTGTAGTCGTAGACTAACCTGAGCCGCTCACTTCCAACTTGTTCGATCACCCAGAGCGCCTGTTCAGGTCGGCTTACCAGATGGGAGGCGTGCGGCTTGAAGCAGATTAAGACACCCGATTGCTCAGCTACTTCGGCCCAACCCCTCAACTCAGAAACAAGTTGATCTTTGGAACGCTCCCAGTCACCCGATCTGCCACCGACAATTGACTGGACGACCGGAGGCACTGGTTGATCAAGTTGCTTGGCAAAACTTGTAGCGGCTCTAAGTCGTCGCAGATTCTCCTCATGCCGTTCTCGCCCACCAAGACATGGAAGGCTTTCAAGCAATGAGGGAACAACAAGATCGCTAGCACCGAGTGCACCGTTGACCGTACTGATCCCAACAGTTGTCAAAGCGGGAATTGAAGTCGGCCACCCGTTGATCAGGCAGAACTCAAGTCCCCGGTAACCAATCCTCCCGGTCTGCTTGATCGCTTCAAGCACCGGCAGGCCTTTCATTCCGTATGTTCCAAATCCGAGACCGATCCCATCTACCAAAGAAGCTTTCTCGGTCGCCAATCCAGTGGAACTGCTTTCACCACCAAGATCGTCTGCCGATGTGTTCTTCAAGAAAGAGTTAGCACCATATCCGGCACCAAGACCAAGATGAGCCAATACCCCCAGCCCTAAGTTCATGGCAGTTCGTAGCGCCGTTCGACGGCCTACACGCTCACACGCGTTCTTCTCTGTTAGCATCGCTTCAATCCGCCCCGCTTCCAATCCGCGTCGGTGTGTAATCAAGAAGACCAACACTTCGAACATAAGTTCGGCGTCGCGTTGACCAACTAAAGGTGCGAGACAAAACTCGCCAGCAACAAAAGATAACCGATTCAGAAACAGTAAAAGCCAAATGACCTCGCGTGCAGAAAAAAAGATCAGTCTCACCAGCGACCGACGGCCCCTGCGAGTGAGCAAAGCCAGCACATCTTTCGACAACGAATCTGCCGTGACTCGGGTCGAGATCTGTTCTAAAATGCGTCGCTCAAACGCAGCGGGATGCCCCGACCCCAGCACGAAGCACCCAGCACCCAGCACGAAGCACGAAGCACGAAGCACGAAGCACCCAGAACGATATACCCAGCGTGAAGCCTCCAGACCCAGACCCTGATTCACTCACACGAAATGCCAAAGCCATGAATTGGAGGTTCCCTCTCCCGTCACCACTCAACGGCATTCTCATGTTTGTCGTGTTGGCGACTCAAGCATTCGGTGGCGACCAACCCAACGACACCGACGACCAGGCCTTCTCGTCGACTCAAACGTCCTCATCGAACCGAAGCTCGTCGGCCCCTTCGTTTTACGAAGCGAAAATCCGGACAAGTGACCAGCAGTTTTCACGACACATTAGACCGCTCTTGGAGCAATTCTGCATCGATTGCCACAGTGGAACCGAGGCAGAAGCGATGTTCGACCTAAGCGGCTTTGACTCGCACCAAAAGGTGGCCGCAGGATTTCAACTGTGGGAGATACTCGTTGACCGCGTTGTGTCAAACGAGATGCCACCACCAGACGCTGACGCACAGCCAAGTGATCAAGAGCGAACGGAGATTGCACAATGGTTTGCCCACCTAAAGAAAATTGAATCGGATCGGACATCGGGCGATCCCGGCGAGGTCTTAGTCCGTCGCCTGAATCACTCAGAATATAATCGCACCATCCGTGACCTCACGGGTTTTGACCTCCAACCGACCGCGACCTTTCCGCTTGACCCAGCCAACCCCGCAGGATTTGACAACAGCGGGGAGTCGCTGACCATGTCCCCCGCTCTCCTGAATAAGTACCTTACAGCAGCCAGATTCGTCGCAGACCACTTGGTACTGACACCCGACTCGATCGCCTTCGCGCCGCACCGCGTTGTCACCGATACCGACAGAGACAAATATTGTGTTAAACGAATCGTGAGCTTCTATGAATCCTTAACCACAGATTATTCGAGCTACCTTCTCGCGGCGTGGAAGTGGAAGGTTTTGCTTGAGACCGAGCAGGGTCCGAGACGACCGGAATCAATCGCAAGCTTTGCTGTTAAAGAGGGTCTCAGCAAGAAGTACCTCGTCACCATTTGGAATCTGCTTCACCAAAAAACAATCGATGGCGGCCCGATCCACTTCATTCAATCACGTTGGAGAGCACTGCCGAACGACCTCGAACGTTCCCAGACGGCAAAGCATCAATGCGAAGAAATGCAGGAAATCATCGAGCAGGTCCGCAGCAAACTCACTTTTGAATTCCCGAACATCCGGATCGAGGGTGGCAACCCTGGCTCGCAACCTTTTGTTTTGTGGAAGAATCACCAGTACGTCAAACATCGCCAACGAGCGAACACCGACCGGCTGATTTCCCCAGCGAACAGTTCCAACCCGAACGCCGAAAGCAACCCATCAGCCAATGGTGAGCACGGCGATCCAACTACCGTTGCTGCGATTGCTGAGCAGCTACTCCAGCTTCCTGCTGATGGCGATCACGGCAAAGAAATCACGGAGGAATTCCGCGTCTTCTGCGAAGTATTCCCCGACGCCATGTATGTCTCGGAACGTGGTCGAGATTATGTCGCAGCGAACCAAAAACAAGACGGTGAGAAAGGCCGACTACTGAGTGCTGGATTTCACAGCATGATGGGTTACTTTCGCGATGACAAACCGCTGTATGACCTAATGCTCAACAAGACCCAGCAACACGAACTTGATCAGCTTTGGGCGGAACTCAATTTCGTGACTGATGCCCCGAGTCGACAGTACTCGGGATTCCTTTGGTTTGACCGCACAGACTCGCGTTACCTACGCGATGAAGTCTTCGACTTCGCGAGACCGGAAAACCGATCAGCATCCGATGAAAGCCAGATCGCAAAACTTGGACAACTGTATCGAGACAAAGCAATCATGAGTGGAGGTGGCGATCAAGAACTGGAAGCGATTGACACTTTCTTTTCTGAAATCAATTCACAGATCCGTCAGGTTGAACAACAGCGTATCGATGCCGAACCCGCACATCTACGCGGACTAATTGAATTTGCATCAAGGGCTTATCGCAGGCCGCTTCATCCATCAGACATTGAACAAATCGAATCATTTTATCGACAGCGTCGCGATGCGGACCAGCTTAGCCATCGCGAGGCGATCGAGGACACCTTGGTATCGATCCTCATGTCACCCTATTTCTGTTACCACCTCGAACTCGCCACCAATTCCGACTCGCCGATCCCATTGAACGATAACGACCTTGCGAATCGACTCAGCTTTTTACTCTGGTCTAGTCAACCTGACAAAGAATTGGCCGCCGCTGCTGAGACGCAATCGCTCAAGTCGCCTGACCAATTCAGCATGCAAATGCGTCGGATGATCCAAGACCCCAAAATTTCCGGCTGGGCAACCGAGTTTGGTGGACAGTGGCTCGACTTTCGTCAGTTCCAATCACACAACAGTGTTGATCGAGAAAAATTCCCGCAGTTTAATTCGGTTCTACGTGAATCGATGTTTCAAGAACCAATCCGCTTGCTGACCGACTCGATCCAACGCAATCGTCCAGTCACCGACCTGGCCCTCGGCAACGATACGTTTGTCAATGCAGCACTGATAAAACACTATGGCATCGACATCAAATCACTGGTGAAGGAGATCGAACAAGACGCGTTATCTGATCAGCTAAACTTGTCGCTCGAACATCACAGCAATGCAGATTGGACACATCTCCAAGATGCAACCCAGTACGGTCGGGGCGGACTCCTAGGGATGGCAGTCTTCCAAACCAAGAATTCGCCTGGTCTACGCACCAGTCCGGTGAAGCGAGGTTACTGGGTCGTCAAACAGATTCTTGGTGAGAGAATCCCCCCACCACCGCCAAATGTCCCCGAACTGCCGGATAACGAAGAGCTCATGGGTCAACTGACCCTGCGTGAATCACTGGAATTGCATCGTGAACATATTAGCTGTGCGGGGTGTCACCAACGCTTTGACACAATCGGCCTCGCCTTTGAAGGCTTCGGTCCAATCGGCGAACGGCGAACTCACGACCTCGGCGGTCGCCTTATTGAAACCAAGGTTTCGTTCCCCATCGATGACGGGAAGGGATTTGAGACTGACGACCAAGGAATCGAGGGACTCAAGCAGTACATCCGATCGCATCGCATCGATGAATTCGCTGACAACCTCTGCCGAAAACTGCTCTCTTACTCACTAGGACGTAGTCTACAATTATCGGACGAGAGCCTTGTGGAAACAATGAAGAACCTTGCCATTCATCACGAAGCTGGGTTCCAAGACCTACTTCAGGTCGTCATCAATAGCCGGCAGTTCAAATTCAAGCGAGCACTTCGCTCTGATCCACAAAGCCTATAGCCTGCCAAAAACCATTTGAAATCGAAAGCGTTCGAGCCTGGTCAAGATGACCACACCGACCTCACCAACCAGACAAGCCGAGTCACCACACTGACGAACCTTCATCTCCAAGCCAACACGCTATATCTCCAAGCCAACACTCAATCTGATGACCCAAAGACCTCATTCGCTTCATAACGCTCAGAGATCAAAGAGGCGTTCAATGAATCCTCCTCGCAGTTCCCATGCGTTGAATCGCCGAACCCTTCTACGCGGAACGGGGACAGCAATCGCCCTCCCGTGGATGGAGTCGCTGGCGGTTTGGGGAGACCAGAATGAAGCGCAGACTCAGCAGAACACTTGCCCTCAGAGATTTGCAGTTCTCTTCATGGCCTGCGGTGTTCATACCGATCACTGGTGGGCTCGAGGTGACGGCTCCGAAATGGAATTGGGCAAGAGTTTGAAACCACTCTCAAACCTGACATCAAAAATCAATGTTGTGCAGGGATTATTCAATCAAAACGCAACCGGTGTTGGGATCCACCCAGGACAGACCGGCAACATTCTCTCCGGTGCGTCTCTTCAAAAAGGGGCAGAACTCAAAGGTGGTATCAGCATCGACCAACTACTCGCGAACGCACTCGGTCAAACCACAGCCGTGCCAAGTATGGTGCTGGGGTGTGAACAACCGACCACCGGTTATCACGAGACGAATTTCTCGATGGCCTACAGCTCGCATATTTCATGGCAAAACGCCACCTCACCGGTACCAATGGAGGTTTACCCATCGCTGGCGTTTGACAGCTTGTTTGACAACAAAGGGAACAAGCGAAACAAGAGCATTCTCGATCGAGTGACTGAACATGCAAGTGACATCAGACGATCAGTCGGTTACGCCGACCGAGCAAAACTCGATGAATACCTCTCGAGCGTGCGAGAAGTTGAAAAGAGAATTGAGCAGATGAGAGGCGGACAGGAAACCGCCGCACAAAAAAGCAAACAATCGGGCAAACCGCTTCCGGCAATGGACCGGCCAGACAATGGACTGCCAGAGGACATACGAGAGCATATGAAATTGATGTGTGATCTCGTTGCGATCGCGATGCAAACCGACAAGACTCGTTTCGCAAGTTTGCTTCTATGCCGTGACATTTCAGGTTTGTTTTACCCATTCTTGGGTGTTCGCAACGCACACCACTCGGCGTCACATCATGACACCTCAGACGACTGGGAACGCATCTCACGTTTTTACTGCGAGCAATTCGCCTACCTCGCCTCGAAACTCGATTCGATGCAAGAAGGGGATGGCACGGTTCTAGACCATTCTTGCCTGATGTTTGTTAACAACATGTGGTCAGGCAGCCGGCATGATTCATCCAGAGTCCCGCTGCTGCTCGCCGGCGGACTCGATGGTCAACTAAAAACCGGACGGGTTCTCGACTACACAGGATCTCCAAACGAAGATCGCAAACTCTGCAGCCTCTACCTATCGCTGGCGCAACGCATGGGAGTCTCGATTGATCGTTTTGGCGATGCGGAAACTCCCTTGGCGAACCTTTAGTGGCCTACGGAACAGGCACTACCCCAAAAAGAGCGGCTTCAGGTGACGGTCAAAGATATTCTTTGTCACCTCAGCCGAGACGATCTCCTGATGCTTCTTCAGCAGATCGGTGTATCGTTCACCGGTCTTAGCAGCAACTTTGAACGAGACGTGCAACAACTGACGCACATTGGCGTTGAATTCTGCATGACCGGGGATATGCCGAATCGCGTTGGCCATTTGTGCGCCCGTCCATCCTTTGACCGTCTCAACATCAGGCAGCTGCGAACGATCGATATCGATCACCGACGCATAGGGTGCGCACAACTCGTCAACATGCTCATAAGAATAGGTGTAGATCTCTTTGGCCAACTCCAAGCCATCACCACCTGCTTCTGCCAATCCAATGAGTTCTTCGAGCCAAGTTGTGCCGGCGGTCTTCAAATGCACTCCAGCGCCAGTACGTTGCAGAGCTTGTCGAATGATCGGGTAAAGACTGAATTTATCACTGCCACTATGAACGCTAAGCTTGAGGTTCCCTGGCAATCCATAAGTCTTGATTGCATGAGCAATCACCGCGAGATCGTCATTAAACTCTTTCTCAAATTGAGTTAGGTCGCCAACGTAATCAACTCCCTTATTGAAACGACCAGTGAATTTTGGAGCAATTGTCTGCAGCTTGATCCCTTCGTCAGCGAGCGCAGCAAGGATGACCAATAATTCGGGCGGTGTCTGAGGTGCATCGGTTTCGTCCATCGACACCTCCGCGATGAATCCACCTTCGCCTTTGCTGGACTCAATGTGCCGGTAGATCTCACCCGCTTCCCTCACCGCGAGGAGGTACTTGGAGGCGACAGCGCGTACATCGTCTTGGCTGATCACCATTAGTTCATCGATGCCGGAAATCGCCAAGGTGCCGACCAACTCGGGGTGTTTTTCAACGAAGCCATCAATGGCAGCTGCTTCCGGCTCTTTTCCAATCAAGTCGGCAACGTCGATGGTGAAAAAATCGGAGCACCCGAGATAGGCATCGACGGTTGCAAGTTGAATATGATCGGCATCAACATACCAAGGAGCATCCCAGGCCATTTCATCCACAGCTAGCTTGGCAGCATCAAACACACTTTGCGGTTCGGAACCCACAAAACTGTGCTCACGATTTGATTTATTCCAAACCGGGGCAACGTGAACGCCTTCGGCAGCAAGGAGTTCAAAAGCACGCAATTGCGCCTTTGCCTGATGGGCGAAACGGTCGCCAACGCCGAATGAAAATCGCTCTAAAGGGTTCATAGCTCTAGACTGCTCGTTGAAGTAGTGAGTCGGTTGGTTATCGCGTCGGCAGGCAATCAGGCAAAGCGAGACAAACCCGCCGCAGCGGAACATAGTTTGACCTAAATCAAATCATTTGGAAACCGTGTTGAACCTCAACACCAAGTGAAACGAATCCGTTAAGATTCGCTTCGAGAACATTTCATTTGTCTAGAGGGCAGAACCATGACCGACGAACTTCCAAGAAGCTCCACGCGAGTGATGCAATTCACCAACGGAACGGCGAACGGATTCAGCCATCGCTGGCAAGGTGGGCAGTACTGCTCCATCATCACCAAATTTGGAATCGTAGGCTGCGGCATTTACGATTTGGAGACGCCCGCTGAGTTTGATCAGGCAATCGCAATTGCCAAAGGAACCCCCGCATGCCCGCTAGCGGAACCTGAAGACCTCCTGGAAGCAAAGATTGTTGGCGTGACCCCTAAGGCCGCAGCAGCAGGAATTACCATTGGCATGCGAGGAATCGATGCAGTCGAAAAAATGCTCGCTGCCGGCGTTTGACAATTCAAAGCAGACTTAACACGTGACAACACAAACCGCCCAACTTCAAATCCAAACACCCTGCGGGCCAGTCCAAATTGAACTTAATGACGAAGGATTCACTTCGGTCAAATTTATCGCTCCATCGATGGCTGCCGATCAGGGAAATCAACAAAGTATTAGTCGTGCTGATTGCCTTCTCATCGCCAAACCAATCATTGACACCCGTCCCAAAGAAAAAAGACTCGAGATCACACGCGGTCTCGAGAGCTTAAGTACTCTGCAGTGGATCAACCATTTGCCACTGGTGATCCAGGGAACTCCGTTCCAGAACTTGGTATGGAACGCGCTACTGTCCATTCCGTCCGGACAAACGAAAAGCTATCGATGGTTGGCTCACGCTATCGGGAAGCCCAGTGCGACGCGAGCCGTTGCGAACGCTTGCGGCGCGAATCCGCTGGCTTACTTCATTCCCTGCCACCGAATCGTCAGGTCAGACGGAAAACTCGGTGGCTATCGTTGGGGGATCGAAACCAAGCGTTTCTTGCTCGATCACGAAAGCCGGCAAAAAAAACTGCCACCGATTCGGTGAAAAACCGCTCCACAGAGTCCCGTTACAACCGGAACACCAAGCTACCGATTTCATGCTCATTGCCACCGGTGTGCTTGCGAAATCCCTCGGTTTGACAAGAATGTTGAATCTCGCCCCCTTCGTCTAGAGGCCCAGGACGCTGGACTCTCAGTCCAGAAACAGTAGTTCGAATCTGCTAGGGGGTACTTCTGCGATCCTTTAAGGGGTCAGGACCCTTTTTGCCTCAAAAAGGGTCCTGCCCCCTTTTTATTTTCAAAAAGGGTCCTGACCCCTTTTTATTTTGTTCTGCCCCGCTCTTTTGCATTGCTCGCTCTATCTTGCGGAAGCAGCTCGGTGTGATGGCTGGTTCGCAACGACCACGTTCGGCTTGATCGCATTGATCTCAGCAAACCAGAACGTCTTACGATCGTCCTTACCACCGTAAAGATAAGGAACGGAAAGTTCTTGCGTCGCCACGCTTGAGCTAACTAGAAGCTTCAAATCACTCGCGACTCTCTCGGCAAAGTAATCCCAGTCCTGACGTGACTCGACGGAGCTAAAACCCCAGACGTGCTCCGCGACCTCAAACTGCTTCTGCAATTCGTCTGTAATCAAGTGCGGCGTTTCTTCACATAACACCACCGAGCCGGGGAATCGCAACCGCAAGTTTCCCGCGTCACGCATGTCGTGAGCAAAGATAAAACGTGGCACCTCTTGATCCGCCCGAACCATTTCGCTCGCGGCTTCAGGATATGGCAAATTCAGTCGCGTGTACTTACCGCGATAGCTGGCAGTTAGGGGCCGAAACACCACCGCAGATAAAATCACCACCATGATGACCGCGCTGGTGCGAATCTGATTTCGCTGGAAACGCTCGTCACTTAGAACCAAAGACGAATAGACCAGCGTTATCCAAGCCGGAACCACAAAAATGAATGGCTGGAACCAGCGATTTTCGAAATCGACTGCCTTGCCGGTCAACGCCATCACCACCAACACGAAGACGATCATACCCAAGAAACGCTCAAGTAGCTGCCTAGTGGAAACCTCTAGTGGGCACACGAGCCCACGACCTGCCGCCAAGTCACCTCGAAACAATCTCGATCCAAAACCAAACACAAACAGAGCAACAGGGCCCGCGGCGCATGCAAGGAAAGATGTCGTGATCGAACCGATTCCTCGACTCACGTTGAGCCCCCACGAATCGGTACTTCCATCGCTCAACGCATTCATCGTTTTTGTTGATGCCAAGGCGAAATGCTCCAGCATCCAAAATGCATGAGGCAAAACCATCACCGCGGCAATCAGCACGGCCAGCCAAATCCGCCTATCCAATACCGAACTTCGGAAAACGGGAATCGTCAATGATGCAGCCAAGGTCGCCACAACCACAATGGCATAGTTGTATTTAAAAAGAGCCCCCACGCCGACGGCAAAGCCAAGCAAAAGATACCAGCGAGTCTTCACGTGACCTGACTGCTTACCCATCATCACAACACAGTAGATCAATAAACTGGTCGCACACATCGTTGCGACCGTGTGCGACAAATCGCGATGACTTTCCCATGCGACCTGCGGTATCGTCAACATTCCCAATGTGGCAACTAACCCCAATGCCGTCTTTCCTGTGGCCTGTCGAATCAGCTCAAAAACCAACACATAGGTCAGCCAGATAAAAAGATTCTTCAAGAGAGCGAGCGACATCACCGAGTAACCGAACAACTCGAAGGTGCCTCTCTGCAGCCACGTGTAAAGCGGAGGCTGACTGTTGTAACCGAGCGTTATGAACTGAGACAGAAATGCCTGTTCGGATTCGTCGTAGTCAAGCGTTCCCGAGACAAAGCTACGCACGAAAACATGCAAAACAAAGTAACAGGCTAACGCCAACGGCAGCCGCAAAGGGTGACCGCACAACCATCTGACCATGCGGCTATCCTGCCTTCTTCATGGAAATTGAGTTAGCGTCTTCCGCTTCTACCCATCCCAAAAGATCAGACGTCTCGCGAACGACGTAAGATGTCCGACCACCGGATTCATGGTAGATGCGAGTTAACATTTCAGCCATGATCCCGAAGCAGACAAACTGCACCGAGCTTAACATCGCGAGAGAACCAACAATCAACATCGGACGAGTTCCAATATCTTCGCCAAACCCGTATTTTGCGACCACGAGACTACCCAGCATCAAGGCGCCGATGGCACCAACCATCATCCCGACCAGACCAAAAAAGTGCCCGGGACGCGCCCTAAATCGCATGAAGAATAACACGGCCATAAGATCGAGTACGACTCGGATCGTCCTTGATATGCCGTACTTCGATTCCCCGAATTGTCTCGCATGGTGTCGGACATCAATTTCGCCAATCTTGGATGGATGCGTTACCTGGGACACCCATGCAGGAATGAATCGGTGCATTTCACCCATCAAGCGAACCTGCCTGATAATCGACCCCCGATAAACCTTGAGACTGCAACCGTTATCGCTAATCGTCACACCGGTCACTTTGGCAATCAAGCGATTTGCGATCCACGACGGAATCAAACGAAGAAACATTCCGTCTTGACGCTTCTTTCTTTTGCCACAGAGAAGATCCAGTCCCCGCGAATGAAACTCTTCAACCATCATTGGCAAATCGGCAGGGTCGTTCTGAAGATCCCCATCCATGGTCGCAATCAACTCGCCAGATGAAGCATCGATTCCGGCCTGCATCGCAGCGGTTTGTCCAAAATTACGCTGTAGTGAAACGATACGAACTGGAACCGTCGTCTGGCTCGCAGCATCAATCGCGGCACGATAGGTTTCATCTCGACTGCCATCGTCCACCAGCACAATCTCGCAACGCAGACCTCGCTGATCCGTTCGAGAAGACATCGTGCGCCGTTGATCGATTCCTTGATCGACTCGCGGAAAAGCTTCTGCCGACTGAAGTGTTTTTGAATTTAGAATTGAAGACTCGGATCGACCCAACATTGCTTCGCGATGCAAAGGCCCCAAGGTCGCATCCAGTTGACGAAGCAACTCCGGCACGGATTCCTCTTCATTGTAAAGAGGTACAACAACCGACAGATCGATTGGTTCTGAGGCGACCACAGAAGGCTTGCCGTTTGCATGATTGTTGCCGATTCCAATTGAATTGGAAGATTCTGAATCCATTCGATCTCAGCTTTCTTGATGTAGCGAGCTTGTGCTTGAACAGCGAAACACAACATCGCCGCTAGCAAAACCGAATCCTTCCGGCTCCGCTACTATTTTGTCTTTGCGTCTTTTAGCGAAATGGAGACTGGCACACCACACTGATCCAACAAGACGAACCAAAATGCTAGCTTCTCGCCGTCAGGCCAAAATCAGGGGTGACCACACCCGCAATCAAACTGACTGATACATTCCTGATCGACTCCGATCTTCACACTCGAAGTCCTGCTATTTGGCTCGCGAGCAATCGCGTAGCCCGCTTGAGATGCAGCCAGAATCACCGCCCCTTGGCAAATCGGTTCACCAGCCCAATGCTGCAAAAATTGCTGCAACCAAAAGCTATTGATACTCGGTGTTGACACCTTCTTTGCTTGAACGAACCACGCCGCACATCGGGTCACCTCAGAAGAACACACGGTATCTTCACCAGCGGCCTCAACTGCTTGCGAATCGACGACCCCGGCCCTGCAAATCAGCAACCGCTCACCGCCGCTCGCTTCAATCCAGCTCCCATCCAACTCTTGACTCATCACGAGGCCTTGCCTTCACTAATCGCGGTCTCTAACGCCTTCAATAAACCATCCTGGTCATCAGTTCCGATCCGATAAATCTTCCCACTACGCAGCCTAAGCTCAACAGCCTGATAGCCCGAAACATTCAACAACCAACCGCCTCGTATCTTTCGAATCCCCCAACCCGAATACCAAGGTGACCGTACAGCATGACACGAAACGATATCTCGTAACAGAAAGGTGTACCCAATTAGCCCGACCCCGAAATTGACTCGCACACTTTCTGCATCGATCTTCACAACGAGCCGATGAAATAAAATCAGCAGAACCAGCATCACGACAAGTGGAAACAAAGAAGCCAACGGCGGCGATCCACCTGCTGTGAAAGTGAGTCGGAGGGAAGAAAAGCCGATGGAAATCGCGCACATCGCGATCACTGCGCGAACCACCCAACCCGGCTGCGTATGCTCGTAACGCATCTATTGGATCTCTTACTTAATGGAAACTCAGACCGATCATAGGCCGGCACACCGAAAACGTTAACAAGATGGACGCTCCATCCAACCCAACTCGTTACGCACTCAAACGAAATCTACGTCTGGTATACCTGACAGTTCTACTACTGTATCCGAAATCAGCCTCAGCACACGAATAGCAAAAAATCAGATAGACTTCTCTCGAAGATCGAGCATCCTAGCTGACCAAAAACGGCTCGGTCCACGGCGTTGCAAAAAACTTTGAGCCATTCACCCCTTCGATTTGCCAAAATCAATGAAAGACCGCATTCATTTCCTCGCGATTAGCTGTTTTCTGATCGCAACAAACGCACCAACCGCGAGATCACAAATTGTCAGCCCCGAGGCAGAATTGGTTCTCATCTCCGACCAATATAAGTTCACCGAAGGTCCTACGCCGGACGAACAAGGCAATGTTCTTTTCACCGATCAGCCAAACGACCAGATCGTTCGATACGACTTTAAAACCAACGCAGTCTCCACTTGGCTCAAGCCAGCGGGACGCAGTAACGGTTTGTTCTATGTCAACGAGTCTCGATTGATCGCGTGCGCCGACAACCAAAATGAGCTATGGGAGATCAACCCATCAAGTAAAGAGAAGAAAGTACTCGCCAAGACCTACCAAGGTCGAAATTTTGGCGGACCGAATGACTGCTGGGTCGACCGGGACGGCACCATCTATTTCACCGACCCTCTCTACAAACGCCCCTACTGGACTCAGAACATCCCAGACGATCACCCACGTGGCGTGTACCGAGTGACAGGCAACGGACAGGTCTCTCAGGTTGCCAGCGACCTGATTCAGCCCAACGGAATCATCGGTGATGCCACAAAACGAATTCTCTACGTTGCAGACATCAACGCTGGCAAAACGTACCGCTATCGGATTGCGGAAGATGGCACTTTGAAGGACAAAACGCTGTTCTGTGAATCAGGCAGTGACGGAATGACCATCGACCGGAAAGGCAACGTCTACCTGACCGGCCGTGGGGTAACCGTCTTCAATTCCCAAGGTGAAAAAATCACAAACATCGCAGTGCCGCGGGGCTGGACCGCAAATGTAACCTTCGCCGGCCCCGATCGGCGGCACCTGTTCATCACAGCAGGTGACTCCGTGTTTGTCATCGAAACCGAAATGCAGGGGCTGTAAGCACTGGACTGCAACAAGTGGGTCCTACGTGCAGGACTTGAATGAAACGGCAACTCGCTGCACCAGGTGAAACGAACCGAACTACCGCACCGACTTGCCGACCATATCAAGCAAGAGTGAGTTAGACACGTCGTTTCCAAATGATTCATGGCGATCGAGTGTCCACACGACCTTTTTCGAGTCTCGCTCCAACTCAACAAGAATCGGCTGGCCAGGACCTGCGTGGCAATTTCCCAAGACAAGATTACCGCTCGGTAACACCTCAAGTGTCGTCACCCAAGCCAAACGAATTCCCGGTAAATCATTCTGCTGGATCTGCCAGACCACTTTCTTCTCCGGCGTGACCTCAATCACACCATGCCCGTTCCCTGTTGCGATCAAGGTGTTGCCGTTACTGAGGCGAATGGCGGCAAAGAGCCGATTCCCATACGCCTCGGGCCCGTGGCCACCTTTTGGCTCCCGACCAAACAATGGAACCGTGTATTCCCAGACAACCTTACCCGAAGAGCGATCATACTCGCGAACCTTTCCATCCGCTTCGTGAGCCACCAAATAGGTTCCCTGATCGGTTGAACGCACCAATCGAGTGTCACTGTGAGTACTGGGATGGTCCACAACTAATGGAATCTGTCTTTTTAGATTCCCTTCTCGATCCACCTCAATAATTCGTGCCACACCGGACTCAGCGATCATGGTTGCCCCATCCGCGAGACGCTCAAAAGCATGAACTTCAATCGCCTTGCCTTCGTTTCCGTTCTGCTTAGAGGAATCGTAGCGCCAAACAACTTCCTTTGTCTCGGGATCGATTTCCACGACACCGGTGCGACCTTCACGAGTCAGAATGTTTCCACCCTCAAGCACGTGCAAGTCGTGAATCCCGCCCCAGTCCATCTGCCAAGAGATCTCTCCGTTGGCCTCAACTTTCACGAGACCTTTTTTGCCGTGGAGCAAAACAGCGTGCTTGGCGAACAGGGGGCCTGTGAATGCCGTTACAACGGCAGCACCAAACAACAATCGAGCAGCAACGAACATTGAACACCTATCGCGAGTTTTAAAGCGGCTGAACCAATGAAAGCTCAGCATTGTACCGCAGCAGAGTCACGAACGCTAAAGGTGTATTTCAATTCATCAACGGAGCACGAAATGCAATTGGTAAAAATGCACTTGGTAAAAATGCAATTGGCACACATGCAATTGGCACGACGTCACCGCAGTCGTCGACTCGTAAGAGCAGTTCAAACTCTCACGAAGGCGACTCAGTGGTCACCCCTGAGAGGCACTTGCCGATCTGACGCACAGCCTGTCGCAAACGCTGCTCGTTTTCTACCAGCGACATGCGGAGATAGCCTTCACCGGCCGCCCCAAAACCGCTTCCAGGACTCACTGCAACATTACCCTCTTCGAGCAACTTCATCGCAAAATCCATGGTGCTCATCGCGCTTCGCCAAGGCTCGGGCACTTCCGCCCACACAAACATACCCGCCTTGGGAGGATTAACCTTCCAGCCAAGCCGACGCAAACCGCTCACCAAAACATCGCGACGCCCCTGATAGATCATCGACTGATTCTCAACACCAGCCTCCGTCTCCCTCAACGCCACGATCGCGGCAATTTGAATTGCCTGGAACATCCCGTAGTCATAGTAACCCTTGATCGTCCCAAGGCCTCGAATCATGTCAGCGTTCCCGGCACAGAAACCGACACGCCAACCAGCCATGTTGTAACCCTTGCTCATCGTGGTGAATTCCACACCAACATCTTTCGCACCCGGAGCAGCAAGGAAGCTCGGAGGCTGGTACCCGTCAAACGCCACGTCGGCATAAGCAAAGTCATGAATCACCAAGAAGCCATACTTCTTCGCAAGCCGAACCACCTCGACAAAGAAATCCGGTTCAATCACCGCCGAAGATGGGTTATGCGGGTAGTTCACAATCAGCACCTTCGGTCTAGGTGCCAGATGCTCACAGGTATACGCAACATTACGCAAGAAACGGTCAGGATCCGCCACATCCAACGACACCACGTTGCCCGATGCAAGGATGACCCCGTACATGTGCACGGGGAAGTAGGGCGAAGGAATCATCGCAGTGTCGCCAGGACCCATCAGAGCCAAACACATGTGCGAGAACCCTTCCTTACTACCGAGACAGGCAATGATCTCGTTTTCAGGATCCAACCGAACGCCGTACTTAAGGTAGTACTTGCTTGCTACCTCACGCCTCAAATTGGTGATTCCGTTCGATTTACTGTAGCCATGGTTACCCGGATCAGCTGCTGCATCAGCAAGCTTTTGAATCACAATCGGATCGGGCGGATCGGAAGGGTTCCCCATCCCAAGGTCAATCACGTCATCGCCAGCTCGCCGTTTCTGATAAAGCGAGCTATTGATTCGCCCAAACATGTAGGGCGGCAATCGATCAACTCTCGCGGCAAAACGAACCTCAAAAGGCTCAGGCAGTGGATCGGTGGTCGGCATATCAATCGCCGGCGCATCAATGTTTGGCGTATCCTGATTGAACTGGTCGCTCATAAAGATCACTCAAAGAACGGACGTGTGCTGGACTTGTAATATTGTCGACACAACGATGAAAAACGAATAGGGGGTTTTAAACATCAGGCAACAAAGTTGCGAACAAAACGCCTGCTGATTCGGACGGGGGTATCAACGCCATTAAGTGAAAACTAAGGACCGCCAAGCGGTCCTCAATCGACAGAGTTCCCGATAGAAATCATGACCCGCCAAAGGATTGGCCACGCCAGCGAGATTAACCGAAAGCCGAAAGACAACTTCCGATGTTTTCACCGCGCCGGTTCAGCTCTAGAACGTATTCGTCTCTAGAACGGAGCACCAACTGTAGAACTGAACAGGAGAATAAAAACACGCCAATCACTGCCCTTGAGGCCGTGCTGCTACCCTCGGTGCTGCTTCAGCCTCAAGAAAATTATCGATCTCGGCATCATTGACCATCTGCTCGAACCTTGCCGCCATTGCCTGCTTCACTTTCCGATCAGACAAATCGCGGTGCAATTCGGACTGCACGACACTCGGGTCAGACACAATCGGCTCGGTGTATCCTTGGCAACGCAGCACCAAGTACTTGCCGCCAGTGGAAATGATGCCACTGAGTTCACCAGGCTTCAAACTGAACGCCTCCTTCTCAACCGCAGGCTGACCCCCATGCATTCGAATCGGAGGAACCTTGCCCTGATTGCCTGCTGAAACCGGCTCAACGCTGTACTGCTCTGCCAAACCACCGAAGAAAACCTCGGTCGGGTTATCCCGTGCCATCTCCCAGACCTTTTGTGCGGTTCGTTGATCCGAAAGAACAACCGCCAACACCTCAACCCGAGGTCCATAAGCAGACTCAAATCCATTTTCGAGATCTTGCTGAGTCACATCAACGGTCCCTTCAACAAGTTTCTTCAGAGCAGCGCTCGGCCAAACCACATCTTGAACATAAAGATCGACGGTGGTCGTACCATCCGCTGTGATCGACTCGTACCATCCATCGAGATCGGCCCGGCCATCCGCATGGACATACCCCGATGCAATCGCCCCCGAAGCGATCTCGCGGTCCAAATCAGCTTGACTAACCTGCTTCTTCTCGGCACGCAAAGCCTGAAGCAGCAACTTGCGATTGACTTCGCCTTCAAGAACATCGACACCGTAGCGTTTGATCGCCTCGGCCCCCACTTGAGAGACCAAGACCTGCTGTCCGTTGATGATGGCCGCAATCCCTGGGTACTGCTTCACCATTTCGGGATCGCCGAGAACCTTGACGACCTCGGCCTTTTCCTGGAGCTTTGCAAACAAGTCGCTCGCGGCAATGCGCACCTTCTCGTCTCGGATACGGTCGTTGATCTGCTCCTTGATTGCGGGCAGAGACTGAGGACTGGGAGTGGATGCGGGGATACGCCGCACGGCTTGGAGAAAAATCCACTGATCCCCTAACTGGAGAACAGGTGACACGTCTCCGTTGCCGAGCGCAAACGCCGCGTCTTCCAGCCTGCTATCACCGCTGTAACGACGAATAGGCGGAATCAAACCACCCACACTCGCACTTGCCTCATCTTCACTGTACTGCTTCGCGAGTTGACTGAATTGATCAGGTGCGGAAATCGCTTGCTGATGCAATTGCATGGCCTTGGCTCGCTCCTCAACCATGATCAACCGACACTTAACCGCTTCGCCAAACTGCGACAGATAAGCCTGATTGAATTCTTCTTCCGTTACGAGAACCTGATCTGCCACCAATTTTCGAAGTGAAAGCATCGGCCAAATGATCTCGCGACTGTACTGACTCGCAGTGATCTGGCGATTCTCTTGCAGAAGGTTCAGGTAACTCTCCATCGAGAGTCCAAACTTTCCGGCCAGTCGACGAATCTCATCGTTGACCTCTTGCTTGGTAACCTCGATTCCTCGCTCATTACACTCCTGCAAGATCAAGTACCGATTGACCATGTTTTCGAGGATCTCATCACCAAACCTCTCAACCGTCGCGTCGGATAGCATCCTACGTGTGATCGGATCTGCGTTCACAATCGCAACCACATCGTTCTCAGAACCAGCTGATTCAATCTCTTGCCCCACAGCAACCGGTGGCATCACCACCGACAACATGGCTAAGCCAGCAAGGAACCACGCCGCTGCGCAACCAAAAACGCGTTGATTTTGTACGCGTTGATTCGAAGCAGAAAACTTCGAAGCACAGAACATTGCGATGGAACAGCGCATCACGGACACTCCTTTGAGCCAGTAAGCGGGCAAGTTAACGCCTTCGGTATCAACCTTGAGAAACCAGATTCCAAAAGGACGTTGGGGCGAATGCACCAATCCGTTTGATGCACTACCTCTATCATGGTTCGAAAAACTTATCCAAATCCAAATTTTCACTCAAGGCGAATCTGGCACGCTAGCATTTGCTGCGACTGGTGATTTTTGACACCATTTTGCAATTCTTACCAAGCAGATTAACAGCCCGACTTACAGACGCCTTGCAAGCCGAGATGGTTTGCAATTTTTTCTCACCAATGATTGCAGCAAAACACGTGTATAGCGATGCTTTCGCACCCAAAAGTAAATCTTTCCCGAGTACTGGAGATCTTCACATCACATTGGCACGCAGAATGCAATAACAGCGAGGTGACCGGCCGGCCGGTTGAGAGTCACCACGTTGGTGACCCTTTCACAGAATGGAAATCAAGGCAAAGGAGAAGCCATGTTGGTTCTGACCAGAAAAACTGACGAGACCATCAAGATTGGGGAAGACGTCGAGATCACCGTCATACGCGTCCGAGGAAATTCTGTTCGCATTGGCATCAAAGCGCCAAAGGAAATTCGAGTCACACGCGGGGAACTTGATAGCAAACCGCGTCAACGGCCAGCAGACGTGTCCATAAAGACGGCGCAGCCATCAGGGCGCCGAGAACCCATCACAACCGGCGAGCCCCAGTCTCCAGAGCGGCCTCTAGACAAGCGGGCTAATGACAAGCGTGCTAACGACAAAGTGAAGCGAGTCAACCGCATTGCTGCCTACAGCGAGAATCAAGCGAATGGCCCGAGTCGAATCATCATCGGGCGAACCACTCGTGATCCACAGCAACCATTACTCACACGTGGACCGCTGAGCGACTTCCTCCAGAACCTCTAAAGGCCGCGATATGACATTGAACCGCATTCAACAATCAAATCGCGTGCCATCGAAGGCAAACAGATCGCGTGCGGTCATGATTGAGCGGTCTGATTAACGGCGTATCAACTGACTGTCGCCCTCTTGCGGCGGTAGCGTATCAGCAATTCGATCGGTGGCGAGCACGGATGCTTCGCCCTCGAACACCACCCGATCACTCGCATCCAGTTCCGCCAGATGCTGCAGCAGGATTCGCCGAACCTCAAAAATGGTTTTACCGATCATGTGAACGTCCGTGTGACTGGCGTCAACCACCAACTCACTCTCCACATCCCCCATCGTCGCACTGTCATACTCAACCACACCGTCGCCCCGGTGATTGCGTCCAGTAATGAAGGAAGATTGCTTTAGGACACCTATCACGTTGTGATATTTCACGTCGGGATTACGCTGCGCGCGCATCATGACCGGGAAAATCGGTGACTCTGGAGCCAGCGAATCGATTGCGTTCGCAACCGTCAACAGCTCGGTGTTACGAAAAAGACTCGGATTCTCTATTGCCAAGCGGTCGCCAAAATTGGTCAGCATTTTCGGAAGCCGAATGAACTTCCTTGCCAGCCAACGCGTGTAATCATTTGCAAACTCGCTACCACGATGCGGAGTCCCGATTGTGATCACACGCTTAATAGAGTCGTTCGGCTTAAAGAAGAGGGTGCTGGCCAACTTCTCCTTAGCGTCCTCGGGTCCCTCCACCTTAGAGAGTGCATCTTCGACGCCACTGACCGGTTCATCGCTAACGATTTTCCAAAAGTCATCACGACTGTCGATGGTCTGCAAACGACTGACCAACCCGCCCATACTGTGGCCCACCAAAACCATTTGATCTAGTGCC
Source organism: Rubripirellula sp. (assembly GCA_049889895.1). Lineage (GTDB taxonomy): Bacteria > Planctomycetota > Planctomycetia > Pirellulales > Pirellulaceae > Rubripirellula. The sequence continues at coordinate 119,686 of JBMHCO010000061.1, forward strand.
GTGTCGCGGCGATTTGGATCAAAGGCTTCTCGCATCGCGGCGAGATCGCTGCGTAATTGCGTTGCACTGATCCAAAACGGTTGCCCCGATGGGTAAAGATAAAACCAGAACTGATAACGTTCTCGAATTTCAGGAAAGCTACGCAGATCGTTAAACATGTCCATCCAAGTCACAGGACTGGACCAGAGCCCATGCACCATCAGGACCGGAATACGCTTTGGATCGTACGGCTCCAGCATGTAGAGCCCTCTTTTGCTCTGAGAGGAAGCCGGATTGAGCAATCCCTCGGTTGCCTGGTTTCGAATTTGAAATTCAGGGCTATCTAAAAAGAAAGCCAGTGGTGTACTCAAATCCGTTTCTAAAGGAACCCAGTCATTAGCTAATAGAACTTGATTCGCTGTGAGCGGGTCAAAAAACTCGAGCACGCAGGTCGTCGTATTCCCTGAATCGCTGCCACTTGGCTCGTCTAAACAACGCATCAGAGCGGTAACACTGTAACTCAACCCGTCGGCATAGTATTGTTCTTTCGAATCTTCTTCGTTGGCATCCTTACGAACTGCAATCAACGGAACGCCAAGGCCGTAGGTGGTATGCCGGTTCCGCAAGGTTTCAATCGCGTAATCACTCACAAATTCATAGTGATCAAACTCGTCCGGCTTCCATTTCCCTCGCATCTCTGTGCGAACGACAAACTTATGCCCCAACGTTTCGATGGTGTAAGTCTGCCCCGGTTCCAAATGACTCTCTGAGCAGAGAATGCGCAAGGTATCTTCGAGCGATTCATTGTAAAGATCACAGACCGCACGAAATTGAGGATCGTAAACATTCCGTGCGTCACGAAGTTCACCGCTAAAGAGATAATCGTAGCTATTAGTGAGTGACACACCGTAATGATTTAAAGCTTCACTAAGACGTCCGAGTCGCTCCGCCTTCTTGCCTTCAACGTACGACAACTCACTCAGTGCATAGATCAAATCGGACTCAGGACGATCATCCAATCGTTGTCGAATCAGCGCAAAACAGGATGCCGGATTTTTTTGATAATGATCCTCGAGATCGAAGCGTCGCAAAGTTCGACGCGTGCGCAGACTGATCTCCGGACCCTCGCTACTGAACAGTTGCAAACTGGCCGCTAGCGGATTCTCGCGAACATCCCGCATCGACAAGTAACTACTTGTCGCGCAGCCACAAAAAGAGAGACACAACCATCCGAGAATGAAGTGCTGAAGCGTTTGAAGAATTGACCGCGATGGCATGCATGACAGGAATTGCCGGTACTTCAAACGCACGTCACCTGATACGGTTTCCTCTCGAAACGATAGTGATCGGCGATTTTTCATGTTCACTTTCTACACGCAGTCTTTTGAATCGATTGGATCATGCCGGAAGCTGTCCATGAAAATAGATCGATTCAGCCGGACGGTAGAAACTCCATGATCATGGTGTCAACGCTAGCTTGCGTTCGAGAACACGATTTGCTGATTTGACTATGCACTCGTCGATGCCTATGAATAACTTCAGACCGAGGCGACTTGGCAATGTACGGAGCCCCGATTCGCTCCCCAGCTTTTCACCTCTAATCTTGTGTATCGCAACCCCGACGATGGCGTTGCGACTTCTTTCTGCATGGATGCAAAACGACATCCTATCGCCAAAGCAGTGAAACACCCGCGTGAAACAGCGGGCGGTTTAGCGACCGCCTAATAGCCGATCAGTCGATTCCGGTTTGTTTAGGAAAAATCCCAACGCGACCAAAATCGACAGAACTGATACGCCTTGCCCGACACGCTGCACTTCATCTGATTTTCCTGCCAGCGAGAGGGATCCTTTTTTGACCAGTCAAAATTTGTGACCTATGTTTTCGTGGCTCGTCGTTGTGAGCATCGACGCAGAGCCTCTGCGCAAGCATCACCTCCCCGTGACATGCTTCGCCAGCCCTCCCCTTGATGCTCTTTTGGGACGAGTGAGCATGATTCAACCTGCACGGGTCAGGAATCACCGACGAAATGACACACTGGGCGCCTCGGCGTTTGCAGTGCTGCTAGCACTCAATCTTTTCGTTGCAACATCCTCCGCTGATACCATTTCAGCATCGATCTCGACTGCACCGGCTAGCCAAAATAAAGCGGTAGAAACAGATCAGGCACTCACTCAAGGCTTGGAACTAGAGCAAGCCCAAATGTGGAGCGAGGCGATCCGCCATTACGAATCGGCATTCCGCAAAGCGCCGACGAGCACCAAGCTATACCAGAGATTGATCATCTCGAGACTGCACTTCGATGTCGCTCGACGCTATCAAGACGAAAGCTTTCTCGCTTCGCTCAACCGTCTGAGCACCTCTCAGACACTCGATCTTTACTCGGAGATCCTTTCTAACCTGCAAACGCACTACGTGGATCGCGTCGACTGGGATCGGCTAATGATTCACGGCACGGCTGCACTCGAGGTGGCGTTAACGGAACGAAAATTCCTCTCAACAGTCCTTCCTAACACCGATTCAGGGAAGATTGAAAACTTTCGCCAGTCCATTCATAACCGAATTAGCTCGCGCAGTACCAAGACTCGCTTTGACCTCCGGGCAAACGCTGCGTATGTCGCCGACCTTGCATCGAGGGAATTAGGCCTATCGGGTACCGCCGCTGTTATGGAATTCCTGTGCGGTGCAGTTTCGACTCTAGATCCCTACACGCGCCTGCTCTCGCCAAGTCAACTCGACGAGATGTTTTCCAATATTGAGGGCAACTTTGTGGGACTTGGGGTTGAACTGAAAACAGAACCAAAGCACTTGCAGATTCTCTCGGTGATCGCCGGTGGTCCCGCTGAACAAGCGGGAATCGAGGCGGGCGAGCGAATCGTGCGTGTCGAGGACGCAAGGACTTCCGACGTTTCGTCAGAGTTCGCAGCGGACCTACTTCGCGGCCCAGAAGGCTCTTATGTCTCCATCACCGTGGAAAGCGTCACCGGTGAAAGCCGCGAGATGAAAGTCCAGCGACGCCGCGTGGACGTCCCGTGCGTGGAAAATGTTCACTTTGTCGATGTTGAGAATCGAGTCGGGTATTTCCGTCTCACCAACTTTCAAAAGACCACCACAAGAGACGTTGAAAACGCACTGTGGAAACTACACCGTGAAGGGATGCGTTCACTGATTATTGATGTGAGAGGCAACCCGGGCGGCTTACTGTCTGCCGCAGTGGAAGTCGCCGACCGCTTCTTACCAGATGGAAGAATCGTGACGACGCGAGGGCGTAATACCCGCGAGAACGCCGACTACAATGCTCACCGCACCAACACTTGGAACTTGCCAATTGCCGTGCTGATCGATCGGGACAGTGCAAGTGCCAGCGAGATTTTTGCCGGTGCGATCGCAGACCAGAAGCGTGGCACGCTAGTCGGCGAAACCAGTTTTGGCAAAGGAAGCGTCCAAGGGATATTCAGAATGCAAGCGGCGAAGTTCGGCCTTTGCCTGACCACCGCTAAATTCTATTCCCCCAGTGGCAAAGCCATCAGTCAAAACGGTGTCACACCAGATCTCGCCGTCGAGTCAACCTACATTGCTGCTCGCCCCAATTCTCTCGGTGAAATCACAAATGATGTTGACGATGCGGCACTGCAGCAAGCTATCGCCGAGCTTTCCGGTACAAAGCGAATTAGCCTTGAGCAATCCTCAGCCTTCGCGAAATAGGCCGCGTTCGGTTACGGCGAGGGCAGGAGTAGCCAACATCGCCGCGGCATGCTTATCTCTCCATGAGTCCAACCCGGTCAGTGCGTCCAACCCAGCTAGTGGGTCGGACTTTGCCAGTGCTTTGGAGCATTACCCGTAACCGATGACATTCTCACCCTACGAGGCCAATGCAGGACTCACCCCCGCGTCTTTTGAGGTCAGCCGTCGCGGCGGCAGACCAGCGGCCTGATAGAGACCACTGAGACGCTTCATCACAAGGTGCCATTCATCAATAACCTCTGGCGTCCCCAAGATCATTGCATCTTCTCGGTCAAACCCGATTTCGCTCAAACGAATCACGGTATCAAGATGGCACAAAGCCTCGACCATCAAGTGGTCTCGCCGCACTTCGTCCCTCAGCGTCGCGTCTTCGTAAATCCAAACATGTGGATTCAAAAGGTTGTCTACCGCGGCGACCGCCGCCATTGATGGAGACTCGGAATCGAGAACCAGACGAAGAGAGCCAGATTGGATGTAGAATTTGGACATGATCGATACCTCCGTGTTGATGCTTTTACCACGCCCGCTTCGGGCGACACACAAAGGATCGCAAGCTGGTGGACACGTTAGGTCACACTCCGGCCATGATCAAAAAAACTTTTTCCTCCGACTCATCAAAACCGTCATGCACGGCGTCGATGCAGGGGAAATCAGAGGGATGCGAAAGCGGCTCGGGCATTGCATCTCCTGCCCACGCATGAATCAATTGCCACTTACTTGGCACCTGGTTACTTGGCACCTGGTTACTCGGGATCTGGTTCGTTCGGTCCTTCCAACGCATCGCCGACCACTTCTGGTGCATCACTTTCACCAAACTGATAAAGCAGGTGCTCCACTCCCACCTCAACCAGGAGTCGTTGACCGTTGGGTTGAATCATGACTTTTGTTTCCAGTTGATTGTTACCGCTCAAAACGGCACGCCCCTCGGTGAGTTGAGCCGTCTCACCAGTGAAGGCACTCACGGCGAGCACATCCATATCTTTTCGACGTGTGCGGTTGACCGTCGAGAAAGCAAATGGGCTTCTTGCCAGAATGAGCAAAGGTGTCTCGGCAGGCTGCGTGATCGTGCAACCCCAAGTTGATTCCAGCTGACGTTCCCACATCAATTGCCCGTTAGTGAGGTCGATGGCGTGCAGTCGATCCACGGCAACGTGATAACGCCCATCAGAAGTTTGAACCTGAGGAGTCGTGGGATCTTGAGCGGGTAGATTCTTCGCGCGAGGCAACAAAATCATCTTTTCACCCATCTGCATGACACTCAGGCCAGCAAGTGCTGGAAATGGTTGAAACTTCAAACGACTCAGCTCAACTCCTTCGACGAGATCCCAAATCAAGACCTCGCCGTCGCTACTGTACAGATTGAGAAATCGCGAGCTTTCCACACGCCCATAGGTCGTCGTCTCCCCCTCACCAGTGACATCCCGATTCGCCTTCATTGCCAGATGCTCCAAAAGCACTTCCCCCGTCAAAGGATTAGATAATTGAATCGAGTACTGCTCAGGAATATCGGTCGCTTGATATGACAGAACATTCGATCCAAGACTGGACCAGATCTCGCCACCATCCCAATCTTGGCTTGCCAACGATTGCCCATCTAAGGGATCAAAAAACTTCACAACATTGGTTGCATCGGAGACGACCGCGATTCGATTCCCATCGCTGACCACCGCACCACTCGGTGGCGCCGAAGCATTACGCCACAGGGTCTCTGCGGTTAGCAGATCCAGTGCGATGAGATCCCCACCCTGCAACACGATCACTCGATCTCCAAGGATGGGACCCAGTGCGAACTCGGGAATTACAGCACTGGTCATCGTGTTATCAACCGCATAACGAACGATCTTGTCATCGAAGGGCGTCACGGAACTGCGCCGGCCCATTGGCAATCCGCCATCGCCTGTAATCGGACGTTGCCAAAGTACCGGATCACCGACACCGCTCAGCAACGCGAGTAGGTTGACGGCGATCAGGTCAGTTCGCGTCACAACAACCATCACCCCACCGCTAATCACCGCAGTCTTTTCCGCCTCACTGACATCACCGTCCACAGCGATTCGAAGCCGCATCCCAAAGGGACTCATCAGACTCAGCGGACTGCTTCCCTCACCGTATAACCGCCATCCGCTCATTTGCTTACCGGCCAACGGTTGCAACTTGGAAAATCGCTGCGTCTGCGATAAGGACCGGATGATCCGAGTGGTTCGAGCATCCCAGGTCAAAGAGACGTTCTTGGGCCAAACCGGCTTCACGGATGCTCGGTCAAGCTCATCGAGCCGTTGCGTGATCTGCTGGGGTGACGCAAGCCACAATTCATCCGCCTGATCCCCAGGGGGCTCCTCAGCTCTCTCGGCGAGTGTCTGCAAAACACCCGCTTGATCTTTTGGCATTTTCCCAAGCTCGTAGGCCTTGGCCAAGAGCCGCAATTGACGGGTCGGTAATCGCTCCAAAGACTTTTCGCCAGGCAAAATCCGACCCCAACCCAAGCGTTCCAAACCGACTGCATCCTCACGTTCGACCAACCTCTCGGCCAACTCTCCACGTAAGGGATCGATCCCAGCAAAACTTTCAAAGTGCGATAGTGTGGTACGAATCAGGTGATCGGAACCAGCACGTAGCGTTTGACTCTCTGCAAGCAACATGCCGTTCACATCCTCGAGTTGCGTTTTACTTGCCGACCGCGCAACCTGTTCCGCACGAGCCGAAATCCAACTATCGAGTGAGGTTTTCAATGTGGAATCATCAGCTAAAGCCAAATCTGAAGAATCCAAAAGCGAATCAGAAGCGACCAAACTGGAAAGTTCTAGCAGACGATTGATCGCATTCTCGTAATCCTTCGTCGCTATCGCAGCACGTACCTGAAGCCCCAACAGCTCGACACGTTGCCGCGGGCGATCAATCAATGACCCGAGGACATCAACCAATGAGGAGTCCATGGATTGATTAGCACGCAACTGCCCCAGTAGTGCGGCAACACTTAATGCACGAACCTCATCATCATCCGGTCGCATTTTTCTGGCGCGGTCCAGATATTCCAGAGCAGCGGTTAAATCACCTTCCTGTATCAAAAGCTCGGATTTGCGAATCATGGCGGTGAAGTCTTCGGGGTCTACCGCTAAACGCTGTTCCACCTCCGGTTGCAGCGTGGACTGACCATAAGCAACGGCCAACGAAGTAGGACTTTGCGTGATCAATTCACCGTCAACAGCAACCAAGTTACCGAGTGGATACTGGGTTTCTCGTCGCTGCCTTACCGTCCCGTCTGCAAGCGAGACCTGAATAATTTCGTTGGTTGTGGTGGGAACAAAGTAGTCGAACGCTCCAAAGACGCCTAAGCCCGAAATCTGCTGTCCAACCGTCACGAGATCCCGTGCGGTGGTCCAAATTGCATCCCCGGTCTTCAAATCAAATGCTCGGATTTGATGTGTGCCAACCACGATAAACTTCCCGTCCTGAATCCCCGCGACATACATCATGTGGACACGGTTTTTCTCGGTAAACAATCGCTCACCGCTCCTTAAATCCAGAGCGTAAAGACGATCTGATTCAATGGGCGTCACCAAAACGGTTGCCCCTTCAACCAACGCAGCACCATTGTGCCAACGCTGCATCAGCTTCGCCCCTTCGAGACCTCGCCCCGATCCGTTAATCGTTCGGTACATCTCTGCATTGCGTTCCACCGTGGCGCCCCATCTCAGAGTCCTATCGACCAGATCAACGCCAACGATGGCGCCTGCACCTGTGGGGCAAACAAGAACTCCTTCGTGATAGGTGGGCATTGCACCCGCAACTCGGCGAATCGGATCCGTTTGGACACCTCCCGACTCAACAGTCACCAATTGTTGTCGCCATAACTCGTCGCCATTAGCAGGATCTAAGCAGCAGAGGCAAATATCCCCAGCGATCTCCGCCATCACATACAGGCGACCATCAATCGGCAACGGAGGCCCTAAGAAAAATGCATCAGACAAGGCTGACCCCGGCTCCCCTTGCGAGCCAATCCTCCAACGCAATTTGCCTTGCGTCTCGAGGTCCAACGCAACCAAGGTGTTGTACTGACTCTGCACTCTGCGAACGCCTCGCATATTCAGCATCGCGTTCATGGTGACGGATTCCAGCTGACCAAGCTGATCCAGCAAATAGACCTTCGTTCCGTCACTGGAGACCTGACCGTATGGAACGTCATTCCATACTCGCTGAGACAAAAGCGGTGGACGCTTCTGTCCTTGAAACATCCCATCCAAAGGAGACGCTTCCTCTTGGATCACTTCATCACCAAGATGCCAGGGGTAGGTCCAAATCCGCTTCCCAGTACGATGATCAACCCCCACCAAACGTTCTGTTGTACGCATCAAGACTTGGTCGCCAACCTTCAAAGGCATCCAAGATGGTGGCGGAAGACGTCCGCTGGTGCGTAATTCCTCGACGTCCTGCCTCAGCGTTCTCTCCTGAAGTGGACTCGCTGTCGTACTCAGTCTCCAACGCTCAGTGGACAAAGGCAACTGACCACCCACCGCCCGATTACGAGAAGGATCGCCACCAAATAGAGCAAAAGCTTCATGCTGCTTCACCCAAACGTCTTCCTTCGGTAATTCAGTTGCCGAGGAAGGCTGTGGCGAGAAGCGATCCTTGGCCCACGCACTCAGTTCCTCCATCGAAGAAAAACGATAGGATTCACCAGCCACCTGAAGCTGAATGGGACCTGCATCAAAACGACCCAAAACACCTTGCGGCAACAAATCCTGATTCGATGCTGCACAGGCAGCCGCGTACATGCACACAACGCTATCACCAAGATGGGAAACCGCGCGGTCGCTCGGAATCAGATCCGCGAGATAAAGGCTTGCTTCAAGTGGATGCCCAAGCAGCATGGCACGTTGTGCTAGCACAAATGACGCCTCATAGCCCGCAAGCGTGTGGAAGAACCTACGCCGAACCTCACCCACCCCTTGCCAATCTCGATTCTCAGCCGCCTCCAACAACGTTTTGCGTGCCAACGGTCCGTATCGCAACTCATAGGTCGCGATCGCGTCCTCAGGCAACGTCCCCAATAAAAAACGTACACGCTTGAGGAAACTCGTTGCCAGTGGACGCTCGGGAGGTAGCGAAACCTCGGGACTCAAAAAGAAATCTTGCCCCTCAAGCTCACCCAAGGTGGTCTGAGTGTAATCGCCCGAGGCGAGTTCGCCCAAACGCAATACAGCATCACTATATTGCCCCTGCTCTAGTGCTTCTTCCACCTCGCGCAGCGTCTGCTGAAGTGACCGCGGGAGATCGAGAAACCGCCCCGGTGGTACATTCTGCACTGGCCGAAAAAGACCTTGCGCCAAAACTCCAGAGCCAAGCATCTGAGTGAAGAACAACTGCGTCATCACCCCAATCAACACGCCCAACAAACAGCGATTTCGCCAATCAGACATCTGGTAGACTCGCTCATTCAAAATTGACTTGGCCGAAGACTCAACGACCAGCGGTAGACAACCTTCCAATGGGTCTAATTTCTCGGCTACCGAGATCCTTGGCATGCTATCGCTCATCACAAAGTCAACCTTCCCAAGTTCCGTCCGTTTTGGTCCAAACTCACACAAAGATCGAGAGTTCTTCTATCGCATTCCCAGGACCCCACGCTCTAGCACGTTAGAACCCTTTCAACTCCACCGTGTCCGTAACGGAAATCATTACGCACAGCTCCTCACTGCATCTTCCTTCGATCTCCCTGCATCTCACCTCTCTGCGCAAGCGAATGTCTCTCTGCGCAAGCTAATTTCAGTCTCGCTTTAGAATAACAAATCTCAACCATCGGAACTGCTGATTAGCTGCCACGAGAAATCAAGCAATCAACAATCTGCTTGTGGACATCGCTGGGTGATTTAGAACCATCGATTTCGGTGACCAAACCTGCGACCCGATAAAAATCCAAGACGGGTTCCGTTCGCTGTCGATAGATCTCAAGACGCTGCAAGATTCCCTCCTGATGATCGTCGGCGCGTCCCTCGATCGCGGAACGCTTCTGTAAACGATCAACCAAATCGGGCTCATCCACCTTTAGATAGATCACCGAATCAACCTTCTGCCCAATCTCACTCAGATGTTCACGCAAGAATTCAGCCTGATAGACAGTCCGCGGAAATCCATCAAACAGGCAACCCGCTAGAAAGTCATCCTGTTCAAGCAACCTCATGACAAGAGGAAGAACCAGGAAATCGGGTGCGAAGCATCCTCGATCGATATAGCTGGCAACCAAATCACCAAGAGTCGACTTTCCCTTGGTTCGCCGGAGCAACTCACCGGTCGAAAGATGTGGAATAGCGTAACGTGCAGCGAGCTGCTCGCACTGCGTCCCCTTACCCGACCCGGGCGGGCCGATGAAGACAATCTGCATCTGCAGCCCCTCAGTTGCCAACCAAACGCTCGGTACCTCCTAAACGGAAAGCACCGAATTCAATCACACAACCGGAGAAACTCCACCGCCAGCACCCTCAAGAAGCCCGCGGTAATTTCGCATCACGAGATGGCTATCAATCTTCTGAACGAGGTCAAACGCGACGCTCACCGCAATCAGAAGACCGGTACCTCCATAGAAACCCGCGATCGAGTAAGGAACACCCAGCGAGCCGTAAACGACCGTTGGGACAATTGCGACCACTGAAAGGAAGGCTGCACCGACGTAGGTGATTCGCACCATTACTTTCTCGAGGTAGTCGGTCGTTCGCTTACCCGGACGATATCCTGGAATAAATGTTCCACTGTCGCGAAGGTTATCCGACATCTCTTTCGGATTAAAAGTAATCGCGGTCCAGAAGTAACAAAAGAAGAAGATCATCACGACGTACATGAAGTTGAAGAAGAACGAGCCTTGGTCGTTCAACGTCAGACCAATGGAGTTCAGAACTCCAAAAGCCCAGCCCTCAGGGTCAAACATGCTGGCAAGACCACCAAGAAGCATCCCTGGAATGATCAGCAAACTACTCGCGAAAATGATCGGCATCACGCCAGCTTGATTGATTCGCAGTGGGAGATACTGCCGCGTACCACCATAAACTCTACGACCTCGAGTGAACTTAGCTGATTGCGTCGGAATCTTGCGTTGACCAAGCGTGATGAACACCACTCCAAAGACCACGCCCACAAAGAGCACAACAAGCAGAACGAGTGTTTCGATCCCAATTTGACCTCGACTGAGACCGGTCAATTCGGTCTTCATGTTGCCGATCAACTCAAACAATGCCTTAGGCATCTGAGCCAAAATACCGGCCATGATCAACAAACTAATCCCGTTGCCGATCCCATACTCATCAATCTGCTCACCGAGCCACATCAGAAAGATCGTACCGCAGGTCATCACTAACACGGCAACCATCTGCCAACCTAGAAACAATCCATCTCCAGCGGAGTTGAGAAAGTTTGGATTGATGTTCCCGTATCCCGTTTCGCCGCCGCTCATCAACATGAACTTCATGTACATGTAGCTCTGTACGATACAGATCAACACGGTCAGGTAACGTGTGTACTCGTTTAGCTTCTTGCGCCCAGCTTCACCTTCCTTCTTCAATTCCTCGAGCGGTTTGTAAACGCTGCCTAGCAACTGAAAAATGATCGAAGCCGAAATGTACGGCATGATACCAAGCCCAAAGATTGTGGCCTGGCGCAAATCGCTCGCGGAAAAGACGGCAACCTTCTCGAAGAACTCAGCAGCTGTTCCACCCTGATCTGCCAAGTTGGTCGACACCATCGGCAATGGGATGTGGAAACCAATCCGGTAAACCGCCAAGAGACCAATGGTAAGAAGAATCTTCTTCCGAAGTTCCGGAATTGAGAAAATGATGCGGAGCTTCTCGAACATGTTTCAGGTCCGTCTTCTAACTTCGCTGCTCTCATCACTGGATTCAATTTAATCGCAGGACTGAAACAGCCTAATAGGTTATTCAGGTCAACGCGGCGAGTATCCTTGAACACTGCAGGTCAGCAGCAAAAAGTACTCTCCACGCCTAGCAAAGTGTAACGACTAATCCCCGGTTGGGCGATAGGAGTCCACACGTCGAAAGCGTGTGAAAGAAGTCGGCCCGAACTCCAACGCGACCGCTAATGCCCGCGCTGAATTCATCCTTCAGACCGGAGCAGTATCGGGATGTGTTTCGAAGATCGAGGCTCTGGATCCTAACGAAACACCGCACACTTGAGCCGGGATACCCCACAGAAGAGCCTGACCCTGCAGGCCTCTTCTTCTGTACACCTAACAATCCATTTGAGGGTGAGCAATGATCGACGCACCGTCCCAGGACGGGAGCGTCAAACTAGCTTGCTTGGCTAGCTGCCTTCAACTGGGCAACTCGCTCTGCTGGTGGCAACTTGGCAACCAACTTGTTCATGGTTCCGCCCGCCGCATTGATCTTCTCTTCCGCGGACTTGCTGAAGCGGTGAGCAGAGACGGTTAGTTTCTTGGTCAACTCGCCATCACCGAGAATCTTCACTTCGTCGAAAGTACCTTTCGCTAGATTCTTTGCAGTGAGCGCCTCGAGAGTAACCTCTGCTCCATCATCAAACGCATCATTCAGCTGGCCAACGTTAACAGCGAAGACCGTAACAGCCCAACGATTGTTGAAACCACGCTTCGGAATTCGTCGGAACATTGGCATCGCACCACCCTGGAAGTTGGGCTTGCGACTGTATCCGCTGCGGCTCTTGTGACCTTTGTGGCCACGTCCAGCAGTTTTTCCGTGCCCGCTACCGGGACCTCGGCCAATACGCTTTCGCTTGCGGTTCTTTTGAATGCCGCGATGGACATCGTTCAGGTTCATGATGGCGACCGACTAAATCGTTTACAAATCTGTTTTTTTGGTGGTTAGCACGTACCAACCACTCGCATTAGGCACTCAACTCTTCAACGCTCAAACCACGAAGAGCAGCAATCTGCTCGACGGTCCTAAGCTTTGAAAGAGCATCAATGGTTGCCTTGACCAAAGTCACAGGATTATTGGTCCCGTACGACTTGGTGAGAATATCATGGATGCCAGTTGCTTCGCATACCGATCGAACCGCTTCGCCAGCGATGATACCGGTACCAGCACCAGCTGGAATAAGCAGAACTTTCGCAGCACCGTAACGACCCCAAACCTGATGAGGAATACTGCCCTCAACCAAAGGTACAGCGATCATGCTACGACTAGCTTGCTTTTGGGCTTTTTGAACGCTTGGTGGAACCTCGTTCGCCTTGCCGTATCCACAGCCTACTCGTCCTTTGCCATCACCCACGACTACCATCGCGGCGAAACTAAAACGACGACCGCCTTTTACCACTGCCGCACATCGCTTGATTTTCACGACGCGATCGAGCATGCCGTCGCCGAGGCCTTCTGGCTCGTTTGTCCGTTGTTTGCGTGATCCGTTACTAATGGTACTAACCCTCAAATAGAGGCTGTCAAAGGATTGTTCGAATTAAAACTGCAACCCGCCCTCGCGAGCGGCTTCAGCGAATGATTTGACTCGGCCGTGGAAACGATTGTGCCCACGATCGAATTTAACGGTTTGGATGCCCGATGCAGAAGCCTTCTCTGCAATCGCCTTACCAACCAAGGCAGCAGCATCACAGTTACCGGTTGTGGAAGTGAACTGGTCACGAAGCGACTTGTCACGTGTACTCGCACTAGCGAGCGTCTTACCGGCATCATCATCTACCAACTGGCAACTGAAGTGCTTCAGCGACCGGAAGACGCAAAGTCGCGGTTGGCCTGCCGAACCACGCACTTTGTTGCGAACCTGAAAGCGACGGCGTTGCCGCCTCTTCTGAATCTGCTTGTTCTTGTCCATCTAACTACCGTTGGATTTCTCTGTATCTCTTTGCGTCTGCTTGCATGTTGGCTGCCACCTACGGCGACAACCGCATGAACCGTCCCAATAATCTGAAGCGGTTCCCTATTAACTGGTCCCCGAGAAACGCCTCGAATGACCTGCGTTTGACTATTTCGTTGCTGACTTACCAGGCTTGATTTTAACCTGCTCGCCTTTGTAGCGAATCCCCTTGCCCTTGTAAGGCTCAGGCTTACGTAGAGCACGAACCTCAGCGGCAAACTGCCCGACCTTTTGCTTGTTGCAACCTTCTACAACCACTTCGGTCTGCTTTGGGCAGGTCACACTCAGATCACTTGGAATCTTCAGGTGCAATTCGTTTGCAAAACCAGCACGCACTTGAAGTGTGTCACCAGAAATTGCAGCGAGATACCCAACACCGTGAACCTCAAGTTCTCGCTTGTAACCGTTGGTGACGCCCTCGATCATGTTAGCAATCAATGCTCGAGTCAAACCGTGGAACTCACGGGATGATCTCTCATCGTTATCGCGTTCGACAATTACTTGCTTCGCGTCCTCGTCCACTCTTACAGTGACTTCGGGACGGTGCTCGTAAGAGTCTTTCCCCTTGGGACCCTCAACGTCGATCACTCGACCGCTGATCGTCACCTTCGCTCCATTTGCGATGGGTACAGGTTTGTTTCCAATACGGCTCATGTCAGTTGCTTCAATTCATTCAAGGTTTTTCGGCAAACGTAGCAGTGTCGAAGTCCAGCACTAAGCGACTTCGCACAGCACCTCGCCACCGATATTTTCTCGTCTCGCCTCGCGATCACTGATCACGCCCTTACTTGAGCTAATGATACTAATCCCCAGGCCGCCTAGAACGGGCTTGAGTTCTTTTCCGCGACTGTAAAGACGGCGTCCAGGCTTGCTAATGCGTCGAATGCTTTGAATCACTCGCTCGCCATTGGGACCGTATTTCAGTTCTAATCTTAAAGTGGCCGAAGGATTTTCCTCGTCAACTTCTTTCCAGTCCCAAATGAATCCTTCACGCTTGAGGACATCTGCGATGCCTCGCTTGAAGCGACTTGATGGGATGTCGACGTATGGCTTCTCCACGCTTACCGCGTTGCGGATGCGAGTGAGCATATCGGCAATTGGGTCAGTCATCATGATAGTACAGCTCCCCTAATTCCTTCGATTCTCACCAACTAGCCTTACGAACACCTGGGATTAACCCAAGATTCGCGTTTTCACGGAAACAAATTCGACACAAGCCAAACTTACGGTAGACCGAACGAGGACGGCCACAAAACTTGCAGCGATTCTCTTTCCGGGTGCTAAACTTTGGCGGTCGGTTGGCCTTAGCGATTTTCGATTTACTTGCCACGGGGTGACTTTCGGTTATCTGGTCGTTAATAGTGAATTGCGTCGTATACAACCGGCCTACGCCGCATCCGTTTTCTTTGGTAACTGCTTGAACGGCATTCCGAACAGTTCGAGCAGGTCGCGTGCCTCGTCGTTGGTTCGAGCCGAAGTCACAATGGTGATATTCATGCCCTGAGGACGAGTGAACTTATCTGGGTTCAACTCAGGAAACACCAACTGCTCAGTTAAACCGAGGGTGTAGTTCCCATTGCCATCGAACGCTTTTCTGCTAATCCCGCGAAAGTCGCGGACACGCGGAAGAACGATTGAGACAAGTCGATCCAGAAATTCGTACATTCTCTGCCGACGCATCGTCACCATGCAACCGATTGGCATACCCTCTCGGAGACGGAAGTTAGCAATCGACTTTCTTGCGTTGGTAATGACAGGCTTTTGGCCTGAAATCTGGGTCATCGCATCGACGGCGAGGTCCAGGATTTTCTTATCACCAATAGCACTGCCAACGCCCATATTCATCGTGATCTTTTCGACACGAGGAATCTGATGAGCATTCGCATAACCGTGCTTGTCAACCATCGCCTGACGGATGGTTTCCTCGTAACGGGTTTGTAGTCTTGGTTTGGAATCGGACATAAGTTTGGTTCCGCAACGTCTGGCGGTCTACGATCAATTATTTCTTGTTGGCGTATGCAGCACGAGCAGGTGAAATGACACCCAAGCCTGCACCGCTCTTCTTTGCGTAACGTTCTTTGCTGCCATCTTCCAGGTAGCGAACGCCAATACGAGTAGGTTGACCGGTGGTTGGATCTACCAACATGACATTGCTGGCGTTGATCGGCATCTCTTTATTAAGACGGCCACCCTGAGGATTTTTCTGGCTGCGGCGGACATGCTTCCACACGCGAGCAATTCCCTCAACGACTACCTTGTTTTTATCTCGGTCAATCTTCAGGATTTTTCCGCGGCGACCCTTGTCGGCACCGGCGATCACCTGAACTTCGTCATCAATGCGAAATTTCATCGTGTTGAACTACTGAGTACGATGGAATAAATGTTGTTTCTTTACTAAGACACCCGAGTAACCACTCGCGGTGTCAAACCACTTCGTTCGCCAAGCTGACGATCTTCATAAAGCTTCGGTCTCGAAGCTCTCTCGCCACCGCACCGAAAATACGGGTGCCGCGAGGCGACTTATCTTTGTCAATGATCACAACAGCGTTACTATCAAACTTGATGTAACTTCCGTCAGGTCGTCGAGTCGGTTGCTTGGTACGCACGATTACCGCACGCACAACCGATTTCTTCTTGATATCACTGCCGGGGATCACACTCTTGACCGAGCAAACAATCACATCGCCCAATCCAGCGAAGCGACGTCGGCTACCGCCCAACACTTTGATGCACATCACTTCACGTGCCCCAGTGTTGTCAGCGACGTTGAGTCGAGTTTCTTGTTGAATCATGTCTGTTTCGTTACTTCAAAAGGCATGACGCCATGTTTCTGAACCACTGAACCTGCGAGCCTTTCCCGCAAGCGTCTCGTTCACCATTTGCGACTCAGCTACACTGAATCGCCTCCGCAAAGACCTAGGCTTCCGCAGCAGCTTCACCAGCCGCTTCCGCTTCGGCAGCAACTTTGCGAGCCGCCCGAAGAGCCGCGACGTCCACGTCGGTGCTCTTTTCAAGCACTCGAACCAAACGCCAACGTTTCAGCTTGCTCAACGGTTCCGACTCGATGATCTCAACGCGATCGCCGGCGCCCGAGACGTTTTCTTCGTCATGGGCATAGCAGACCGTTCGCTGTCGGACGTATTTCTTGTACTTCGGGTGCTTGACTAAGCGATTGATCTCGACACGACGTGTCTTGCTCATTTTGTCGCTTGTCACGATTCCGGAAACAACGCGTTTCGGCATGGAATTCAGTTCCGAGTGATGTGTTCGGTAATTTGTTCTTGTCTCTTATCGGCTTCACGCACCAAGCGTTGAGCCTACTTACTTTGCCGCCAACTCTCGCTCACGCTGAATCGTTTTGATTCGAGCGATCAAGCGGCGATTTTTGCGAATTTCACTGGGAGTATTCAAGCGTTCGGATTGCGACTGAAACCGCAATCGGAACAAGGTCTGCGCCGCTTCATTAGCGGTCGCAACCAATTGCTCGTCACTCATTTCGCGAAGTTCAATATTTGTAGTCATGATTCTCGTCTTCAATTGCCAAATGAGGCCTGATCTCGCTATCTGCTAACCCTGCGTGCTCCGCAGCATCAACTAGACCTTTCGTCTTTCAACGAAACGCACTTTGACAGGTAACTTGCTCGCCAGACGAGCAAAACAAACTTTCGCTTGCTGCTCAGTCACGCCGCCGAGTTCGTAGAGGATCGTGCCAGGCTTAACGACCGCTGCCCAGAAATCTGGCTCACCCTTACCCTTACCCATTCGAGTCTCAAGTGGTGTACTAGAGACTGATTTATCTGGGAAGATTCGGATGTACAGTTTCCCTTCGCCGCGGACGTATTGCTGTGCAGCGATACGACCAGCTTCAATCGTCGTGGCTTTGACCCAGCCCGCATCAAGCGACTGGAGTCCATAATCACCAAAGACGACCGTATTGCCGCGTGTCGCTTTACCTCTTATGCGACCTCTTTGGCTTTTTCGATGCTTGACCCGCTTGGGCATCAACGCCATCGGTGTCGTCTCCGTATGTTCCTTGGTTTATCCAGACCTGAATCCCGATGTGCCCCTGTGGCGTCATCGCTTCAGTGAACCCGTAATCAATTTTTGCTTGCAGCGTGCTCAACGGGATGGAGCCCGCAATTTGTTTCTCTCGGCGAGCCATCTCAGCTCCACCTAAACGACCCGCTAATTGAACCTTGATGCCCTTTGCACCAGCTTCCATGGTCTGCTCGAGCGAACGTTTCATCGTTCGTCGGAAACTCGACCGCTTAGCAAGTTGTTGTGCGATATCCAGGGCGACCAACTGAGCTTGCAGCTCAGGCCGGCCGACCTCTTCTACTTTCAAGTTAATTCGGCGTCCGATCAAATTCTGCAACTCAGCTTGCAAAATCTCGATCTCTTGTCCCTTCTTTCCGATGATCAACCCTGGTCGGGCGACATACATCATCACACGCACTTCATCACGCGTGCGTTCAATCTCGATCCGATCAATCCCAGCACTTTTGTACTGCGACTTTTTCGGATGATTGGTAATGAAGTTACGAAGCTTTCGGTCTTCGACTAGCAGCTCAGCAAAATCTTGCTTTGAAGCGTACCATCGACTGGACCAACCACGGGTAACACCAGTACGAAAGGCGATTGGATTGACTTTTTGACCCATCAGGGACTCTTTGTCGTTTGGAGTACAATCTTCAGTTCGTCTACATCAGCTACAGCCGCATCCAGCGACCGAGCCCACAATTACAGTTCGTCGATCGGAGTCAATCCGACTCGAATGTGACTGCTTCTCTTCTTGATCATAAAAGCACTACCTCTCGCTCGAGGTCGCACTCGCTTGAACATCGACCCGCCATCAATGCAGACCTCAGTTACTACTAACTCTTCGATCCGATGACTCTTTCCGGAGTTCTGATCGGGATCCTGCGCGTTGCCCACTGCACTCTGGATAACCTTCTCAAGCATTCTTGCCCCACGCTGAGGCTGATACTTGAGCGTGTCGAGAGCTTCATCGGCGTACATCCCACGAACGATGTCCGCGAGTGGCCGCACTTTTCTAGCGCTAATTCGCGCGTTCTTATGTCTTGCGTTGAACTTTGCCATTGGTCAATCCAAGAATTACTTCTTGCCCTTTCCGCTGTGCCCCTTGAACGTTCGCGTCGGTGCGAATTCGCCCAACTTGTGTCCAACCATGTCTTCAGTGACCAGCACTTTCACGTGCTTACGGCCGTCATGAACCATGAACGTCACGTTCACAAATTCTGGAACGATCGTGCAGGCACGTGCCCACGTTTTGATCGGTTCGTTTCCGCCGCCTTCCGCCTGTTTCTGCACTTTGAAAAACAGCTTTGGATCGACGAACGGGCCTTTCTTGCTACTGCGGCTCATGAATACTTCGTTAACCGGTTTGGGTACAAATGTCTGGGGAGGTCATTATCGCGACCCCAATCTCGCGACACGAATCTCGTTTCTCTGTCTTAATGCAACTTCAACTGGCCATAGCGACGACTCTTGCGACGCCGAACAATTGAGCTGTTACTTGGCTTACGCTTCTGCCGAGTCGATCCACCCTTGGCACTCTTGCCCTGCGGACTAACAGGATGACGACCGCCCTTTGTGCGACCTTCACCACCACCGTGCGGGTGATCGATCGGGTTCATGGCCGTACCACGAACATGTGGACGACGACCCAGCCAACGTGCCCGCCCAGCCTTACCGAGACGAACATTCATGTGATCGCTATTTCCGACCTGACCGATAGTCGCTCGGCACTTGCTCGGAACACGTCGCACTTCACCGCTTGGGAGCGACAACTGCGCCCAATCCGCCTCACGAGCCATCAAAGTCGCTTGTGTACCAGCCGATCGACACAGAACTGCACCACGCCCCGCCCGGAGTTCGATACAGCAGACCGAAGTGCCGAGTGGAATATTCTTCAAAGGAAGACAGTTACCCACAACCGGAGGAGCATCGGGACCGTTTTGGATCTTGTCACCAGCCTTCACACCAGCGGGAGCAACAACGTAACTCTTTTCGCCATCGCTGTAGTGAAGAAGAGCGATTCTTGCGGTGCGATTTGGATCGTACTGAACCGAATTCACAACCGCATCAACACCATCCTTCGCCCGCCTGAAGTCGACAACACGATACATCTGCTTGTGCCCGCCACCACGGTGCCGAGCAGTAATCTTACCCTGGTTATTTCGACCACCAGTTTTACGCTTCGGCCGCAAAAGCGACTTCTCAGGCTTATAACCCGGCGTCAACTCGGCGAAGTCGCTCACCGACGCGTTGCGTCTTCCGGCGCTGGTCGGCTTGTAGACTCGAATGCCCATATCAGTATCGTTTTATTAGATTGCCGTTAAAAAATCGTTCAATTCACAGACTGCCTCAGCAGCCCCGCTCAACATTAGAAGAAGTCGATTCGATGATCTTCGTGCAAATGCACAACCGCTTTCTTCCAATCTGATGTCCGACCGTAACGAAAGCGGTATCGTCGCATTTTTCCCTTACGGGTCTGCGTGCAAACCTTCTCCACCTTTACGCCGAACAACTCCTCAACCGCGCGTTTCACGTCAAGCTTGGTCGCCTCACGATGAATCTCAAACGCGTACTGGTTATTCCGAGAAGCACGGTGGACACCCTTCTCGGTCACGAGCGGACGCAACAGAATCTGATGCGGCTCCAACTCAAGACTACTACCGGAGTCAATCGGTGGTTGTATCCTCGTCATCGGTACTTATCTTCTCTTCTTGGTTTACTACACACCCACTCCCGCTACTCAGCGGTTGCGAATGTCCCTTCTTTAATCCGATCTAATGCGTCACGAGTCACCAAAACCCGCTTGGGCTTCAGCACCGATAATGCATTCAACTCTCGAACTGGCTGCACACTCACACCAGAGATATTCCGGCCGCTCTTGTACACAACACCGTCGAGCCCGGCGGTTGCAACCAAAGTCGTTACACCATTGAGCCCGAGCGACTTCAAAACACCCGCCATGCGAGATGTCTTGGGCTCTTCAAAGCTCAACTGATCAACAACCACAACTTCACCGTCATCGATCTTGGAGCGAATCGCCATGCGAGTCGCCAACTGAATCGCTTTTCTGTTCAGGCGGTAACTGTAATCACGAGGCTTGATCGTTCTCGCAACACCACCACCACGCCGAACGTTTGTACGCTTACTACCAGCTCGAGCATTACCAGTACCTTTCTGTCGGTACATCTTCTTGGTCGAGCCAGAAACCTCACCGCGAGTCTTCGCACAATGAGAACCTTGCCGCTGATTCGCTTGGTACATCACCACAGCATCATGCAACAACTGTTTATTCACACGATCCGCAATCTGAGTGGTATCTATTTCGTAGGTACCAACTTCGCTACCGGATTCATCATATACAGGTAAAGTGGCCATGATCCCCTAACCCAACTTGTTCGTTTCACAGACACTTACAAACCCACCGTTTGGACCAGGCACTGCACCACGAACCAACAGCAAGTTATTTTCAGCGTCAACACGCACCAACTCGAGATTTCGACTTGTTGTGCGAGCATTACCGTACTGCCCAGCCATCCGACGCCCCTTAAAGACACGACTCGGCGAAGCACTGCAGCCAGTACCACCAGCATGCCGGTGAACCTTCTTCACACCGTGCGTTGCACGCTGCCCAGAGAAATTATGCCGCTTCATCACACCGGCGAAACCGCGACCTTTACTGGTCCCGACCACATCGACGCGAGCAACCTCCGAGAACTGCTCAACAGTTACCGACGCACCGACTTGCAGATCCGACGCACCACGAAACTCTCGAATAAACCGCTGCGGCTCACAACCAGCCTTCTCAACGACCTCCAGACCAGAAGCACCACGCTCCTTCGATCGCTTGCTATCCAAAGATGCGACATGGCCTCTCTCAGCCCTGCTCGCCAAACGCCGCGGCTTATCCTCAAAACCCAACTGCACGGCTTCGTAGCCGTCTCGCTCCTGACTTCGAACCTGCAGGACGTGACATGGACCAGCCTGAATCACGGTAACGGGAACAACCCGACCGTCTTCCAGATAAATCTGTGTCATCCCGACTTTCCGGCCGAGAATTGATGGTGTCATATCTATCACCTCGCCCCCGCTTACACCGGGACGCCCGTCATTCGTGTTGGATTTTAAGTCTGCCAAGCCGAACCGACGCTCGCTCAGCCCATCAAGCCACCCAGTGTGGCAACTCCAGCTGCAGCGAACCGTGGTTATCGACCGGACTTCCGTTCATCCGGAAACCGCCAGTGGTCTACTGTGTAAAATTCCACCCGCCGCTAACCAGCAGCAGGCAAACCTTCCCAAGCCACGGAAACCGCAACCAAGCCAAATGCTATCGAGCAGATGCCTTGATCTTGATGTCCACTCCAGCTGGGAGACTCAATTTGTTCAGTTCTTCAATCGTCTTCGCTGTCGCTTGAACGATATCAATCAATCGCTTGTGAGTCCGAATCTCGTACTGCTGCCGTGACTTCTTATTCACAAAAGGACCCGACAGAACCGTATAACGCTCGACGCGTGTCGGCAATGGAATTGGCCCATGAACTCGACTATGAGTTCTCTTTGCTGTATCGACAATATCCTGGGCACTCTGATCCAGAACCGCGTTATCGTACGCTTCCATACGAATCCGAATTACTTCGTTAGCTCCAGCAGACACAGATCATCAACCCAAAATGAGAATCGAGGGAATAAGCCAAAACACAGCTCAGAATCAATCACGCACGGCACTCGACGTAAGAGCGAAGGTGCCGGACAAGCCCGATCCTTGGCGAGTCTTTGGACTCTGCTGAGGCTCGCTGCCACAGCAAGGACGAGAATTTACGGCCCCACCCCCAATCCGTCAACGGCTCTTGCCCCCCGAAAACAGAAACTTTTTTGGGTTTTTCTAGCTAGCCCATTCCAAGCCATGCTACGTTGCCCTCCCTGGCAGTCCATCCCCCGCCGTCTGACCATCCAACACGACCGCTAAAGTCTTCGCGGCCAGACCTAAAAATGGCACGAAGAAAGAGAAAGCAAGCCATGCCCAGCGAACATCAGACCGGCGAGCAAAACCGCGAAAACACGACAAAAAACAGCGTAAAACCAACCATCACCCACACCCGTTGGCTACCAACCCTGCTTTTAATCCTACCGTTTTCCGGAGTTATTGTCGCACGGTTCCTGACTCCGGACCCCCGTGGCCTAGGGACCCATCAACAACTGGGACTTCCGCCATGCTCAATGCGAGTTCTTTTCGATCTCCCGTGCCCCGGCTGCGGGATGACAACGTCTTGGTCGCTGTTTTCCCGCGGCAATTTCAACGCGAGCATTGAAACCAACACCGGTGGATTCCTCCTTGCTTGCCTCGCCACCGCTTCCCTCGCAATCGGACTGTATTCAATCGCTCGCAAAAAACCTGCAAGCAGGAATTCGACTCGAGCAATAACGATCTCCTTGCTCACCATTTTTGGCATTTCCCTCGCGCAGTGGCTCTGGAGGCACATCCTCTAGCCAATTACTTAGGCTCCGCTTCGCTGCCCTTAACACGCAAAGAAGTCAATTTTTTTTGCAAACCTTTCGGAAATCGAACTGGCAACGAACCAACAAAACTTCGTAAACACCAACGACAGTGAGGTTCTCTATTCGCCACAAGGAAATTGGCACATGCGTTTCGCTCCGGAAATTAATACTCAATATCGAGTCACACGCATTTTGTTGCTCTGTTTGGCGATCAGCATCGTCCCAGCAAGTCTAGGCTGTACTGGACTAGCAACCTTCATGCACGCCGTTGGTGTTGACATGATTCCTGCCGAGTATGACGGCTTGAAAAACCAGACGGTGGCGATCGTTGCACTCACCGAAAGCAGCCAATACTCCAACGACGTCGCGTCTCGTGAACTCAGCCGATTCATCGGACAGATCCTCACCACAGAAGTGAAGAACGTGCAATTAGTTCGCGAGGACAAAATTGATCAATGGCGAGACGTTCACGGATGGGACCAACTAAATTTTGATGAAATCGGCAAGGGCGTTGGAGCTGACAAAGTGATAGGAATCGAGGTTGCAAACCTCAGACTGCGTGACGGCGCAACCCTCTACCGCGGGCGTGCAGACGTGGTGGTTAGCGTCATTGATGTTGAGTCGGGTAACATCGAGTACTCAAGAACTCTTGAGGAATTCACCTACCCCAACATTGCCGGTCAATACACCAGCGAAACAACAGAATCGAAGTTCCGCAAACTCTACCTTAGGATGCTCGCCGAAGAGGTTGCGAGATCCTTCCACCGATACGACCTAACCGATCGAATCGCTGAGGATAGCCAAATCGCCGGTTACTAAAATTCAGGTCAAGCAGGGAACTGAGGTGTGCTGAATAGCTTCGGGCTATTTAGCTTTGCGTTACCCCTCTTAGGGAACCAAAGCGGACTCGGCCACAGACACTCCACTGGTAGTTAAATTGCCCTCCAGTACGACCTCTCGGCAACTCTCTCCAAAGAACAGGTCGGGGCCTTTTTGAGTACCGCGAAACAGGCATCCAGTAACGAGCACTTTCTCAGAATCCTCGACTCGCACTCCCGATCCGCAATCAGAGAGAACCAATCCCGATAGCGACAAACCTTTGCACCGTTGCACCTGAATTGCGCCATCGCCAGTGGCGAAATGATGCAGCGTCGAGTTGGCAAAGAGACAGTCGTTCGAGTCGGTAAACGAGATCACTCCCGGACGCACAAACTGGCGAGGATTGAACGTGTTTCCCTGTAAAACAACACGATATCCATGTGAGACACGGATATTCGATGGCTTTGGCGCAAAGAAATTGTTCGCGCTGATGGTCACATCCATCACGTGCAGCAAATCCACATTGACTGATGTATCACTGATCACATTTCCAGTAATCGTCACCGAATCGATGGGGTAAATTTCTTTTCCCGAAAGCCGAATATTTGCCCCGCCGGGTGCAACCGTTTTGCCCTCATCACCCGAGTAATTAGCGGAGTGCTGAATGGTGCATCCGCTAATCGATATCTCGGCAATGGAACGACTGCGATCCTCCTTCGAACCGCTTACATCAATCCAAATATTTGCTGTCGTGGTAGGCGTCTCATCGAAAGGCATATTGGCTTCGATATCACAGCCTGTGACTTGAAGATTCCTTACGTTCCCATCTCGAACGACCACTCCACCGCCTTGATTGTAGGAGATGTGAGAACCAATCACGTTGATCTGATGCAAATTCACATCATCAAGAAAGACGCCAATTCCTTGGTTCTCATAGACATGACAAGCAGAGATGATCACGTTGCGATTACGATCGGCTAGATGAATCCCATGGCGACACCAACGCACTGAGACACGCTGCAAAATTGCTCCAACGGTTCCCTCGAGCAACACTCCGTCAGCCGACTCTGATGCCCCTAGGATCTCAAGCCCCTCAATCACCGGCATCCGTTGATTCCAAGTCGTAGGCTTGAAGGACTTTGGTGAAGCCGTCCCCTGATGGCTTCCACGAATAACCAAAGCTGGACCGTCTCCATCCATCACCAACGTCACGTTCCCCTCACCGAAGATTCCCGACGCTCCGTTTTTCTCGAGGTCAACAATGAGCGGTTTTGTGATCCGATAAACCGGATCACTCAGGCTAAGTCGCCCACCTGCCTGATCAATGCGGCGTTGCAACTCCGCCGATCGATCCGGCAATTGAGCCAAGCCAGGCAACTGAGCAGTGACCCTACTCCTCGGATCCAGAGATTGACCACGCACCGCCGATGCAATGCAGAATAAAAACACAACAGCAAAGATCAAAGCGAGGGGACCGCTTCGCCAACCGACACAGAACACAGATCGCATTCCTTGATTTCCTTGAACCTACTATTTCTGAATCACCACACCCGGGTTGCCTCTTCATGGCTCGCAGCAAGTGGGACAATCACCAGGTGGCACCTCCGCCAATGGCACCTCAACTTCTGAGGCTATCCCATTGATGCACGGCCGCAGATGTAGCTTAAACGATTACGATGCTCGGGATGCGGAAGGCCGCCCGATCAAAGGTCCGATCCATCTCATGGCACAGGAACCTGCTAAACTCTGTCATCGCCGCTCGAGGCTCCATCCACGGCCATTGTGCTTCAGACAATTCACCCCCAAACAACCTCCGCGACAAAACCGATGCCCCAATCAGCCCTCCCTGCCTCACCAGCTCAATCAACCCGCCGCAAATTCCTTGCTCGTTCCGGGGCATCGATCACGGGAGCCTTGGTGGGCGGTGTCGCCATCAATCATCAAGCATCCAAAGCAGCTAACACGAACGCCAACGACAGAATCAACCTTGGCGTCATTGGCATTGGACCTCGCTGCACTTACGACCTTAAGGCGATGCTAAACTTTGACGACATCCGGTGCATTGCTATTTCTGATGTCCAGGAGTCACGACGACTGGCCGGAAAGAAACTAGTTGATGAGGCTTACGGAACGAACGACTGCGTCCTTTATCCCGACTTTCGTGATCTGCTAGCACGACCTGAAATCGACGCGGTTCTGATTGCGACCGGAGATCGCTGGCATGCTGATGCATCAATTCTGGCAGCGCAAGCGGGAAAGGACGTTTACAGCGAGAAACCGTGCGGGATCACCATCGAGCGATGCCAAACTCTTGCTAAAACCATTGCCGAGACCGGCAGGGTGTTTCAAGCAGGCACGCAACGCCGCAGCGTTCCCAACTTTCAAAAAGCAGTTCAGTTGGTTCACGAGGGAAAACTCGGGCAACTCAAGACAATGCACGCTTCGGTCTACCGTCCCGTGATGGACAATACATGGCTCAGAGGCGAACCGGCTCCAGCTCAATCGACCGTTGACTGGAATCTGTGGCTTGGTCCAGCCCCCTGGCGCCCCTTCAATCAGGCGTATGTGAACGGGAAATGGCGTGGTCAATGGGATTTTGACTCCGGTGCCCGACTTCTTGATTGGGGTGCACACACCATTGACCTCTGCCAATGGGCGAACCGATCCGACAACTCTCTGCCGATCAGCTATGTGCCTGAGAAAGATCGAATCGTCTGCACCTACCGCAACGGGGTCGCGCTGATTATTGATTTCCTAGACGACCCATTTGGGGACCGCGATCCACACTACATCACGCGTCTTGGCACATGCCCAGTGAGATTCGTCGGTGAAGACGGATGGGTAGAAACGGGCGATAGTGGTGAATTAGTTGTTAGCAACTCCGCCCTTCAAAAAGAGCTCCCACCGGCTGAGAAACGTGTCCGCGGGCTCGACGTAACCGCCCACGCCCGCGATTTCTTTGACTGCATTCGCACACGACAGCCCACAGCTGCAAACGCCGAAGTGATGAGACAGTCGCACGTTGCCTGCCACGCGGCGGCGGCGGCATGGATCACCGGGCAAAGCCTCTCGATTGACACCTCAACGATGACGTTCGATCGCCCTGAAGCCAACCAACTCTCCCAGCGTCCAAGACGCGACTGGGCATCTCTCAGCTAGGCTCAGACACCCAAAGAATAGGAACGCGAGAACAGGCTCACGCAGCAAAACACACTGAAAAACATGTGCAGCGACGTAATTAGAGCCT
This sequence comes from Rubripirellula sp., assembly GCA_049889895.1. Classification (GTDB taxonomy): domain Bacteria; phylum Planctomycetota; class Planctomycetia; order Pirellulales; family Pirellulaceae; genus Rubripirellula. The sequence goes on from JBMHCO010000061.1 coordinate 146,850, forward strand.
GCAGCCAAACAAGGACGCAGCTCGCGAAAACCGAGCACGCTTGCGTCCTGAGAAGTAATCAAAACGCGGGGGATTGTCTTAAAGCCGAGTCTTCACTTCTTTGGATTCGAGGTCAAACTCGAATACCTGCTTGAGCTTCGGGTCCGCGACGAGAATCGTCTTGTCAGTCGCAGCAATTCCGACTGGACGCTCCAGCGGTGCTCCTTCATGCCACTTCTCAGTTTTCCCGTCCGCTGTGAATCGCCAAATACACTTTCCGTAGGTATCTGTTACAAACCCTTGATCGCCAACCCAACAAATAGAATTGGGGAATTGATACGGGCGATCGCCTACGACCGTCTCCACTTCTCCCGAAGCGACATCGATTCGCTGCACCGCTTCGGCATCGGGTGTGATCGCAAGTAAATTTCCGGAAGGCTCAAACGCAAAACCGCGAGCATTTACCCGAGCAACCAACTCACACTCACCACCTTCGATCGGAAGGCGGAAGGTTGCTCTTTTCTCAGCATCACCGACGTAGAGACTCTTACCGTCCGGAGAAACAGCGAGAGCCATCGGAATCCCAATGTAACCGTTGGTGAGTGCCTTGGGCTCAGAACCTTGCTTCTCGATCCAGTAAACCTCTCGAGTGGCAGAATCGCCAACCAAAATCCCACCGGCTGGATGCGGTGTCGCGCAGTGCGGACGATTCATGGTCTTTCGCAGTAAATTGGAACCTTTGACAAATAAAGTTTTGCTATCGGTTACAGACCAAACCCCCGGCAGGTCTAAATCAACCACAAAGATCTGATCGCCACTTACCGTCAACGCCTTGGGGTACTTCAATTGGTCTGCCGCAGCCCCATCGCCATCAACCTCTTGCCCGACGCAAGTCAGCGGCGAGACCGAGATCAAAACAAGCAGAGCACAAGCAAAGCGATATACGAGTTGACGCATGAAAGTTCCAAACTGCAGTGCGAGTCATACCCATCCTCGCCCATCCGCGGACGAGGGAGAGTGTCAAATCAATTGGTTGAATGGCTACAACCGACTTTTCTATTCATCCAACCACTATAACGCGCCGCCCAACCCGACAGCCAGCGTCCATCCAGAAAAGGGGTCAGACCCCTTTTACCAAACACGACACGTTTTCTCAGCACGCCTGGATCACCTCAACCGAGTCAAAATCGCCAGCCAGTCCTGTTGATTCAACTCAGGCGGATTTCCAAAACTCACTAGATCTCCAGCCTCAACCTTCGACACATTTCCCGCAACCAAATCGCCCCCTTCACGCGGATTGAACCACCGAACGGAATACTCCCCCGCAGCTTGCGTCAAATCGATCTGCGATCCTTCACCCGTAGGGAGGTAGACGAGATAAACCTCGTCTGGCTTTGCGAAACAGTATCGACTGTTGCCATGATCGGGATTCCCAATCAACTCGTCATGCTGGGACATCTCGTGAAACGGAAGGTTTTGTTCGTCGAAAAACTGAATCGCGAGACGCCCATAATCCCAACTTTGATCACGACTCCGCCAATCTTCACAAACCAAGTCGTTCTCGGCAAACTGATACCCGAAGTAATACTCGCATCCTGCACCACCGGCCATCAACGTTCCCCAAAGCGTTTGTCGACGCACTTCGTGCTGTGTGTAAGCATATTTGCCAGTCCGATCGGTACCGTCGAATCCTCGGTACCCCAGGTCCGGACATTGCCCGTGTGCGGCGTTGCCCGATTCATCAAATGCAACGATAAGAGGTCGTCCGCTTTTCGCAGACTGTTCGACCCAGTAACAGGTTTGCACGTGGGTATCAGCGATCGAGCTGTTCTGAAGCGAAAGTCCCGCCAGTGGCGAACGATCACCAAGTAGAGGCCGGTAAACTTTCTCTTGCTGCTCGGGATAGGTGTGCAGCACCAAGGGACTCCCATAGGGGTCGATCCTTGCAAGGTATCGCATCATCGCCAACTGTTCGTCGGTTGACTGCGTATTTTCCTCTCCAAGATTCCAATTCAACGCCAGAGCGTGACCAAATCTCGCAACCAACTCTCGACAGTAAAGCATCCGCTCTGGACCAAGGGTACCGCCATCAAGTGCTTCCGGGACCGCTCGCGAATTCTTCCCCCGTCTTTGGTCATCATTCTCCGTCTCCTGCATCTTAAAATGCAGGTACATGCCACGCTGGGTGCCATGGTCGAAAACGATTTGCCACTGATCTAGTTTGCTGCAGTCGTAATGCAACTTCGTGTCGCGGCTCACGAAAGGCCAAACGTTATCGCCGTCACCGCCGGCGTTGTAGGTCAGGAACGAAAAAGCATTACAGCCTTTGTCGGAGAGGTAATTGATCGCCCCGATCAAACCTCGACCTTTACCCGACTGCCAAGATGGATCCTCTGCTTGCCAATCCCGCACGTGCGGCTGCCACGTTTTTAACGGAACTTTGTCGGGTTTCATCGCGACAGTTCCGTCAAAGTCAGCGTAACCCAGCAGCGTCTCTGGGGCGTCGGCTCCGAATTTCAAGAACCGTTTCCCCGAGCCAGCAAAGACCAAATATCGCTCCCCGACATACTGCAGTCGCCCATGCGCACGCAAATCACGACCTTGCTTATCCGACGGAATAATCTTCAGCTCACCACTCTGGCCGTCGAGCGGCTGCCACGGCTCTCCACCACCTTCAAGGGCAACGCCGGAACCGGTGTGGAATCGCACCTGATAGCTCCAAGTCCCAATTCGATGGGGCACAAAATGCACTCTCCAACACGTACCAGACTCGGCTGAACTTTCAGAGGCATTTCCATCGGCTGCAAAAAAACCGGGCACCAGAACCTTTTCACCATCAGCATGAACAAACTCCACTTCAAGGCGACAGTCGGTGAATGGGTTTGGCGTCTGATCCATCTCGTGTGCGAATGGCCCTTGGCAGGTCAGCGTGATGCGATGCCAAAGTTTTCGCTCACCGGCTATTTCAATCGATCCATCGCCGTCATTCTGCCGCTTCAACTTTCCAGCGATCGCCAACTCTCTTGCTTCATCACGATCAAGATGATCACGAATCCATCGTGCAAGCGTCCCACTCCCCCTTCCGTAACCACCCGGTAACGGACGCAGATCGCGAGTCTGAATCTGTGGTGGTTTGCCCCAATGCGTTGGATATGGCTTACGCCCTGTGGAGACACCGGGAATCGCGAGCGACGGAGTGGCATCCTGAGAAAGACTGGCCTCCGCCAAGTAGACTAGATTCAGCCCAACAAAAACCAATGCGGCAAAAAACAAAAATCGATCTCGTCGAAACCCGACAAACACCACCGGAAATATAGTCACGAAAACGTCCCTTTCACTACCTTGCAAACCTGTGCGTTTTAGTGGCGAATACAAGTATTTTTGAGTGGAAACCATGAGCTTCAGTATTCGCTGCTCAATGGTCCCATGGAAAACGACAACGTTAGAAATCATAAACGTGACTCAGCGTAGAACCGTGACGTGATGAACTAACGTGACCCAAAGCACTAAACGGATGCAACTAGACAGCCCGCAACCGCATCAATCGATCAGGAATCAATTAACCCGAGCAGCAATTTTTCCGACTGAGTAAACACGCGGTCGACAAACTGCCTACCCTCGGTATTCTCAGCACTCAGTTCTTGGTAAACCGATTGCAACTCACGTCGCACCTCAGCCGCCTCATTGTTTTTCTCCCACTGCTCCAAGTTGATACATCTCCTCGCTAGGGCAATGGTACGATAGACCGAGTCGAGGGATGGGTGGCGAAGCAACTCGGATAAGACCTCTTCGGCTTCTTCGTATCGCCCCTGCGAAGCAAACATCGCAGCGAGTTGGATTCGCGACTTAGCGTGATAACCAGCGTTGATCGTCCCGGTCTCGGGTGGAAAATACTGACTCACCGCTCGCCAACCCGCTTCATCATTACGATCCACCGCTTTCAAATATTGCTCTTGGACCGACTCTTCACCGGCGACCGTCTCGGGGTTCAAAAGCCGAGAGACCGAGGGGCCTCCTAACGCCTCAAAACGCCAACCTGCGTAGAGCGTGATCAGGAGGGGCAAAAGCACACCGGCGAGAAACTGCATCCGTCGTCGCATGGTGACTCGGCGAGATTCATCAGCTGCACGCTGTAATCGGATGGTCGCAGCGGCCGTGCCAACCCCCAACCCGCTAATGGTCGAGATCGCAGCCTCGTTGTGGACAGCATCAAGCAGTTCACTCGGTGACTGAAACCGATCCTGTGGTGATTTGTTCATCAACCGAGTAACGACCGCGATGAGCCATTCGGGTAGATCAGGCTGGCCATCGGGAGCCCGTTTAGCTCGAGCACGATCCAGCGGCGTCGGCGTCTCTTGAAGTTGCATCAAGGCGAGCGCAAGAGGATCATCCGCTTCAAATGGAGGGCGTCCGGCAAGTAGATGATACATGGTCACACCAAGCGAATAGAGGTCGCTGCGGGCGTCCACAGCGTGCCCCTGAACCTGCTCTGGGCTCATGTACCTAGGCGTCCCCAATGTCAAACCAGCCTGAGTCAAACTCGTCTGAGACGCTGACATGTCGGTGCTGATCCGCGCGAGTCCGAAGTCGGCAACCTTGATGATGCCTCGAGTGGATCGCATGATATTTTCAGGCTTGATATCTCGATGCGTGATCCCCGCTTCGGCTGCCAATTCCAATGCCGAGGCAACGCCGACCAAAAGCTCAATCGCCTCCTCAGCTCCAATCGCTCCCTGATCTTCCAAACGCTGACGGAGATTTCCACCGTCGATCAATTCTTGTGCTATGTAGAAAACCGAATCGATGCTCCCAACCTCGTAGACCTGCACAATATTGGGATGATTCAGCTTCGCGGCTGCTCGAGCCTCTCGCCGGAATCGTTCCACGTAGTCCTTGTCCCGAGCGTACTCGCTTCGGAGGACCTTCAGGGCGACATCTCGTCCCAGCGATAGTTGACGTGCGGCGAAGACATCTGCCATGCCCCCACGCCCCAACTTCCTCAAAACCTGATAGTCGCCGAGACGACTGCCGATCAGCGAACCGGGGGTTCGTTCCGTTTCGGAAGAAGTGTATGCGAATGTGTCTCCGTTTGGGTTCGTAGAATCCAAGTCGCTTTGCGCACCCGAATCTTGGTCGGATGGAGGTTGGTCTTCAGGCTCTTCGGTCACAGAATTCCTCGCTGCTCGGTTCACGGTCGGGTTCTTCGCGTCAAAACCCTTGTCACCCGCTGCTGATAGACTAAACGATTCTACCATGACTCAACAGTTCGATGCCGACAATTCGCACCAAGCTGAGGCGACGCGACAGATCCAAGCTGTTTTTCTCAAGCTGTTTTCCCCACAGCAATGGGACTGGTCGCCGCGCAGCTAGACAACACTGAGCCCCGACAGCAGAGGCCTTGGGAATCTCAACAGAGGCCTTGGGAATCAGCGTCCACTGACATCAGCGGCCTTAGGGACAACTTTCCCGGCACCGGTTCCAGTCAAGTCTTGGCCGATATTCACCAGATTCCGATTCAGGCTACCGCTGTGGAATCCCTGCAGATCAACCGTGACAAAGCGAAATCCTAGCTCCCTGAAAAACTGAGATAATCCGCCCTCAGAATCGAGTGCAAGCAATCGAGTTTGGTGTGTCTTTGCAACCTCAATCCTCGCTAACTCACCCTCATGGAGTCGAACTCGGAATTCGCGGAAGCCTCTTTCATAGAGCCACGCCTCTGCCGACTCGATCCTCTCAAGACGCTCCGGTGTCACTTCCACACCATATGCGATGCGACTCGACAAGCAGGGTGAGGCAGGTAGATCGTGGTTGGGAAGTGACCAATAATTTGCCAGTGCTCTTACTCTTTCTTTACTGAGCCCCAGCGATGCCAGTGGCGTAAGCACCGCCTTTTCAACACCCGCTTGAATCCCTGGGCGATGGTCCCCAAGATCGTCAGCGTTGGTACCTGAGGCGATGCGAAACTTATCTTGAACCGTCTTCGCATCCACCGACGCACCGAGACGCGTCCCTATTTCGAGCTCAATTGCTGCGTAGAGTGTTTGCTTGCAATAAAAGCACCGACGCGAGTCATTGCGTTGGTATTCGCGCAGCGACAATTCGTTGGTTTCGGCGACCCAATGTTCCACCCCGAGGTGATGCGCGATATCTGAAGCGAGATCACATTGCCACCGTGCTACACTCGGCGACTTTGCGGTCACAGCGACCAGACGAGAGAGATCCGCTCGAACCCCCGCGGCAAGAACAACACTGCTATCGACTCCGCCCGAAAATGCAACTGCGAGATGCGAGAAGTTTCGCAAGTAGCCGACCAGTTCGCTGGCATCTGCTTCCACCTGAAGCCGACTCGATGAATTTGATTTTGTGTCTCCCGACTCACTCATCGTCACCCCCTCACGACCTTGGATTGCAGCGTGAAAATCAAAGCGACCATCAACACTCAGGTGCAAATCGTAGCGAGAAAAATTGCCTCAGGCCAGCGACCATAACCGTGCGAAGAAACCGGTGTCGAGCTGCAATCCGGCGGCACTTTCTAGCGATGACCTTCCCGTCTCAATTTGCAAGTCGGCTCCAACACTTACCGAGCGACGAGCCAGCAATGGCTTTAAATAGCCCACAACGTCACCAGAATCGACCTCTGGTGAGTGCCCCGTGACCAGAATTGCAAATTGTTCATCCAGCAACTCGACGCAGGCGTCAAGCAAGGGCCACAAATCACGCTCGAGTCTCCAAGCTTTACCCTGAGGTGAATGACCATAAGCGGGAGGATCGAGGACGATCATGTGATAACGCTTATGTCGTCGCACCTCACGTTGGGCGAACTTCAGTGCATCGTCAACCAAATACCGCACCGGTGCAGCTTGCCAGCCATTGATCTCTGCAGCTTCGCGACACGATTGCACATTGGGCTTGGCCGCATCCACGTGCGCCACCGCAAGTCCCGAAGAAACCATAGCCATGGTCGAAGCGCCGGTGTACCCGAAGAGATTCAGTGCAGAGATAGCCGACTCGGACTCGTTCCGATTGAGGGAAGAACACAATTCGGATCCCAACTGCCGAATCCATTTCCAATTTGATGCCTGCTCGGGGAATAGCCCAATGTGCCCGTAAGGTGTTGGCCGAACTGGCATCGAGAATCCGCCACAGTTTATCTGCAGATGTTCTGGCCAAGGTGTTCGGAAGGTCCACTCACGCCGCTTGGCATCGTACTTAGCATCACAATCACGCCATTGCTGAGCTGACCGACGTGAGATCCCGACCGCAGCCGGCGAAGGACGATCAATACGATAGCCGTCAAGCTCCTCGAGCTTACGTCCCTGCCCAAAATCGATCAGTCGGTAGAAACCTGACATGGAAAGGCCAGATGATGATTCGGCACTCAACGGCTAACCTGGGCAGATCTATTTGTTGGAAACATCAGGAGCAGATGCGACTTCTTCCTCGGCTTGCGAGGACGCCTCGGCACCTTCGCTGGCCTCTTCATCGGCTTCCCCGGTCATCGCGGCGACGACTTCCTCTTCGTTAATTCCAAGCATGTTACCGCTGAAACCACCATGATCGAAAATCGGCCAACCTTCTTGGAATTGCACCTCGGCGGTGTAGTCAACATTCGGTCGTTCAAAGAATCGACCTTTCGCACCGGTCGCACTCGAATCACCAAAATCAATTACGTCACCAGCCAATTTGGTTCGCTTACGCACGGAGCCCGTCTGAAACGGTCCCATCCCGAAAACCCAAGTGTCATTCGCCGACGCGATCGCACGGTTCACACCGGATTGCCACAGAGGCTCTCGAGTCTCTCGGTCGTAGGCAAAGGCAATCACCTTCGCAGCAGCTTGGCGAGTTTCCCGGCGCGCTACCGCGATCTCGGGGATGCTCGGAACACTTGGTGCGCCAGGAATCACAGAAGAGGCGGCGACGATCGAATGTGTTTCTGGGATCCCAAAGGTAAGCAGGTGATCGTCTGACCCTAACACTCCGACTCGAGCTTCAACAATCACGTCGGCTTCAGTCGCTGCGTCCTGTATCAAACAACCCGCTGCGACGATCTGCTGCCGCAACGCACTGATCACGTAGTCAGCATTAACGAACGCAACCCCCTTTATCGTCCGCAGATAACTCGTATCGAGATAAACCTTGCGCCCCGATAACGGTCTGAAATCAATGGACGAAACACTATTATCAACCGCATCGCTGAGGACCAATTGCTCGGTCGCACTGTAGCCCCGTGTTGCACCACACCCGGTCAGTGCACAGCCCAAAATTGCAGCGATCAATGACAACCACAGCGCAGACCGCTCCCAAAACCTTCCCGATGATCGGTTAAGGCGTTTGGCTTGCTGCACGGTTGGCGGCCATTCCATACGCGAGGGTGTCCAAATGTCTGGATGAAAGACCTTCAAATCGACAAAATTTGAAGCGGTCTCGCATCTTTCCCCTCGCTACTAACGATTCTTCGGCCACCTCGACAAGATCATTTCCCAAAAGAGACCGTCTCGCCGGTGTCATTAACACGAAGCCAATGCATGCATTCCTGAGTAAGGAATCCTACGAAGCGACTGCTGAACTGCGTCGCCCGCGGCTTCGACTACGGCGAGGTTTTTCCTCGCCCCACTCCTTAGTGAGCGTCTCAAAAACCTCAGGCGATTCGTAGCGGACAATCGTTTTGCCCTCGGGCATCGGGCCAATCAAACCCTTGAAAATGGGCATTCCCCGCAATTCAAGATCGGTGCTGCAATCATCGACACCGATTTGGTGATGTATCTCGGCGATCGGGTCATACGACTGATAGTCGCGAATCATCAAGGACCCATCACATCCGCGGGTCACAATTCGGAAGGTATCTTTTTTGGCCATGGATCTCTCGGATGAAATGGTCCAAATCACCGCTGATGGATCCTTAGAGGTGAACCCAAATTTCAGTGACTCAGTGGGAGGGTTGAGAGAGGCAGCTATGGGTAGAGCGAGACATGCTCGCATCCTGCCATGCGTCCTATCAGTTCCTATCGATCAGGAACGCAGAGGGTTAAAAGGAAACCGTGGATTGGAAGCGTGCTGAGAACAGCCGAGTCTCGGTAGCGGAGGAAGATGAGCCCGGAAGCGAATGCAAGCATTCCAAAACCACGAAGGGGAGGCCCCCTGGCGTGCCTAGGAGAAAGTATCGGACAGGATCCTTCACAAGGCGAAAAAACGTTCTTCCGACACTACAGCAGGATTCAGTGTTGCAACTCACACAAAAGTCGCGACCGCACACCATCGTCGTTGACGATACATCCCAACGTATCCGAGAGAGCCTCTTCGCAAAGCGATCAAAGAAAAAGAGGGCGCTAATCCTCGCTTTTTGCAGTTAAACAGCCGTCAAATGCACGCTCGAACGACATTTTGCAGATTTTGATGATCTGCGAGTCAAGATTTAACGGTTGTCGGGTCGATATCGGTTGTGACGAAAGTTACCAAACCAGAACGTAGACCTCCCAGCACGCCTGGACGATAAGGCAACGAAGATGAAAGCCAACGTTTTCAACCGCAACATCAAAGCCATCGCACTCTCTCTCGCAGCAGGATTTTGCCTGATTGGTGCAACGGGTTGCCAAGTGTCTCTCAATGGACAGACCCTACCGAGCCCGTACTACCTGCAAGACGACGTTCAGTACTTCCCCGCTGGACCTGAGTTCAAATTGCCTCAGGAAGCTGCAGCTCTGCGAGCGGCGCGTGCTGAAGAAGCGAAGGAATAATCCTGAATTAGGCTTCGCACCTAATCACTGAGCTAACGGCGACGCGTTGCAAACAACGCGTCGCTTATCCATTGGTTCACTCGTTTTCTATCTTTTCTCGAGTCGCTTTTCTCGAGGTACCACCAGACCCAATTGTGGCGACGTGTTTGAGGTCACCTCAAAGTATCGAAGACGATTTTATTCGTCATCGGCTCTCAAGAATGCCACGGTTGCTTCTTCGTAGTCGCAGAATTCATCCGCGTTGAAGTACAACTCCAACTCTCGCGCCGCAGACGCTTCACTGTCACTGGCGTGAACCAAATTCATTTGGCGGCTACTGCTGTAGTCACCACGAATCGTTCCCGCTGCAGCCTTCAAGCCGCTGGTGGCCCCGAGAATATCTCGGACGACCTGAATCGCTTCGAGACCATCGATCGCCATCGCAACCACCGGCGCGGAAGTGATAAACGATTCCAAGCTTGGATAGAACGGTTTTTCCACGTGTTCTGCGTAATGCTGCCGAGACAACTCTGGGGTTACCTGCAACATCTTCATCGCAGCAATTCTCAGTCCTTTATCTTCGAAACGACCGATAATTTTGCCCATCAGACGACGCTGAACACAGTCAGGCTTCAATAAAACTAAAGTACGTTGCATTCCTAAATTGCTCCCATTGGGCTCTCGGACTGACTCGCAGACACGCGCTGAAACCCAGACATTCGAATAAAACTAACTTGTCAAAAGCCACCGCACTAAGTCCGACATTCTGAAGTGCCAGATCCTCGTGATCCGTGTCCTCGTGATCCGTGTCCACGTAATTCGTGTACCCAAACCGCCCGAAAGAACGGCGTCAGTCGACAACCTAAGTTGTGAGGCTGGAAACTCGCGGAGACTCTAATTCCAATTTTTCGCGACATCTTGGCAACCCAATGCATTTTTGCCAATGGCGATTCAGCTGGATGGCCGTAATCAGCAGCGAACCCACCAGATTCGAAGGAGTCAGCGGCGATCACTCTGGAATGACCTGCCGGCAAATGCTATCCCTAAACGAGTTCGGGTAGAGCAAAAAACCGGTCGACTCCGTGTTTAGAGGTGTTCAACCTGTCATACTACCAAAAATGCGATTCTCCCCTCGGATGGAAAGTCCCACGATGATTGCCGGATCAAATTCAGCTTCACCCCTGCATCTATTCAGCCTGTCACTTCTGATCTGCGTCTTGTTCGGTATGCAAACGACTTCTGGGCACGCTCAGGATGAGGCAGCTCCCCAAACCGAGAGGACAGAGAGTGCGAACGCAGGTCAGAGTGACCTGGATGAAGCAATTGTCCAACGAATCGATGCTCAATCAGATGAGCAGCTTGGTGCTGTATCTGCTCTCTTAGAATCTGCGATCAAAAAGGGACTCGACGACGAGAACCTGTCATTTGCCAAGAAAATGCTTGCTTCGGTGCAACTACAACGAAGCCAAGCGATGGCAGGAGCGATGCTTCGCGTCCCCGGCCGACGCCAACTTCAACTTCGCGATGAGGCGCTCGAGAGTCTTGCAACGGCGATTGAGCATGATCCGAGTTTGATTGAGGCTTACTTCTTGATAGCTCGACTCAACATGCTTCCTCTGCCCGGTGGCGACCCCAAGGCTGTTCTCGAGGCAACTACAAAGGTCATTGAATTGCTCGAAGATGATCCAGCACAGAAGAGTGAGGCACTCTGGATGCGTGCGAGGGTTCAAACTGAGCAGGAGAAAAAACTGGCCGACCTCAACGCCGCTCTCGAGGCCGACCCCACCAACCTTCGCGCAATCCAAGAACGGGCTGGTATCCGCTTGGAGAACGGTGACGTCGAAAACGCACTGAAGGATCTCGAGGCAGTACTGCTAGAAGATCCAACGAATCAGCAAATTGCCGGTGCAGCAGTCGAAGAGCTAGTCAATCTGAACCGCTTGGACGAAGCGATTGAACTGATCACCAAACTGCTGGCCAAGTCACCCAGCGAAGGCATGTATCGGATGCGCGCAATCTTGCATCGTTCCAAAGCGAATCTCGACGAAGCGTTGTCTGACCTGAACAAAGCCATCGCGATGGCCCCCAAGGATCCCATGACGTTGCTTCAGCGAGCAGAGGTCGCACTGGATCGAGACGATATCAAATCTGCAAAAGAGGATTTTCGTAGTGCCACTCAGGTCGCACCTCAGATCCTGAACCTTGAAATGGTCATCGGGCTTCGCTCTAGAATCGCGTTACTCGAGAACCGCCTAGCTGATGCGATCAACGATGCTCAACTCTTGGCCGACCGGAACCCGAATAACACGTTCCATCGCCTGCGGTTGGCAAGCCTTTACACCATGGACAACCGCCCCCGCAAAGCGATTGATGTCCTCAGCGATTTGTTGCAAGCCGATCCAGGCAACGTTCCAGCGTTAAGGTCCCGAGGCGATGCCCTGCTGAGTGTTGGTGACCATAAAAAGGCGATTGAAGACTACGAGGCAGCAGTGGATTCGGTCGGCGAGATCGAGTTTGAAACAGCGGATGAATTCCAGAAGCAGGAGGCTGCCGGGATCTACAACAATCTTTCGTGGGTACTCGCGACTTCCCCGAATGACTCGGTGCGCGATGGCAAACGTTCGCTCGAGCTAGCAGAAAAAGCCGCAAAGCTCTCGGACTACAAAGCGGCTCACATCCTTAGCACGCTCGCCGCTGCTTACGCAGAGGCCGGCAACTTTGAGAAAGCGATTCAGTGGAGCGAGAAAGCTGTTCAACTAGGCGACGAAGAAGACCACGAACAGCTCGAGCAACTCGAACTTGAACTTGAGAGCTACCGCAAAGGCGAAGCTTGGCGAGAAAAACAGGACACTGAAGAAAATCAGGTTCCGATCCTTTCACCCGAAGATCTGATCGACACCTGATCAATTACTGCCGGCGTCCCCAACCAATTAGCGGCGGTGTTTTAAAACTTTTCACGCCGTTTACCACCCATTTTCACGGTGGTTGAACCGACAGAGGTAAAGAAATCTCGGTTTAGGCGGCCCCAGTGGGGTCGCCAAATTCGCTCACTCTGGTATCCTCTCTCCGATCGAATCAGGGTCGTCTTCGACCACAGCCTCGGCCGATAATCATTGCCGAGAACCGTTCAATCGGTTCCTCTCTACTGTCGGTGCGTTGAAACTCTCGATTGGGTCACAAAAACAAGACCTATTGGATGTTTTAACCACTAGCGAGCGAAGCAGTTGAGCATGGGCACCGCAAAATTAGCTTTGGAAGATGGAAGCGTCTTTACCGGCCATTCTTTTGGAGCCGACGGGGAAATTACCGGTGAAGTTGTATTCAATACCTCGATGACCGGGTATCAGGAAATCTTGACTGACCCAAGCTATCGCGGGCAAATTGTTACCATGACCTATCCGGAAATTGGGAACTACGGTGTCAATTCCATTGATCTGGAGAACGAATCACCTTCGCTCTCAGGATTCATTGTTCGCGAACTGAGCCGGGTTCACAGCAACTACCGATCCGAGGGCGATCTGGCATCCTACCTGAAACAGCACAACCTGATTGGTTTGTCTGGCATTGACACCCGCGCTCTGGTGCGCCGCATTCGCGAAAAAGGTGCAATGCGGGGCATTCTTTCGACAACTGATCTCGATGACGCAAGCCTCGTCGCCAAAGCTGCTGCCTCGCCAGGGCTCGTCGGGCGAGACCTTGTGCAGGAAGTCATGTCCAAGGAAACCGTCAGCTGGGATCATCGTCTCGACGACTGGACCGAAACCGAAATCGGTGTTTCCGGTGATACCTCGACCGGGAAACACATCGTCTGCATGGACTTCGGTATGAAGTGGAACATTCCACGGCACTTCGTCTCGCGGGGCAACCGAGTAACAATCGTGCCGGGGACAACCTCTGCAGACGACATCCTCCGTCTTGAACCGGACGGCATCTTCCTCTCCAACGGACCAGGCGATCCAGAGCCTCTCACCTACGCTCACGCGACCATCGCGGACCTGATTGGGAAACGACCCATTTTTGGTATTTGCCTGGGACACCAACTACTTTCGCTGGCCTGCGGAGCAAAAACCTTCAAATTGAAGTTTGGTCATCGCGGTGCCAACCAACCGGTTTTTGATTACGAAACTGGCAAAGTGGAAATCACGTCGCAAAATCATGGCTTTGCCGTCGAGGAATCGAGCCTACCGGATTGCCTTGAAATCACTCATCGCAATCTTAATGACGACACGATTGCGGGTGTCAAGCATCGCGACGAGAACGCCTTTAGCGTGCAGTATCACCCAGAGGCTGCAGCAGGGCCCCACGATAGCCACTACCTTTTCCAACGATTCCAAGATCGCCTCCAAGCGGCCACCGTTTAACGAGCCTGCCATCGAGAGAGTCGCTCTTCGAGATAACGAGAGCAACAGTACCGCTTTGAAGCGTCACCCAGTTGGAGCTTGATGATCTGCGTCACCAGACCGCTTTGAGTCACTAGACTGCATTGATCAGCCTAGTTTCTTTCCACCCAAGGATTCTTAGGGTCGCTACCTTTTACTTCGGTCGTGACAAAAGTAACAATCGCTGGAATTGCACCTTTGAAGTCGTTGACCAAAGCGGCATCTGCAAGATCGGTGTCCGGCATCTGAATACTAAGCCCCGTTACCTCGCCTCGCCCCACTCGTTTTTTGCGTGCCTCGAGCCGACTTGCCATACGTCGAGCTTCCGAGGCTTGCAAACTCCCTTCACCGGCCATGATTAACGTTGGGAGCTGCAACAAGTTATTGTCATTGAGCGCGGGCTCAATGGGCAGTCCTTTGACCTGTTTGTCCGGTGATATCATGACAAGCGCTTTCACATCTTGTCCCTGCTTCACGCTTCCGATGCTTGGAAACCCCCAATCTCTTGCAGCCCAGAGGTTACCCAAGACGCAACCTTCCCCAATGCCGATGACAACAAGGGCATTAAGATTGAGGTAACCATCGTTGTTTTCGTCTTTGAGGAAACCTTTGGCTTTCTCGAGATCCATCGCAACGACCGCTTCGACCTCTTTCCGAGACATTTTTCCGGGATCAAGCTCCGCTTTATCACCCCGCAGATTCACATACTCCTTGGAGCCACCGTGACCGCGATAATCGGGCGCAAGCACGGCGCATCCTGCTTGGTTGAGTGCAGTCACTAACTTGTAGTAAGGACTTGCTTGGCCTTCCCACTCATGGACCAACAACACGGTGGTGGCCGCTTTCTTTTGGTCCGATGGGAAATAAAAGGCGCGTATTTCCATGCCATCCTTGGTTTGAAGTGTGACCGGACGTGGTTCCAATCGCGGGTCTTCTTCGCCTTTCTTATTTCCCTGCCCGAGAGCATCAGACACAAATGAGCTCAGCAGGAACAGGATACCACAAGAAAAAGCGAGCAACCTGCAATGACGCGTAAACTTCTTTCCCATCATGTTGAGTACTTCCGTTGCAGCAAAAAAAGTTTATTCAGTCTCGGTCAAGGCGACGTAACGCCATAATCATACTCGCCGAAGCCGTGCAAATCCAACTCAGCGAGCGGATGCTACCGGGTCCGAAAGAGCCTACTAAGGTACCGTGTCCAGCATGCAACGTACAGGTACGCGATAGACACGTACGCAATGGACAGTCAAGCCACGGAATCAAGCCACTCGATAATGCGTAACCGAATCGGCAGACTCACGACAGTGTCGCGAAAGACGTCCCGAGGCGGTCATCACGTGACCGCTGGAGTGACTTAAAAAAATGGTGCAATTTACGAGGCCTTCAAACCTGCGCAACATCGAACCGCATCCTCTATAATTGTGCACCGCAGGTCAGAGCAACTGCTTCGCTTTGGCTGGTTACTGAAACCCTCAACACAAAACTTCGGTGTCACGTGCAAGTTTCCATTCGTCCAACGAACCTGATTGCTGCGTTATCCTGCATCGCTTTGACCTTCCTGACGCCCCGTCCCGCTTCGGCTCAACGTGACCTCACGGATATCCCCGAACCGAACCCCGTTGCCGAACAAGCACAGATGACGACTGCGGATCAGTCAGAAGTCAATTTGTTTGCGGCCGATCCTGATTTCAGCAAACCGATCCAAATCAACTTTGATTCCACAGGAGGCTTGTGGGTTGCCAGTAGCGAGGTCTATCCGCAAATTGAGCCTGGGCAGGTGGCAAACGACAAAATCGTGGTGCTACGTGATACTGACGGAGACGGGGTTGCGGATGACCGGAAGGTGTTCGCCGATGGCCTACTGATCCCAACCGGCATCCTACCTGATGGCCCAAACGCAGCCTACGTTGCAGAAAGCACGCGCCTGGTTTACCTCACCGACACCGATGGGGATGGAGTTGCTGACAAGCGACGAGTCGTTTTAAGCGGGTTCGGAACCGAGGACACTCACCATCTGATTCACACACTTCGCTTTGGCCCTGATGGCTGCGTGTACTTTAATCAATCTATCTACATCCACAGCCACATCGAAACCGCTTTCGGAACACGTCATCTCGACGGCGGAGGAATTTGGCGATACCGCCCCGATACGGGAAGGCTAGAAATTGTTTGCAAAGGGTTCGTGAATCCGTGGGGACATAGCTTTGATGCCTTTGGTGAATCCTTCGTTACGGACGGTGCCTACTTTGAAGGTATCAACTATGCGTTTCCCGATTCTGTTTTCGTGACCTCACCGGGCGCCACTCGCTGGCTCAAAGGCCTCAACCCAGGAAGCCCGAAGCACTGCGGACTCGAGATTCTCTCTGGCACACACATCCCTCCGAGCTGGTCTGGACACTTGGTCGCTAACGACTTTCGCAGTCATCGCGTTTGTCGCTTTGGAATCGAACCGAGCGGTAGCGGTTACATCAGTCGTCAGCAACCTGAAATCATCACGACACAACACGTCGCCTTTCGTCCCATCGATGCGAAGATGGGCCCTGATGGCGCGCTTTACATCGCCGACTGGTACAACCCAATCATTCAGCATGGTGAAGTTGACTTCCGTGATGAACGACGCGACCGAACACATGGCCGCATCTGGCGAGTGAGCTTTCCCGAACGGGAACTCGATCACTGGCCAGACTTTGCTGAACTTGAAAACCAAGCTCTAGTGGATCTACTCGCCGACCCATCTCTCTCCGTCCGCCAATTCTCGCGTCAAGAACTGTGGAATCGCACAAAATCCTCAGGCCAAGAAGTACAGAACTTGGTTGACACATGGGTCAATCAGCAGCCTGAAGCACGCTCTCTCGAGAAACTCTGGATTGCTGAAGTGGTAGCGAGTCCTTTACCTGAAAGCCCCGAGCAACTGCTTAGCCAAGCAAGTCCCGAGGCGAGAAGAACCCTTCTGAGAAGCCTGTGGCATCAACGCCAAGAACTCGGCGAGGATGCGATCCCCGGCCTAGTTGATTTCATGATGCAGCAAACAACTAACCCCGATCCAAGAATTCGAATGGAAGCGGTAGCGAGCCTCGGTCAACTCGATGCGAAACAACACCCCGAATCGTTCAATGCCGTGCTCCGTGCCACCACCATGCCAATTGACGACAACATTGATTTTGCAATCTGGCAGTCGTTACGAAAACTTGACGAAGCGTACTCAGGGGAATCCATCCTCGCTGCTTTGGATTGGACACAACGAGCCAGTCAGCTTGGATTCGCCGTCACCGCGATCGGCACAAACCAAGCAGCGGAAGTCGCACTGGCGCAACTTGAAAAGGGCAATGTCCCCGTTGGACAATGGGAATCAATGGTCCAAGCGATCTCGGTCGCAGGTAATGCAGACCAATTAGGCCGAACCGTCGCAAGGATTCTCGGTGACGACCTCGCCAATCTCTCGTTAGAAAAACTGCAACCTGTCTTGAGCCGAACTGGTCGGGACAAGACAACCCCAGCGAACATCAATCAAACCATTCAAACGCTTCTATCGAAAAACAAAACGCTCACCGCCGAGCAACTCTTAACGCTCGCTAAAATCGCGGGACCGTGGAAAATTGAATCTGCCGTTCCACTCATGCTGGACAGCATTGAATCCGTTTCGGGAGCAACACAAAAAACCATCATTGCCTCCCTTGGCAACTTCGACTCGGAACAGGTTCGTTCGGAACTGCTAGCCCTCACAAAATCCAAAAGCCCCGCCACTCGTATAGCGGCAACCGAGGCCGTGGCAAGTCGACGGCCCGTTGCTGCAATCCCAGCACTTTGTGACCTACTCGAGGACGAAAGCACTCGCGACGCGGCTGCGGGTATCGTGGTTGGATTTGTCGGGAAGCAGGGAGCGGCAGAGCGACTTGCGGATGCAATCCGAAGCCGACAGGTCCCTGCAGACCTAGCGAGGACACTCCTGCGTGGCGTTCAAGGTGGCGGCGGCAACGCGGAATTGGAGCAAGCGATTCGTGTGGCTGGCAAACTCGAAAACGCAAGCTGGCAACTCACCGACGGACTTAAAGCTGAAATCCTCTCCGCGGCTGCATCCACGGGATCTCCGGCACGCGGCGAACAAATCTATCGCCAATCCAAACTACAATGCATCCAATGCCACGCCATTGGCAATGCGGGCGGACTTGTCGGCCCCAACCTCATCAGCGTTGGCGGCAGTTCGCAACCGGACTACATCCTCGAGTCCTTACTTCTGCCAAATGCCAAACTCAAAGAAGGCTACACCACCCTCACCGTCCTCACTGACGAAGGCGATGTGATCAACGGCATCGTGATAGGAAAAGATGAGGATGCGGTAAGACTACGCCTCGCCGATGGCAAGGAGGTGCAGATCCCTACAGAAAGTATCGAACAAGAAAAACCAGGAAAGTCATTGATGCCGGCGGGCCTTATGGACACCCTTACCAAGACCGAAATCATCGACTTAGTCGCTTTCCTTTCCGCCTTGGGACGCCAACCAGAATATACCGTCTCAACAGATCCGGTCGTTCGTGCATACGAGACGCTGATCTACAGCAATGAAGCAAATCGTCGGCTCAACCGAACTAGCACTGATACCGCAGCAAGTGATGATGCGGCGATGAATTGGCGCCCGGTGACCAGCCTCGTTAACGGTCAATTGCCACTAAGTGAATTGGATCGCTTTCAACAGCACCGCGAAACTCCACCGACCTCCTTCGTGAGATTCACGGTCGACATGCCTGCTGAGGGCGTTGCAGAAATTCGTCTACCAACCAAAGGTATCGAAGCGTGGGTCGACACCAAACCGACACCTGCAATTGATTTGAAAAAACTGAAACTTGACGCGGGCAACCATATCATCGTCCTAGGAATCGATCGCAACCAGCAGCAGCAACCATTCGAGGTCACTGTGGCGGGCGATGCTCGATAGAGTGATTTCTTGAAGAACCGCAATCAGTTTGCGACTTTAGAAAGCCGCTTTTGAAGCAAAAGTTGGCTTATCAGTCTTCATGCAGAACCGGACTGATAAGCCCTCTGAATCTCTTCACCGATGATTTCTATCCCTCTCTGGATAACCTCATCGGGCATGGCAAAACTCACTCGAATACACTCTTCCTGATGTTTCCAAGTGCCTTGACGCTTTAAGTTGCTTTCCATCGTATTCTCCGTGTCGCCCCTCAATGCTTGATTCAAGCCAAAAAAGAAGTGTTGACCGGGAACCACAAGGACCTTTCTTTCCTTTAGTCGACGGTAAAGTTCTTGCGAATGGATTGGGAGACCGTCAAACCACATCCACAAAAAGAACGCCCCTTCACTGAGATGTATCCGGTAGGGTAAGTCGTTATTGAAGACTTCCCGAACACATTTTTGTGCAAACTCACTCTTCTGTTGATAGAACGGCCGAATGACCTGACTTGTTAATTGACAGACCTCACCACTATCAAGCATTGGTTTGACGATTGCCTGACCCAAATTTGAATTCGCCAAACCAACAATCGAATTCATCGACCCCATTGCCTGAATGATGTCCGGACGAGCGATCACCACAGCGGTGCGGGTGCCCGGAAGTCCAAGCTTGGACAAACTGAGTGTCAGAATCATCTGTTCGTCCCAACGTGGCTTGATCTCACGAAAAACCACATCGGGGAAAGGTGATCCATACGCCTGATCAATGATCAGTGGCACTCCCGCAGTTGAAGCGACTTCATGAAGATGATCCACCTCGAGATCCGTTAAAACGTTCCCGGTAGGGTTGGTGGGACGTGAGACACAGATCGCGCCCAACCTGTCATCAACTTCGATGGCCTCAAAGTCGACGCGATACTTGAACTGATGATCCCCGATTAGTTCCAACTGTGGGCGAACGCTGCGAAAAAGGGATCCGCTGACTGACTGATTTGCGTAGCCGATGTACTCGGGTACAAGCGGAAGGAGAACCTGTCGGGGTGCTGCCCCAACGGAAGGTCCCGCGAGTGCATTGAACAAAAAAAACAGCCCCGTCTGCCCCCCCGCGGTCACCGCCACATTCTTAAAGCTGAGATCCCATCCATATCGACGCTTGAGCAATTCAGCGATGCTTTCTCTGAATGATTGGTTACCGAGTGGTGGCTCGTAATTCCCAACGACCGCTTCGAATCGCCCCGGATCATCCAGTAGCTCTTGGCACCTCCGCCGCCAAACCGCGTCCAGTTCCGGCAAATGTGCCGGTTGACCACCACCGAGCATACACACTTCATTGCCACCAACAGCGAGCGCATGACCGAGGTCATCCATCAATTCGCCGATACCACTACCACGTCCGAGCTGTTCGCCAAATTGAGAGAATGTCCACCCCATACTTAGCGACTCCCTTTTGACTCAAGCTGAGATTTGGCCGCAGCCGAAGGATGCTTCATCTCCTGAGAAGATCGGAGCGGAGCGGATCGTCCGGTCGCGATGGAAAGATTCAGCATTGCCTGCAGTTCTTTTACCAACTCGGGATGCGTTTCGTAGAGATTTTTCGTTTCACCAGGATCAGCCTCTAAATCGTACAACTGCCCCTCGGGACTCGACTGCGATTCCGGCAATGCATACTTAGCCAAGCGTCCCCGAGCATACGAGTTCCCTCCAGAGCCACGATGATTGAGATATTTCCACCGACCTTTCCGGATCGCCAAAGCAAGACTGATGGTTTGATGCAGAGTGTAGGGACGAACTGAAGCCTGATCTTGCCCAAAGAGCAGAGGCAGAAAGCTAAAACTGTCTTCTGCTTGATCGTTCCCCAATGACACACCGAGTAACTCAGCAAGTGTTGCAAAGAAATCGGTCAAACAGATGGTTTGATCCACACTGCCTCCTGCTTTGACAGCCTGCGGCCAACGCACCAAAGTTGGAACACGATGTCCGCCCTCCCAGTTGTCTCGCTTCATGCCACGCCACGGAAATGCACCATCGTGCTGATGCCGCTCGCGCATTTCAATCACGGTGCCGACCTCTGGCCCATTGTCACTAGTGAAGATCACGAGGGTATCCTGATCCAATCCGGTCTCGCGCAGCGTACTCATCAACTCGCCAACAACGTGGTCCATTTCAACAATGAAGTCAGCATGAGGCCCTAGACCAGTCGCTCCTTGAAAACGTTGACTTGGGAAGGATGGTAGATGCACAGCCTGCATCGAATGGAAAAGAAAGAACGGTTGATCACGGTGGTTTTCTGCGTGATTCTTGATGAATGCTCGACTCTTCTCAAGAAAAACCATATCCACTTCCTCGAGGTCAAAATCAGGAGCAACAACCCCGGGACGACAATCAAATGACCACGGATGCTTTGGAAGCGAGTTACGATCAACCACCGCTGTAGGTGGCACCGGTACGCGATCATCCACAACATAGGCATACAGCCAATCGGTTGTGGGACAGCAAACGGTTCCAAAAAATTTGTCAAATCCTCGATCGATTGGACCATCGGGTGAAGGTCTCGAAAAATCGACCCTCTGCACCGCCTCGAGGCCGCCTTGATTAATCGCGACACCGTTTGCGTCAAAGAAAGTCATCCCGATGTGCCACTTACCTGACATCGCAGTGCGATATCCAGCGTTCTGCATCATCGCTCCGAGAGTCAATCGCCCCTCTTCGATCAAACATGGACCACCAACCCCAGTGAAGACGCCTCGGTAGCCAGTGCGAAACGCCATCCGGCCCGTTAACAAGCTATAGCGAGTCGGCGTGCATACTGTTGAAGGGCTGTGCGCATCCAAGAAACGCATTCCCTCAGCCGCAAAGCGATTGAGATTTGGTGTCGGGATTTCAGATGCTTGATTGAAACACTGAAGATCCCCGTAGCCAAGATCATCAGCAAGAATCAGGAGCACGTTTGGGCGACGAGACGCCTCAGCACTCAACGCCGCCTGAGCAGACACGACGCACAAAAACATCAAGATGCTTCTCGTCCATCTAAAGCTCAATGCCTTGGGCACCTTATACATGCCGAATACTCCCAGCTGTCTGTAAACTTTGGGGCAACAATTTCGCAAGCAATCTAACGTAAGTGTTAAAACTCAAGCACCGCACAAGCGGACCCGCCTAGCGATCCGCAGCAATACAGAACAGGTGACGCTCCCCACGGATGAACAACTCATTATCCACCGGAGCCGGCGTTGCATCCACCGTTTCACCAACCGAATTGACCGACACCACTTCGAACTTGCTCGAATCACGAATCACCACCGTCGTTCCGTTGCGGTCGGTCAGATAAACATGCCCGTTGGCCGCAATCGGTGACGCGTAAATCGCACCAGTCAGCTCTGGAACACGGACCGCTGTGTAGTGGGGATTCCCGGTCTGGGAGTCGAAACAACTGAGGATCCCCGATTTTGCTTTGAAGAAGTAAAGGTTGGAGCCGGACAGAAGCGGTGAAGGAATATCAGGTGTGTCTCGATCTACGGACCACACAACATGATCGGTGCCTTCAATGTCACCTTTTCCATCAGGTCTAAACGCCGCAAGAAACGATCCGCGAAAACCACTACCGACATAAACCAAGCCGTCTGCAGCGACGGCCGATGCGACGGGTCTTTGAGTCTGACCTCCGCATCGCCACAGTTCTTCTCCCGTCTCAAAATCGTACGATCGGGCGCATGTTTGCCCGTTCATCACCACCTGCTTATTTCCTGCTACGTCAATCACGAGCGGAGTCGCCCAGCAAGTTGGCTCGTCTCTCTCAGCTTTCCAGATCGTTTCTCCGGTGAGCTTATCTAATGCGTACAGCGCAGAAGGCCCTTCATGATCCCAAGGAACCAATAGCATCTTACCGGAAAGCGTCGGTGAACTTCCCTCGCCAAACTGATTCCTAGCTTGCATCTTGCCAAAGTCGTTCCGACTCCACACCTCTTTGCCGTCCATCGTGTAGCAGTAAAGTCCACGGGAACCGAAATGAGCATAAACATGATCGCCATCAGTACACGGCGAGGCGGGAGCAAAATTGTTGGTACTGTGAGTCGATTCATGTGGCGTTGCTACTATGGCGACACGTTTCCAACGCAATGCTCCACTATCGCGGTCGAAACAGAACAGCGTGAACTCAAGTTTTCCTCGCTCACCACCTTCAAGTGGAACCCCCGACACCACAAATACCTGATTCTTCCAGACAACAGGTGATCCAGATCCAGATCCGGGAATTGCCACTTTCCATTTCAGATTCTCTTTCTCGCTCCAGGTGACCGGAGGCTGTGCATCATGCGAAACGCCATTTCCATCACCACGCCAATGCCCCCACTGCCCGCTCTGCGAAAAACATCGATCCGCAACCGACAACAGAAAGACCAAAGCAAGCATCGAACGTAACGAATTCCTTATCCCCATACCGGCCATTGACTAACCTCTGTGATCCAACAACTCAGAAAAAACGACAAATCGAGTCAGCAAGCAAAGACGCAACAAACATCGAAACAACGTTCACCAAACTGCGACTAGCCCAAGTAGTACCAACCACCGTGACTTGTTGCTCATCTTACGCGATCATGGTGACGAAAAGCACCGCACTTAAGACTCAAAGTGAGCCTGGAACGCAAAGAAGGAAAGCAACCCGCCAAATGCAGTGCCTTAAGTATTCAGTGCCTTAAGTATTCAGTGCCTTAATATTGCAGAGCAAAAGAGAAAGGTCGGACGCGAGTCAACTCTGATCGCGTCCGACCTTGAAGCGAATCCATGCCATCTTTCACTAACATGCTTTGTCTACTTCAGAATCTTTTGGCTTTGCCGCTTCCTTGCGACATCTCGTTCCTCCGGAACGCACGCCTCACC
>JBMHCO010000062.1:0-41751 GCA_049889895.1 Rubripirellula sp.
CCGTGGTCCCGCGGCAAATCCTCGTGACTATCCCAGTTGGGTCTTATGGGTTCGGCTGTCGTATTTTCCGCGCCACAGTAGAGTTGCACAAATCGTACTCCGCGTTCCGCTAAACGCCGAGCAAGTAAACACTGCCTCCCAAATCCACCGACCGCTTGATCATCAAGCTGATACAACTCCTTGGTCGCCATCGACTCACCACTCAGATCCGAGACTTCTGGCGCACTAACCTGCAGTTTCGCTGCCATTTCATAAGCTCGAATCCTCGCCTCAAGATCGGTGTTACCTTCGCGAGTCCTAAGGTGACGCCGATTCATTTCAGCCAAAAACTTTAAGCTGGCCTCATCAACCGGATCTGTCTCTTTACGAAGTGAATCAGGCGGAAAAAGATCGGCAATCGGTCGATCACAGCGAGCCAAATCAAGTGTCACCGCTTGGTGTGTGGCCGGCAAAAATCCAGCCCCCCAATTCAAAACACCTCCCGGTGGTAACCCTCTTGAATCGGGCAACACCACATAAGCGGGCAAGTTGTCGGTTTCGCTACCCAAACCATACGTAATCCAGGACCCCATGCTGGGAAAACCAGGAAGAGTAAAGCCGGTATTCATCATAAAGCAGGCAGGACCATGAAGCGCGGTCTTGCTGTGCATTGAATAGATGAACGCCATTGAATCAACATGGTGAGCGAGCTTGGGAAAGAGATCGCTCACCCACAGACCTGATTCACCGTGCTGTGAAAACTTCCAAAAACTCGGCTGGCAATTCCCCGGTTTTGACGCAAAAAACTGCAACTGCCCATCCGGATCAAAAGGTTTCCCAGATTGCTTGATGAGCTCAGGCTTATGATCAAAGGTATCAACCTGACTCATTCCTCCCGGACAAAAAATCTGAATCACGCGTTTCGCTTTTGCAGGGTGATGCAGCGCGGCCCCGTCAGCCTGAGCATCTAAACAACCCTGAGCATCTAAACAGCTCAGTGCCATGGCTCCGAATCCACCAGCCACCGAACTTAACCATTCTCTACGTTCCATTGGCTAAACCGCCTGACTGCAAATGTCGTGGATAACATGACCGTGAACATCGGTTAAGCGACGTTCAAAACCATTGTGGTAATAGGTGAGTTTTTTATGATTAAGTCCAAGTAGATGAAGGACGGTTGCATGAAGGTCGTAAACGGTTGTTACGTTCTCAATAGCCTTGTAACTGAATTCATCCGTTGCTCCGTAGGTGAAGGGCGCCTTCACACCAGCGCCCGCCATCCAAGCCGTAAAACCTTCGGGGTTATGATCTCGACCACTGGCACCCTTCTGAAAAGTCGGCATACGTCCAAATTCAGTCACCCAAAGAACGAGTGTCTTTTCAAGCATTCCCCTCTGACGAAGATCCTTCAACAATGCAGCGCAAGGCTGATCTAGTACCGGCCCGTGCTTACTGTATTGATCGAGTATCTGCTTGTGACCATCCCAATTACTGACACCTTCACCTCCCGTCTGATAGGCTCCATTAAAGAGTTGGACAAAGCGAACGCCTTTCTGAAGCAATCGACGCGCGAGAATACAATTTTTGGCGAAAGCAGCTTTCAATGGGTTCGATGAATCATCCGCCCCATAAGCCTTAAATGTTGAAGCTGTCTCAGTGGAAAGATCAGTAACCTCTGGCACACTCAATTGCATCCGAGCGGCGAGTTCATAAGAAGAAATACGAGCCGCTAAGTCTGTATCACCGGGAAACCCATCACGATGCCGCTGGTTGATTTCATTGAGAAACTGCCTCGTCGCTTGATCCTCCTGCTGAGTGATCCCGGCGGGGATTTCGAGATTGCGTAAAGGCTTTGCCGCGTTGAATTCCGTTCCCTGATAAGCAGCCGGCAAAAAACCTGGCCCCCAGTTATTCACGCTTGACTGCGGCGTCCCCCTGGGGTCCGAGATCGCAACATAGGATGGTAGATTCTCGTTCTCTGTCCCCAAAGCCCATGTCGTCCACGCCCCCATGCTCGGAAAACCGTCGAGCGTGTAACCAGTTGACATGAAGTTTTCCCCTGGCCCATGCGTATTGGTCTTACTGGTCAGCGCGTGCAAGAAACACATCTCGTCTGACAACTCGGCGAGCTGAGGAAGTAAATCCGACACCATCTTCCCGCTTTCTCCGCGAGCCTTGAACTCCCAAGGACTCTTGGTCAACATCCCCTGCTGCCCCTGAAAGGTCAGTAGCTGCTCAGCCCCCGGCATTGCCTGTCCATGCCGCCGAATCAACTCGGGTTTGTAGTCAAATGTGTCGATCTGAGAGCAGGCTCCTGAGCAGAAGATCACGAGCACATTTTCCGCAGCTGCACGATGATGCGGTTGCCTTGCCGCGAACGGGCGAGCAGCATCGATCGATGGCTTACCCTCGGTGAACTCGCTAGCTACCAAGCCATCACGTTGCAGTAGACTCGCCAAAGCGATCCCGCTGAGACCAGTGAATGTGTCATGCAAAAACTGCCGTCGACGCTGCTGAGATTTCATTTGTTGCATCTATCCGTCAACCTTTCACGCACGGAAAATCTGAGGGCATTTTTTCGGCACGGTTGGAACACGCCATTCATTAAGGAATAAAAACAAACTCATTCGCATTCAGCACCGCTCTGGTCAAGGCGGGCAACCCAAACTCTCTGACCAAAGCTAAACTCGCGTTCATTTCCGAATCCGTCGGTCTTCGCTGAAAGCATAGATCCCAAGCGTGCGTCACCTGATCCTCGGCTCGATCAAACTCACCAGACAAACGCTCCGCAAAGAGACTGGCTTGTTGAATCATGAAGCTACTGTTTAGTAGGCTCAGTGCTTGCAGGGGTGTTGTTGAACGACTCCTTTTGGCAACAACCATGCTCGCGTCTGGACAATCAAACACACCGAACACTTGATCCTTCTCTTGACGCACCTTCGTCATGTAAATCATCCTCCGCCAATCTTCAGGACCATAGTTTTCCTTTGGATGGTAATGCCGAACGTTCTCCATCTGAACTTCGAAAGCACTGAAACCAGGCCCACCTCTCTCCTCAAGATTTAATACCCCCGTCACAGAAAGGATCGAATCGCGGATTGCCTCAGCTTCCATACGCCGAGGCGAGAAACGCCACAAAAGTCGGTTATCAGCGTCAACCTTTAAGCAAGCCTCATTCGGAGAATCACTCTGGGTCCATGTGTGCGAGTGCAGGATCAAACGATGAATGTGCTTCAACGACCACCCAGATTCGATCAACTCCGAAGCCAACCAATCGATCAACTCAGGATGAGTAGGCTCGGCTCCATTGCGTCCAAAATCAGACGGTGTGCTAACGATTCCCGTTCCAAAATGGAACTGCCAAATGCGGTTCACAATCACTCGTGCGGTCAGCGGATTATTTTGATCGGCAATCCAGGTCGCCAGTCGTTCACGTCTCGCTCGCTCAGGACTCGCTGGATCCAACTGCCAATCCGCAAAGGCAGAAATACCAGCAGGCGAAACCTGCTCTCTTGGTGAACTAGGCTCGCCCCGATAAAGACGATGAGTCAAACCCGGCTGGGAGAATTGCCCCACGTATACCACCCGCTCTGCCTCGATCGCCTTGATCTTGGATTGAGTCTCTCGAAGCGATTCCAGCCACCGCAATCCTCGCTCCCGGTCCGCTTCAGCGAATCCACCGAATTGATAGTCACTCTCAGTTGTGGAACCAGGTTGATTTCCCCGACGGTCGGAACTCCCCGCAACATACTCCCAGTTACCCCGCGCGTTTCGTATCTCGATGCGGTAATCTATAGCCGTCCGATCGGTGAACTCACCTTCACGATCTCTGGCCCATTGAATCCGTTCAACCGGATAAGACTCCTTAAACTCAATCTGCACCCAACCACCGCTGACCTGTGATGAAATCCAGCTTTTGGAATTCCCGAATTCACCGTCATTTATTTGACTTAAGCGGTGCTTGGGGTGAACGAAATCTCCGGAAGACGTCGCCCGCGAACCGTTGCTGGCCAGCGCAACATTCATCTCGCCAGAAAAGACTTCGATTTCATCGATGCAGGGTTCACCCTGGTTAGTCGAATCAATCCAGAAGCGAACTGCGTCTGCCTGACGTACTGAAAACGTTTCAACGTTCAGCAAGGAAGAAACCGACTCGCGGAGCTCTAATGAGTTCGAGTCATCGGGCAAAGAATCAGGCCGCAGTTCTTGAAACACCACCACATCGGCAGTCACGGCTTGCGCATCGTCACCGCCTGTTAAAACCAACGAATCCTGCGGATCTAGCTCAAACACACCCGCGTCATAAAAACCACTCCACTGCTTGCTTTGCTTAACAACATCCGACGCAACAGCCTTGTTTTGAGGGATACCTTTTTGATCAACCGGCTGCTTCGGCTGTTGGTCGGCACGAACTTGCTGGTTAACTTCCGCAATCAGCTGATCACCATTAGCCGATTGCAACCAGTAGCGAGCCCGTTGGGTATGGGATGAAAAACCGGCTCCCCAACTCAACCAGATTCGAAACCGTCCACGAAGTTTTGGTGCATATTGAATGACCGGAACATCTGGCTCATGGTTCCACCACGAGTAACCATCTCCCGACCAGTCACTGATCGCCCCCTCAACCTTGTCTGCCAACCCTTTTACTTCGACAAGCTTCTTTGCTTGGGCATCATCGATGGCACGTACTAAGCCACCCTGCCTGACGCGAGGCACAAACTGTTGAAGATTATCCTTGAGCTGCGATTCGACCTTTTTCAATGCCAAAACGTCATTTGCCTGCGTTTCATCCAACGGCAATGTGCCGTTACCGTGATTTACACCCGCGAAGATAGCCTGCAGTGAATAGTAATCGCTGTGCGAGATGGGATCGAACTTGTGATCATGACAACGAGCACAACCAGTAGTCAGTCCCAGAAAGGCGGTTCCAACCGTGTTAATCATGTCATCTAATTCGTTCATCCTCTGAACTTGCTTGAGCTTTGGATCCTGACCCTTAACCTGATCCACGGGACCGGCAACCAAAAACCCGGTTCCAATCGGTCTGCCAAAGGCATCGCCTGCAATCTGAGACTTGACAAATTCGTTGTAGGGCATGTCCTCATTGAAACAGTCAATGATCCAATCACGAAATGCCCAAGCCGTTGGACGCTCCCGATTCATCTCGTATCCATGGGTCTCGCCAAACCGAATCAGATCAAGCCAGAGAGCGGCAAAGCGTTCACCAAACAGCGGACTATCGAGAACCTTTGCTACAAGGTTTTCCCATGCTCGGTCACTGCGATCGTTAACAAACGCTCGCACATCATCGGGGCTTGGCGGTATGCCCAGCACAGTGAGGTAAAGTCGTCGGATCAAAGTTACGCGATCTGCCCTCGGCGACGATTGAATCCCTGCAGCGGAAAGACGCTGATCAATCAGATCATCAAGTCGGTTAACTGGAGGCTTCTCCAAGGGAATAAACGCCCAATGCTTTAGAACTACTTCCTCTTGCTCGGGACCGTAATGCTGTGGAGTCGGCGCACCCACTCGGATCCACTCCGCTAATCGCTCAATCTCTTCGACTGCAAGTCGTCCGTCCGGTGGCATCTCATAGCCACTTTCTTGATGCCGTACCGCTTTCATCAAAAAGCTATTCTCCGGCTCGCCTCGAACCACTGCCGGTTCGCCGCTATCACCCCCGCGCAATAACCTTGCAAGGCGATCAACACGAAAGGACGCCTCCTGCTCCTCTGGACCATGACAGGCAATACAATGTGTTTCTAAGATCGGTGCGATTTCTTTCTCAAAGTCAACAGCCTTTAACGATGAAGTTGCAACCGCAACGATCCATACCGCAAACCAAGCGCGAAACACTCGCTCCGGACAAGCAGCACGCGTCCAACGCATCACGCGGTGAATCGCGAAGGATTGAATCGTCGCTTTCATTGAAACCTACCCGTCCTATCAATCCACATAGAGAAACTCGTTGGAATTAAAGATCACACGGCACAATGCAAAAAGTCCTTGAGCATTCACAAACTGTTCAGCGTGCTCCTGCTCTTTACCATCAGGACGACGCCCGTAAGCAAGCTCGAAAGCACGCACGACTTGCTGCGAGGTGACCGAACCGACTTCTTCTCGAAGCCGATCTGCGAAGGCTTGGCTCTGACGAAGCAGAAACTCGTTATTGAAAAGCGCTAACGACTGAAGCGGAGTTGTGGTCGTCAATCGATTCGGTGTTAGGCTAGCCGGGTCGGGGCAATCAAATGTGGTAAGAAACTCATTCGGCGTCGTACGAACCACATAGCGATAAATACTCCGCCTCCACAGATCAGGTTCATCCGCAACCTTGTATTGATAAATCGGCGCATAAGCCTCGGTGTAATCAAAATCTTCATAACCTGGTCCGCCGCGTTGCCTATTCAAGTTACCGCTGACTGCAAGCACGGAATCGCGAATCGCTTCAGCAGACAATCGCCGAGCATTCTGCCGCCAAAGCGATTCATTGAGTGAGTCTTGCCTTGCGGACTCAGAGCCTGCACCTTCCACACTCTCTTGGCAATAAGTTTCGCTCCGCAAGATGAGACGATGCAGTGCCTTGAGCGAACCACCGGAACGTTTTAACTCAGAAGCCAACCAATCCAATAATTCTGGGTGCGTGGGTGATGCACCCCCAGCGCCAAAGTCACTCGGAGTCGAGACCAAAGCACGCCCAAAATGCCAAAGCCAAATTCGATTTGCAATCACGCGGTAAGTAAGCGGATGCCTCGGGTCAGAAATCCACTTAGCCAAAGCCACTCGGCGTTCTCCTTCGGGCATCGCCGGGTCACCAAACTTGGAATCCAGCTCGCCAACACATCCCAGCGCACCAGGCTGCAGGCGCTCACCAAAAGGAGACTCAGGATCGCCGCGTCTTAGTGACCGTATCTCATCAGGCACCTCCTTTGAAACGACACCGTACACACGAGGTGGTGCACCGAGTGATTCGATCGCTTGCTCAATCTCACTCAACTCCGAGGTTAGTCGCTCCTTTGTCTGTTTGTCCGCATCGGTGAGAAGCGGTTTTTCCTTCCCCATTAAGCGTGCATCACCAAAACCAATTTGGTCGTGCGCGTACCCGTTACCTCCATCGGTCGCAATCAGCGTCAGGTATTTTGCATTAGCCGAAATTTCCAAGTCCAAAGGCTGCAGACCATCATCCCGTTTGAGCTCTCGATGCTTCCATAAAATCTCGCCGTCCACGGCTACCCACACGTCGGCCCGATAATCACCATCGGAACCAAAATATCCAACCTGCGTTTGAAATAGCAGTTCAGCCTGACCGATTGCCTCACGCAGTGCGCTCAGATCAAACGTCACACCTGCATTGGCATGCAACCCGAGAAGGTCATGATCCGATTTCGTAAAGTCGATTCCATCCAAGGCGGGTGAATGCTGACTCGCTACCGGTCCGTTCCTAATGGCATCCCAAGCCATCCCAGAAGTTTTCGGTAAACCCGTAATAGTCGTCCCCGCGGAACTGACCTCGATCGCTTGACCATCAACACCTCCATCGGCAATGAATACACCATCGATAAAGGAATGATCCGAACGAGAGAAGTGATTCACCACCACGTTTCCAAGGCTACCGAAATCCCTTCGCTGCACCTTTGCAGTTCGAGGATCGATACCAACTCGAAACTCACCTCCACCGAGACCGTCACCGCCTCCGACGATGTCAGCCAAAGAAAGACCTCGCCCTTCGAGCCTACCTAGATGCAGGGTAGCCTGCCGCCGTCGATCGGACAGTTCTTTCTTTTGCGTCTCATAGCTCTCCATTGCAGCCTGGGATATCAACCGGTCACCTCGAGTGACTCCTGCGAATACGGCTTGCAATTGGTAGTACTCTGCCTGACTAATCGGGTCGAGCTTATGATCATGGCATCGAGCGCAGTGGACCGTCATCCCGATGGTCGCGGTCATTACCTGAGTCACCATGTCGTCGAGATCTAGTACCCGAGAGGAACGTCGCAACACCGGACTCTTGGTTTCGACCTGCCCAACAAAATCCCAAGGCCCAGCGGACAGGAAGCCTGTGGCAACCACCGCGTCTGGATCCTGAGGCCAAAGAATGTCCCCCGCGATCTGCTCGGTGAGAAACCGCGGGTAAGGCTTGTCGGCATTCAATGAATCAATGACATAATCTCGGTATCTCCAAGCGTTTGGCCTTCGCTGATCTCGTTCGAAGCCATGCGTATCTGCGTAGTGAGCGAGATCGAGCCAGTGGGTTGCGTAGCGTTCACCGTAATGGGGTGAGTCCAGCATTTGATCAACCAGTCGCTCCCACGCGGCGGGATCACGATCTTCAACGAATCGCTGCACCTGCTCTGGCATAGGCGGCAAACCCCACAAGTCGTGAGCCAGACGGCGAATCAGTGTTCGCCGATCAGCACGCGGACTGCGTGTTAACCCTTCCGCTTCCAATCGACGCTGGATCAATGCATCTAAAAATGCCGACTTGCTAAGTCCTGATTCAGAACGCTCAGATGTAATATCGTGTACTGGTTGCAAGGACCACCAAGACTCATCCGCCCTCCCCGCCACCGAGAGACGGTACCCGTCTGGCCAGAACGCTCCGCGATCGACCCACGTGCGCAAAGTATCTAATTCCTGCTGATTTAAGCGATCACCTTCGGGAGGCATTCGGGGCTCTGTTCCCTCGACGAGATTTCTCAATTCACTGCTGTCGTATTCCCCCGCGATGATCCATTGATGATTCATCAAGTCATCGGCGGTGACCAACAACACATCGCTCTCCCCACTACCATCGTGACACCGCACGCAATGCTCCGCGAAGATCGGCACAACGTGCTCGATGAAGAACGCTCCATCCTTTGCAGCGCAGTGCGGCACGCAAACGAAAACGTGCGAAACACACACAAACACGAGAAGGATTCGGATCCGTACCTTAGCCAAACCAACTGGTGAAAACGCCACTGGTAGCAATGCTGCAGCGTTGAACGAGCGGCACACGCAGGTCAACAGGTGAATCATGCGAAGAACCACAAGCTGAAGTCGATTCATCTCGTTCTCGCTCAACAATGGGTCATGCAAGTCGTCGAAAAGGTGCGTTAAAAATTGCTTGGCTCGAGTGATAAACCTCGAGGCTTACCTAGTTTGCTTTAGGCTTTGGATCGATCGGCAATAAAGGAAACTCACTCGAGGGCGTTCGAACGGCAGTCATCATTTCGGTTAATTCTTTAACCAACTCAGGGTGATCCTTGGCAACATTCTTTGACTCGCTCACATCCTGCGCCAAATTATAAAGTTCAACTTCCAGATTCCCTTTGGACATATTCTGACGGACCGCTTTCCAGTCGCCGACTCGGATCGTCTGTTGTCCCCCGTAACTCGGAAACTCCCGGTAAAGATAATCTCGCTCTGCCTGGGTCTTACCAAGCAAAGTTGGCAACAGTGAAATCCCATCGATATTTTCCGGCACCGATTCCACTGCTCCGACCGCATCCAGCAGGGTAGGCATCCAATCCTCAAACCCACTAACAAAATCACGTGAAGTTCCGGGTGCCACTTTCCCTGGCCACCGTACCAGTGTTGGCACACGAACGCCGCCCTCGTAAAGCGAACCCTTTAAACCTCTCAACTCGCCAACGCTTTTGAAGAATCTGTAATCAACTTCCTGGTCCAAATGAGTCGTGCCATTGTCACTACTAAAAACAACGAGGGTGTTGTCGGCCAGATCCAGTTCATCCAAAGTCCGGAGCACGTTCCCAACGTAATGGTCCAAACGAGTGATCATTGCAGCGTAAGCCGCGCGAGGCGTGTAATGAGGCGTGTAACCGTATCCGGCGCCGCGAGTGAATGGTGGATCATTCCATCCCAGATCCAAATATGGCTTCAGATCTTCATCCGGCACATGCAATGCAACGTGTGGAATCACACTTGGGTAGTAAAGAAAGAAACGCTCATCTTGATGATCACGAATAAACTGTAACGCTTGCTCATGAATTCGATCCGGAGCGTAGTCTTGCCCTTTGAAGACATCATAAGAGCGAGGATCAGCGGGATCGGCGTCCTTTGCAAGTGAAGCATGGCCGGGAACCTCCGGCTCATTCTTTAACATGACGTGCCGATCGTTATCCCAAAGATAAGACGGGTAATAACTGTGAGCATGTGCTTGACAGTTGTAACCAAAAAATCGATCCACACCTTGGTTCATGGGCCGTCCAGTCGAAGTCGGTCCACCGAGCCCCCATTTACCGAAGGCACCGGTAACGTAGCCCTGCTGCTTGAGCAATTCAGCGATGGTTACCTCATTCTCTGGAATCGGCCATTGCCCCTCGGGAGGCGTGGACTTGTTCGCACGGACAAATGCGTTACCAGGATGTTTACCTGTCAATAAGACACACCGAGACGGAGCACAGACGGCGTTGCCGCTGTAGTGCTGCGTGAGCTTCATCCCTTGTGTTGCGAGTCGATCGAGGTTTGGTGTTTTTATCTTCTCCTGACCGAAACACCCCATCTCTCGGTAACCGAGATCATCCGCCAAGATGAAAACGATGTTGGGTCGTTTTGCGTCGGCAGCATCCGCGGTGGATTCCGCAGCTCCACACAGCAATAACCCGAAAACCACCAATGCCAACCGCGAAAACCGATTTAAGAAACCAAGGATCATCTTTGACTCTTCAAGTCTGCTTCTAGTAAAACATATCATCACACGCCGAACATAGTTTACACCAAACCGAGCGTGGTGGTCGCAATGGAAAGCTACATGTAGATGCGGCCGAAAATAATTTCATCTCCCCCACAAACCGCATGCCCAGACGAGCCACGATTCAAAACGGCCACCGCTTTCGACGTTTAGAGCTTGAGCGTCTTGAAAAGCGTCATTTGCTCGCCGTCAGTTTTGAATTCAATTATCTGGCAGGCGATCCAGTCGGATTCAACCACCCCACGCAAGGCCCGACTTATCGCACCGCTTTGGAATCTGCCGCAAGTCGGCTTGGAAGTTGGCTCCTCCATGACGCCATCATCGAGATGGATGTCAACGCATTCCCCTTTGACGGCACGGCGATCGGAAAAGCAAGTTCCGAAGGAGGAATCAGACCAACTGCTGGCGGCTTCGTTCACCACCTGATCCCCCACAAAATACTAACTGGCGATGACCATAACGATGATGACTCTGACGGCCACGTCGACATTTATTTCTTTGGCGACGACGATGTGTTCAGTTATCAAACCGATCCGACCAACGGCATCGCAGATGATGAAATCGATTTCCAAGCGGTAATCATTCACGAGCTCGTCCACACGCTGGGATTCACCAGCGCGACCAACGCTAATGGCAGCGACGATAGCGGAGACGGAATCTTCACGCCAGGATCATGGTCGATGTTTGACCAATTCATATCCGATGTAAATGGAAACCGATTAATTGAGGCGAATCCGGAATCACTTGATGCATTCCAAATGAACATTCCGGCGTGGGCTACCCACAGCACTGGCGGCAAAGGTCCCGATGCAGGTCTCTTTTTTGATGGCCCCGCTGCAAAGGCGGTTTACGGTGGACGCGTGCCGCTTTATTCCCCTTCCACATTCCGCCTTGAATCAAGTGTTGCCCACCTCGATAGCGAGGGATACCCCAACGAAGAGTTTATCTTTGCCCCTACCACACACCTCATGTCTCATACCTTGGTAGATCGCGAGGTGCCACAAGAGCTGACACTGCTGGAGAAGGCGATCCTGACCGACATTGGTTTTAGCATCCGAGAAAACCTACCGCCTGTCATTCACGCTCCCTCCGGTCTTACTCTTGAAGCCGACTCATCCAATGGTTACACCGGGTCCCTCGAACCAATTGAGCAATTCATCGCCTCGATAACCGTCACCGACCAACTCGACCCTAATCCTACCTTTAGCTATTCGCTGCCCAACGACTACTCCCTCGGTGATCATCTGATTCAGTTACATGCTGTGGATCAGTCCGGTAACGAAACACAACTAACAGCCACGTTGTCAATCGTTGACACCACTCCACCGACGCTTGAGGTTACACCGCCAACCCAGACAATCGAAGCCACCTCTCCCAGCGGCTACCCGTTTGCTGAAATAATTCTCGAAATGGTGACAGTCGACGAAGTCGACCTGAGTCCAACGATCACTCATGATGCGCCGACCCACCTACCTCTCGGCTCCAACACGATTACCTTCACAGCAACCGACTTCAGCGGAAATCAATCAACCAAGACCATTTCGGTTCTAATTCAAGACACGACCCCTCCGACATTCACGCTGCCCACCACCTTTCAGCTAAGCGCAAATCAACTCGACGGAGCTGACCTTCAAAATATTGATTCAATACCGACACTACACCAATATGCGAGTGATATCGCGGATCTATCCCTGAGTTTCCGAGCTTCGCCAAATCAAGTCCCAATCGGCAACAGCCCAGTCACCTTCACGGCGACTGATGACTCTGGTAACGAAACAAGCGTTGAGGTGAACCTGATCGTTGTAGGTCCGTTTGATTTTGGCGACGCTGCGTCCCAGTACCCAGTCGCACTGGAAAGCAATGGTGCACGGCATCGCCCGTCGCCTTTGCATCTCGGACCACAGATCGATTTTGATCTCGATGGATTCGTGTCAACGGACGCAAGCGGCGATGGCGAAGATGATGATGGGGTATGGTTCCTAACCACTCTGGCTTCGAGCCCCGATGCCACCAACATTGCCAGCCTTGCGATCGAAAGTACCGGCGTTGGTTTGGTCGATGCGTGGATCGATTTCAACCATGATGGTGACTGGCTCGACGCAGGCGAGCAAATCCTAGAAACCGTGACTGTTCAGACTGGACTTAACCTCCTCAGTTTTCTGGTTCCCGCAGGACTAGAATTTAACATGTCGTTCTCCAGAATCCGACTCAGCTCCGCAGGTAACCTCAGCCCTGTTGGTCCAGCGGAAGATGGCGAGGTAGAAGATTACATCGTTGCGGTTCAGCAGTCGTCTACACAATCCGAAGCCCAAGTTGACTGGCTGGCCTCAGACGCCAACCTTGATTTTGATCAGGAGAGCATTCTTTTTAAGCAAGGATCGGTGAATAGTTTTTCCTCGCAAACCAATCAAATTGGCCACCTTGCGATCACCGGTTCTACAGTCAGTCAGAACCTCACTATCAACCTCGATCCCGAATCGACATTGGGCGAACCGCTACTTTCTATCGATGGGAACTTGGGTAACAACACCGCCTATTGGACCGGATCTCGTTCAACAATCGATCTCACAGCAGGCAGCTCAATTCTTGTCACCAACTTTCAAACACTCGATCTCAGCTCGCCCGCTTCGCAATCCCTGATACTCAGTACCGAAGCAGTATCGAGACTCAATCCCGCCTCCTCCGGTGTCACGATTCATCTGTCAGATGGCGACACGATCAGAATGATCGATCGCGATCAGTGGCGTCTCACCGACCCGCAACTTGTAGGCCAGCAATGGTTCGTTCCGAGTTATCAACTGGATGATTCCAACGTCAAAATACTTGTCCAAACCAATCACCCCTGGCACAACTACCTCCGAAGCAGCGACATCAATAACGACGGTGGTGTCACCGCGGGCGACGCGCTGCGCATCATCAACGAACTTGCAGCAAGGCGTTTCTCGAGCCCTCTCGATCAACAGGTCATTGAGGTCGGCAGCGCGACTTCGTGGCCCAATCTCTTCTTTGATCAAAACGCAGACAACCGAATAACCTCCCTCGACGCTCTTCGTGTCATCAATGATCTCGCGAGAAATCAACTGAGCGAATCGAGCGGTGAATGGATTCCACGTTCACTTCTCGCTGACCAGCTGGCTCGGCTCTCCTTCCAGCAGACTTCGCTTAAAACCTTGCACTCTGATCGAGCCTACCAAAGAGAGGCAATTCCGCCACTCGGCAATCAGAATCCGCCTACGCAGAATCTGCTTGCCCAGAGATTTCGGTCACAAGCCCTCACAAGCCGTCAAGAAACTCTCCCGAGAGCCAGTGACACAAAAGCTAGCACCAACGCCACCCCGTTAACCTCTACCATCGAACCGGAGGTCGCCGACAACTTGCTAGCAATCGATCAGGATTGGCTTAGATCGATTTTTGACTGAAATCGCAGCCGATTTCGCCTGAAAACCTGCGAATTCAGCGAGTCGGGATTGCCTCGACAGCGCATGTTTCTGTATCCGCAAAGGACGGTAAACGATTCTGTACCTCTAGAAGGTGACGGATCAAGGCGGCCCTAGGCATGGAATGGCCTCAGGAGTGACTAAATCAGCGGAATCAGGGATGAGAAGTAGCCTCAAGGCGACCCATTCAGCGCCCGCATCGAGGAGCGTGTGGATGGTCGCACTGATGATCGGTTTATTAGCGTCACCAGTCATTGCTGGGGATCAACTTCTGCGCGAACTGGATCAGTGCTTAAAAACCGGCGACTTGATTCAAGCGGTTAGTCTAGGCGAGAAACTTTGCTCCGATTCCAACCTCGAGAAGGACATCACACTTCCCATCGCACGACTCGCACGTGAGTTGCAGCGTCGCGGCAAGATGGACGACGCGGCCACATTCTACATGCACGCGATCGATGCATCCGAGCGTCCCCAGGCTGACAGCCTGCCTCAGCACGCGAAAAACATGCTTCGCATCGCTACAGCACTGCTGCTCAGTGAACAGAGACAGAATGCAACCGCGTGTAATCTACTCGAGAAGGTTACTGAGCGACTGATCGCATCGGGTAATGATGACCAGAAACCGAGCATCGAGAACGCAGCTAAGATCCTCAATCAGATTGGCAGCACGTGCCTTGATGAAAAAGATTTCAAGACAGCAGAAAGAGCGTTCTCTTTATCAACACAATTGCACTCTGAGAATCAAGCAACCGCAGAATTAGGATACGCTTGGGCGATCGCATTCCGCGGTAACGATCCGGGTACTGCAGCGAAAACGCTCGAGGCATTTATTCAAAGGTATCCTGAACATCCCGACGCGGACCAAGCAGCGATGCTGGCGATTGAGTGCTACCAGAAGGCGAACGACACACAAGCGACACTCAATGCCGTCGCCACATTTCTTTCTAAATGGCCCGAATCAAAACTTGCTCGGAAATTGGTCAATGAATTCTCGGAATCTCAATTCGATCAGATCCCTCGTCCGGTTCAGAATTGGATCCTCGATCACGCCTCTACGGAACAAATTCAGCAACTCAGTCCCAACCTCCTCTCCATTGCTCTTTTGATTGCAACGGACCGAGAGATGGAAACATCTTGGTTGCTAATTGCTCAGCATTTGGGAAAAATTGACCAAAACGGAAACGCCACTGACAAAGCGCTCACCGCACTTTCAAGCCATGGCGATCGAGCGTCTGCCGAGCGGTTAGCTGGGGGAATGCTCGCCCCAACCGAACCCGACGCAGTGACCGGAGCAGCAAGGGAAGCTGCGTGTCGCTGGGCGGGTCTCAATGAAAAATGGTCCATGCTCGCGCTCGCCTCCGAAACGGAGGTCGTCGACACACCGACACCATCGCGAACGAGCACCGTCGAACGCTTATTCGCCGAAGCCTTAGTCCAGTTAGGCCGTATCAAAGATGCTTTAGATTGGTGGAATTATCTAGCGGATGTCCGAGGCGAAACAGATTTCGCAACGCTGCTCAGATGCGCCGAAGCGGAAACCAGCTCGGGAACGGATCCAGAAAAAGCTCGGCAGCGAATCGAAGCTGCGAAGTCAGTCGCAGGGCAGAACCTTTTCAATCTCGCACTCGTCAACCTACTCGAAGCGGAACTTGCGATTCGAAAAACAAGTTTCGATGATGCTCGAAAACTTCTACGCGAAATCGCAAAAAACGAGCTCATCGAAAAAGACCTTCGCGGACGTGCTCAATGGCTCACGGGAGAAACGTACTTCCTACAACAACAGTACTCCAATGCCATCCTTGCCTACCGAGAGGTTGAGGTGATCGATGCCGCCGGTCCATGGGTCGCGGCATCACTGATTCAAGCGGGTAAGTCATTCGAACAACTGGGACACAAACGTGAAGCATTGATCTGCTACACCAATTTGATCAACCGCTTCAATGACTCCTCCTACGCCTCGGCTGCGAGTAAACGCGTCGCAGCAATTTCCCCTCAACAATCCACCGAGTCAAAAGAAACCAATCCTTCGATCAAACGATGAAAAGACAGTTGGATAAAAATCCTTAAGAGCCTTTATTTTTGAATCATGCGTAAAAAGTT
The DNA here is from genome assembly GCA_049889895.1 of Rubripirellula sp. Taxonomy (GTDB): domain Bacteria; phylum Planctomycetota; class Planctomycetia; order Pirellulales; family Pirellulaceae; genus Rubripirellula. The sequence goes on from JBMHCO010000062.1 coordinate 16,207, forward strand.
TTTGTCTCATCGAATTGCGATTCTCAGTCGCGTCCTCCCTTTGATCCTCCTTGGAAGCGGATCAATCTGGATGATGGAAGTGATGGGTCAGACCGCGAGTTCCCAGGTGACATCACCCCAAGCGGGAAATGCTCTCAGCGGCATATCTGCCAACGTCCCGAATAACACGACGTCACCCACGATTGGCATTCCCAGTTTGCCCAGCGAGGAAAGTACATCGCCAGAGAATTCTGCTGCGGATGCTCCCGAGCAAAATGAGAATTCACTGCTATCCAAGATTTCTGAAGGTGGGATTCTCATGATCCCGCTAGGACTCTGCTCCCTTATCGTCGCAGCGCTTTCAATCGAGAAACTGATTTCTCTGAGGCGTTCACGTGTCATTCCTCGTCCTTTTGTTCGACGTTTCACCGAGTTTGTCGAAGATGGCCAACTCAGCTACGAAGAAGCCAACCAACTGTGCGAAGAGTTCAATTGCCCCGTGGCCGAAGTCTTCCAAGCGGCAATCCGTAGATGGGGCCATCCCATGCTCGAGATTGAACAAGCGGTGATGGATGCCGGTGATCGCGTTTCTGACTCTTTAAAGCGTTTTGTTCGTGTCTTTCACGCGATCAGCAACGTCGCTCCGTTGATCGGTCTACTCGGCACCGTACTCGGAATGATTGAATCCTTTGAAATGATGAGCAGCCGAGAATCCTTGGGTCGACCCGAGATGCTTGCTTCCGGAATCAGCACTGCCTTGGTCACCACTGCCGGTGGCCTGATGGTTGCCATCCCCGCCTACCTAGCCTTCATGTATTTCAGCGGCAAATCAGATCGCTACCTAAACGAAATTGATCGTCTATGTCAGAGAGTAATCGAGTGCATCTCGGCGGAAGGCCTTGAGAAACAATCGTCCGGAGATAGCCGGCAGAAACAGCGAGCTGCTTAGTGTCGATCAGTTGATCGACATCGAAGTTGAACGCCACTCAACGACACAAAGGAAGCAACAGTCACCCAAAAGTATTCGTCCTCGATTCTCCTGTTCACCCCAACGAAATCCAGATGTCAGCAAGAAGAAAAACATCAGAAGACGCCTCGATCAATTTGACACCGATGATTGATGTTGTCTTCCTGTTAGTCATCTTTTTCATGGTAGGTAGTGAATTCAGTGAGGCTGAAAGCCGCATTGACGTGAACGTTCCAAATCTCAATGAGATGCAAGCGATCACCCGCATACCAGATGAACGTGTGGTGGCAATCGGCCTAGACGGAACCATTACCCTCGGTGACGAAGTGGTCACCCTGCAAGAACTTACCAACCGACTAGGACGCGAGTATCGGAACTACCCCAACTTGCGAGTCGCAGTGCGAGGTGAAGCAACAGGGTCACTGCAACAAACTGTTGAGGTTCTCCATGCGGTACGAAGCAGCGGTGTTGAAAAGATTGGAATCTCAACGCAGAGGATGAAGCGTTGAATCTCACTCAATCCCTTTGGTCGAACGGGTACTTCGTTCTCAGCTTTGCAGTCGCCTCGATATCGCTTCTCGTCGCTTCCGCATGGCTCATTGCCAAATACAGAAAACAGCGAAAACTCACCGGCTGGATCTACCTTCTGGCCTCGATTGTCTTGCATCTTGGCCTGATCTTCTGGCTACCTACCCTTTACCAATCAGCCCCGCGACAAGAAAAAGAATCGCTCGAGGAATTCGCGCAGAGCGACTCAAAACCAGTCGATTTTTCGACGTTTGTACCTGATCTCAATGCTGACTCGAGCAGCGGAATGGCGCAGTCAAGTATCGCTCCGCTCCCATTGAATCATACGGTTCAGACGGAGGTGACATCTGGCGAAGCCACAGGATCCAACCCAAATCAATCACCGGACATAGATTCCTCAGCTTCCTTGAATCCGGAGATGCAAGCCGTCGAGACAGCGGCAACGGATGAGCAACCAGAAGAAATTCAGCCAACAGATCTTGATGCGAACTCGGAACAGACACTGGCTGACTTACCTCTTGATTCGATCGATAAAACCGCAGCCTCTCTCGCTGTAACTGAAACCGAGACGCTACCGGAGATGCAATCCGAGTTTGATTCGCTGCTAGAGGATGCCTTTGCTGGACTCGATACGGTTGAGCCGGAAGATGACAGCGATTCGACGCTTGATTCACAGACGCAGCCCGCCGAACTCGCAGAGGCGGATCCGCCCAGCATGGAATCCGATCTGGCGGAACAGCCAACTGAACCGCAAGCCGATTCGTTGAAGGTTGCTAATGCATCACCGGAGACCAACACAACACCAGAAGACGATTCGTCACCGGAAGTGGCAGGTGCGACACCAGATAGTCTGGTCAATCCATTTACACCTCAGGTCGACGATCGCGACAAAGCGACTGTAATCAATCAAGAGGTCAACGACTTTGCCAATCGCCAAGGCGCAGCAAAGACACGTGCACTCCATGGCACCGGTGGCAATGAAGATACCGAAGCTGCTGTGCAGCGTGCCCTTGAGTACTTAGTGCAACAACAGAGGGAAGACGGTGCTTGGGATCCAAGAACAAGCAACGCGGGGCTCGAACGTTCACCCCTAGGAACCTCTCGTGGCTCTGCCGGTTCGCAAGCTGAAACGGCACTAACCGGCCTTGCCCTTCTAAGTCTAATGGGAGCCGGTCACACGCATCAAAACGGAGAATACTCTGATGCGGTCTACCGCGGACTCGCCTTTCTGATTCACCAGCAAAAGCCAAATGGTTCGATGAAAGGTAGAGCAAACATCTACGAAGCGACCTATTGTCATGGGATTGCCGCATTGGCGATGTGTGAAGCGGCTGCGATCACCGGTGATCCATCCGCGATCCTCTCCGCTCAGCGTGCAATCACGCATACCCAACAACTTCAACACTCCCAAACCGGTGGCTGGCGATACAGCGAGGGTGACCCAGGTGATCTCAGCCAGCTTGGCTGGCAAGCGATGGTGCTTGATTCTGGACACCGCGCGGGAATTCAGATCTCGAGTGCAGCAACGGCGGGTGTACAGCGTTTTTTACGATCTGTTCAAAACGGAACCAGCGGAGGCTTAGCGAGTTATCGATCCGGAGAAGCAGTCAGCCGCACCATGACCGCAGAAGCGATGGCCACACGCCTTCTCATCGGTGACTCAATCACTCAAGCAGCAATCGAAGAAGGCGAACTCTATTTGATGCAACAGCTGCCAGGAACCGGACAGGACAACTACTACTACTGGTACTACGCAACGATAGCACTGCACCAATTGCAAAACCAAAACTGGAACCGATGGAACCAGGCACTACAAAACCGATTGATCAATTCTCAAAACCCTGACGGAAGCTGGCCCACCGATACACTCTGGGGTGGTTACGGCGGTCGGATCTACACTACCGCGATGGCGACGCTCTGCCTCGAAACCTACTACCGCCACACGATCCGAAACAACAAAACGAGAATCGCCCAGCTGCCCAATCAGCCTCTTCGTCGCTAGGCGAATGTATGAATCACCAAACCATTCAAAACATCGCTGATACTGAAGGCTTTTCACTAATGGGCATTGCTCCAGCGATTAGCCCTACCGGTTATCCCCAACTGCTGCAGTGGATCGAGGACGGGTTTGCCGCTGAAATGAATTACTTTGCGGAACGCAAAGAGGCGTATCGACACCCCAATGCAGTGCTCAATGGAGTCCGTTCCATTGTTGCACTCGCCTTCCCTTATCCCGCATTTGCAAATCGCGAAGCATCAGCTCCCATGACGGGAAAGGTCGCCAGATACGCCACTATCGGCAGTGACTACCACGACATCTTGCACCCCAAGCTAAAACGAATATGTCGAGCGATTACGGAGCTGGCTCCTGAATCCAAAAATCGCGGTGTGGTCGACACCGCACCGCTGATGGAAAGGGAGTTTGCCCAACTCGCGGGGCTCGGCTGGATCGGCAAAAACACCCTGCTCATCAATAAATCCCAAGGCAGCTACTTCTTTCTTGCAAGTGTCCTTACCTCCCTAGAGCTTGAACCGACAACACCCCACCACACCGCCCACTGTGGTACTTGCACCGCATGCATCACAGCCTGCCCCACGGATGCATTTCCCGAACCAGGTCGCCTCGATGCGAGAAAGTGCATCAGTTATTTGACGATCGAACATCGGGAGAGTATCCCTCTTTCGCTCCGAGAAAAAATTGGGGACTGGGTATTCGGTTGTGACATTTGTCAGGAAGTCTGCCCATGGAATCGAAAACCCACCAGAAGTGACGCGAAGAGCAGAAGCGATGTTACCTCGCACCTCGAAGAAACCCTCGACCTACCCACACTCTTCCTGATGGACGATGAGCGATTCCGTGAGGTCTTCCGTAAGACTCCGATGTGGCGTCCTAGGCGTCGTGGAATGCTGAGAAACGCAGCAATCGTGATGGGGAATCAAAACGACCCAGCGGCACTCCCTTCACTTAAGATCGGACTTCATGACTCCGACCCCGTTGTGCGTGGATCATGCGCTTGGGCGATCGGAAATCTCCGCTTCCCTGCGGGGCGTCTATTCCTGCTCGAAAGACAGTTGATTGAGCAAGATCCAAGCGTCATCGAAGAAATCGAGGGAGCTTTAAAACACCTGCCTCCTAACTCTTCCTCTTCGCCACAACAGGCCTAAAAGCGGCATTCCCCCGCATCTCGCAGAAGCTTTTGCATGAGCGACAACCCTTGCCGGTTGGCGCGCAGACATCACCCATGCAAGGACAATCAGTGATCGCTCAAGGCAACGCTTGCTTCTCGGCGTGGTTCGGATTGTAATAGTCGCTCCTCGGAGATGAGTCCGAGCCCCGCCCAGACGCCGCCCGCCGACCGAGCTGATCTCCTCAGAACGAACAAACTGCGATCTCGTCTCCTCGATCAGCTAAACCTCTTCTTGTTACCACGACACTCATGCCACAGCTCAGGTGCCCCGTTACTCGACCGCTCGCAACAAAAGCAAAGCGTTTCTCCAAATCGCCACCTGCTCGAGTCATCCATCGGCAGCGACGCGGTGTGGCCTTTATGCTGCTAACGTTGATTGCGATGGCAAGCGGTTGTGAGGTGCAGCAGCCACAGGCTGATCCATCCGCGGATGCACCCGAATTGGAATCAACAATCAATGTTGCGACACTGAGAGTTGACCTGAGCCAATGGCCTACAACTGCAAGAAGCCAAGGTAGTTTGGTCGCGGACGAACAAACGGTGGTGAGCACAAAAGTTGCGGGAAGGGTTTCCCAAGTGAATGTGGACATCGGTGACTACGCTGAAAAAAATCGACCGATCGTTCTTCTTGACACCACTCAGTTTGACCTTGAAGCCAACCAAGCCAAAGCGAGGTTAGAGCAGGCCAGAGCCGCCGTTGGACTTGAACCCAATGAACCAACGAGCGGTCTAAGCCCAATGAACGCCCCTCCCGTACGGCAGGAAAAAGCGATTTGGGAAGAAGCGAAGAATAGCCTCCAAAGAGCACAGAACCTTCTAGAACAAGGTGCGATCTCCAAAGGTGAGTTTGACATCGCGTTTGCGAGTGAGCGTGCCGCGGAAGCGAGGCATGATGCTGCGTTAAATTCAGTTCAAGAAAAGATTGCGATGATCAACACGCGCGAAACCGAACTCGCGTTAGCGAAACACAACATCTCCGAAGCAACGATTCTCGCGCCGTTGAGTGGCTACATTCAATCGCGACTTGTCGCCCCCGGAACCTACCTTGCCGTAGGACAACCCGTTGCAACGATGGTAGCAACCGACCCTCTGCGCTATCGAGGAACATTGCCTGAGCGTTACGCACAAAGACTGAAGCCGGGACTGAGCATCACTCTAAATCTCGCATCACTGCCCAATCCAATTACCGCAAGCATCACACGGGTCAGCCCTACCCTGGAAGATCAAAGTCGTGTGATCAGTTTTGAAGCGGATATTGCCAACCCAGACCAAGCGATTCGTGCGGGCCTGTTTGCTGAAGCCGAGGTAGTGATCGCACCGGAAGCCACCGCAATCGCAGTCCCCGCATCCGCGGTGGATTCTTTTGCGGGCGTTCAGAAAGTGTGGAAAGTTGTTGAAGACCATGCTGTTGAACAAGAAGTTCTCATCGGAATGAAGAGAAACGATCGCTTCGAAATCACGTCAGGACTTGAGCTTGGTGACGAAATCATTATCGATGCATCCAAGGGCAAACGCGCGAAGGTGATCCGCACTGAAACCCCGAATAAAAATCAGCTAACACCATCGAACGAATCGAACAACTAAAAAGGATTTGCCTTGTACTGGTTAGCTGAAGTTTGCGTCAAACGCCCAGTCTTTGCACTCATGCTCGTTGCCGCCTTGGTGGTTTCAGGACTGGTTGCATTCCCTCAACTGGGAGTGGATCGCTTCCCAAATATGGATCTCCCACAGATCTATATCAGCACGACCTACGTGGGAGCAGCTGCGGCGGAAGTGGAATCGGAAGTGAGTTCGGTGATTGAGGACTCCGTCGCGTCCGTCTCGGGCATCAATGAATTAAGATCCATTTCGTGGGACGGTCGATCGTTTGTCATCGTCACGATTGAACTAGACCGCGAAATTGATGCCGCGGTTCAGGATGTTCGCGATGCCGTCGCCGGCGTCATCAATCAGCTACCCCCCGGGCTCGACCCGCCGATTGTCAAAAAACGAGACCTCGACTCCTCGCCCATCATGACACTCGCTGTCTCGGGAAACCGTTCGTCTCGAGAACTTTACGTTCTGGCAGATCGCTATGTCAAAAACGTCATTGAATCAGCACGCGGGGTTGCGGAGGTTGAAATAGCCGGAGCAGCCGACCGAGCCATTCAGGTGGATATCGATGCAAAACGACTCGCTGCCCACCAACTCTCAATCCTTCAGGTACGAGAAGCGTTGAATCGGCAAAATGCCGAGGTTCCCGGTGGCAGGGTTGATGAGGGAACCCGAGAAAGAGCCCTCAGAACACTGGGTCGCGTTAGCCAATCGTCTGACTTTAAGGACCTGGTGATCACTAATATCGACGGCCATCCGATTCGCCTCAGTGACCTGGGAACCGTACAGGACACCACAAAAGAAGTTCGCACACTTGCCCGCATGAACGGCCAGCCGGCTGTCGTGATGCAAATCCAACGGCAATCCGGCGAGAACACGGTTGCCGTAATCGATGCAATCAAAGAGAGGTTACCGCGTTGCAGTGAACTCCTTCCCGACGATGTAGAAGTGACTGTCATCCAGGACCAATCACGTTACATTCTCGAAGCATTGCATGAAATCCAAAGACACCTCATTTCTGGAAGCCTCTTGGCCTGCCTCACCGTTCTGCTCTTTATGAAGTCATGGCGATCAACACTCGTGGCATCGGTGGCGATCCCCGCCTCGATCATCGCGACTTTTGCCTTCATGAAATGGTTTGACTTCACCCTCAACAATGTCACCATGCTGGCGCTCGTTCTGATGGTTGGGGTGGTCATCGATGATGCAATTGTGGTGCTGGAAAATATCTTTCATTGCATCGAAGAAAAGGGACTCTCGCCCCACCAAGCAGCAATTCAGGGCACGCAGGAGATTGGACTTGCTGTATTGGCGACGACAATGTCATTGGTGATTGTTTTTTTGCCTGTCTCTTTTCTGTCGAGCGTTACGGGTCGCATGCTATTTGAATTTGGTGTGACAGCAAGTATCGCGATATTGATTTCAATGCTGATCAGTTTTTCGCTGACGCCCATGATGTGCAGCAAACTGTTGAAGCAGGAACCGCAAAGCACCGGTGAACTCCGAGCCGACCGGCCGAAATCTCGACGCGGATTTTACGGCATCATTGAATCGCTCTACCTATGGACGCTCGAGAAAGCTCTCAAGTTTCGTTGGCTCACACTCGCGATGGTCGTTGCAGTGATTGCCTGCAACGCACCGCTACTGGAACTGGTAAAGCGAGATTATGTCCCACTGAATGTCGATGAATCTGAGTTTGAGGTGCGCGTCGAAGCAAGACAGGGAGCAAACATGGCCGCGATGCGCGAGACCATTGATCTGGTCGAACGCAAACTGCAAAGCATCGATGGAATCCAAACTTCACTAACCACGCTTGGAACTCGCAGTGGTGGAGACATCAATCGCGCAGGGATTTTTGTCCGTCTTGTTGACAGTCAGGTTCGCACCTTCTCTCTTTCGAGACTGTGGCGAGAAACCGTCGCCGGCAACCCCGCCAAGGCTTGGGATGGCAACTACTCGCAACGCGATAAGATGTCCGAGGTGCGTCGCACGCTCAACACGATCCCAGATGTCAAAATTTCGGTTCGCAACCTCACCTCACTCAGACAAGGCGCACCGGTTGACATCGACATGGCGATCACCGGTCCAGACGCCAAGAGATTACTCGAGTTCAGCGGAAAACTAAAGCAACGCGCCGAAGAAATCCCGGGCATCGTTGATGTCTACTCGACGCTCCAAATTGACAACCCAGAACTCCTTGTCTCGATCAATCGTGAACGAGCCGCAGCACTGGGAGTTGAAGTCAGGGAACTAGCCGAAACGCTTCGCGTTGCCGTTGGAGGTGATGATCGCGTCTCTCGTTTTTTCGACTCCACCGCGGGTGACGCTTACGATGTTGAACTACGCCTCGTTGGGATCGATCGAAACGATATCCCATCGATCTCTCAACTTTATGTGCGAAGCACCGGACGAGAGTCGAGCAGGGTGCGGAAAAACTCACCCCCAGTCGGCGCAGTCCCTTCAGTCGCAACTTCGGAACAAGGTTCCAATCGCTTGATACGAATCGATAATTGCGTCGATTTTTCATTCGCAACTTCCGCGTCCCGGATCGACCGATTAAGCCGACAACGCATGGTTGCTGTACGCGGAAACCTCGATACCGGCTATGCGTTGGCCGACAGGATCGATGCACTCCATGCAGCGGTCGATGAAATCGGTTTACCGATTGGTTTCAATGTAGAAGTCCTGGGCGGAGGCCGCGAACTAGAAACGACAGTTAACGACTTCCTGTGGATGTTCGCGTTATCGATCGTTTTCATGTACATCGTGCTCGCGGCACAGTACGAACACTTGGTTTACCCAATCGTGATCTTGCTCAGTTTGCCAATCGCGATTCCGTTTGGCCTCCTAAGTTTGTACTGGGGTCAAGAAACCCTTAATCTCTATTCCGCATTGGGAATCCTTGTTTTATTTGGAGTGGTCAAGAAAGCTGCGATCCTTCAAGTCGATCAAACCAACGCACTTCGGCGTCAAGGCATGCAGCGTCATGCGGCCATCATGCAAGCCAACCGTGATCGCCTGCGGCCAATTCTCATGACTACTTTATCCTTCGTCGCAGGCCTCTTACCCCTACTGATCGCAACGGGCCCAGGTGCCGAGGAACGACGATCCATCGCTATTCTCGCTGCGGGCGGACAAACCCTGTCACTCGCCCTAACGCTGATAGCGATCCCCGTTCTCTACACCTTCCTTGACGACCTGAGCCGCATCTTCTGGTTTGCCCGTCAAAACGATCAAGGCTCTGCAGACGCAGAACAAGCAAGCAAGTGAATCCGCGATTAATAGAAAACGACTCGCGAACCTGTGGAGTGCATTTGACCAAAACCGGCCTCCGGGCACCGCGTCAGAGCCACGAGTCGATGAGCAGTCGCTAGAATCTCAAAGCCTTTTCGACACGAGCAAGGCTCGATCTTTTCCACACGAGCAAGGCTCGATGATGGCCCGCCAAGAGATCTCCACCTCCCAAAACACAATCAACACGAGTTGAATGATGAAACAATCGCATCACGGTCAAAACACATTCTTTGCATCGATCCCTGTCTCTCTCATCGCGTTGGCAATCGTGTTATCAGCGATGAACTCTGCGTCAGCAATTGAAAACGAAGGTGCTTCGGGTGGGCCGAGCCCCGGCCAGCAAGTAGAACAACTGCCAGGCGACTCAGAAGTTGCGTTGCCCTATCTTCTTTACCTACCCAAGGATTACGCTGCGGACGAAAACAAAGAGTGGCCGCTGGTGCTTTTCTTGCATGGCAGAGGTGAGAGCAATGGACCGCTTGAAGTGGTTGCAAAATGGGGACCACCGAAATTCGCAGCTCGCGGAGATGACCTACCGTTCATTCTTGTCTCACCCCAGTGCCCACGCTCTGGTTTCTGGAGCGATGAGACGCGACAAGAACAACTCGACCATTTGCTCTCTCATATTACCAAGCAGTATCGAGTAGACACGAGCCGAACTTACCTCACCGGTCTCAGCATGGGCGGCTACGGTTCTTGGACATTGGCCGCAAATCACCCTAATCGATTTGCAGCGGTTGTACCGATCTGTGGTGGCGGCACCCCAGAAGATGCCTCCAAGCTTGTGGACATTCCGATGTGGGTTTTCCACGGCGATCAGGACAAGGCCGTTCCCCTGAGCAAATCAGTGGAAATGGTCGAAGCAATTCGTAATGCTGGTGGTAATAAAATTCGGTTCACCACGCTAGAACATGTGGGCCATAACTCGTGGTCATCCGCCTACGCTCTGCCTGAACTTTTTGACTGGATGCTTCGCTTAACGAACCAGCCTGAAAACGAATAGAGCGGGAAATCCATGGATTCACCGACCCTATGACTTCACCGGCGAGGAACCCTCGCCGGACGCTGGAGCGTCTGAGTCGCCTGATTCATCTTCCTGCTCACGTTCGTCCTCCATCACCTCGAGAACCTCACCGGGCAGTTTTTCCTCGGGGCGGATATTCAAACCCCAGTAGTGCAGCATTCCAAAGCGATCGCTACGAGAACCACGAATCACAAGTTCCCACACACCCTTTGCGTTCTTTCCGTTGTAGTGACTGAGGCTTGGCTGACGTTTCGCGAGAGCCATTGGCTGGAACTCACCTTCGAACGGTGACCTCGCTTTGTTGATTGGATAACGTGACTGGTCATCAAACACGGTCCCATTGAAGTTGTCGTCGCTACCACCGACGGACGAGAACAATTCGATCCGCTGACCATCAGGACCTGTCAAAAAACCATCAAGGTGACTTGCGTAGGTGTGGGTAATGGACAATTCGACGTTCAAATCTGCGATCAAAATGTCATCTGTGATCTCGATCTCTGAAATCACCGTCTTACCCGGAGGTAGAATCTCGGCAGTTCGATTCGCGAAACTGCCCCCCATGAGACTCTTGGCTCTCATCACTTCATCGATCGTTAGTAGTGCGTCCTGATTCAAGTCGAACGAAGTGAACTCCGACATTTTTTCGTCCGTCCACTCCGTAGCAAACTCAGACATCGCGACCTGTCCATCATCATTCGCATCGAGTTCGAAAAACCAGCCGGGAACTCCCTCGGTCATCTCGCCGACCTCTTTCTGAATCGGTTCGAGATAATCAAACATTTCTTCTCGGGTCAATTCGCCGTTACGATCCACATCGATCTGACCGACCGGCATACCGAGTTCCTTGACCTCATGCACTTCGAGTCGGCCATTTCGATTGACGTCAAATCGCGAAATAATCGTTGCAGCGAGCCAATAACTATTCCCGCCTCGACGCCACCACATCGAACTGTCTTCTTGCCTTCCTCGGGAAGCATTTCCTTCGTTCTGATAAGTTCGCCAAGCCTTCTGCCTCAACTCGTCGGATACTTGATCCAAAGCACGACGTCGCGCGTAACGTTGAGCGAGTTCTAGACGCGTTAATTTATCATCACCATTGATGTCTTCCTCAAATGGATCGCGATGCGTCCATCGCTCATACGACGCCTCCCTGCGATCAATCATCCCATCCCCGTTGCGATCCCGTGTTCGAATCATACGGTCTGCAAGATCGAGATCTGCCTGGATATAAGGGTACTTCACTTCACCGATCCCAAACTCAGGGACCAAAGGCTGATCCGGATCCGGTTTAAACGTCCTCACTTGCGACTGCGCATCGACGCTGACTCGATCATCCGAAACACCGTTCTGTGTGGCGTAGTATCGCCTCGCAGCCCGCAATAGGGACTCGATGTCATTGTCGCGATAAATCGACAAGCGACTCGAAGTCATGATCCGTTCGAGGTAGGGCCTTGCCAGCGGAGTGATCTCTTCGGGCTCCACATCCCCGTCTTTGTCACGGTCGAGTCGCTCCAAAGCCTCACGCAAACCCGATTGCCCGTAGAGTGAATCACTACCGCGGATCACCATCAGCAACGCACCTACCAAACACATCAAACGCGCAGAGAAACCGAACGCTTTAGATACCTGGTGACAGTAAACATTCATTGCTGGAATCCAAAAACTCTGTATCGAAGCGATGCCAAGCTAAGCGTTGTTGAGTTACTCAGCCATAAACTGACATCACATCTAATCCACTGTGATCACATCTAATCTACTGTGCGTTTAATCTTCAGTGCGTTTCGGTGAAACATCTCGACGCTCCGGCGGGCGGCCGTAACTGGACGAAGGTCTCCTAGCCCCCTCCTGACCGAGATATCTCATCAAAACAGACTCGAATACCGCACCATTACTCGGAGCAATCACCTCGACGGTTTGCTCAGCCATGGAATCAATCACGTTCGCGAGCCGCTCCACCTCTTGAAAGAGTTGCTGAGGTGCCGTGACGATGATTGAATTACTTGGCTCGTGCGCGGCAATCGTCATCTTGGGGGCGCGATCCATGATTGCCTGCCCCTTCGCAGCCGCTAGCCTTGAATCAGCTTTCTTATCACGATCATCTCGTGAGTCATTTGATCGTTGCTGAGCCTGCGCACCCGATGCTGCTGGTTGCTTTCCTTGCTGATTCTCGTCGATGATGACTCTACCGGCAAAAGCGGACTTCAACGTCTCAGCAACCTCACTCGCCTTTGCATGCTTTAACGCAATGACGTTGGAGGCACCCTGGGTTTCCACTGAGGTAATGCTGTTATCTTTGTCAATGATCTCAAGGTACTCTTCGATGGTATCGATTTCTTGAGTTGTGCCCTGAGCGATCAAGCGATTCAAACGGGAATCGGCAATCACCGTCATCGTACCGGAACTCAGCGTTAACATTCCATCACGCGAGGTGAGGAACGTTCCATAATACGATGCGGAGGGGACATAACCATTGACCAGTGAACTGTCAGAAACCTCCGCAGCGATCTCGCCTCCCTCGATCAAATCAGAAAGCATGCGGAGAGCGTCATCGGCCTTGGCGTATTTCAAATAAAAAACAATCGTCGGAGAAACCCTTGCTCCAAGAGAACCGGAGAGCGATTGAAGGTGATTTTCAAACTCATCCAACGCATCCACATCTTCACTTTGAATCAATAACCCGTCGGGAAGTAACTGACAGCGAATGACCGGCTTGGCACTCTCGGCATTGGCTGTTAACCAACGCTGGCCCGCTTGATCTGCCTGATTCACTGAAGTCGGTCGAATCGAAGGTTGCTGCGATGCCGTTGGCTTCGTCAAAACACGTTCCGTTGGCTTCTCCTTTTGAAGCACTGGCTTATAAACGACAACTGGGTTTTGGCCCCTCCAAAATTTGGTCGCTGCCTCGAGAAGAACCAAAGCGTTCTCACCTTGCAGCGGCAGAATTCGCGTCTGATCACCGCTGGCCCTTGGCGTCGAGTTACCAACCTCACGCGGCCCATCCAACCCCTCAACGATCTTCTTGATCTGCTCTAACTGCGGCCTTTTTGCACGCACGAACAAGCGGCGATTCGCGGGGTCTGCGTCAATGCGGGGCGTATTGGGGCCGATCTCGTCAGGGTCGGCGAATGCCCCCGGCAAGTCGAGCATTTCCTCCAGCAAACTGATCACAAAGAAGGGATCCGCTGAACGGAGCGGAATCACTTCAAAATCGGCTTCGGCGGCCTGCAATTGCATCACAGTCTGCTCGATTTCCGTCTGAACAGACGGAGGCGCCCACGCGACGAGACTGCTAGATGCCGTATCAACGGACAAGCGTACATCTCGACCAGCAAGTAACGTTTGCAGAACGTTGTAGACCGTATCAACGTTACCGCCTTCAACCAAATGCCGACGGAGTTCCGACGGCTCACTCGAGTCGGTGACCGATTCCTTCGGTTGGTCGATTGACTTGATCAATCCCTCTAGGAGCTTCACCTTATCCTCGACACCGGTGACATAAAGGTATTGGCCGCGGACATCGACCGAAACACTTACGTCGATACCGATCATCTCGCCCGGAGCGAGGCCTAAGTGAGGTCGGGCCACATCGAGTACATCCTCTGCACCAACATGCTTCAAGGCAAAACTCTGCACAACCGTTCCGTTTGCCATCTCGTCAGACTGAAAGGCATCAAGAATCTTCTTCACACTACGCAGCTTCGCGACCGTTTCGATCATGAGCAACTGATTGGTGCGTCCCAAGACTTCCGGGGTGACCATGAGATTCAATACTTCGAGCTCGGCAACTGCGCCCTGTGCGTCGATTTCACCGAGCGGGAACAAGCAGCGAACCACATCGTGATCCGGCAGCTCTTGCAATTGTTTCGGTTCCACCATCCGAGCCAAGGCATCGAGCTGCTGCTTACTTCTTGGATCCCCGAGATTGATCACGGACAGCATTTGCCCGCTGCGCAAAATCGCAAAACCTTCGGGTTGCAAAAAGAGATTGATTCGATCAATCGCTTCTTGAATGGTGAAATCGCTTGGGTCGGCATAGCTGAAGCTGCCTGTTGGAACTTCACCAACGTGCAAAGCCAGGTCCGCCTCATCCGCAATCCAGCGAATCACCTCACGCCATGGCGTTCTGTCAAAAGCGAATCGAACCCCGCCACTAGTAGCGAGCTCAGCATCTTCAACCATCTGGCGATCCGAAGATCCCACTTCAGTTGTATCGCCAGCCGCTTGGTCAGCGGTAGCGGTGGATTGATAGATCGCGTCAATCAATTGCTGCTCTTCACTCACCTGAACGTCTTCACCGCCTTGCTCGCCTGCGACTTCAGCCTCATCTGCATTTACAGACACATCCGCAGCCTGAGTGCCCTGAGACAAGGGATCACGCTGCCCCAGCCCAGATAGTTGCCAGGGCGCCGCAACAAGATGCCCGACGGAACCAACCAAAATTCCCAGAAGCATAGAAAGCGTCAACCGAAAGCGAGCCGAACCAGCACGACTGACGCTGTGACGATTGGGGCTGCCAGAGGACAGGAAGGATCGCAGGGGAGACTTCATGACAGATCGTGAGTAAATCAGGTGGGAAAACGGAGGGGCGTTGAAGCTGGGTACTCTGGCCGGACTTTCGGTCAAACCAAGAACTGAGTGCAAAAGCACAAGCTTCGTACGCAAGTACTCTAGGCGGGTGGGGAGGTGGGAGCCGGGGGTACCGATTGGGAGTCGGTAGATCAGCCACAGTGATTGTCGCGAACGGAGTTCAACCCGAGTCAAAGACGCTTATCCATCTACCCCGGGGCAATGGATCTGTAGCTCGACCGAACCACAGTATAAACGATCTACAACTCAATTTGCTCCACTTCACCACGATCTTGGCATCCGGCACAAAACGCCTTCCACAAAGCCAATGACACTTCGTATGAAGCAAAATCGTCCATCCTCCTTGCTGGTCGCAAGCTTTCCTATAGCAACCGCTAAGACCATCAAAACCGCTACGACGCACCGCGAACCGGAAAATTCCCCCGCTGGGGTGAAGCAATCTAGACAGATTGCCCACGACTCATCACCCCAACACCGATGCGAGAGACCCCGACTTGTCTTGCGAAGGATTACCGCATGGCGACCCAGCGGAGATAGAATGAAGTGCCCCGGTGCGGACTGCGCGGACATGACATCCCGATAACCGAATCTCACACACTTTTGCTCAGGAGCACACCATGAAGCAATTTTTTCAAAGCTTCACCAAAGCGAGAATTCAAGCTAGCCTCTGCGCTTCACTAATCGCCGCCAGCGGACTCGTCGCAGAAGATGGCGACTGGCCGACCTTTCGTGGAGCGGACCGGAGCGGCGTTGCACAAGATCGAGACTTACTTAAGGTATGGCCTGAAGCCGGTCCAGCGTTGCTTTGGAAATCAAGTGGACTCGGCAGAGGTTACTCAAGCCCCGCGATTTCAAACGGGAAAATCTTCACCATGGGTGATGGCCTCTCCACGGTGCAAGATAAAGATGAGTACATCATCTGCCTCAACCTCAAAGATGGCAAAGAACTCTGGCGCAGTAAACTTGGCCCAGCATGGACCAAAGGTCAGGAGTCCTGGCAAAGCTCAAGGAGCACACCGACGGTTGATGGCGACTCAGTCTATGCACTGACCGCCGAAGGGATGCTCATCAAACTTTCAACCGGCGATGGAAAGGAAGCATGGAGGAAAGATCTAAAAGAAGAATTTGGAGGCAAAAAAGCTGATAGCTGGGGATACAGTGAATCCGTCCTGATCGATGGGGATAACCTAATCTGCACCCCGGGCGGCGAAACAAACACCATGGTTGCTTTGAACAAAACCAATGGTGAACTTATCTGGAGCTGCAAACGACCGGGTGATCGTGGGGCAGGCCATGCATCGGTTGTCATTTCACACCCTGGCGGCAAGAAGGTCTATGTCACGACGACCGGCACTGGAGCGATGGGCGTGGATCCGGAAACCGGGACGCTTCTGTGGGATTACGAAATCATCAAAACCACGGCAGTGATCCCAACGCCAATTATCAAAGACGATCTGGTGTTCTTCACAGCTGGCTATGGAACCGGCGGCGCATTGGTGCGACAGATCCGCAGTGGCGACTCAGTTACCATTGATGAAGTCTACCCTTGCGACCCAAAACTGCAGAACAAGCACGGTGGGGTCATTCTGATTGGCAACCACCTCTACGGCGACTCCGGGGACAGCGGAAGTCCGTTTTGCGCAGACCTTGAGTCGGGAGAGGTCCTTTGGAAAGGTCGCGGATCCGGTAAACGCTCAGCTTGCGTTGCTGCCGCTGATGGCCACCTCTACTTTCGCTACCAAGATGGCACGATGACCTTAGTCCGTGCCAATCCGCAAGAGTTCCAGGAAGTGAGCAACTTTACTGTCCCAGGAAGCGGGGAACGGCCAAGTTGGGCTCACCCGGTGATCGCGAACGGAAACCTCTATCTCCGCGAAGGCGACACACTGCTCTGCTACTCGCTTCGCTAAAAGGCTAACCATCGAAGCCACATAGAATTAAAAACCGCCCTGATCATTTCAACAGAATGGTCAGGGCTTTTTCATGCGCATCGCGAGCAACGCAACAAAACACCGTCCGCGCGAGACACGGCTCGCGCGAGCATTGAAACACCGCCGATCCGCCGCCGCAACGCTGCACAAAACACCGCCCGCGCAGACCGCCGCTCGCGCGAACGAACTCGTGTCGCAATGCCATCGGGTTTCACTCAGACAAATCACCACCAATTACTCATCTATCGGCAATGCACCATACAGACAACACATAAAAACAGAGAAGCCAAACACCAGATGAATCACAAAGACAAAACGACGACCATGCAAAGACAGCGACCACTAAAGCCTGTCACGGTACCTCGCAACATGAGCAACACAACCAACAAGAATCGCCCCACTAAACACAACGACATAACAAGCGTTTAAGCACGTAAAAAACGGGATTTCCAAAACCCATAGAGACAAAACCAGCAGCCCAAGAACCACAAGGTGATACACGCCAAGCACACACTTGCATCATTCACTGCACATCAACAAGTGTTCACTGCAAGCAAAACAAACAAGAACCAAAAAGCGAACACCAACACTCAAGACAAGCCAATCAACAACAAGTCAATCAACACAGAAGATCGACCAGAAAGGTTCAAACAACAGATAACGTGCAACAACACAAACATAAAAACAAACGAAGCAACAACGATCACTCTCACATCAAACAACAACGCTTAACTACTTGACTCAAGTGCATGATTGAAAATGGTGACGATTTTTTTAGATCGATCAAACAAAAGAGCCAAACTGACGTTTGCATGATTTACGTTCATCGCTCTAATACGCCCGTGACATGAACGCGACAAAAAGTTTCAGGATGAAACGATAGCGATCAAACGTCACACTCAAATTATCTCACTGTGTAGCAACTTGCTCGGCACTTGGGTGATTCAGGATGAACACCAAACGAACAAGTTGAAACGCATGGACGCGTTCTACACAGCGGGACTTTGCAGGGCAGCCACAAGGATGTGGCTTGCTCATGCAACGCTTCAGATTGCTGCAAGATCCAACTAGCCAAGGCTAATGGATCCCTCTTCATTGCAGGCGGTGCCCCCAGAATAGAAAGTGGTGGATAGAAAGCGGTTCGCACCGGGGCGATGTTAGCGAATACTCCTGCCGAAGAGATCATGCTTCATTGACGCCCTGCTGCCGCGATGAGCCGACTCAGACGGCTAAGAGATTTTCAATTCACTACAGAATCACGGTTACGACTGACAATAAAGATTCGGGCAGTGTAAGATCCGGTCACATCAGCTGTCTTTGGATAACCGGCTACTTGATCACCAACCTTGATCACCAACATGAAAACATCTTGCACGAAATCCCTCGGCATATCAAAAGACATCGTTACGTCACCGCCCATCGCCGCTCGCGGCCTCTGGCACGTAGCGAGAATGATTACCTACTCACTCACGATACTACTGCTTCACGCTTTCGTCGCGAATCCGGTAAACGCGTCAAACCCGATGCCCAACTCGCTCCAATCTTTCCAACTGCAGCTCACCAACGGAAAGACTGAAACCGTCCGACAAGACACCTCCGATCAACTGCACGTTGTCTGCTTCCTTGGCACCGAATGCCCGATGGCGAGAAATTACGGGCCCAAATTAGAGAGAATGTTCAACGACTACCGAGACCAAGGGGTGCGGTTCACCGGTGTGTTGAGCAATGTTCAAGACTCGCTCGACGACATTCGTAAATACAGAGACGAGCTTGGCATCAGCTTTCTGACCGGAAAAGATCACGACCAGAGAGTGGCCAATCTTTTCGGAGCTACAAGAACCCCCGAAGCCTTCATCGTGGACCAACGTGGCGTCATCCGATACAGCGGCCGAATCGACAATCAGTACCAGCCAGGCGTCTCGCGCGCTGAGGCAACCGAACACGACCTTCGCGATGCGATCCAAGCACTACTCGCCGGACACTCACCGCAAAAAGACAAGACCGTTGCGATTGGCTGCCTCATCGGTCGAAACCAGAAAGAGGTTACTGACTTTTCGGTGACGTACTGCAAACAGGTGGTTCGCATCATGAATCGCAACTGTGTCGAATGCCACCGAGACAATGAGATCGGCCCTTTCCAACTTGACCAGTACGAGGAACTTGTGGGGTGGGGAGAAATGTGCGTGGAGGTGATTCGCGAAGGCCGTATGCCGCCTTGGCATGCAACACACGAACACCAAGAGTTTGCAAACGCTAGGAAGATGACCAGCGAGGACAAGAAACTGCTTGAGCAATGGGTCAATGCCGGCATGCCTTACGGAGACAGTAACGACCTTCCTCCTGCCCAATCGTGGGTAACAGGATGGCGACTTCCAAAAGATCCGGATGCTGTGATCGCGATGAGCGAAACCAGCTTTGAGGTTCCAGCAGAGGGAACAGTGGATTACCAATATTTTGTTGCAGATCCGCAGTTTTCAGAAGATCGTTGGGTTAGCGCTGCGGAAGTGATACCTGGCAATGCATCAGTCGTTCATCACTGCATCGTGTTCGTTCGACCACCGGACGGCTCGGAACTTCGAGAGAGTGGACTACTATCGGCTTACGTTCCTGGCCAAAGAAGATCGCCGCTACCAAGCGGATACGCCCAACGAATTCCAGCGGGATCACGCTTGGTTTTTCAGATGCATTACACCCCCAACGGCAAAGCGACTGTGGACTGCACCAAATTAGGACTCGTCTTTACCGAGAAAGAACAAGTTACTCACGAGGTGATTGCAGTTGGCGGAGTGGAGCAAGAATTTGAAATCCCACCGCATACCCCGAACCATCAAGTTCGCGGGAAAGTTCGATGGTACCCAACCGAGGGTAAACTGATCTCGATCATGCCGCACATGCACCTCCGAGGAAAAGCATTTACGTTTCAGGCCGAAAAGCAAGACGGCGATCAGACGCTGCTTGAAGTGCCCGCCTACGACTTCAACTGGCAGCACAATTACGAACTCGCCAAACCACTACCGCTCAGTGAATTTCAATCACTCCACTTTACCGCAGCATTTGACAATTCCTCCGGCAACCCCCACAACCCTGACCCCAATCAAACGGTGACCTGGGGCGATCAAACGTGGGAAGAGATGGCTGTCGTTTTTCTTAATGTGGCCCGCCCCGTTGATAGCCAGCTAATTGCGGAAGCATCCGACTACCCACGCCAAGATACTTCCCAAATGAACCGAAACCGTGAAATTGAAACCGCAAAACAACAAAAACTCCAGGCGCAGAAGTTCGCCCGAACCTACATCCAGCGTTTTGACTCCAACGGTGATGGCTACTTGGAACAACATGAATTACCCAACGCAACCAAGATCTTCCTGTTCCGAAGACTGGATCGAAACGGTGATGACAGAGTCGATGTAGCGGAAGTCGAAAAAGAAGCGACTGAGCGCAGCCACATCCCAGAATCTCTCCTCAACACAGCGAACTGATTACTCCCGTAAAATAGCGAATCGGATACCCACACCAGTGTTGAAATACTTCGGGAAAATCGCTGACTGGATTGTTGATCATCGATGGATAACGTTTGCCGCCATCACGTTATGGACATGCGTGATGACGGTGGGGCACATCGACCCCTACCTCATTCGTTCACTTCTTAGTTCAGGCCGACCCGAATCCTCTCAAGCATCATCACCGAGCCAAGCAACCGTCCCGTCTCGAGAGGAGGGTTTTTCGGCTCCGCCACGCCAGCCTCCACCTAACGTCTCGCCAGTGCAGGTCAGCGGTGGCGATGTCATTCTCGTCGCTGAATCCGATTCATTCTTCACCCCGCGTGGCACCAGCGCAATCCGCAGCGTTGTTGAAGCGATCGAAGCGCTACCGCAAGTGACCAGCGTGATGTGGATGGACCGTGCACCACCACTCAACCTCTTCGGGCTACCCGAGCCGATCCTTCCAAAGTCGAATGCACCGCAGGGTCGGTTTGATGCCGCGAAGCAGGCTGCACTAGAACACCCACTCGTCGCTGGACAACTTCTCTCTCGCGATGCGAACACCATGTTACTCATGGTGAATCTTGACTGGCTGTTTATCATGCAGGACGGTGACTGCACGGACAAACTGAGAGACACTGCCAATGAGGTTCTCAGCGACTTTGAAAACCTTGACATGACATTCTCCGTGACCGGAGCGGTTCCAATCCGTCTTAGTCGCGCCACCAGCAATCGAAGGAACGAAAAGAAGTACCAAGCCATTGGCTATTCCATTGCTCTGATTATTGCATTCATCCTCTTTCGCGGACTATCGAGTGTTTTCATTGTGGCACTGGCTCCAACGTTTGGTGTCTTTTGGACACTCGGACTCCTCCATATCTTGGGGTACGACGACAACCCTTTCAATTCGGTCATCGTGCCTGTCCTACTCTGCATGGTTGGTTTCACCGACGGCGTGCACATGATGGTGCAGATTCGCAAGAATCGAGCCGCTGGACTTTCCTCGCGTGATGCGGCAAGACAATCGATACGAGAAGTTGGGCTTGCTTGCTGGCTGACTTCACTCACCACAGCCATTGGATTCGCATCGCTGACACTTGCTCATCATGAGATCGTGAGAGAATTTGGCTACTGCTGCATGATAGGTGTCCTGATGACGTTCATTTCCGTCATCACCATCATCCCATTAGCCTGCGCAACCCGACTCGGAAAAAATGTGCATCACGGATACGGCAGGAACCTCGTTGATCAAAATCTCAGCAAGATTTCGATCGTGATCGACTTTGTGCTGGAGAGGTCAAGAAGTATCAGCGTTATGGCAGTTGTGGCGACCGCTATCCTCGCACTTCTTACGCTACAACTAAAACCTGACGAACGGTTAACAAGCAGCCTTGAGTCTGGAAGCGAAGCAGCTAGGGCATTGGCTCACCTAGATCGCGCACTTGGCGGTATGGAAACTGCGCAAGTCGACATTCGCTGGCATAGCGATCTCGCAGACAACGCTCCTGAGATCGGAGAGGTCATCGAACAAGTCGACCAAATCCTTTCCGGCGAACCAATGATCGGAAACCCCCTCTCGCTCCACAATCTAATCAAATCGTTGCCGGGCGAAGGGGAATTAAGCGATCGCATGTCGATGATCGAACTGTTGCCCCCGCCACTAAAACGAGCCTACTACCAACCCGAGTCTCGGTACAGCAAAGTTGGATTCCGCATTCAGGATCTTGGAATCGCGAGCTACGGCCCAGTATTCCAACGCATCAACGACAAACTAGATCTTCTAGAAAAAGAACACCCAAACTTCCGCCTTCAGATAGCAGGAAACGCGATCTGGCGATGGGAGAACCTTTACCAAATTGTCGTCGATCTGGCCTACAGCTTAGGCACGGCAAGCATCATCATTTTTGGGGTTCTGACAATCGTCTACCGATCCGTTCGACTCGGACTTATTTCAATCATCCCAAACCTGTTCCCTCTCGCCTCCACTGGGTTTCTACTTTGGGCGGTAGGACAAAACCTTGAAATCGTGAGTGTCTGTGCCTTCACGGTCTGCCTCGGGATCGCGGTTGATGACACTATCCACTTCCTTACTCGTTACCGCGAAGAGCAGAAACGTTCACAAGATGCGAGGGAGGTGATACGCAATTCCTTTATCGGAGTCGGCACGGCTCTGATCATGACTACCGTTGTCCTGGTGATTGGATTCAGCACGGCACTGATCAGTGACTCGCGAGATCACCGGATTTTTGCGATGATGGGCATCCTGACAATTAGCACAGCGTTACTCGGAGACCTTCTTTTCCTACCGGCACTGCTTCTAAAGTTTGGCCCAAGAAGCAAGCCAAAAGCGTCTGCATGAAAACACATCCGGCGACGAAACCAAAATCCGCAACTACAGTAAAACAACAGAACAACCGCTGTCCCGATCTAAAAGACCTTGATCTGGCCGACCGAACCAAACCCGCACCAGCTAATCAGCTTGGACTCACTAGAAAGTGTGAATCGATAAATCATCATGTGGCGAGCCGAAATCAAATCGTTAAACCTCGAGCAAGTGATGCGACTAGCCCAAGCAATGGTCACGCAACTTCCAAAGAAACTAACCTTAGGAATCACGGGTACACTCGGTGCTGGCAAGACCACGCTGGTTCAGTTCATCGCCGAGGCGGCGGGAATCGAGAAAGAAGCGGTAACCAGCCCAACCTTCACGCTCCTTCAATCACATCAAGGAAGCATCAAACTCCATCACATGGATGCTTACCGAATCAACGACGAGGATGAATTCCTGGAGCTTGGAGTCGAGGAACTCTTTGACGACAACGCATGGACACTGATCGAATGGGCGGATCGTGTTCGCGATGTGATGCCACCCGATACGCTTTGGATGCATCTTTCACCGTGTAATGAATCTAACCATCGCAACATTGAATTCACATCAGATACCCCGGACCTAAAAAACATCATTAGCCAACTGGTTCATTGCGTAGCTGAAAAAAGCAAGACGCCGCATTGAATCCACAAAGCTCTTTTTAAGCCGAGTCTAGACCTTCACCGCAAAAACCAAATTCACACAAGCCTTTTTAATTCACCATGTCCCGATCACAGGTACCTTTAGCGCAGAGAATGCCAAGCGGTTTTTCGCTTGTGGAGGCATTCACTCAACTCTGCGATTCCCCGGGTTGCCTGTGGCTGGACTCATCAAGCCCAACTCGTCACCTCGACCCCGGCTCCCCACCACTTGGTCGATACTCTTTTCTAACCGCCAACCCGATTCAAACCATTCAAGTTGATCTCGAGGACGAGAACCCCTGGCCGAAACTTCACGAGTTGTACGATTCATTACCGGATAACTTTGCGCCGGAGCTACCACCGTTCCAGGGAGGCATCGCGGGGCTTTGGGGCTACGAATCTGCAGCGTGGCTGGAGAAGGTCAACTCACCATCCGCCGATCTCCTTTCAATTCCGGCACTCTCCGTTGGGCTCTATGACTGGACACTGGCAACCGACCATAGCGAACAAACAACATGGTTGATCTGCCAGGGAGAATTTCATCCAGACTGGAATAGACGCTGCGAGCTTGCGGAGAAACGACTTGAGCAGGTCTTGTCGATCCTCGCTCCCGTCATGCCAACAGAATTCAGTGAACTGCCAGATGATCAACCGATCGATCGATTGACCAATAAAATCCTGGCAAAGGTTAGCCGCGACCGATCACAAGAAGACTTAGAACGTGTAACGAAAGATCAAGAAAAAGCAGCTGCGATTGCTACACTGCACCAACATCCGACTCGTGCAGGTGACATAAGGAGCAACTTTGCTGATGGCGAGTTCACCAAGTCAGTCCAAGAAATCATTGACTTGATCTGCAAGGGAGAAACGTTCCAAGTCAATCTTGCTCAGCGTCTCACCGTCGAAGCAAATTGCTCGACACCAGAACTCTATCTTCGTTTGAGAAAAGTGAACGCTGCACCGTTCAGTGTTTATTATCACCAGCAAGATTTTCAAATTGCCAGCAGCAGCCCCGAAGGTTTTCTGCAGGTGCGTGGACGACATGTCGAAACTCGCCCGATCAAAGGTACTGTTCCCCGCGTTGGCGAACAAAATGTGGATCGCGAACTTGCAGAACACCTGATTGCCAGCGAAAAAGATCGTGCCGAAAACATCATGATCGTTGACCTATTGAGAAACGATCTTTCAAAGGCGTGTGAAGACGATTCGGTCGTCGTAACCAAACTGTGTGGCCTAGAGATTTATGAGCATGTGCAGCACTTGGTTTCGGTCGTACAGGGAACTCTCAGGAAGGACACCTCCGCGTCAAAACTACTTGAGGTATGCTTCCCCGGGGGCAGCGTAACGGGAGCCCCAAAAATTGAAGCGATGAAAACAATTGCGAGACTGGAGCCAAACCGCCGGGGCGCCTACTGTGGCTCGATTGGCTACTTGGGGCTTGGCTCACAAGCCGACTTCAACATTCTCATTCGCACCGTGACAGCTTCGGCTGGACATTGGCAATTTCCGGTGGGAGGGGGTATCACCGCAAGAAGCGAACCTGAGGCGGAAGAGGCTGAGACCTGGGCGAAAGCCGAAGGCATGATGCGGGCGGTTCGCAGAGCAGACCGCTGATTCACTTACGTCCCTTATCCCGAGCGTTGTAAGCAGCTGTAATCGGACTAGCCAAACACCCAACTTTAGCGAGCATCTCTCTAGAAATTTCAGACAATGCTGCGAATGGTCTTTGGCGAAACGGCGTCCATGAGACAACGTGTAATGACGCAAAAATTGACTCCTTGTCATCAAAAGACAAATTGCTACACTTCCGCCTCGCGGCTCTTCGACAGTTTCACCAACGCGTGAACTGGAAAGTCGGATTACAAATGATTGTCTGCCCCTATAGCTCAGTTGGTAGAGCAACTGACTCTTAATCAGTGGGTCCTAGGTTCGAGTCCTAGTGGGGGCCCTTGAGGGCAATACC
>JBMHCO010000063.1:0-2659 GCA_049889895.1 Rubripirellula sp.
AAGCAAGCTGACCAAGAGGCCTACCAGGTCATTGCAGAACGCAATCAAGACCCACGCTGGTCGCTCGATCGCGTTAGCATTGATGCGGATCCCCGAAGTCGATTCTTTGATGATCAAGACCCCGATCACTCGGCGATGCCAATTGATGATCCTGCATCGGCCAGCTACATGCGTCAGGTAAACGGGATTGATGGTTGGAAAAAATGGTTTGAAAATGGTGTGCGCAGCGACCTTGAGAATCCGCAGTGGCGTCAGCAAATCAGTGGTTACGCTGAGCTCAACGCGGACGGTGACGTTCAGTTGTCGGTAGATTCGGCTCTGCGTCTGGCTTACATGCACTCACCCTTGCATCAAAGTAATCTCGAGACGGTCTACTTATCCTCACTGGACGTTACAGCACAGCGGTTTCGGCTTGATACTCAATTCTTTGGCGGCAGTGGGACCAGTTACGTTCACCGTGGTGATATCAATCCGGTCGCGATTAGCTATTCAGCGCCACTGGGGGGGTATGTGGTATCGGGTCCGTTCGAGAAACCTGAGGCGAATCGTTTTTCCATCCCCAGTGATCTCCAAGCGAGACGCCGTTTGGCAACAGCGGGAGAAGTGCTTGTTGGGTTTGCCAATTCCTTTACTTGGGATTTCACCGGGTCGGACGCGAGTCTTGGAAGTTCGCTTGCAAATTTCTCGTTCGTGCAACCATTACTCCGCGGTGCGGGCAAGCAGATTGCTCTAGAGCAACTCACTCAGTCCGAGAGACGACTTCTTGCAAACCTCCGCGCTTACGCACAATTCCGTCAAGGTTTTTTCACGCAGGTGGTGATTGGTGAGTTGGGCGTCACAGGGCCTCAGCGTTTTGGCACTTCGACGCAATTGCAATCGTATTCCGGATTTGGTGGTGTTGGTGGTTACTTGGGGCTACTGCAACAGTCCCAGCAGATTAGAAACACCGAAGAGAATTTACGTCTTCAGCTGCGAACTCGCGATCGTCTTGAAGCCCTGTACGACAACGAGCTTATCGACATTGTTCAGGTGGATCAGTTCCGGCAGAATATCGAAGTCACAAGGGCTAACCTACTTGATCAAACCAACAGTCTTGAGCTGTCGGTTGATAACTACAAAACACAAGTCATGGGGCTGCCGGCGGATCTAGCAGTTTCTGTCGATGAATCGCTGGTTAGCGATTTTCAGTTGATCCCGCTGGAGTCCAATGAGATTGTAGATTCGCTTCTCGATCTGCAAAGAACACTCGGGGAGATCAGTCAGCTCGTTGAGCTAAGAGCTCGGGTAACAGAGCTAGAAGAGAATTTGGCGGACGCGATCGCGGCGGCTTCGTTTGAAGCGTCTGTTTTTGAAGAAAGCCTGTCTCGCTTGAATCAGTCCGTTGAACGCTTGAATCCGGCGAGCGGGAAGGATGATGAGGAGAGAACCGATGCAAAAGACTCGTCGGAGCCCAGCACGGCAGAGATGACATCGGAAGAAGTCGGCGACGCCCTCGCGTTGGTTAGAGATTCCATTGAGGAGCAACTCATCGGTTTCGATATCGAGCAGCAGCCCGCATCGGTTTTTGATAGTGCTAAAAGCCACATGCCGCTCGTTGATGCAATGCGTCTAGACGCTGAAAAGCAGATGCAAAGACTCGAGGAGGTTGCCCAGATCCGAGAACGCACGATGGGTTCAGAGGAGAAAATTCGTTTCTCGGAAGACCGAAAGCGATTGCAGGTTCGTCTGGACGATCTGACCAAGGGCGAAAATAGCATGGAGTCGGCCAAGCAAGCGATCGACGCAATCGAAGAAGAGCTTGAGGGCCAGCCGATCCAGCGAACCCTCTCTGCGCTGACTGCGTGGGTACAGGACTATCTGCAGATCGTTGAACGTCTTTCGTTGATTCCCGCTCAGGCGAGACTTGAGGTGATCACCGTTGAGGAGGTTGAGCTAACGCCTGAGCAGGCGTTTGAAATTGCGTTGACCCACCGTCTGGATTTTATGAACGGACGTGCCGCGCTCGTTGATCGCTGGCGGGCGATTGAAATTGCGGCCAACGAACTCGAGTCAAATCTGTCGATCACGGGTAATTGGGACATCGGTACAGCGAGAAATAATATGCTCGATCTGCGTGGCGGGACGAGTAACCTGCAGTTGGGACTCGAATTCGATGCGCCGTTGGCACGATTGCTTGAACGCAATGGCTACCGAGAAACACTGATTGAGTTCCAAAGATCTCGTCGTCAGCTGATTCAGTCACGTGACAGTTTGCAGAAAGGTTTGCGAGCACTTTTGAGAACGCTCAAGCAGCGACGCTTACAGCTCGAGATTCAAAGGCGTGCGGTGTCGATTGCCCTCAGGCGAGTGGAGCAAACACAGCTTTCGCTGTTGACTCCTCCCCCGCCGATTCAGCCAGGTTCGCGTCCGCAGATCAACCCCACCACCGCGATCAACCTGCTCGCCGCACAAGGATCGCTTCAGACTTCGCAAAATAGTTTTCTTGCAGCGTGGTTGAATTACTACGCCGCTCGTCTGCGTTTATACCGCGAGCTTGGCGTGATGGAACTGGATGCGGAGGGGCAGTGGGTCGAAAATCCGCTCTCTGAGGCGACCGAGGAAGCAGTACGCAGTCTCCAGCCAGTATCGATTCCGATTTCCGACGAATCACCGGGAGAAA
>JBMHCO010000064.1:0-42302 GCA_049889895.1 Rubripirellula sp.
CCTTGCATTGGAACTTTTTCGCCATCCGAATACTGTGGTAAAGATTTAGCGAGATAGACGAGATAATCGGCAATGCGTTCCTGCAGTTCTCTCTCGGTTTTCGTCCGCCGTTCTTCCAGCCATTGGTCGACTTCTTTTTGCTTGGCGGCTTTTGCCTCAAGAAAAGCGTGATACTCGGGGGAGTCGTTCGAGTCGCTAATGAGGGGCAATTCGGGCGGCGCTTCGGAGCTGGCGAGGACACCGTACAGAGAGTAATAGTCGGCAGTAGGGATCGCGTCGTACTTATGATCGTGGCACCTCGCACAGGCGACACTCAATCCTAGGAATCCTCGGCTCACCACATCGATCTGATCATCAATGATATCCACCTGTCGGTTCATGAACCGTCTGCCGACGGTGAGAAATCCCATTGCCGCCAAGTTCTTCTTTTCATCGCCGGCAAGATTTAGATGGTCTGCCGCTATCTGTTCGATGATGAATTGATCGTACGGTTTGTCAGAATTGAACGCATCAATCACGTAGTCCCTGAAGGTGAATGCGTACGGATATCGCGTTTCGGCACTACCGGCGATATAGCCAGTTGTGTCGCCATATCTGGCGATGTCGAGCCAATGTCGCGCCCACCGCTCACCGTAATGGGGATTGTCCAGAAGTTGATCGATCAGCTTCTCGAACGCGTCCGGTGACGTATCCGAGAGATAAGCTTCTATCTGCTCGTAGGTGGGAGGAAGGCCAATCAGATTGAAATACGCTCGATTGATCAACGTGCGGCGATCAGCACGCTCGTTCGCTTGCATACCGCGGCTTAATAACTTGCTGCCGACCAACCGGTCGATGGGCTGTTCTGATTCAACGGAGTTGTAGGAATTCGGGTTCACCGAGGGGAATGCCTTCAGAGGCGGAAGTGTGACAGATTGCACCGGTTGATATGACCAGTGCTCTACAGAGTGTTTTGCAATCACTGCTTCGGGTGTTAATTCTTCCGGTTCATCGATTGTCTTCATTTGGTCAGCGGGCCAGGGCGCACCGGCTTGGACCCACTGACGCAAAAGGTCGATTGTTTCATCCGGTAGTTTCCCGTCGGGTGGCATCTGAAGCGAACTGTCCATGTATTCGATGGATCGGATCAGACGACTAGCGAGAGGGCTATCGTTGTTGATAACCGGTCCAGAGCCACCACCGAGAAGAAACGCATCGCGGCGATCAAGTCGGAATTCGCCCTCCTGTTCATCGGGGCCATGACACTCGATGCAGTGGGCAGCGAAGATGGGACGAATCACCGACTCAAAGTGCTTCTCTTGTTCTGCCGAAATGGATACCTCTTCGGCCCATGCATTTGGTAGACCAAGCAGTGACACGCAAAGAAAAACACAGGCCGGGATCACTAACGACAATTGCATCTTCATCTTTGAAACAGGTTGCGCTGCAGCGGTGGGGCGATTGGAGTTCGCATTGGGGTGGGAATGAAGGATGGGGCAAGAGTCGAGCGTACTGTTGACCGAATCTCTGGGTGCCCGAATCTCCGGTAAACCAGCCCCACTCGTTCACAGAGGATGGTTTTGACTCACGCTCCTATACCTTCAATGCTTCTCTAGTATATCCGCAAACGCTTGGTGTTCCTCTACCGAACTGTTCAATAAAGGCGATCACAGAAGCGTTTTTGGCGGTTTTTCGGCGCTAGTCGTAGGGGGAAACTCGCGTTCTCTGCTTCTTCGCGAGCTTGTGGAATCGATTAGACTAGGTGCGTACTACTGATATCACGCTCAATGATTTTTGGCGTTTCGCGGTTTGGTTCCGAGGGTTTCATGTTGCGATCAGCACAAAGCACACGCGAAGTTCGTTTTCTGCCTCTTTTGATGCTCTTCTCAGGGATGGTGATTTGGCACATCAATCAAGGTTTTGCCCAGTCGACAGACCGGCCAAACATTGTTTGGATCGTGGGTGAGAATTTCTCGAATGATTTTGCCTGCTATGGGCAAAAGCTAGTGAGCACACCACATGTAGATGGTTTGGCGAAATCGGGTATTCGTTTTGTAAACGCCTTTGCCACTTCTCCCGTTTGCGCGCCGAGTCGATCCTGTTTCATGCTCGGGATGTACCAGACCACAACCGATACCCACCACATGCGTTCGCATCGGGATGATGACTTCAAATTGCCTCTGGGGGTGCGTCCGATTACTCATCGCTTGAAGGATGCAGGGTATTACACCGCCAACATCACGCACATTGGCGAGGAGCGAGTTGGGACGGGGAAGTTAGATCTAAACTTCGTTAACGAGGGTGACTTGTACGACACAAGTCTTTGGGACGATCTGCGAGGCAGAGAGCCTTTCTTTGCTCAGGTCAATCTGCCCGAAGCAGAATACGATATCTATGATCGTAAGTCCGCCGAAAAGAAACGTGTTCCATGGGTTGGGGAAGAGTGGCATCCACAGATTGCAAATGAGAATAACGTCACGCCACCACCCTACTATCCAGACCATCCCGTGGTGCGGCAGGAGTGGGCTCGGTATCTAAATTCGGTCAGTGGTGCCGACGTTCGGGTCGGGCAGATTCTTGCGCGTCTTAAGAACGACGGAGTTGACGATCGGACGATTGTGATATTTTTCGGTGACAATGGACGTCTGACAGCGAGGGGGATTCATTGGCCTTTCGATCAAGGGATTCGCGTTCCGCTTGTCATACGCGATGCGAAAGCACTGCCCCAACTCACCGAGCAGCAAACTGGTGGTGTTGTGAGTGATCAGGTGGTTAGTTTGTTGGATTTAACCGCGACCACCCTCGCGCTCGCGGGAATTACGAGGCCACTCGGTATGCAGAGTCGAAGCTTTCTGGGAGAACGGCCTGACCCGCCACGCAAGTATGCATTTGCAGCGAGGGATCGGATTGATGAAACGCAAGTCACCATGAGATCTGTGCATGATGCACGGTACCACTACGTGCGAAATTTCACACCCGGCGCCGGCTTTGAAACTCTCAACCGCTACAAAGAAAAATGTTTTCTTGTAAAGCCATTAATGCGTGAACTCAAAGCTGAAGGAAAACTCAGTGGGGCACCACTTTGGCTGATGCAGCCGTTTCCCAATGAGATGCTTTTCGATCACCAAGCTGATCCTCACGAAGTGCACGATCTTGCCAAGTCAGATGACCCAGAGCATCGGCAAGCACTCGTGCGATTGCGTGAGGCTCTTGAGGTTTGGATGGTTGAGTCGGGAGATCGTGGGCACCTCCAGGAACAACCAGAAGTTGTCTCGCCTTTTTTGAAGGAGATGCACGACTGGTTCGGTACTCCCGACTGGGCGATTGATACGATCCCGAGCAGTTGGCTTAATCAGTGACTCAAGTGCCCTTCTTCCTCTTGTGTTCGGCTTGAAGGTCTGCCTCTATGAGTGGGCGAAAGCGTTTCTGTTTTATTCCCAATTAGAGAGTGAAGACGGCTTTGATGCATCCCTCTTTGCGATTAGCGAAAATGTCGTAGGCGTGTTGTGCTTGGTCGAGTGAAAAACGATGCGTGACGCACCAAGAAAGATCTAGGTCGAGGTTCACACTTTTGTGGTGAACACTCTCCATGTAAAACCTGGCGGGGCAACGACCGGTCCGGTAGTTCAGGTTTTTGTCGTAGGCTTCCGATGGAGTGAAGCTGAAGTGCGGAGTGCAATGACAACCGATGGTGGCTAGGGTGCCTCCTGGGCGAATCACTTCGTAAGCCGTTCGTTGAGCAGCTGGTAACCCTACGAATTCAAGGACTGAATCGACACCGAAGCCTGAGGTGTGTTGCTGAATGGTGGAACAGAATTCTTCGTGGCTTGAAGCGGTCAAAGCGCCTAGGCTTGAAGCCATTTCGCGACGATTCGCGTTGGGTTCCAAAGCAAAGACAGCTTGAACACCAAGCGACACGCACCACTGCACCGCGAGAAGTCCGACGGTACCACAACCGATGATTGCAACGGATTGGTTGGGTGAGACGGAGGCTAAGTCCGTCGCAAAAAAGGATGTGGTCAAATTGTCGCCGAGCAAGATGGCGATTTCGTCGGTTAATCCCTCGGGAACACGCATCAGCGTCGAATCGGCTAAAGGAACTCGCACGTGGGTCGCCTGTCCACCATGCAATCCGACCCCACCTTCACGCCAGCCGAATAGTTGCCCTGAGGTGCAACGGGCAGTAAGTCCCATTTTGCAAGCAGAACAGTTTCCGCAGTTGGTTGTGAACGGTGCACACACACGGTCGCCGCTGCGGAACTTGCTTATCTCTGCTCCAACTGAAATCACCTCTCCGACAAATTCATGGCCTAGAACGGTGCCGAGATCAATTCCCTTCTCGCGTCCATGATAGGGATGGAGATCGCTACCACATAAACCAGCGGTAGTGATACGCACGATTGCGTCTGAATCAGACACAAGTTGCGGGTCTGACAGTTGACAGACGTCGACTTTTTGAACGCCGGAGAAGCAGGCAGCTTTCATGAGAGGGTCGCTTTCAATTGCTTCTTTGGTGAAAGGACTACTGCGTTTCTAACTGCGCCTAACGTCTAACCAATTCGCGAAATGCGTCATTGAGTTGCTTGGTGACAGGGCCTGGGGTTCCGTCACCAATTGAGCGGCCGTCAAGAACGACTACGGGAATAACCTCGGCTGCACTACCTGTCAGGAAGCATTCATCAGCGACAAATAGGTCGTGGCGTGTGAGAGGTTCTTCCGCTGTTTCGATTCCCGCTTCCTTTGCCAGTTCCAAAACTGCGTTGCGAGTGATGCCTTCGAGGATACCGGCTTCTTTGGGTGGGGTGATCAGCCTGTTGGCTTTGACGATAAAGACGTTATCGCCAGTGCATTCCGCCACTAAGCCTTGGTGGTTGAGCATCAGGGCTTCTTTACAACCCGCCTTCAAGCCTTCCATTTTGGCCAAGACATTGTTGAGGTAGTTCAAAGATTTAATGCGAGGGCTCAACGCGGCCGGATGGTTTCGGATCGTCGATGCGGTGACAAGTTCCAAGCCATTCTCGTAAAGTTCGGCAGGATAGAGTGTGATTTTGTCAACGATGATAATGATTTGTGGATCGCTGCAGCGGAACGGGTCTAGCCCGAGGGCTCCGGCACCACGAGTTACGATGAGTCGAATGTATCCCTCTTCTAACCCGTTTAGACGAACCGCCTCGTTAACGTCGTCGGTCAAGCGGTCGATATCAAGTGGGATGCTTAAGGAGATTGCTGCGGCTGATT
Source organism: Rubripirellula sp. (assembly GCA_049889895.1). Taxonomy (GTDB): domain Bacteria; phylum Planctomycetota; class Planctomycetia; order Pirellulales; family Pirellulaceae; genus Rubripirellula. Next base: position 5,218 of record JBMHCO010000064.1, read on the forward strand.
CCCACAGACGCACAAGATGCTCTCGCAAGCGGAATACCTTTCCGCCGTAAATACGCATCCCCTCAAATATCCCGTCACCATACAGCAGTCCGTGGTCGTAGACACTGATCTTTGCATCGTCCTTAGAAAAGTACTCGCCATTGATATAGATCTGCTGTGTCATCAGTTAATTGTCGTCTCAGGGAGAGGTGTCGGTCTACGGTAGCTGAGCTGCTACTTGTCGAGCTTTGGCCGCTGGGTCCAAACCTTTTTTGGGGTGATCATTCGGCGTGTCCACAGAATGCTGGTCCAATGATATCCACCGAAACCCGACGTGCGAAGGACGTTACGTATCCGCGTGAAAGGATTCTCGGGAATCACCCCGTAGTTTTTTTCGGTAAAGCTGGTCTGTTTTCTTCGGTAACGCTGGTCTTTGGCGTGTTGTTAGGCCTTGGTCAAGTATTGCCGTCCAGGTCAGCTGCCGAGACAGCATCAATGACGGTTTGGTCGAAGTAATTGATCGACATACCGGCATCAACGATCACGCTTTGCGCCGTGATCCCGCTGCTCATGGGACTCAGCAGGAAAATGGCTGCGTTAGCAACCTCGTCAGTTCGTACGGCCTCGCCACGTGGGATGACCTTTTCTGCGAAGAGGTATGAATCAACGTAGCCCGGAATCCCAGCTGAGGCGCTCGTTTTTAGCAGACCTGCAGCAACCGAATTAAAGCGAACGCGACTGAATCTGCTGAACGATTTGGTCAGGAACGCAAGCGAGGATTCCAACGCCGCTTTAATGGGAGCCATGAAACCGTAGCTTTCACTCGCCATCCGTGTCGTGCTGATACCGATCGTGACGACCGACGCATTCTCAGTAAACAAATCCTTAACGGCGTTACACACCTGAGTCAAGGAAAAGCAGGAAATGTCAAATGCCTGCAGGATTTGCTGCCGCGTTGTTTCATGAAACGGGCGGATTCCGTTGGGGTAATCCGCAAATGCAATGGAGTGGACGTAGCCAGCGAGTCTTATTTCTCGGTCTCGTAGAGTGTCCGCAAGAGCTTGGATTTCTTCTGGCTTTTCAACATCGCAGACAATGACTTCACGGTCACGAAGTAGTTTTGCAACGCTCTCCTTTCGTTGTTCACTCCGAACAGCATAGATGACATTACCGCCTAGTTGCTCGATCTGATTCGCGATGCGGTAAGCGACACTCTTTTTGTTCGCGACACCCATTACAAGATACGTGTTGCCGGAAAAACCGAGGAACGCGGTGGCGATGCCTTCGGGCGATTGGTTGCTCATCTCGTAGCTTCTCAACTCAGTTTATTCTTTGGTGGTCGCAGCGACACTGCAGGCAAATTCTAGTCGAACCGAAAGTTTGCCATTGAGGGTCATTTTTCCCGTCATGTAGTAGGCATTGCTGATCTGCTCGTTCAGCTTGGCGTGAATTTCCACTGTGTCGCCCGGACGAACCATCTTTTTGAATTTTACACCGTCCATTCGGGTCGCGATTGGAACGACATCACCATCCATCGAAGCGATGTCGGAAAGTAACAGTGCACCGGCCTGTAAGCAGCACTCACAAAGAATGACACCGGGGACAAGAGGGAAGTCTGGAAAGTGACCTTGGACGAAGGGTTCGTCGGCTGAAAACGTTTTTCGGCAGGTGATCTCTGACTCGCTGATGGCAATAATTTCGTCTACGAGCAGCATCGGCGAGCGATGGGGGATCCGATTTTCAATATCTTGCTTGTTCATTGCAGTATCAGAAGGTTTGGGAAGTGGTGAAGTCAAGCGGGCAGCGGTGAGTTGGTGTGTCGTGTGTTTGCCTCTACGGTAGAAGGCCTGAGGCAGGAGGTCCTAGTTTGCAGGTCCGAGGTTGCAGGTTCGAAGCACAGAATTCGCCCTAATCGACGTTACAGCAAATGGCGGGTTTGGTTAAATAGGGTAGTGCGCAGCGTTCCATCTCGTGACCCATCAATTGTGATTGTGTAAGCATGACGACCTACTACGCCAAAGGCGGTAAGAATATTTCGCTGACCACCGAGGATCTGCGAGCCGCTCTGTCGGAAACCTTTCAGAAAGTTGGTCTACCCGAGCGAGCATTGCTCTTGCCTCCCGATGCCACGAGATTGTTTAGCCGAGCCGGCGAACTCACCGTCTTGACGCATGAAATGCTTGGTGAACGAGTGACGGACATCATGCCCGCCCTGGGGACGCATAGTCCAATGAAGCCCGAACAACTTGATCATATGTTTCCGGGAATCCCCCACGATCTATTTCGACCTCATTTTTGGCGAGAGGATGTAGTGACGCTAGGTACGGTTTCTGGAGAATATGTCTCCGAGGTAACCGGTGGCGTTTATCAGAAACCATGGAAGGCTCAGGTCAACCGCCTGCTTAGGGACGGAGGTCACGATTTGATCTTTTCCCTCGGGCAAGTCGTACCGCATGAGGTGATCGGTATGGCGAATTACAACAAAAATATTTTCGTAGGCACCGGTGGCCAAGAGGGGATTAACGAGAGTCATTTTCTGAGTGCTGTTTATGGGATTGAGCAGACTCTCGGGCAGGCCAACACGCCTTTGCGTCAAATCCTTAACCATGCGCAAGATGAGTTTTGTTCGCAAATGCCGCTGCTTTATGCTTTGACGGTGATTCAACAAATGCCGGACGGAGAGTTGCATACGCGAGGTCTCTTCATTGGCGATGATCACCAAACATTCTTTGATGCTGCTGACTTGGCCGGCCAGGTCAACATCACGCATTTGGAACGAGCACCCAAGCATGTGGTTGCGTACTTGGACCCATCAGAGTTCAAGAGTACTTGGCTGGGGAATAAAGCGATTTACCGCAGTCGTCTTGCGATTGCCGATGGGGGCCGCCTGACTGTGCTTGGGCCCGCCGTTGAGGAATTTGGGGAGGACAAGGAAATTGACCGCCTTATTCGAAAGTATGGGTATCGCACCAAGGCCGAGATTTTGGACCTCGTTGAAGCAAACGAAGATCTTGCTGCTAACCCTTCGGCTGCTGCACATCTTGTCCATGGTTCCCATGAAAATCGATTTGAGGTGGTCTACGCCGCTGGGAAGCTTTCCGCAGAAGAAATTGAGTCAGTCAACTACACCGCAGGGGATCTGGATTCGTTGCTCGAGACTTATGACGTCTCACAGCTAACCGATGGTTGGCATCATGAAGCGAATGGCGAAGAGTTTTATTTTCTACAAAACCCAGCATTAGGTCTTTGGCAGGCTGACGGACGCTCGTCCTGATTGGTGGATTGGTGGTAGCCAATGGCGTTTCTTTTGCTTTGGCTCCGTTCCGGCGGAGTGGGACGCTGTCCGCGCGTCTTTAGAGAAACTCACCAAGTTTTCGCCTCTTACGCACCATCGAAGAGTTAATCGGTTGTGTGGCTAGGTTCGTCAACATCGGAATATTCGTTATTTCTTTTTGAACCGTCTCAGTTTGCGTGATCGGTTGTTTAAAAGGCATTGCTTCCTTAGTCCGCAAAGTCTAACGCCGTTTTGTCACGTATCGTGGCGCAAAGTTTGGGTGCTTGGTGTTGTGGTGCGCGCGTACCGAACCGGGCGACAAGAAACGACTGGTTCAATGCGACCACGCGGGGGTTCGTCGAAAAATAGCGATGGGTGAACACGACGAGTTCATTTCCGATTTTCTCGAAGAATGCGATGAGAACCTTGATCAGCTTGATCAGGATCTGGTGGCACTCGAGGAGAATCCGCGCGATGACGCCAAGTTGCGTAGCATCTTTCGAAATATTCACACCGTCAAAGGTTCCAGTGGTTTCTTTGGTTTCGCCAAGATCGGAGCGATCGCCCACGAAGGCGAATCCTTGCTCGGGAAACTGCGAGACGGCGAATTGCTCTTTGACGCCGAGATTGCGAGCGGTCTACTCTCGATGTCGGATGCGATCCGAGAGATTTTGGTAAGTATTGAACAGACCGGCCTGGAGGGTGAGAAGGACTTTGGTGCCGTTCTCGACGCCTTGGCCGATCTCCTGAGCAGGGAACCCGAACAGAAGAGTGCGGAAGGCGTTCCAACTGTTCAAACGGAGCCCGATCATGTGCCTGATCCTCCGTCCCATGAAAAGGTGGTGAGCGAACAGGTTGGTCCGAACATATCGGACCATGATTTAGAGGCTCTCGCAGATATTGAAGGGACTGGTGAAGAGATTGATGATGTCGAGATAGCGCAGGAAGAGTCTGTGAGATCGGCAGCCGAGATCTCGGATACCGTAGACGTCGCTGCGGCCCGTACTGCAACGCGGCAAAATGCGCAGGGTGGTGTTTCGAAGACTCGTTCTATTGAGGGATCGACCGAACCAACCTCAATCAGAGTCGATGTGCAGATTCTTGATCAACTGATGGATTTTGCCGGTGAATTAGTTCTCGCGCGGAATAGCTTGTCCCGTTGTAGCGACGAATTAGTGGACCCACGGCTAAGCGCCGTCGCAAATCGTATCAGTCAAATCACCAGTGAGATACAGGATCGGGTCACGCAGACTCGGATGCAGCCAATTGGTGGGATTTGGGGGAAATTTCGACGTATCGTTCGCGACCTCGCCGTTGAATGCGGGAAACAGGTGCGACTTGAAATGGCTGGCGAGGAGACCGAGCTTGATCGGTCACTCATCGAAGCGATCAAAGACCCGCTAACACACTTGCTACGCAATAGTGTCGATCACGGTGTGGAAACGGCTGACGAGCGAGTTGGAAGAGGTAAGTCACCCGAAGGTGTCGTCCGACTCGAGGCGCAGCATCAGAGTGGCCAAGTCGTTATCCATGTCGCTGACGATGGAGGCGGAATTGATGTGGAAAAAATTCGCACAAAGGCAGTCACCTCTGGCTTGGTATCCAAGGAGGAAGCGGCTGGAGCGGGTGCGCAGGAGGTTCTTAACTACATTTTTGAACCTGGTTTCTCGACCGCCGCAACCATCTCGTCAATTTCAGGACGTGGTGTTGGCATGGACGTCGTACGCAGTCATGTGGAGCGAATCGGAGGAACGGTTCATATTGAAAGTGAGCTTGGCTTCGGTACCAAGTTTACGATTCGGCTGCCGTTAACCCTTGCAATTGTACCGGCGTTGGTCTTGCGGGTGAAAAAACAAATTTTTGCTTTACCGCAGGCGTGCTTGAGAGAGGTGGTCACTGTCGGCGAATCCAGTCAAGTTGAGTGGATTCATGACGTGCCGGTTTACCGGCTGCGGGGACATTTGTTGCCTCTCGTTTCGCTTGATAGGCTTCTGGGAGTCACAACCGAGAATCACACGACATCAGCTCCGCAGGATCTTAGTGGCCAAAGCTTAGGTTCATCGCAGGTTGCGGTATTGCAGATCGAGCAGTTGCGGTTCGGGCTAATTATCGATGAGGTGGTTAACAGCCAAGAGGTTGTGGTCAAGCCGATTGGCAAGGCGATCAAGGCGATCGGAGCGTATTCAGCAGCGACCATTCTTGGTGATGGGACTGTTGCGCTGATTCTGGATGTGAGCGGGATTGCAAGAATGGCTGGGTTGAGTCAAGAGCTTCAAGGCAAATTCGATCACGTCACGGAGGGGAATGATATCGTCGCCGGTCGCGGAATACTAAGGCAAGATTCCGGTGAGAAGGGCGAGAGCGGTGGCACCCAACCAATTGATCTCGCGATTGATGCTGTTGACGATCGTACACTACTCGTGTGTGAGATTGATCATAGTCGCGAAATTGCGATCAGTATGGATGCAGTTGAACGCCTTGAAGATGTATCAATAGAAAATCTTCAGGCCTTCGACACCCATCTTGTCACGAGCTATCGAGGATCCGTTCTTCGTATTCGATCGCTTTACGATGTCTTTGAGCAAACGGTAGCCAAAAACTCGTCGCCGTTGATTATCTGTCAGCATGATGGGAATCGCTTTGGTGTCCTAGTGAAACAGATAAACGACGTCATTGATGTTAGTCTTGAAATGAATCGCGATGACGCTGACGAGTTAGCCTCCGCGTTACCCGAGCTGGATGACCGCTTTACTCTTGTGCGAGGGCGTGTGGTTGAGGTTCTTGACGTCGAGCAGCAATATCATTTCGCGATGGGAGATGCTCGATGATCCAACCTGCAATGCTTGATGCGGATGATTTAAATGCGTTCTGCACGTTCTCTGTTGGGGAAGTGATGTGTGGAGTCCCGGTTGGTGATATTCGTGAGATCGTGAGCGATCTTCCGGTAACCCCGGTACCAAGTTCAGCGGTAGCCATTTCCGGATTGATTAACCTGCGCGGTCAGATTTTGACGGTCGTGGACATGATGGAGTGGTTACGGCGAGACCGATCTGAAGCGAGCGAGCCGGCACGGTTTCATTTGATCGTTTCCGTGGCAAACGAACTGATCAGCCTGCGAGTTGGCGAGATGGGGCCGGTCATCAGTCCTCAAGAGAGCGATTTTGAGCCGGTTCCGAGGCACATGGACCGAGTGGTTTCTGAGCGATTGCAGTCGGTGGTCAAACTGTCGGACCGTTTGGTGTTGATGTTAAGAGTCGAAAAATTAATTGAGTTGAAAAATACAGCGTCAGCGAAATCTTTACTGGTTGAGGGTGAGCCGATCGGTTCGCGAAGTCTGGATCCAGTAGATCAACAAGTTGAACAGGATATCCAATGAGCATGATCATGAATCAGTCGAATGAAAAAGACGGTTGGTTGGCACGCTGGGTGGCGGTGGTCACCGGCGAGCTATTGATCACACTGTTGTTCCTCTCGATCGTCCCCCTGCTGGTTCTTGGGATCACGATCTACCAATATGTTTCCGGACTGTTAGCAGCCGAAGCCGCAAAAACGCTCGAGCAAAATCGATTCTCCAAGTCGGTTCAGATCGAGCGTTATTTCGAATCAATCCACGACCAGATCAGGATCTTCAGCGAGGATCTGATGGTGGTTGAAGCGATGAACGATTTTGCTTCCGCCTACGAGCAGCTCGGTGCAGAGGCAAGTGTTAACCTCGAGGCAAATGAGGCGACCCTGCGTTCGAGCCTCAAGGATTTCTATTCAACTGAATTTGCAGGTCAATACAAGCAAGCAACCGGTGAGCTGCCGTCGATCGATGCGATCGTTCAGCCGATGGACGCGCGCGCTCTCTATCTTCAGAATCAATACATTGCACAGAACCAATATCCGCTTGGTTCAAAGGATCTCTATGACACGGCAAACGATGGTACTCAATACAGCGAGACACACCGCAAGTACCATCAGAAGATGCGACGCTATCGCGAGACTTTTGGATTTTATGATCTGTTTTTGATCGATGCAAAATCGGGATCCGTGGTTTACTCGGTTTGCAAGGAAGCTGATTTTGCTACATCGATGCGACGCGGTCCATTCGCAAGTACCAACCTCGCGCAGGTCTTTAAGGAATCCGAGAATTCTGGTTGGGGTGACTACGTTTCATTTTCAGATTATCAAGCGTACGAACCGAGCTACCGCAGCCCCGCGAGTTTTATTGCGTCCCCCATTTTTCATGAGGGCGAGAAAGTTGGGGTTGCTGTGTTTCAAATGCCAATTGGAATCATTGATGAGATCATGCAGTCGGGCAATGTCTCTTCGAGTCGTGGTGAGGTGTTCGCCGTTGGTGCGGATCGTCTGATCCGGAACAACATTCAGGACAACGATGGGTATGCCGCGAGGCTTCTGAAAACACGAGTTGACACCGTTGGTGCTCGCGAACCTTTTGGAGAAGAAAATCAGAGTGGCGTTGGCCGTTATCCGGGACGCACTGGCGAACTGACCCTTCAAAGTTGGGGACGCGTCGTGGTGCATGTAAGCAGTGGTGGTAACCCGGTCACGTGGGCCTTGGTTTCTGAAGTGCCAGTGGAGGTGGTGGAGAAGCCGACTGAGCAGATCTTTTGGTTCTCGCTCATCGTCACTGGCGTTTCATCCGCGTTGGTGGGCTTGGTTGCAGTTGGCATTTCAAAACGATTCAATGCACAGCACCGAAGGCAACAAGATTTAGTCCGAGCAATTGGTGACAATATGCAAACGCTTGCGTCCGCCAGTGAAGAGCTTTCCAGCGTCAGCGAGCATATGAGTTCAGCTGCTGAGGAAACGACGGCACAAGCACGTGTGGTCAGTGAGGCTGCTGACCATGTCAGTGAGAACACTCGCAATGTTTCTAGTGGCCTCGAAACGTTTAGCGTTTCGGTTCGAGAAGTTGCGACGAGTGCGAGCGATGCCGCAGTGGTCGCAAATCGTGCTGTGGAAATGGCTAGAACCGCCGATGCCTCGATTCATCAACTCGGAGCCAGTAGCCAAAGGATTTGTGAAGTGGTCTCTGTGATCACCTCGATTGCCGAGCAGACCAATTTGCTTGCTCTCAATGCCACGATTGAAGCGGCACGAGCCGGCGAGGCGGGTAAAGGTTTTGCTGTGGTGGCGGGTGAAGTGAAGGAACTCGCCAAAGAGACTGCTGCTGCAACGAATAATATTCGCGATTCCATCGAGCAGATCCGCGAGGACACCCTCCGCGCAGTGGAAGCAATTGGTGATATCACTGGAATCGTGGATTCGATTTGTCAGCAGGAAAACACCATTGCCAGTGCGGTTGAGCAGCAGACTAGCACAACGTCCGAGATTAGCCGCAACCTTGCGGAGTCGGCTGCTGGTACCGCGCAAATCGCGCAGAACATGACCCAGGTTGCGCAGGCTGCGCAAAGCACCGCTGAAGGTGCCTCCAACACACAGGCAGCGGCGTTGGACCTATCAAGGATGGCTTCTAATCTTCAGCGGCTTGTGGAGGAATACCGAGAGAAGTAGCAGAGTTCGTGGGACGCGACGTTGGTTTGTCGGCGAGTTGGTGGATTCTGCGAGGGTGCGTTTGAAAGACGGCTGCCAGTTTTGGCCTCGTTAAAACAGGCAACACCTGAGCATTAGACGGCTCGCTGGGAGTAAATAGCGAGGTTTGGGAGTTCGGTGATTCTGTAAGAGATGACGAGACGATGAGTTTGATAACACAGAGATCAAAGTTGATTAAAAACCATTAATAAACGGTGACAAATCAGTCTCTGCGGCGTTGTAAGTTGAAGAGAAATTAATGGAATTGGTTACCTGCGTTGGACGCAGGGACAACCAGAGGTGACGAGATGCGTGCATTGGTAATTGATGACTCACGACCGATTCGGGGGATTATTGCCAAAATTATGCGCGGGCTAAATTTCGAAACCATTGAAGCACAGAACGGTTCGGAGGCGTGGGGGATTTTGAACGAACAAGGCCCTTTTGATGTGGTAACGGTCAATTGGGAGATGCCAGAAATGGATGGCGTTCAGTTCGCCACCAAAGTGCGAAGGGCGGTACGTTACCGGAACATGCCTTTGCTGATGATTAGCAGCATTGCTGATACTGATAGGATCGGGCAAGCAATGAATACGGGTGTAGATGAGTACCTCGTAAAGCCGTGTACTCCAGGGGCAATCACCAAGAAATTAAAGGCGTTGGGAATCCTCGCACCAGAGCCTTCCGCCTCAACGCAAATTTTACAAGATGGCACTGGTAATCGAGAGACAAGGAGCCGTGGTTTGACCGGCTCAAAGGTCATTGAAAAAAATCCAACGCCTGCCAAGACGTCGATTCATTCGAGGCTATCAGGTCAAGAAAAACGCAAGACTGGCAAAAGCGACACTTTGGCCGAACCACAGAGAGAGATACGCGTTGTAACGATTGACGATTCATCTTTGGTTCGCAACGTAATCAAGACCACCCTTGAATCTTTTGGCGGGTTCAAAATCGTTGGAGCGGCCGCGGATGGTTGTGAAGGGCTCGAGCAGATTGAAATGCAGAGACCCGATGTCGTTTTGCTAGATATTGAAATGCCGCGGATGGATGGGCTTGAGATGTTGCGTGCCATGCGTTCGCAAGGCGTTCGAGTCCCGGTGGTCATGTTTAGTTCTCAGACCGAACGCGGGGCGAAAGCAACCACGGATGCCTTGCTTCTGGGAGCAAAAGATTTTGTTTTCAAGCCGGGGGGGGCCCGCATGAGCGACCTTCACGCTGGCGAGGAGGTGATCCGCGACCAGATTGCACCAAGATTGAAGTGGCTTTGTAGTCGCGGGCTTCGGGTCAGTCCGAGCTCTAATGCTATCCAGCCGAGCAAGATTGTTCCGAGTAAAACCAAGCCGATCGAGTTAGTTGTGGTTGCTGCCAGCACAGGGGGGCCAGCCGCTCTCGCCACGCTGTTTCATGACTCGTCTCTCCGTGATTTGCTCAACAAACCGATTCTCGTTGTGCAGCATATGCCCACGATGTTCACCAAGTATCTCGCTTCGAGGCTTGCTGAGGAGACTGGGTTGGACATTGCCGAAGCGGTCGAAGGTGAGGTTTTGCAGCCTGGAATGATTCGAATCGCCCCCGGTGGAAATCATCTGGAGGTGAATCGAACCACGGGCGGTTACATCACATCGATCAATCGTTCGGCACCGGTCAATTCTTGTCGTCCATCGGCGGATGTACTCTTTGGGTCTGCAGCCCAAGAGGTGATTGGTGGGGTTTTGGGGGTGATGCTAACCGGCATGGGGCACGATGGCCGTGATGGCTGTCGAGCGATTCGAGAGGTTGGTGGAGCGGTCATCGCGCAGGACGAAGGTACGAGTGTTGTTTGGGGGATGCCCGGTAGCGTCGTTGCCGCTGGGTTGGCAAACCATGTAACGCCGATTGAATTGATCGGTAAAAAGATTGGCTCCTACTTAAGGGTGGGAGCATGAAAAAAGAGAACACATCAAAAATGAATCTTTCGCAAGAAGACTTCGGTCTTGTTCAGAGCATGTTGTCCCAACGCGTCGGAATTTCTCTCGCATCGGGTAAAGAATACCTCGTTGTGAATCGACTTTCACCACTGGTGGACACTTTCAAGTTTGACTCGCTTCATGGTCTCATCCAAACTTTGTATTCAGGCAATAATGTTCGCCTGTGGGATGAGGTCGTGGACGTTTTGGCGGTACACGAGACATTCTTCTTTCGTGATCACGCACCTTTTCAACAGCTCGAGCGAGAAATCCTGCCTGCCATTTGTAACGAGAGCGAGAAAGCTGGGCGTGAGATACGTATTTGGTCGGCAGGGGCAAGCACGGGGCAGGAGGCGTACAGCATCGCGATGTTGATTTCAGAGATCGCACCCCATCTGTGTAAACGGGTGCATATCATCGGGAGCGATGTTTCTTCAAAAGTATTGCAATCAGCTGCCGAAGGTATCTATCGGAAATTTGAGGTTTCGCGTGGCGTCAGTCAGGAACGACTTGATCGTTTTTTTGAACCGCACGATGGTGCTTGGCGTGTGAAGCAGGGTTTGCGTGAGATGGTGCAGTGGGAAAAATTTAGCTTGGCTGGCACATGGCCAACACTGCCATCGTTCGACTTGGTTTTAATCAGGAATGTGATGGTTTATTTTAAGCCTGAGACAAGAGAAGCTTTGCTGAATCGAATCGCACCCGTGATGCGACCGGGCGGTCGTCTGGTGGTGGGGAGTGCCGAGTCGTTGATGTCGTATCAACATCCTTTTCAACTTGTCTCATCGATGAATGCGACGTACTACACGCGAAGCAATGGTTGAACGCATGATTGAACATCGATCTGGAATCGATGTCGATTCCGTAAAGTAGGCAACAAAACTATTTGCTAGCTGACTGTTTCTGTATGAACCTTAAGAGCAGCGGGTGTGCAGGTTCAGCCATCTGTCCATGGTTGTATCCGTCAAGCTCGAACAGTTGTACATTTGGATGACCTGCGACGCGCAGCATTCTCCAGAAGTAGGCGTTCTCTTCGTAACGACCGAGCATCTCCAATTCACGATCGCCGGTAATTAATAGAGTTGCAGGTGCATCTTTGCGGACAAAAAACAACGGTGCTAATGGGTCAATGAGAGGGGTCGTGTCTTTCATTCCCATTTCTTTCCTCGCCGTGAAGTGAGTGATCGTGTGACCACTGTAGGGAATCAAGCCTGCTATGGAGTTGGCGTTAATGTCGTATTTGGCAAGCCACGATGTGTCGAAACCGACCATGCTTGTTAGGTAGCCGCCGGCAGAATGTCCGCTCACAAATATACGGTTCCGCGACCCGCCGTGCTCCTTGATATGATCGAAGACCCAGGCGACAGATGCCGCTGCATCGTCAATGCAATCGGTGACTTTGACTTTCGGGCTTAGTCGGTAATCAACGGCGGCAATTGCAATACCTTTGTTTTTGAGGGCATCAGGAATCGACCGCTTCCCCCCCGTTAAGCCACCGCCGTGAAACCAAACTACCGTTGCGAAATTCTTATGCTCTGACGGATAATAAAGATCCAATTGGCAGGCATCACGAATCGAAGCGTCGGTTGAGTCAGGGCGATAACAGACGTTGTTTTTGGTGATGTATCGACCATCTTGCGGTGAGTCAGCATTGGCGAGGTTGATGCTCGGCAGGAAAGATATCGCAACAACAAGAATGATGATGCTTGTTAATGATTGTTGATGAAGGAACTCGCAGCGCATATGGCGTCCAGTGCAGGTGATGAAGTTCAAAGACCGGCTTGGCATCCGATCAACTGAATTCCGCTTGTTTTTGAAGCATTCAGATTTTTGGGACATTCAGAAAGATAAAATATCGCACCACCGCACACCATCCCACGCCTAAATACCTTGCCTGATGTATGATGGTGAATTGAAGGTTTTGCCAGCAGTGGATTGATCGACGGGGTTACGCCGTAGCGATCTTGGAACTGGCGATGCATCCAATGGTGTTGATCGCGGGCGAGATCGGTCAAGACGTCGCGATTTGTGATTCATCGGTTTGGACAAGTGCAAGTATTTGGAAGCACATTGAACGGATAAAAGGAATTGATTTTTGTTTTCCCGATCGAATGAGGATGCTACATCCGGATCCAAGTTTGGCACGTTTGGCGGTGTTTTTACGCCCTGCACCTTGACCATTCTCGGTGTCATTATGTTCTTGCGTTTTGGCCACGTGGTGGGGCAGAGCGGCGTATTGTTGGCAGTGGGAATTGTTCTTTGTGCAAAGATCATTACCGGTCTCACGACGCTTTCTCTTTCGGCAATTGCGACCAACACTCGCGTGCAGGGTGGTGGCGCCTATTTTCTGATCAGCCGAAGCCTTGGTGTCGAGTTTGGTGGGGCGATCGGGATCGTGTTTTTCCTTGCGCAAGCGATTTCGGTTGCGATGTATGTCATTGGTTTCACCGAAGCCTTGACTGCGACCTTTAGCTCACTGAGCGGTTATTCCGTTGAGGTAGCTACGTTGGTGAATCTCCTTGTTTTTATTTGTGTCTTTGTTGGAGCCGGGTGGACCATCAAGGTTCAGTACATGATTTTGGCGGCACTCGGCGCATCGCTGCTGGCTTTCTACGTCGGTGCGGTTCAGGCGTTTCAATGGTCAACACTGGAGGCAAATCTCAATCCTGCGTTCCAGCCCGGAGAGAATGTCTACACGATGTTCGCGCTTTTCTTCCCAGCGGTAACAGGGATCATGGCTGGTGCGAATATGTCGGGCGATCTGGAAAAACCTTCTCGGTCGATTCCACTTGGGACTTTGAGTTCAGTTGCGGTTACGGGTGTCAGCTATTTCACGATGGCCTTGCTATTGGGTGGAGCTCGTGCCTCAACAGACTTGATCCACGACTCTCTGGTCGTTAGAGAAGTCGCGTGCTGGCCATGGCTGATCACTGTTGGAGTGTTTGCGGCAACCTTGTCCTCTGCATTGGGGAGCATGATGGGTGCACCTCGGATCCTTCAGGCATTCTCGCGAGATGAGGTCTTCAAGTCGCTCAATTTCTTTTCTGCGGTTAGCGGCTCTTCGAATGAACCACGACGGGCAACGGTGATGACGTTTTTGATCGCGCAATTATGTGTTCTGCCGGGGGACCTCAATGCGATCGCCCCGGTCATCACGATGTTTTTTATGATTACCTATGGGTTGTTGAATCTGGCGACTTTTTATGAGGCGGTCACAAAAAACCCGAGCTATCGTCCAACGTTCCACTACTGTCACTGGTCAACTTCTCTGATTGGTTTCTTGGGCTGCTTGGCCGTAATGTTTCTGATGAGTTGGGTGTGGGCGTTGGTTTCCATACTGTTCGTGGCTGGCTTGCATTGGTTCATCAGGAATCGTGAAGTGGAGTCTCGTTGGGGTGATTTGCGTAGTGGTGTGGTTTTTGAACGTGCTAGGAAATCACTCTTGCGGCTCGAATCAGAGGTCTACCATCCAAAGAACTGGAGGCCGATTTTGATGGCGTTTTCGGGGACGGGCTGGACGCGACCGCATCTACCGATCTACGGGCACTGGCTGACCAGCGGGCACGGCATTTTATCGCTCGCGCAAGTCGTTACCGGCGATGTGGAAACAGATGCTGAAAAGCGTCAGCGATATGAACGGCAGTTGAGAAAGTTCATTTCAAAAGAGGGGCTGGAGGCGTTTCCCGTGGTCGTGTGTCACGAGAAATTATCCAGTGGCATCGAGGCACTGATACAGTGTCACGGTATCGGCGGATTGCGCACCAATACGGTGCTGTTGGGGTGGCCGAACGAGATGCCTAAAGCAGGAGACTTCGGTAGCAACATTCGTTTGATCACGAAGATGAATCGAAGTGTTTTGGCGGCACGCTTCCTGTCACAACGTGACGGTGAGGATACGACAGACATATGGAAAATACCCACCGGTACGATTGACGTTTGGTGGAGGGGAATGAAAAACGGCGAGCTGATGTTGTTATTGGCTCACCTGCTTCATCGTAATCCAGGTTGGCGTTCGAACTCAATTCGCGTCCTGCGTTTTGTGGACAACCAGAACGCCATCGATGACGTAAGACAACATCTTGTCGAACTTGGTGCGGCCTCCCGTATAGAGTTTACCCCTGAAGTGATTCATCGAACCGGTTCGCCTGCGGAAGCAATCCAAGCAACCTCTCGAGACGCAGCAATCGTACTGCTAGGGTTTCAAACCCCGAACGAGGGTGAAGAAGAAGATCTCTATGAACGCATGGAGCAGTTGGCAGGCAACCTGCCAAGGGTGCTCCTTGTCGATAGTGTGGGAGGCATGGAGTTAGAGTCCTAGCCGTTTGCTGCAGTCAGAACTGAAAGTCCTTCGCGTCAATGACTTCTTTGTTTGCTCGAGTCGTCAGTGCGTGATAGACCTTCATGTCAATGAACTGGGTGATCAGACGCACCGATCCATCTGAGAGGATGAATTGGGCACCCGCCGCATGGTTGCTGTTGAAGTCCTCAAAGTGGCCGCTGGGACTATTCGGTGCGTGGTCTGCCGCACCGATCACTCTCGATGCCGGTTCGCGAGCATCATGAATGACACCATGCCAAATGGATCCGCCCAGTCGGCTGCTGCGTTCACCAACCATTAGGGTCTGACTCAACCCATCTAAGATGTCTCGAAAGCGGTGACGGCTATTACCGTAGAAAAGTCCATTGCCGTGGTAGAGATCGGTATGAATGTCTTCGGTACCGTAAACACCAACGTAGTTACTTTTGGCAACTTGGAATAACCACTCCGGTCCGACGTCATCGATGTTCACACCAGGTTCAGTTTCGTGTCCATGATCTTCATCATGGTCGTCATCCTCATCGCCATCCCCGTGGTCATGATCATGATCGTGTTCATGGCCATCTCCCTCTGCGATGTAAAAGATTGGCTCAAGAATGTCACTGGGGCAAAGGTAGGTTTCGATCGGCGTTAATCGTACTTGCTCGTGATCATCCTCCTCAATCGCCAACGAGAAGTTAATCTTGCCGTAGGTCGCAGTCTGTTCCATTTGAGGAAGGATCGCTGAGGCCCAACCCCAGCCAGGTTCGTGGTGGTCGGTATCCGATGCAATCCAGCCACTTGGAAGTTGACGAAAGCTACTGTGGTAGCTGTGTAATGCAACTCCGATCTGATGAAGGTTGTTTTGGCAGCTAATGCGTCTTGCCGCCTCGCGGGCGTTTTGGACTGCCGGTAGTAGAAGTCCAACAAGAATGGCAATGATTGCAAGGACGACAAGAAGTTCTACGAGTGTGAACGCTTGACGGACGGCTTGCTTCGCTGGGCTCGCAGTCGCAGGACTGCCTTGATGATGGTTAGATCTCATGGTTGGTCTCTGTGGTTTGTTGTGGTCGCGGCGGAGAGAAAAGTTGCCCGGATTTGCTTGCATCGATTGCTGAAGCAAGTCACACGGGGCTGTTTGGGGCACAAACAGGAGCGCAGGTCTCTACCGAGATTCTGTGCGTTTGTGACCGGCCTGGTTTAGACCTTCCGTCGGAAGATGGTAGGTCGAACCGCTGGGCATCTTGCTGCCCGGCTAGACCACAGATGGTGGGCCGCGAGAGAGAGGGCGTGAGCGAAAATTCGATCGATGTATTGCATCAATCGTTTGGACGGATTGCGATACCTGATCAAGCGTCAAAGCGAACAAGCCGCTTTGGTGACGCTCCTTCGCCGAAGACCGAGCTAAGCAGAGGACGCAAACACCACAGGTGGGAGCATCACTTGCGATCAGAAGTTCATCATGATCCGTTGGCTCGCTAGCTAATGCCGATGATCTGAATGATCTGGTGGAGTGATCAAGAAGACCGTCCGTTTCGGGCGCATCACGGTGCACCTCGGCACCGTGAGCAACATGATCATGAATGCAGCACTGATTCTCCGCATCTTGTTGATGCTGTCCCGCTACCGAGTGTTGGTGATGGCAATCTGTCCCGTCGCTGTGCGTGTGCAGCAAAGGAGCAAGCCATCCTCCAATGAGGTAAGCGATGAGCGAGATGAGTGCGGTGAAGCGTTCCACGGGATTCAATTTACCTGTGAAGAAATCAATATCGAGTAAACTCAGTGTAAACTTATGGCTTTTGAAATCTCTACATCAAATGGCGTTTTCCAGATAAAACTTAACGAATTCTTGGTACGCCAAAATAAGATCGGGTTTGCTAGCGGCAGTCGTTGCAGTGTCCTCGTAATAAAATTTCTGTCACTTGCCCGATATCTCGGCTGGTTTCAAGGCTGCCTCGCGTGAGTTGAATTTGCTGCATACAGGTGACGGTTCCGCAATCAACACAAACAAAATGAGGATGCTTGCTTCGGTGTGATCCGGAGCGGCTAGTTTCAAATCTCCAGACATGGTCTCCCAGTTCGGATTTTTGAGCCAATCCCCATTCACAAAGATCGTTGAGGTTTCTAAAGACGGTCGCCTTATCAAATCCGAGCGATTCGAGACCCTTGGCAACTTCCGCGTGACTGACCGGTCTGGATTGGGAGCGTAAAAAGAGAAGCGTGGTTAGTCGTGCTGGAGTTGCCCGCTTTCCAAGTTCTCGAACCTCCGCCCGCGCTGCGGCCATCCTTTCCGCTGATGGGCTGAAAGGCAACTTCTCGTCGAGCAGGGAATTGAGTTGGGCTTCCGAATTCACGTCGAGTTAGCTCTCGCAAATGGGGTCCGAATCGGGCTTTTTGTTATGTTGGCCTATTTGCAATTCGATTGCAATAGCGTACGCTTTGCAACGACGTGCGGTTCAGTATTTTCTCTGACTTTGGTATCAGCCAGCAAATCATACGACTGGCGAGCAACGAATTCCCCATGGCACTTCAGACTTTACTCGCCCTTTACTGTCTCATGATCGTTTTGATGTCAACGGTCGGTGGGCAGTTGCCGTCACTGGTGCGTATGTCTCACCTGAGAACGCAATTGCTGATCAGCTTTGTGGGTGGGTTGATGTTGGGCATCGCTTTCCTGCATCTTTTTCCACACGCCGTTACAACACTGGGGTCGGCGTCGAAGGCTGGTGCAGCGTGTCTTGGTGGAGTGGTTGCGATGTTTGTCTTGCTGCGAGCCTTTCACGCACCGCACACACACGGCTTTGCCGAGGCAACACCACTGAAGCTAGCCGGAGAGAATGAACTGGTTCAACCTTGCTGTGGGGAGGTGGATTTGGTGATCCCCGGGGGGCTGAGCGAGTCAAGTGGCTCAGTATTGATCGCTACGAATCTACAGAGTTCAGAGCAGGGTCAGTCTGAGCAGGAGTCAATCGAGCAGGAGTCAATCGAGCAGGAAAACCTTGAGTCGCAGAACCCAAGGCGTCGTCGTACCGATCATCACCATGAGCACTGTGACCATTCACATCATGACACGAACGCTACTGGCGATCGCTGGATGGGGTGGCTCGGCATCTTGTTTGGTCTTTGGTTGCATACCTTAATCGACGGTGTGGCTCTCGCTGCAAGCACCGTCGCGGACGCCAAGCATCCCGGAGTGATTTTTGCGGGACTGGGTACTTTTTTGGCGATCGCACTTCATAAACCTCTTGATGCATTCACGATCACATCAACGATGCGAGCAAGTGGATGGTCTTCGATCCATCAAGCATTCGTGAATGTGATTTTTGCACTTGCCTGTCCTGCGGGCGCCCTGCTGTTCTATTTTGGTGTCAACCACGATCCGGCTAACGCATCGCTGCTTGGGTGGGGGTTGGCGGTATCGGCAGGATTTTTTATCTGCATTGCTCTGGCCGATCTGTTGCCAGAAGTTTCCTTTCATCAACATGATCGTGGCAAATTGAGCGTCGCTTTCTTTTTGGGAATCGCTCTGGCTATTGCGGTCGAGAGCCTGCCGGGGCATTCGCATGTTCACGCCTCGGATCGGCGGGATGTAATCGAGCGTCAAGGGAGCGAAACAGTTGATCGAGGTGAGGTTCTCTCCGCTCTTCGCTTCTAACGGTGCGAATTCAACCCTCTTGTCTAAGATCGCCGTAACAGCGTTTTCAGTGCTAGTGATTCAAGCTAGGTTGATGAGGAACCCGCACGATTTCCTTGCCGAAGAGAGGGTCCGCGACCGATGCCCGATTTTTATCAACATGATCTTGTAACCACGATTCATGACTTGCAAACCGGGACGCTTGATCGTCTTGAGGATATGCTTCGCGAGGCGACGAAAGATCACCCGATCGGGCTCGTGCTTCCTGTGACGGCCGGTGACATGCGTGCCGAACCGTTTGGGCAGATCGTGGAGCATCTGGTAGAAGCAGATTACATTGACACGATCGTAGTGACTTTGGGTGTGGCTCCTGAAAAAAGCGACTACGAAGAGACGGTTGCTAAGATTCAGCCGCTGGGAGATCGTGCCAAAGTGCTCTGGACTGATGGACCCGAGATACAATCCATCTATTCTGAGTTGATTGATAACGGGATTGCGGTTTCCACACCAGGGAAAGGGCGCAGCGTTTGGACCGCCTTTGGGTACCTGCTAGATGACCCACGGTTGAGCACGTTCGTTCTGCATGACTGTGATATCGTCGACTATGACCGGTTCCTGCTAGCACGGCTATGTCTACCGATGGTGCATCCGGCAATCGACTTCGAGTTCTGCAAGGCCTATTACGCTAGGGTCACCGATCGGATGCACGGTAGGGTTGTGAGGCTGCTGGTCACACCTTTGATCCGTGCATTATCCACCGTGTTTCCCAACAGCGAGTTTGTCCGATTTCTTGGAGGCTTCCGGTACCCGCTGTCCGGCGAATTTTCACTGACTCGAAATCTCGCGCGGACCAACCGCATCCCGAGTGATTGGGGACTGGAGGTTGGTACTTTGGCGGAGGTCTACCGAAACACGTCTCTGAAACGTGTCTGCCAAACGGATCTCTGCCGCTTGTATGAGCACAAGCACCAAACCTTATCGCTCGACGATCCAAAAGCTGGGTTGATGCGGATGGCGGTAGATATTTTGACCACGATTTATCGCACTCTTGCAAGCCAAGGAACAGAACTGAGTCCTTCGACCTTTGAGACTCTTCGTGCTTCCTACGTTCGGGTGGCTCAGAACTGTGTGCGTCAATACGCGGCCGATGCAATTGTGAATGACTTGGCGTATGACCGTCATGGAGAGGAGCTTGCGATCGACGGATTTGCGGATTGCATCACGAAGGCTGCAGACGTATTTAGGAATGATCCAGGTGGTGCAGAGGCGATCCCGAATTGGACGCGTGTTCGTGCAGCCTTTCCTGATCTAACGCGTCAATTAAGAGATCTTGTTTGACAGGGATCTTGTTTGACGCTGTGCTGGATCAACCTTGGTCCTGTTGTGCTTTTTCTTCGGCGGCACTCGGCTTGAGGTAGCGAGGGATCAATGCAAGAGGGTCGGTGGAAAGACCGAGCCGGTACGCTCGAGCCGCCAGTAAGCCAACGCCGATTGCATCGCACTTCCTGCCGAGCATCGTCAATCGCGATTGTTGAAATGGCTTCTCATCGCCAGCTGCAAACCATTGTTCGCCAACGCTTACAGGATTTAGCGAGCTGGGTTGGTTTAGCGAGCTGGGTTGGTTTAGCGGGTTGGGTTGGTTTAGCGGGTTGGGTGGGTTCAAAGAGCCGGGCAATGAGTTGGGGCTGCTTCGTAGCGGTGATTCTCCGATGGGAGACACCGATTGGTTGGCCGAGTCAAATCCGGACAAGGAGCCGAATCGGTCTGGCGACCTATCGCTGGGAGCATTGGACTGCCCTAAGCCCGAGAGAAAGGCGTTCCACTGCGAAACGCTCAGAACCTTGACTTGTGGGGGATGCGGAGTCCAGTTCGGAGGGAGTCGGTCAGGACTTCCAAGTAATTCTGTTCGTCGGAAACATCCAGCAAAGACCTGCTGGCGGTAGGCATCAAGTCCGACGCAAACGGATTGAGCTTCGATATTGTCGTGAAAGATCGCTGTTGCGACCGCAGCGAGCGAGTCGACTGCCACTAAGGGGACTTTGAGTGCGTAGCAAAGTGACTTTGCCGTGGTGACACCGATTCGGAGGCCGGTAAACGATCCGGGGCCGTCGGCAACGGACACCAGCTCGATGGGCCGAGATCCGTCGCGGTGGCGACTCAGGATATCGTCGAGGTAGACGGCGAGAGAGGCTGCTGTCCGAGTGGTTTCTGGGAGGTTGGTCGCTTGCAGAACCTCCTGCCCTCGAAGGATTGCGATCGACCCACACCGGCCCGTGGTTTCGATTGCCAACTGCAGTTTTGGAGTGCGATGGTCAGCAGCGTTTGCATCTGTCATAATTTTCTCAGGGAGTGCCGAGGAAAAATTGGTGCCCCAGACGATTTGGGGCGGCCGGGGCTAACGACCCGGTGGCGGTGCTACAAACATGTTACGGGAAATTGTAGTGAAACGAGCTATTATCAGCGATATTCACGGGAATCTCGAGGCCCTCGAGGCGGTCCTAGAGGATATTCAACGCTCGTCGGTAGACGAAATATACTGTCTTGGTGACATCATCGGTTACGGACCAAATCCTTGCGAATGTTTGGACCTAGTCATGCAGCGGTGCAAAGCGACCATCCTCGGTAATCATGACCAAGCCGCCCTTTTTGATCCAGATGGATTTAACCCAATGGCTCTACAGGCCATTTATTGGACACGAGATCGTCTCGACAGTGGTCCTGGGGCACCAAATATTGTGAATGGAAGATGGGATTTTCTGGGTGAATTACCCCGCCAAGTCGATGAGGGGGAATTCAAGTTCGTGCACGGGTCTCCGCGAGACCCGACGAACGAGTACGTTTTCCCGGAATTTGTCTTCGATCAAAGAAAAATGGAAATTCTGTTCGGTAAAGTCACCAATTATTGCTTCATGGGGCACACGCACCTTCCGGGCGTTTTCACAACCGGCTGTGAGTTTCTTTCTCCCGATGAGTTTGATTACGTGTATCAACTGACCGGAGAGAAGGTCCTAGCCAATGTAGGTAGCGTTGGACAGCCCCGAGACGACGACAATCGCTCCTGTTACGCGATTTTAGATACCGACGCAAAAACGATTACCTATCGTCGTGTTGAATACGACATCGAAAAGACTGCGAGCAAGATCTACGCTGAGGCCGATTTGTCGGACGCCTTAGGGGATCGGCTCAAGCATGGACGCTAAGCTTTGATTCTTCAAACGGTATCGATGCCGCTATTGGAGATGGCCTTTTTGAACCGGATCAGTCGGGGACGGTGAGCTCACTGGGATGAAAACAGCAATCGTTAGCGATATTCACGGAAATCTTGCAGCCCTTGAGGCCGTCCTCGAGGATATCGACCAGATCGGGGTGGATCGTATTGTGTCGCTAGGTGATGTGATCGGTTATGGTCCAAATCCCAACGAGTGTCTTGATCAAGTGATGGGATTTGAATTCTCGATCTTGGGCAATCACGACAGCAGTGCGTTATTCGATCCCGAAGGATTCAACGTCACCGCAGAACGCGCGATTTTTTGGACACGCGAGCAGCTCGAGTCGGTAACTGATGGGCCTGAGGCCGCTCACCGCAGGATGGAGTATTTATGCAAGATGCCGCGTGCGGTAGAAGAGGAGGGCGTCGTCTTCGTGCATGGTTCACCTCGTGGACCCACCAACGAGTACGTGTTCCCAGAAGACGTTCAAAATCCTAAGAAAATGGATAAGCTTTTCTCGCTATTCTCAAGGCTTTGCTTCCAAGGACACACGCATGTGCCCGGTGTTTTTTCTGCAGATCATCGGTTTAGTCGCCCCTCTGAATTGGGTGAGCGATTTTCTTTGGTTGAGGATCAGCAGAGTTACATGATCAATGTGGGCAGTGTTGGTCAACCTCGCGATGGCGATTCTAGAAGCTGTTACGTCATTTTTGATGAGGAGTCGATTGCTTTTCGGCGTGTGGAGTACGACATCGAGAAGACGGTGAAGCTCATTGAATCAATCGCAGAACTCGATGATTTTCTTGGTCATCGCTTACGCGAGGGAAAATGACCCACGATGGTGCTCAGCGCAGATGGCACTCAGCCCATGTGGTAAAGCGGCTTCTTCGCTAGGCCATACAAGTTACGCAGCTCCTGCTTCAAGCTGAGCATAAAGAGGTGGGGCTGCAGCAGGTCGTACGTTCTTAATGCCGCCGTGTTAACGTAATGAGATCGCCTGTTGGAGCGGTCGTAGGACATTGGGAACCAAGTAGTCATCTACCAGATCACGGCCAAAGGCTGAGAGTCGCAGAATTTCGTCCGCATACGATTCGTTAGCGTCCAAGCTGTCGTAGCGACGAACCGTTAAGTACACACTGAGTTGCTCTTCGCCAAAGTCACCCGTCCGAACTTGGTAAGCGGTGGTACGAGTCTCGAAGCTGACTCTGCATTGGGTTCGGCAGTCTTGATCCAAAGCAAATTGAAGTGATGGTTCGGCCGAAAGCAGTTTGGTGTTCGGAGCAGTCATTAGCGGCTCAAGTCCGGGGGAGACGCCAATCGCTTCGGTGAGTAGCTCGTTATGATTACCTCGAAACGCAAAGTCGAAGCCGAACATCAGACTCAGCGATTCACAATCCAAGGGGCTGATGGATAGTTCAAAAGGGACAAGCTCGAGTACTTCACGGTGCTGTTGAATCGCGGCTTCGTAGGATTCGGGGTTCACCACCCCACTGTTGACTCGCTTTTTCTCGATCGAAACCCATCTGTAGGCCCCTGCTTCCTTTTCCTCCTCGAGAACAAACTCTGATTTCTCGCGGGAGTAGAAGTTTTGCATTTTGGGGAATCGGCGACGGATCTGCTCGAAGTAGTGCAGTACAGATTCTCGACCCTGTGGGAGTTCCATCTCGGTCGAAAGGTTCATGTTGACGTAAAAGTCATCGCTGAACACACCGTATTGACTCATGCAGATTCCCTCTTCGATTCTTCGGCCAAAGGTTACCAAACCCACAAGTAGTTCCGGACCTTGGCTTGTCGTCTGACTTGAGTGTCCCCATCACGCTTCGGGGATCCATGCCTGCCACCCCGTTAGTATATCGCTGTGGGCGGGATTGGAAGTCGCGATTTACCGTCACTTTGCGGTTTTTTGCCTCGCAGCAAAATGAGCCCTGAATAGCGACTTGAGGTACCGACTACGGAGCTGTTTGGCGTCCACCAATTCAAGTTCTAAGAGGGGGTATTCTGGATACCCATCCTCCTCGTGCCGTTCCGCCATGCGGCAAGGAACTTTCTGTTTGGCAATTAGCTCAGCGTCGAGGTGGGTAATTTCTCCGAGAAGCAGCACCTTGAGGGCACTGGGGTTTTTGGTTTCGATGATCACCCATGGCTGCATCGAATCGTCATCAGATTTCGAATGACTCAGGTGGACCCCGAGCGATTTTTCACTGATGCATTCGGTTGAATCACCGCCGACGATTTTCTCGAGTTCTTGCAGTAATGCCTCAAGCAGATCAAAGCTCCAAATCGGTTTTGAGCCATCGGGAAAGCCCTTTGGTAGCAGGTGCCATTTCTTGCCAATCACTTTCCACGGTTGGAGTTGGTGAGTGGGACTCGGTTTTTTGGGGGCTGAAGGTGTTGCTCGTTGCACCTGCTCAGATTGTGGCTCTTTCGCTTTAACTGACTTTGTCGGTTTGGCGGTCACCTGTTTCGATATTTGCTTTTTCGGTCGGTTGTTTATCCGCTGGGAGGGACTGGTGTCTCGTAACACCTCCTTGAGGAATGGGGCAGTGTGACTGCCAACGACTGTGCTTGACCGACGTTTGGGGGCTGATGCTGCCAGAGCTTCAGGAGTGCCCGCAAAGATGATTTCGCCTCCCTCACTCCCAGCCTCTGGCCCCATATCGATCACCCAGTCGGCACACTTAATCACGTCCAGGTTGTGCTCGATCAAGACGACCGTGTTTCCGAGATCAACGAGCCGTTGGAGGACGTTGAGTAACTTTTGGATGTCGTCAAAATGCAAGCCAGTGGTCGGCTCATCGAGCAGGTACAGGGTGTTTCCGGTCCCTGGGCGACTGAGTTCAGCAGCCAGTTTGACTCGCTGTGCTTCACCACCGGAGAGGGTCGGGGCGGACTGGCCCAAGTTGACGTAATCAAGTCCAACGTCACAGAGTGTTTGGAGGATCGACGAGATTTTGGTGTGCTTAGAGAACAGTTCCAGTGCATCAGAGCATGACATCTCGAGCACTTCCGCGATGGATTTTCCGTGTAGACGTACTTCGAGGATCTCGTCGTTGTATCGTTTCCCTTGGCATTCTTCGCAGGTCACCCATACATCGGGTAGGAAGTGCATTTCGATTCTCAGCTGTCCGGTGCCTTCGCAGGTTTCGCAGCGGCCCGCAGCGACATTAAAACTGAAGTGCCGTGCGGTGAGTCTCCGTTCAGCAGCGTCGGGAGTTTCGGCAAATGCTTGTCGTATGTGGTCAAACAATCCTGTGTAGGTGGCTGGATTACTCGAGGGACTGTTGCCCAAGGGCGACTGATCCACTTGGATTACCTTATTTAGGTAACGAAGTCCTTCGATTGCGTCATGACGGCCAATTTGAACGCGGCTGCGGTGTAAGCGACGAGCCAACGCGGGGTAAACAATCTTCTCAATAAGTGAACTCTTGCCGCTTCCACTCGGACCGGTTATCGCCGTGAAGACCCCCAACGGCAGAGCTAGGTCGACATTTTTCAGGTTGTTCTCTCTCGCTCCGTTAACCCGAAGGAAGTTCACCATTTCGGAACCGCTCGGCGAATAGACGGGACGTCGCTGTTCCGGTACCGCGATTGACTTGGTGCCGTTGAGGTAGCCACCGGTGACGGAGTCTTCGAGGGGTGTAAGTTTTTTCGGAGGTCCCTGCGCAACGATTCTTCCACCGAGGCGACCCGCACGTGGCCCGAAGTCGCAGACGTAGTCGCTGCTGTTGATCACATCATGATCATGCTCGACCACCAGCAGCGTGTTCCCCACATCTCGGAGTCGATGCATGGCACCGATGAGGCGGTCATTGTCACGGGGGTGTAAGCCAATGGTGGGTTCATCGAGTACGTATAGCACGCCACATAGGCCGCTACCCAATTGAGCAGCTAAGCGGATTCGTTGAGCTTCACCGCCCGATAATGATGCTGCACCACGATGTAGCGTCAGGTATCCAAGACCGACGTCGATCAGGAACTGAACCCTAGATTTTATTTCTCTTACTAACTCCCCGGCTATTTTTTTCTCGCGGCGATCAAGTTTCCAGGCTTCCACCACACTGAGAAGTTTGTTTAACGGGAGTTGCACGAAGTCCGCGATGGTACGACCATTGAATTTCACCGCGGAACTGTCGTCCCGTAATCGTGACCCATCACAGGAGGCACAATCGATTTCTGAGGTAAATTGCTCGAGACGACCACGGAGAGTCGGATTCAATCGAGAAGCTTCATCCAACGCGGGGTAGAAGCCTTTGAATTGAAATCGAAAGATCGGGATCTCTCGCTCGGTCCGTTCCTCTTTCGGCGTCTTGTGAGTCTCATCCGTTTGAAGATCGGAAGGGTGGACAGAGATCCAGCGGTCACCGAGTCCACGAAAAAGGATTCGACGTTGGGCTACAGTCAGGTCATCGAAGGGTTGGTCTGAGGGAATGCCGTACTGACGCTCCATTGCACGCAGCATCGCGCGTGAATAATGGGAATCCACGTTTGGCCAAAGTAATGCGGCGCCATCGTTCAGCGATGCCGACGGATTGCTGATTAGTGCCGTTGGATTGGTGCCCGTTTGTGTGCCGAGACCCTCGCAGTCGGAGCACCATCCGATTGCGGTGTTGAACGAGAAGTGATGAGGAGTGAGTTCTTGAAAACTTCTTCCACATTGTTCGCACACGAGATGTTGACTGTGATTGATCTCGTCCCAATCGGACTCCGAACGCTCATCGTTTGCAATCGCCAGTTGCAGTTCACCGACCCCAAGGGATAACGCCTGCTCTACGCTATCGCTGATGCGTGACTGCTCGCTCGAACGGATCACAAGACGGTCGATCACGACCTGAACCCGTTGCTTTTTCCGCGGGTCAAGCGGCGGTGCATTTTCCAGCGGGTAGGTTTCGCCATCGATGCGGATGCGGGTGTAACCCGCTGCACGAAGAGACTGCCATGTCAATGTTGACGCTTCACCGGGTTGTACCTGAATTGGGGCAAGCAGCAGCGTTTTGGTGTTCTCCGGAAGCCTCAATATCTTTTCGGTGATTTGATCTGCTGTCTGTGTTCCGACAGCACAGTGGCAGGCAGGGCAGTGCATGGTGCCCAAGCGTGAGAGAAGGATTCTCAGGTAGTCATAGATTTCAGTCACCGTCCCCACGGTGCTACGAGGTGAGTGTCCTAGGTTCTTTTGCTCCAACGCAACCGAGGGCGATAGCCCTTCAATGCGTTCAACGCGAGGCTTTTGAACTTGGCCAATGAATTGTCTCGCATAGGAGGAGAGTGATTCAACGTATCTTCGTTGTCCCTCAGCATAAATCGTATCCATGGCAAGCGAACTTTTTCCGCTGCCGCTTGGACCGCAAAACACCGTCATGGCGTCTCGAGGGATCTCAACATCCACGGACTTTAGATTGTGTTCTGAAGCTGTTTCAACACACAGATGGGTACGCGACTTGGAAAATGTCGCTCTCGTTGTTTGATCTTGAGCTTGGGTTCGTCTTTTGGATTTGACTTCGGGGGTAAGCGTTTTTGCCAACGCTGTGGCTGTAAAGCTTTTCTTTGACTTAGCAACCGTCTTTGGCGTCCCCTTTGCAACAATCCTTCCGCCGCCGTGACCTCCTTCTGGCCCGAGATCGATGATCCAGTCTGCCGCCCTGATGACGTCGAGGTTGTGTTCGACAATCACCAAGGTATTACCGCGGTCAGCCAGTCCTTGAATCACTTTTAAGAGCATCTCAATGTCGGCAAAGTGCAAGCCGGTTGTTGGTTCATCGAGGACGTAGAGAGTTTTTCCCGTCTCTTTTTTACTCAGTTCACGTGCGAGTTTGATCCGCTGTGCTTCACCTCCGGACAGTGTCGGGGAGGGTTGGCCGAGCTTGAGGTACTCAAGTCCAACATCAACGAGGGTTTCAAGTTTGTCCGCAATTTTTGGAACGTTCTTAAAGAGATTCAGCGCTTGCGAAATATCCATTTCCAGGACATCGGAGATGGAGTGACCTTTGAAGGTCACGTTTAGGGTTTCACGGTTGTAACGCTTGCCTTGGCAGACCGGACAGGTAACCCAGATGTCTGCCAGAAAGTCCATTTCGAGTTTGTTGGCGCCGTTGCCATCGCATGCTCCGCATCGCCCGCCATCGACATTAAAACTAAAGCGACTTGCGGTATAGCCTCTGGTTTTTGCTTCGGGCAGTTTGGCGAAAAGGTTTCTGATCTCATCAAATACTTTCACGTACGTCGCCGGGTTGCTCCGCGGGGTCCGACCAATTGGTGACTGGTCGATGGCGATCGTTTTATCAAGGTGTTCGATGCCTGTGATCTTATCGTGATCACCCACCTCGCATTCAGCGTGGTTCAGTGCGTTGCGCAGTGCCGGTTCGAGAATACCTCCGATCAACGAACTCTTTCCACTACCCGAGACTCCCGTCACGCAGGTGATCAACCCAAGGGGGATGGTTGCTTTGACGTCTTTAAGGTTGTGGTGTCGAGCGCCAAAAATCTCGAGCTTTTTCGCCGTTTTTGCCTCGCGAAGTTTTCGGTCGATTTGCGTTGATCTTTGACCGGTGAGAAATTGGCCGGTCACACTCGCGGGGTTATTTTCAATCTCTTGAAGTGATCCGGCAGCGACCACTTTTCCACCTTTGACACCCGGTCCCGGTCCAAAGTCAACAATTCGGTCCGCTGCACGCATCGTGTCTTCATCGTGTTCCACCACGATGAGCGTGTTCCCCGCATCCCGAAGCTGTGTTAGGGTTTCGATCAAACGGTCGTTATCCCGAGCGTGAAGCCCGATGGACGGTTCATCGAGGATGTAGAGCACACCGGATAATCCACTGCCGATTTGTCCCGCCAAGCGGATTCGCTGTGACTCTCCACCGGAGAGGGTTGGTGCGGTGCGACCGAGCGTCAAGTAATTAAGGCCTACTCCGAGCAGGAATCCAATCCTTTGGCGAATCTCCTTTAACGCCTCACCTGCAATGAGTGTCTCGGTTGCTGTTAGTTCTAGCGATTCGAAGAAAGCTGCAAGTTCCTCGACTGACAAATCGCAAAGTTCTGGCAAAGTAAGGTCGGCTTTGGATTCCTCGTTTTCCGGTGACTGAGCCAGCCGCGTGAAGGTTGTGGAGTTGGAACGCAGTGTGACTGCTGAGGCCTGGGGGTTGAGTCGACGGCCGTGGCAATCTGGGCAGTCCATGGTTTCCATGTACTTCTCGAGATGCTTTTGCTGCATCTTGTTGCGAGTGTTCCGATATTTGTCGATCAGTTCTGGGATGAAGCCCTCAAAGGTACCGCTAAACTTTCTTGACTTGCGACCTCCACGCCAATCAAACGAAAGCGGTTCTTCGTAGCCCCAAAGCCAAATCTTTTGCGCCTCGTCACTCAGGTCCTTCCATTTGGCTTCGAGCATGGTGCCTTTCTCAAGGCCAAGTATCTTGTCGAGGCGTTCCGCTGATCGACGATAAACCTGTCGCCGTTGACGGCCGATGTCGCCCCATTTTCCAAGAAGCTCGATCGCTCCCTTGCGCACGGAGAGGCGTTCGTCAGGGACGAGTTTTTCTGGAATGAACGTGTACAGGCGACCAAGGCCGTCGCACGCCTCACACATGCCCTGTGGGCTGTTGAAGCTGAAGAGTTGTGGCGTTGGTGCTCGATAGCTCTGCCCGCAATTTCCGCAAGCGTAGCGGGATGAGAATAGATGGTCGTGCTTCGGGTCCCCGCACTCCGGCGAATTTGGTTCCGACTCAGACACGAAGAGAGTCGTTTCGCCTACTTTCAACGCGGTGGTGATGCCCTCTACGATCCGTCCTCGGTCGCGATCATCCGGAGCGATTCGATCAATCACTAACTCAACGTCGTGTCGCTTTTGGCGATCCAGTGGCGGCGGTTCTGCAAGCCGAATGGTTTCTCCATCCACTCTCGCTCGCACATAACCTTGTTTCCGTAGATCTTCGAAAAGATCTCTGAATTCACCTTTTTGCCGACGAACAATTGGGGCGAGGATCCAAAGCGTCGAGTCAATCGGAAGTTCCATGATGCGGGCGGTAATCGCATCTTTGGACTGTGCGTCGATTTTAACTTGGCACTTCGGGCATCTTCCGGTACCCACTCTTGCGTAGAGAACTCTGAGGAAGTCGTAGATTTCCGTGATGGTGCCAACAGTACTTCGAGGGTTGGTGCCAGAGGATTTTTGGCTGATTGAGATCGTTGGGCTCAGACCACTGACAAGGTCGACGTTCGGCTTAGGCATCTGCCCCATGAACTGCCTCGCGTAGTTGCTGAGGCTTTCCACGTAACGCCTCTGTCCCTCAGCAAAAAGCGTGTCAAAGGCAAGTGAAGACTTACCGCTTCCCGAAACTCCAGAAAAACAGATCAATTCCCCGCGCGGTAGCGTTAGGTTGACGTCGCGCAGGTTATGTTCTCGAGCGCCCTTTACTTGGATCTCTGTTGTCGTCATTCCTTCGCCGATCAAATCCGTAAGGATTTACCACTGAATAAGGGCATAAAAGCTGGATTCAAGGGGCATCGAGTTTACACAGGCTCACAAACAGCCGTAGCGGCGTCGATTCCAATCAACAAATCGCAACCTGCCGTGAACGACACGAGAAGCACCTTCCATGAATCGCATAAGCATAGCCGATTCATGCTGTAAATCCGACCCGGCAACCGAGGGTACGGTGTCAGAAAGCTGCGGAAAATAGCAGCAGAAATCCGCTCACCAAACTTTTTGGGGCGGCGTGAGAATCGTTAGGCGGCGCGACTGATTAGCTCGGCGGTTCCGGCACTCTCTTGCGCAAGGACTTCGGCCGCCAACGCTCGGTAATCCGCCGCCCCATTGCTGTCCGGTGCGTACTGGAAAATTGACTGACCGAAACTGGGTGCCTCGGCAAGCCGTATGTTGCGTCGGATTCGCGTCTCGAAGAATTTTGCTTGATTGAAAAAGTCTCTTGAGCTTTTGCTGGCGTGGAAAAACTCATCGACATCAGTGCTGACTTCTGCAGCCAGCCGTGTGTTGGAATCGTACATGCAAAGCATGACACCGGTCAGTCTTAGGCGGCTATTTAGCCGGCGAGAGACAACCTCTACGGTTCGTAGCAGCTTGCTTAGACCGTGAAGTGCTAGGAAATGAGGTTGGAGCGGCAAGAAAACCTCACGAACTGCAACCAAGGCATTAAGGGTCAAAACCCCAAGGCTTGGAGGGCAATCAAGAATGAGGTAGTCAAACGGTTCTTGCTCCTCTTCCAGTCGGTCTCTGAGAATCATCTCGCGCCCGACTTCCCCGGCAAGCTCAAGCTCAGCAGCCGCAAGATCGAGATTGGATGGAATCACACTGATTAGATCATTGCCATCGACCTGCTGTCTTGCTTGCTCAAGTGATGCGTTTCCGCAGAGTACTTCGTACATACTCGGCGAGTCACCATGAGCGGTGATACCAAAATGAAGTGATGCGTGTGCTTGAGGATCTAAATCCAGTAGGCAAACTCGCCTGCCAGACTCAGCGAGTGCTGCCGCGAGATTCACCGAACTGGTAGTCTTGCCGACACCACCCTTTTGATTGATCACTGCAATAGAACGCATCGGTTTATCCTTTGAGTACGAAACCTCAGAGATCGTTAACAAAGGGAGTGATGCCGAGTCAACGCCACTTGTCCGTTACGCTAGCTACGACACAGACGGGCAAAGCGTGGGAACCGCTAGAAGGGGCTCCATGCGGTGGGGTTTCTTTATGCCGTTGGGACGGAATGTCAGAGACGGTGTTACGCCGCTGCACGATCTTTGATTTGTTGATACGCCAAAAGGATTTCATAGAGATCAGAATTCATGCTGATCAAGTCATCCGAGAAATCATCGAGCCAAGCTCGCTGGTGATCCGCAGCATCCAGCAAGAGCGGAACCACTTTGCTCAGGGGAATCTGCACGGTTTTGGAGTCTGCTATCCCCGAAAGTTGATCCAGTTCCTGCTCTCGCCACATTTGTTCCAGTTCGGAAACGGGAGCTGCGTCGATGTCGCTAGCTTGGTCTCGATTGCTTTCGGTTTCGGGGCGGAAAATGCGAAGAATCGGTTTTGACATGGAGACGCTCTGCTTGGTCGATTTTTCGTTTCGGGAGTACGGGTC
The DNA here is from genome assembly GCA_049889895.1 of Rubripirellula sp. Lineage (GTDB taxonomy): Bacteria > Planctomycetota > Planctomycetia > Pirellulales > Pirellulaceae > Rubripirellula. The sequence continues at coordinate 37,186 of JBMHCO010000064.1, forward strand.
GAATCTCAGTTGAATGAAGTCTTGGGAAAGACTCCTATCCTTCGTTGTATCGGCGTCTCGCTTGTCGCCATTTAGAAGATTTAACGATTTTGCCGATTGTATCGCTCGCCGTGTGATCGGTTTGAATACAGCGATTTATTGGGTGACATCGATTTGATCCGTAGTTAGTGGGAAAAACGTTGAATCCGTGGCGACTTAGCTTTGGCATGAAAACTGCGTGTTATGCCAATTGGTCACAGGGTTCAGGGTGAAGGGATTGGCTGGAGCACGGCTCCCAATCGAGTCTTCACTCGTTTATCGTCAAGTCTCTTGTAGCAGGCTACGCTCGCGAGGTCACCATCATGTCGAAGATAGTTTTGGTCTTTTTTGTAAGTTGTCTCAGCGTCGGAGGCACACTCGCTCACGCATCACACGGTACCGACTTGCGTGCGTCGGCGGAACGTTATCGCGATGCCGCTTCACACTTCGGCCGTGAGGTAATTGGTACCAGAGAGTTCGGTGTTTACGAGAAACGCCTCGGTTATGACCTGTTGCGGCTCTCGAGTAGGATGCAGATTTACAGTCGTACTCCCGGTCTTTCAGGACGTCTTCGCGATTGCTGGTGGGAGTTGGAAGATCTCCATCAACGAATTGAGTCGATACTTTTTGCCGATCCAACATGCCCGATGGCTCTGAGGCTTTTGGATTGCTACCGAGAATTGGTTTGCGCGTACTACGATCTTGAAACGGCCCTAGCGACTGTTGGTTGCTACCATCGACACGGCCAGATTCACTTGAATCATTCGCATGTCGTCCCAATGCTGGGACCGAATCGGTATCATCAGCCGACATTGATGGATGTTGTAATCGGTGCTGTGGTTAACGGTCTTGATTCATCGAGATCGGGACACCATGTGCAGAGGCATGATCATCAATCACGTTCGCGTTCAGGCGGTCCGAGTCGTACTCTCGGCGTAGCACCTCGCGATGATGACCACCGAGATCATCAGGAGCATCAGTGGAACCGCAGTCGCCGGGAGCCAGCGAATACTCCTTCAAAACCAATTGTGGATTCTCTTCATCGGTCAGGTCCATCCATCAAAAAACATCAGCATGCTTCGAGTGGCTCTGTGGAAGAATCAAAGATGACGACGCTGCGTCGAAGTGTGGGGTCGAATCAAGGTTCTGGCCGTGGCGTGAGTCACAAACAATCCGGTTCTTCTCATCAAACAAAAATGGACGAGATGAGGGAACGCATGCGGGCGGCAACTTCAAGATCGGTGACTGCGAAGCCAACCATTGGACATGGGACGACTGCAAAGGGAATCTCCTCCCAGCCAAATGTGGCAAGACCACTTGCGTCCAGGACGATGCCATCGAGATCTCAGGAGGTTCGCAAGCCAGCTAGCGAATCCAAAACAAGGGTAAGCCCGGCTAGCAGCAAAAACAGTGACTCTTTTCGCTATTTCCGAGCAGGAAAAGCGTTGGAGGAGTACACTCGCAAGCGAGACGAGAAGTAAAGAGTGTCTAAAAGAGGGCCCGGTGAGAATCGCCATCACGGGGCCCTTTTTGTTTGTTGATTGTGTGGTGTCTGAGTTTGCCTTCGGTGTGGTCCCCCGTTGAAAGCCGAAGATTTACACGAGGGATTACTTTGTAATTGGCACTCCATCTGCTGAACGAATCCAGCCTTTTTTTTCTGGTTCCCACTGGATGTATGCCCAGTCCCCACGTTGCTGCAACAACTCAACCAGTTTGGTGTCAGTATTATTTAGGGTTTCTAGGATCGTGAATTGTTCACCATCGCCCTCGCGAATCTCAAGGTTTGGTTCGCGAATGACTAAGAGGTTGGTGTTCTGGAATTCGGCAAGGTGTGCCGCAGTAAGAAGTCCGGATGATCCACAGATAAGTATCGCCACAATGAGTAAAGCTCGCGCGCCTGACAAGGTTTGCGTTAGGTGGGCGAGACCAAGAGCCCACAGACAAACCCAGCCCAGCCAGAAGCAGATCTGCAGCGACCGGCTCCCAATTGCGTTCACGATCCATCGTCTTGATGCTATGAGCCAATCTGAATTAGTCCATCCGATCTCGTCTTGATCTTTTCGACTCTCGGCTTCCAATGAGAGTAATCTTTCATAATAGAGTCTGTTGTTAGGCGATAGAGCCAAGGCGGATCTGTAGTTCGCAACCGCCAGTGGCAGAACGCCACTGTATCGGTAAGATTCGGCGAGGTTATAAAATAGCGCATCGTTTCGGATGCCATCATCCACCAAGAGCTGAAAGTCCGAAGCGGCTTGACGAAACATTTGATTGGCTTGGTCAGTCGCATCCTCAGCAACCGCTTTGCGGAACTTCTCGCAGCCAGACGATAGTAGTGCCGCCCGCTGCTCCGAGTTGAGCATTGGATCCATCGTGATGGTTGCTTGGTTACCCAGTGCAGACACTGAATCGAAGTGGATCGCGGTCGCTACTGCGAGGGTGGCCAGAGTATTCGCTTTGCCTCGTTTTAGCAGTGCGGGCCGACTCAGTTGTTCCAATGCTTCGATGATTGCAACTGCCTCCTGCACGCACTCATTGAATTGGCTGCCAGCATCGTGCTGTTCTCGTTGGAAGATTCGTTCTATTCGTTCTGCAAGACGGTAGTCACCAGCGGTGCGAACTTGACCCAATAGCGTCGAGCGTAAATGGTTACTTTCCGTAACCCGATATTTTCGGCTCAAGTAGTGTTCCAACGCCAACTTGATCTCTTCGATGCCATGGGCTCGGTCTATAGCTGTTTTGAATTGATACCGCAGAGGAAGCAGCGAGGTGACAGAATCTCGTTTGGACACAAGAAGGAATATGCCGAACAGGGTTGGTGGTAGGACAAAAGCCGCTGCCGCCACAGTTGACCAGAATCGATAGGCATCTCGGTTCTTGAGGGTCTCGATCGAATCGAAGAGAGACGCGGGCGGCTGGTTGCTTCGCTCTTCTTGCTCTGTCGCTTGATCTTTAGATGGATTGGCAGCGTTCGTTTTTAATCCGCTCGGTGAAAGAGCCAGAACGTCGGCTTCCTCAACTTGGATCGGAATTGGGTCTGAGGAGATTATCACGAAAGATTCTGTATCCGGATCGAAGTACGAATACTCAATTCCTGGGATCTCGGTGACATTTGAGTCCAGTGGTCGTAACGTGGTGGTAAATGTTTTTCGGTCGCCATTTACCGTACCCGCGAGCGAATCGTCGGCAACTTTAAATCGGTCGGTAACCTGTTTCTGATTATTTAGGTCAGGGGCTCGAAGGACATCCATCGGTCCATCACCCTGTATTTCAATGGTGAGGGTAATTGGATCGCTCGTTTTGATATCCGTCGGTGTAGCGGTAGTCTTGATGGTGTACTTTCCGACCGCTCCGACATAGCTTTGCGGTCTTCCTTGACTGGGCACGGGGATTACCTTGATGGGATCCACCGCAATTTCGGCCACAATCGGTCGTGCTTCGGTGATGGTGACTCGGTTGCCGAATCCACCAAATCCAGAGTTGCCAAACGGGGTTCCTGAAAAGAAATCATCGTTTCCGAAGATATCCAAGGGGCTTCGGGATCGGCCTAAATTGACCGGGTAGTTGAAAATCAATCGCGTGTCTTTCGCGTCGATCTCGCGTGCTCGATCCGGGTAAATCTTGGTTGTGATTTCATAAAGCAGGTACTCGCGTTGTTGCCCCTCGGAATCTTCCCTGAGGACGCGTCTACCGCCTGGGCGTTTGCGTTGCTCAGCGAGTTCAGTCATTCGGTCTTCGAACATGCCCCAAGAGGTTCTTTCCGAAAGGCAGCTCCACATCTCCTCCTCGTTCAACTCAAGTCGGTATTCCTGATTGCGGTAGGGACGCAACCAGAACTTGAGTGTGAGTTGAAGTGATTGGCCCACGTAAAGTTGAGCTTGATCACCTGAGATTTCAGCAAAAAGCAGATCGCCAGTCTCGCTCTTGGTCGCCACCACACGGACTGCTTCAGTGAGTGTTGTGATCCCGTCGGCTTTGATTTGTATTGGCGGAATCGTGAAGGTGCCCTCTTGATTGGGCGTGACTAGGAAAGAGTAGATGATTGAAGTTCTTTGGGTTCGACGGCCATTGATCCAACTCGTTTGTGAGCGAGTGGATGGCGCGCCAGCTTGTTCAATGGTGAGTCCGGGGACTTCTGGGAAACGCGGTGCATCGTGCTCCACCGCATTATTGATCGCAACTCGGAGTACCGTTGGAATCCCGACATAGGTTTCGCGAACGGAAAGATTGGTTTGGATATCGGCTGCACTTGCTGATTGACGCGGAGCAGCGAGCACCATGATCAGAAGTAGTGCGAGGATTAGCAGTACCGTAAATTGCTTTCTGATCGCGGTGGAGGTTAGTTTTTGTCGTTTAGTCATGACTGAGGGGGGGCGTTACCAATCCTTTTCCACGGGGATGGACCGCATCCGTGATTTTAGTTTCAGTTGCGTTCGACGCGACATCTGGCGATCTCGGATGCTCTGCAGAAGTTTTCTTGCCTCATCTGCAGTCATGCCGATCGGTTCATCGGCGAGTTCTCGAGTTGCCGCTGGATTGTTTGATGTTGCTGGTAGGTTTTCAGAAGTGAGGTTTCCTTGATTTGTTTCGTCGCTCTGTGGCGAATCCGAAATGCCATCGTTCTCGTCAGCGTTGCCCTCGTCTACATCATTCGGGTTCGTTGAGTTGGGCTTATCGGTGGGTGTGTCCGATGGCCGCGTTTGGTTCAATCCCTCGTCGCCTTCGGGTTGGTTTGGTGCACCCGATTCCTGATTAGCAGATTGGTTTGCAGGCTGTTCGGTTTCCGCTTCGGGTTGAGACGCGTCCGAGGAATCTTCAGGTTCCGAGTTCCCAGAGGATGCTTGGTCAGGTTCTTGGTCAGAGGTTGTGTCTGGCTGACTCTCCTGTTGCTTATCACCTTGTGGTTGCTGCTCGCTCTGCTGATTCTGGCTCGATGACTCTTCAGTGGATTTTTCAGAGGAATCAGGCGACGATTCTCCTTCGGGACTCTGGTCTTGATCAGAATTAGAATCAGAATCGTTGTCTTGTTGTTGTTGTTGTTGTTGTTGTTGTTGTTGTTGTTGTTGTTGTTGTTGTTGTTGTTGTTGTTGTTGTTGTTGTTG
>JBMHCO010000065.1:0-11631 GCA_049889895.1 Rubripirellula sp.
TCATCCAGCAAGTCAGTTACGACGGGGAAGCCGGCAGGCTTTCGATTAGCTACAAGCCAGCGGCCATGGGATTGATTTCCACAGAGTCACAGGAGGTACTGGCCTAATGAAGACTCAGCATGAAGTCTATTTCACACGTGGACAGTGTGGACACCGCGAACTCAAAACGGGTGAACCACCACCGGCCAATCCCGGACGACTTCAGCGTGTGACCAAGCTAATGGCTCTGGCGATACGATTTGAGCAGCTGACTCGGGATGGTGAGGTAGAAGATCAAGGCGAGATCGCACGGCTGGGCCATGTAACGCCTGCGCGACTCTCACAGATCATGGGGCTGTTGATGTTGGCTCCGGATATTCAAGAAGCGATTCTGATGCTGCCGCGTGTGCATGAAGGAAGAGACACGGTGACGGAGCGTGATCTGCGAAGGATCACGCGGAGTTTGGATTGGGGCGTGCAGCGAGCGGAATGGACTGCGCTTTTTGATGCGGCTCGTTTCTAAATCTGAAGTCAATTTTTAGTGATAAGACCTGAAGATCAAAGACCTTTGAACGCGGTTTAGTTTTTTGACCCTGCGGGGTCCAAGAAACTCGATGGGTTAGTTGATGCCTCAAGGCAAGGCTGGGCGAACTCGCCTATGATCCTCACTCCATTTACTTGGCGGTAAGGATCTCTTGGTAGAGATCGAGGTAGCGATCAATCGAGTAGGGGAGAGTGAATTCTCGCTTGATGAGATCATGTCCCGCCGAGGACATGCGAGCTAGCAATTCCGGGGTTTCAAGTAAGGTTTGAAGTTTGCGACTGAAATCAATCGAATCTTGAGGATGAAAAAGCAGGCCTGTGATTCCGTCGCGAACCACTTCGGGAATTCCGCCAATGTTCGACCCAACAACGGGAGTCCCGCAGGACAGCGATTCAGGAGCTGATTGCGAGATCGTTTCGGCGTGTGACGGGACGGTAAAAACATTCACAGCTGAGTAAGCGGCTCTCAGCTGTTCCGGCCTGCTAAGAAATCCCAGATGATGGATTGGTACCGTGGCGACCCCAGTGGGTGGTTCCTGCCGACCAAACACAACCCCTGAGACATTGAGATGCTTTGGCAAACGCGAAATTGCCTCAAGGAATTCGATAATTCCTTTGGGACGATTACTGAGAGATTCGGCACCATACCCAATCAGGATATCATTTTCCGGCAGGCCGAGATATCGTCGTGATTCGCCTCGGTTGGCGGGGTAAAAGACACGGGTGTCAATTCCATTACGAATCGTTCGAAAGGTGGTTCCGCTCGGCAGAATACTGCTTTGCCTCGCGAGCTTTTCTAGCCATTTGCTTGGGGTGACCACATGCAGCTGACGCCCAGACAGAGCAGCTTTCTTAATGCCATGATCGCGGAAGGACAGATCCTGTTGCCTTGGCTGACCCAGCACAGGGCATTGACCACATTGCCGCTGAAAATGATCGCAATTTGCAGCGTGGTGGCATCCGCCAGTGATGGGCTGCATATCGTGTAGTGTCCAGATGATGGGCGTCGTCTTTGGGATGGATTCAAAAAACGATGGATAGTCAACCAAGCGACTCACCCAGTGCAAGTGAACCAAGTCGCGGGCATCGCAGGGTGTTGGATGATTTCGAAGCGGTCCACTGTACATGCAGAAGCGTTTAGCTTTACCCCATCGATAATAACTGCGTAGCAAACGCTCCCTGAATCGACGAAAGGTAAATGGCGTTAGCCGCAAGATTCCGGGAGGATCTTGTCGCCCCCAGTTAAGCTGGTGGTATCCCTTTGTGGAAATAGTCGCTCCTGCCCGATCTTGAGCATCGCTATACCAGTAGCGGCTATCGACGCCTCGACTCACTAGTCCCTCATGAAGCTTGGTCGACGCTACTGCTGCCCCACCACTCAGGTAGGCATTAAAATGATCTAGCTTCATGGCGATCACCTTATCTGCTATCCCTTCTCTTTAAACTTTTATTTTCCACCGATGCAGCTCGACTCTTTCACTCTGGCATTCTTATGAAGGCTCAATGACAAGACGCCCTCAGCTTGCAATGTCTACACGCGGCGCTCCGTTGATATCAGCGGTGTAGGACGAAAAACTCGATCCTCAACGTTATTTCAAAGCAGTCGCCGATTTGCTTAATTGGATTTGTATCAATTGCGAATGAGTGTATCCACAGCAACACTCGTTCGATGCGAATCATCGTGATAATTCATTGTGCAAACATGGCGGAACGAATGAGCGGACTGATCTCCAGTGGATAGGCTCCCGCTAATATCCAGGAGACCCACAATCAGCGTTGTCGGTGCATCTGCAAAGTTCCTAAAATACCGTGTGGTAGAGTCCACTCTGGCCGTGGGAAGTGAGCACTGAGGATACCAATCGATCAATGACTACTGAGCTTAAAAAGAAGCTTCCGCTCCTTTCGGTTGTCAGTCACACGATGCCTGGTGATTGCAATGGGCAAGCGATTGTCCTTGATCGGCTGGCGATTGCAATCACTGAGTCGGGGATGGCTCGCTGGCAATTGATCAATACCCGACCAAAATGGAAACAGACAAAGCAACCACACTTTGATGGTATTCTGGTTCACGCGTCGATGCCCTATTGGTTACGTCGCCTCAAGCGGTTTCGCTCTTGCCACAATTGGCTCTTTCACAAGATCGTTCAGAATCGAGCCAAGAAGATTGCTGCTGCATGTCGCCAAGCAGGATCAACAGCAATTATCGGCTGCACGGGAGGCGATCTGGTCGACCCACCAGCGTCCATCAGAGCCGGTGAGCTTACCGGGCTGCCTGTTTTTCTGTACTACTTTGACGACTACGCAACACAATCGCAGGCCACAGGATGTGGCTGGTCACGCTCCGTCTTGGAGGCAATCCAAAAAGAGACCGAACCAGAGCTGCTTCGACGTGCATCGGGAATTATTGCCCCCAATGAAACACTCGCCGAGGATCTTTCAAGACGCTGCACGACGCCATTGTGTGTGGTTCGCAATGCGGTAGATCTCAATCGCTTCAGGTCTCCTACGGTCGGTTTTGCGGGTAGTCGTATCGGTGAGTGTTCCATTTTTCACGTGGCCTATACCGGGTCGATTTATTCGGCACAGGTTGATTCGATTGAACGTCTTGCGAAAGCGATCTCTCACCTCCAAACGCGTGGCATCTACGCTGAACTGCATCTGTACTCACCGGCGGTGGAACCGGCGATTCGGCAGCAACTTTCAAATCACAGCGTGCATTGGCATTCTAAAGCATCAAGCGAGGCGGTTGCCCGGATTCAAAGCGAGGCTCACGTGCTCTACTTGCCGCTCAGTTTTGACTGTGCCTACCCTGAACTTATTCGTACCTCCGCTCCCGGGAAGTTCGGTGAATACCTCGCCTCAGGAACTCCATTGTTGATCCACGCCCCGCCCGACTCATTTCCCGTGACATTTGCGGAAAAGCATCAGTGTGCAGCAACCTGTTCAATTCCGACGGTCGATTCTCTCTCTCAAGTCTTGATCGATTTGTTATCTAAACCAGAGCGACAAAAAAAAATAAGCAAGGCAGCCACCGATATCAGCGCCGACTTTTGTCAAAGACTAAACGCTCAGCGACTTGTCGATTTCGCTGCGTTCGATTTGATGGTAAGCAAACCGGAAAGTTCATGAATTGGCTATTCGCTCCTTTTTGAGTCAGCTCGAGAATACAGACGGCAGATGAAAGCCCCAAAGCGGTTACCGCTGGGCCAAACAGAGTCGAAGAAGCGGCGGTCTCAAAAGATCCAAAATAGAGAGCGTCGTTGCAAAAGCCTGGATTGCTAGCTTGCAAAGAGGGTGCAGTAGAATCTAAAGCATCGTTTGTCGTGTCGGTCCATGAACGTCAAAGATCAGCGAAACCTTTGATGCTAAGACGTTTTAGGCCGTTACTACGCGGGAAATGTTGATAACTCGTGTTGTCTCGCGGGGGTCGGACCGACTAAACTCGTTCCTCGCATCACGCACCTCCGTCTTGATGCCCAAGATGGGCGAGATTCTTGGACGAGTCTTTTCGGGGTGAGTCAAGAAACATCAGTGGACTGGTAAACGTCATGGATCGACGCATCCTCTTTATTGCAATGAGCGAGAGCGTCCACACTGCGCGATGGATTCGGCAATTGGCCGACACAGGATGGGACTTGCACCTTTTCCCGTCTGGGTCTGATCAAGTCCATCAAGAACTACCTAAGTTGACGTATTACTCAGTTCCTGGTTCTCGTAATCGTTTTCGGAACTCGCTGATCAAGCGTGGCACCAGAAGAACTCTATTGCCAGGCACTTTGCATCGCAAGATGAGACGTTTGCGAGCCGACTGGTTTTCGGAAGCCAAGCGGTTGGCATCGACCATAGAGAGTGTGAAGCCAACGCTTGTCCACAGTCTGGAAATTCAGCATTCCGGATACCTAACATTTGATGCTTATCAAAGGCTGCAAAAGGCCGGCGTTGCACTACCTCCGTGGATGGTGACCAATTGGGGCAGTGACACCTATTTTTTCGCTCGAATTGACGAACACCGAAAGAAGATCAAAAAAGTTCTTGCGACTTGTGATTATTACGACTGCGAATCGAACCGTGATCAACGGGCTGCACGCGAACTTGGGTTTCAAGGGCATCTATTTCCAGTGACTCCAAATGGTGGAGGCTTCGACCTTGAGTCATTCGAACGACTTAGGCAACCGGGACCCACTTCGGATCGAAGGGTCGTCCTGCTTAAAGGGTATCAATTTTGGGCGGGGCGTGCGATGGTTGCTCTGCGTGCCATCGAACTCTGTGCCGATGCCCTGCGGGGTTATCAAGTCAGGATTTACAGCGCCAACGATGACGTGCGACTTGTCGCTCAATCAATAGCCGACTCCACCGGTGTCGATATCCGAATCATTCCTACCTGCGATCACGAATCGATGATGCGGGAGCATGGAAAAGCGAGGATCTCGATGGGTATCAGTGCTAGCGATGGTGTCAGCACTTCATTTCTTGAAGCATTGGTGATGGGATCTTATCCGATCCAATCCAACACAGCTGCGGCGGATGAATGGATTCGAGACGGAGAATCGGGGAGCTTGGTTGACCCACACCAGCCGACGCAGATCGCGCAAACGCTTCGGCGCGCTCTCTCAGATGATGATCTGGTGGATCGGGCGAGTCTCATCAATGCCAGAGTCGCACGCGAGCGTTTAGATCATTTGAAGATTGCTAAACAAGCGATCGGAATGTATCGCACAGTTTTTGACCATGCCAATCTCTCGGACCAGCTTAACACCAGGTCATCTAAAGAGGGGCTCGCAGCATGATTCTTCGCAAGAGGATTAGCGTTTGCAAGTGGCCGAAACTGCACCGCTTCCTGGATAGCAGGAGGTCGACATGAAAATATTGGTCATCGGTGGTGATGGTATGCTAGGCCATCAACTACTGTCGCAGTGGCAAAACCGGCATGATGTTTGGGTCACTGTGCGTCGTCCGCTGGGCCATTACGCGGGACATGAGTTGTTTAAGCAATCGAACACCTTCCCACTTGTTGATGTGCGCGATCTGGTAGCTGTCAGGAATGCAATTACTCAGTCCAAGGCAGATGCGGTCATCAACTGCGCCGGTATCATCAAACAAAGAGATGAAGCTCATCAAGTCGAGTCCACGCTGGAAGTGAATGCCATTTTTCCGCATCGACTCCAGAAACTTTGCGAATCATTCGATTGCAAACTAATTCATTTAAGCACGGACTGTGTCTTTAGTGGAAAGCGTGGCAACTACAGTCAGGAGGAGCCATGCGACGTGTCGGAGGTCTATGGACTTAGTAAGTACCTGGGCGAACTGCGAGTAGGTAGCGCTCTCACTCTGCGAACTTCGATAATCGGACTCGAAATCGCACGAAAATTGAGTTTGGTGGAGTGGTTTCTTGCCCAGCAGGGTCCAGTCCGCGGTTTTACTCACGCAATCTATTCTGGGCTTACCACTGAATCCCTAGGTGATCTGATGGAACATATTTTGACCCATCACCCAAATCTGTCTGGTCTTTGGCATGCGGCTTCGAAGCCAATTTCCAAGTACGAACTACTTTTGAGACTGTCCTCTTTGTTGGAGCGTCGAGACATCGAGATCATCCCGGATCACGAGTTCAGATGTAATCGTAGTTTAGATGGCACACCGTTGGAACGGCGTTTGGGCTACACCGTTCCTAGTTGGGATTCGATGCTTGAAAGGTTGGCTCAACAAGTCACTCATCGTAAAATGAGGCGTTTGCATGCAGCTTAAGAAGAATGTGTTAGAGGGCCGGCGAATCCTCGTCACCGGTGGTACCGGATCCATGGGCAAAGTGCTAGTTCGTCGAATCCTCGCTGGCGAACTTGGTACACCTCGTAAGGTGATGGTTTTATCGCGTGATGAGGCAAAGCATCACGATATGCGACTGGCTTACATGGAGAAGCGAGTTACGACAGACGAAGTTATCTATCGAAATTTCGTCAACACGCTTGAGTTTCGTCTAGGTGATGTGCGGGACTATTCCACTGTCGCCTCTGCGGTTCGCAGTGCCGATGTGGTCATTAACGCAGCAGCATTAAAGCAGGTCCCGAACTGCGAGTATTTTCCCGAGCAGGCGGTTCTGACTAATTGCATCGGACCATCGAACATCGTCCGAGCAATTCGAGAGGGGGGCTTACCAGTCGAGACCGTAGTAGGGATCAGCACCGATAAGGCATGCAAGCCAATTAATGTCATGGGTATGACCAAAGCGATTCACGAGAGGATTTTCACTTCCGCAAACGTTCTAAATCCTGATACACGCTTTATCTGCACCCGCTACGGGAATGTCATGGCCTCGAGGGGATCTGTCATTCCTCTGTTTCACGATCAAATCCTCCATGGCGGTCCAGTCACGATAACAGCCCCGGAGATGACGCGGTTCCTGATGACTCTTGAGGAAGCAGTGGACTGTGTCTTTGCAGCATTGACAGACGCAAACCGCGGCGAAACCTACATTCCGCGTGCGCCGGCTACCACGGTGCTTAACCTTGCGAAAGCGTTGATTGGTGGTCGTGATATTGAAATCAAACAGGTTGGCGTGAGGCCGGGCGAAAAAATGCATGAAGCATTACTCTCAGACGAAGAAAGTGAGTTCACTGAGCAGCGAGGTGATTTTTACGCGATTCGCCCTAAACTCCCTGAATTGCACGAAGACCGCCCATGGCGACGCGTTTTGACAGGTGAGTTTAGCTCGAAAGATAACGTTTTGAATGTAGAGCAAACTACGGCGCTGTTGCGAAAGCATCGACTACTAGTCGGTATGGCAAAGGAAATTGGCGGTGTTGAGTTGTTTGAAAGAGCTGCCGCCTGATGTTCTGCCCATCGTATCGATGGGATCCTCGAGTCATGGATTTATCGAGAAAGACTCGGAGATCGAAAACGCTTTTGGGGTTACCCGATACCCTTTCACTTTTCAATTTACAAAGACCACGGGGGGGAATCTTTTGATGGAGCCGCATAGTTCCCTGAAGGTCGTCACAATCGTCGGCACGCGACCTGAAATCATCAAGCTGAGCCGCGTGATTGATGAACTCGATCGTTGTTTCAATCATGTGTTGGTACACACTGGACAGAACTACGACCACGAACTGAACCAGATCTTCTTTGAGGAACTTGGGATACGCGCACCCGATCGTTATCTGAATGCATTAGGAGACACCACCGCGGAGACAATAGGTCACATAATCGCTACAGCAGATAAGGTACTCGAGGAGGAGAAGCCAGATGCGGTTTTGCTTTATGGTGACACCAACAGCACCCTCTCAGTGATCTCTGCCAAACGGCGGCAGATTCCAATTTTTCATATGGAGGCTGGGAACCGATGTTTCGACCAGCGGGTACCCGAGGAAATCAATCGGCGAATCGTAGATCATACTGCTGATATCAATCTGCCCTTGACCGAACATGCTAGGCAATACCTGATTCAAGAAGGAATTCGACCCGAGACTATCATCAAAACAGGCTCGACGATGTACGAAGTTTTGGAGCATCATCGGGAAAACATTAACAACTCGGATGTGCTTAGAAGACTAAACCTGAAACACAAAGATTACTTTCTTGTCAGTGCCCATCGCGAGGAAAATGTGGATCGGGCGGAAACCCTTGATACGCTGGCACGAGAATTGGACACGCTCGCTCAACGGCTTGACAAACGTGTGATTTTTTCGGTTCACCCGAGAACGCGAGATCGGATTGAAGCATCCGCTGAAGGGGGCTGGACTGATCGAATCGAGTTCTGCAAACCGTTTGGTTTTTTTGACTATAACCATCTGCAGCAACATGCGTTTTGTGTTCTGTCCGACAGCGGGACGATCACTGAGGAGGCATCAATCCTCGGTTTTCCTGCAGTTACCTTAAGAGAAGCACACGAACGCCCCGAAGGGATGGATCAGGGGGTGTTGGTCATGAGCGCAATCAACCGAGGCAGAATCTTTGATGCCGTAATGATCGTCACCGAGCAATGGGCCAGAGGGATGCGTCCTGCGGTACCCGAATACACGCAGGCAAACGTGTCAAAGCAAGTCAGTAGGATCATTCTCAGCTATACCGATTACATCAAGCGAACTGTCTGGTCAAAAGAGGCTTGATTTGGAAATCTCAATCCACATCCTAGCCGGAAGCTCATCACGACTTTTTTCTGTTGGGTCGAAACAGCGTGAACACGAAATCAGTCCATCTATGTTAGACCTGCTTAGTGTCTCTCGAAGAGAGACGGAGTGATTTATGCGTAATTTCTTGAGGGCCGCGCGAATCGCGTTTGCTTTTCGATGGACGCTCATTGGGTCCATTGCAATGTCTCTATTGGTTGCGATTCTGTGGGGAGGCAACATCGGTGCGTTATACCCCGTGTTCGAGGTGTCGTTCGCAGGAAAATCTCTTAGTGACTGGGCTGATGATGAGATCACCAAGTCGCGAGCAGAGATCGACAGAATTGAGGGCCTGATTAACGAGGTGAAGAAGAACGCTATTAGCCATCACCCTTCCACGTCTCCTGATATCTCTCTTGCGGGCTACGATTCGTTGGATCAAGCAATTTTAAGATTGGATTCCGAGAAGGAGTCGGTCAGTCGACTGAAGCAGATAAAACCTTACCTCGACCATCTACCGTCAAGTCCTTTTCATACCGTCTTGCTGATCATCGGCGTCGTTATGTTTGCGACGATATTAAAAAATTCCTGTGTCATGCTTAACACGTTGTTGCTGGCTCGCTTGACAAATCGTATTTCACTGGATCTGCAAGAGCAGTTCTTCACTCATACGATGTATCTTGACCAGGCTTCTTTCGACGAGAAGGGAACGAGTCGGATGATGACACATATGGGAGGTGATGTGGGAGGTGTCGTCGGAGGCCTTAATTATCTTTTTGGTAACTCCGTTCGTGAGCCACTTAAGATGATCGCCTGTCTGGTTGGTGCGGCGGTGATTTGTTGGCCTCTTCTGTTGATAAGCCTTGCAATCGTGCCCATTGCAGTCCTGCTGATGCAATCCCTCTCTCGTTCGATCCGAAGGATTGCACATCGTTCACTCGATATCGCGGTAAAATTCAATCACCTGATCTATGAATCATTCAATGGCTTGCAAACGGTGCAAAGCTTTAGAGGCCAACAGCACGAGCTTGAGCGTTATCGGGTGATGGCCAAAGACGCATATCGCGTTAACATGAAATCCGTCTTCTACAATTCGCTGGTCAAGCCAGTTACCGAAGTTATGGGGATTGGTGCGGTGTGCACCGCACTGATTGCCGGCGCCTACCTTGTGCTGGAACAAAGGACACATTTATTTGGATTTCAGATGACGGATCGTCCGCTGAGTTGGGGATCCTTGTTTGTCTTTTACGGTTTTTTAATCGGGATGAGTGATCCTGCAAGAAAACTTTCCGACGTGTTCGGGGGCCTTCAGGGCGGCTTTGCTGCAGCAGATCGATTTTACGGCATCCTTGATCGTTCATCTGCCGTAGCTGATCCTCATTATCCGAAATCAATTGACGGCGACGTCAAAACCCTAAGTTTTGAACAAGTGAGTTTTGGCTACACGTGTGAGAAACTGGTACTTCAGGATGTCAATCTGGAATTGCGTCGAGGTGAAGTGGTGGTGGTTGTTGGAGCTAATGGATCAGGCAAGTCAACTCTCGGACATTTAATTTCGCGATTTTACGATCCCTGCGCTGGCCGCGTTCTGATCAACGGGACGGACCTTAAAGAGCTTTCATTATGTGACCTGCGTCGCAGAATTGCGGTTGTTGGGCAGAGCGCCCATCTCTTTGATGCGTCCGTGTACGACAACATTCGCTATGGAAAGCCCGATGCAACTTTTAGAGAGATCGAGTTGGCTGCGAAGCGTGCGCACGCTGATCGATTTATCAAAGACGATCTTTCAGATGGCTATGAAACTAATGTCGGACCAGCGGGGTCTTTTCTCAGTGGCGGTCAACGGCAAAGGATTGCCCTAGCTAGAGCAATCCTTTGCGACCCAGAAATCGTATTGCTTGACGAAGCCACCGGACAGATTGATCCACACAGCGAGCACTTGAT
The DNA here is from genome assembly GCA_049889895.1 of Rubripirellula sp. GTDB lineage: Bacteria > Planctomycetota > Planctomycetia > Pirellulales > Pirellulaceae > Rubripirellula. The sequence goes on from JBMHCO010000065.1 coordinate 10,569, forward strand.
TCATGAGGCCTTGGCTGACTTTATCAAGGGAAGGCTAACGCTGATGATCAGTCATCGTCTGGCAACTTTAGACCTCGCTGATCAAATTGTTCTCATGAAAGAAGGGCAAGTAGCGGATCAAGGAACACATGAACAACTTATGGAACGTTGCGAGTCGTACCAGTTGCTTCAACGAAGTGAACTTAAGCAAACTGCTTAGGCGGAGATGCAACGCCGAGAGTGCTCTTGGTGATTGAACTTACACTTACGCATCCGAAACTTCTTGATGTGTGTTACGGTAAGTCGGTCGTCCAGCCCAGATAAGAAGCTCAAACCTTTGCAAACCAATATCGGTGACGAATCAGTCGATAGAGATTTTTGAACTGAGTTAAGAAGTGCCGTGGGATCTTGTAACGTTCGTAAGATCTGATGGATTTGTCAATGGAATCACGCAGTTTGGAATACTGCGGGTTGCCGTTAGCACATGCAAGTAGAAGCTTGGCATCCCTAAGGAAATAATCATCGACAAGATGAAACGGGCCATACATCAGTTCGGGGTGGCAAAACCGTACCGATTTGTCCCTGTTGCCAAGTACGCGGAGGCACCAACGCGTGTAAACGCACTTGGGGCAAATGCCACAGTTTTCTCCTCCGTGGTAACAAATACGCAGGTGGGAAAGGATTAGATCATGATGACTGATGGCTTCGACTTTTTCGAAGCGCTGCACTAAGCCGTCAAGCTGGATTGGGTTTCCATAGGTGCCGAGAAATGGGGCAATCCCGGGGCGGGAACCCCAAGGTATCTCCCACGCTCCTTCCTGATCGACCGAGGATGCGATACGCATCTCCGTGACATGCCGGTCGAGTAAGTGACGCAGGCCGTGCTGTTTACCACAACATTTAGGAGTTTACCGCGCGAGTACTCGTCGCTGCCAGCAGTTGGATGCCACTTTTGAGTGTTCCAGAGCCGATACAGGCATGATCATGTACGCATGCCAGAGAATAGCAACCTATCAACCCGTCAGTCATCCACTGGCTGAAATCAATCAGCCCAACCCCGATCCCAACGCTGCTGTTAAACAAA
>JBMHCO010000066.1:0-9874 GCA_049889895.1 Rubripirellula sp.
GGTGCCGAACCTGGTGCACCAAGCCCTTACGGGCTCTGGGGTGCTCTCGGTACACGTGCCGTCAAAGAAGTGATCGAAGAGCAACTCAATCAGTAGTCTCTGACTCGATCACTAATTAAAAAACGAAGCCTCGCCTGAACTTTCAGGCGAGGCTTTTTTACGGCTTGTAATTTAAATGGAGAAGCGAAAGCTACTGCTTGATTGAATCGAGATATTGGCTGGTCGCTTCCCTGTCTACTCGAATGTAGTGGTCTCGCAGCGGAGGAAACACCTGACCGCCAATCGTTTCCACTCGCAAGTTAGCGGTAGCCCTCTTCGGCATGTGGCAGTCGATGCAATTTTCACGGAGCTTCGGTCCCAACTCTTTCTGCATTCCACAATGCTCTTCTTGATGACACTTTAGGCACCGCTGTGAAAAAACTTGACTGAGCCCGCGTTCGTTCTTGTGTGGATCATGACACTGCACACACGCCATCTCCGATTCCTTGAAGCAGGTACTGAGAGCAAGCCGAGCGATCTGATTCGAGGTATGAACACTGTTGGCAGATTCATCATGTCCGTCGAGTTCATCGTAATGGTCGTCAAGTCGATCTCCGGGTCGAAAACCGAACGCTTCAGCCGCTTTGGGTGCTTTATCACCGGTATGACACTGCCCACACACGTCCATCTCACGTTCACGACTCAGCTTACTGGGAACCACCATGAATTGCGATTTCTTGTCATTGGGATGCGAGTGGTGGTAATCAACATGTTGCTGCCCCGGGCCGTGACAACGTTCACATGAAACACCTAAGATTAGTGAGCTTGGATCAAAATGATTGGGATCTTTTTCAAAGGCAGCGTAAGTCGTATGGCAATCAAGACAGCCTGACTGAATCGGTCTCGCGTAGGCCGCATCACCGTCAAGGTAACCTGGACTATTGATCCAAGCATCTGGCTCAGAAAGATAAGTGCAGTTGAGCTGAAACAGTTTATCTCCGTGCCAGTACAGGTAGGTCTCTGCCATTTTTGACGAACCCATGATCAATTGCATCGGCACTTCAAACTGCCAGTCAAAGAAAGACACCCTTTGGTACGCAACCTCATCACGCTCCAACATTTCAAATCCAATTTCGGGATGAAGCGTTCTCATCCTATTCTTCCCACCGCTCAAAGGACCTGAAATCTCATCTAGGGTTGCAGCTCGAGAAGTTCGATGATGAGCGGTCTCGACGAAGGATTCATATTTATCAGCATGACATTCTTGGCAGGATTCAGCTCCAAGAAAGCCTGCTTTGTTCGGCCGAGTGCCTCGTTCGGACTTAACGGCTGGTAGGTTTCCCGGCTCGAAAGGAATTTCAACACCAAACTCACTCTCGGGATTCCCGACCAGCCAGAATCTTCCAGAGGGATCAACATCCGAAGCAAGATACTCCGGCAAAGGCTGACCTTTTCCCTGCTTTGCAAGGACGGCTAGATCCGATTGACTCGCAATCACCTTGGCTTCAGCAACCGCCTCTTTCCGCGCCCGCTCCCTTGCCAGAGCCGCAACATCAATCTTCTCCTCCTCAGGATCCTTTCGCGACAGAAGGAAAACACCGATTCCGGCGGCAACAGCAACAAGGAGTAGGATATTACGTTTCATCGAAGATTGACCTAAGGGAAAATCGCTCCGCGACCGCCGCGACTCAAACCTAGATCAAACTGAAACCTAGACCGAACAGCGACCTCAAACAGCAGACCGCAGTATGAGTCATGACGAAACAAAAAGTAAGAGAGAACGGGGGGGCTGGTCACTTCTCACCACCCTAGATAAGTGCCGATTTTCATTTAAGAGCAAAACCAACCGTCTCTTTGAGAGACACAAAAAACTCTTTACAAATTCAACTCTCATGATGGGGGGAGAACCCCTCCACTATCAACACTCTCTGATTAGCCTTCAGAGATTCAAAGACCTGCTGCTCACCTGACGGCCACTGTACCTCAACTCGCTCAATCTTTTGGTGATCACCAATCCCGAAATGCAATCCTGCTTGATTCGTACACATGTAGCCATCACCGGAGACCACCCAAGAAGTCCAACTTTCACCTTGGCAATGAATGATCACCTTTGCCCCGATCGCATCTCGCTCGGATTTTACTCCAATCAAGTCCAACTGCAGCCAATTCCCCACCCCGGAATCGTTGCGTAGCACCGCGATGGGCTGATCGAGATGGCTGGCAATTAAATCCATCCTACCATCTCGGTTGAAATCGAAAGTCGCCAGCGTTCTAGCAAGGTGAGATCGGCTCCAATAATCGCCCGCTACTTCTGAATCCTGAAGGCGAAAACCTTGCTTGCTCCCGCGGAACAATTGCGACTGCATTTGAAAAGGAATATCAGCATATCTCGCATCATAGAGATGCCCATTGCTAACTGCGACATCGAGCCAACCATCGTGGTCAAAGTCTATCGATTGCACGCCGAATCCGAGAACATCTTTGGCGGACTGAGCCAAACCGTACTTCAACGCCTCATCGACGAAGAGTCCTGGACTCATCTGAAGAAACAAATTCAAAGGTTCGTTATGAAAGTTCGTAATTAGAAAATCAAACGTCCCATTTCTGTCGAAGTCCCCCGAGGCAATTCCCATGCACGCCTGACTTAAACCATTCACTCCGATACTGCACCCAGAAAGAGCTCCCGTCTCACTCATGCGAAATTCAGGTGACAAATGACTCGATGATTCTGCCCCCATTGAAAGACTTCGCCAAAGGTGATTGACATCCCCGTCGTTGGACACAAAAAGATCATTGCCAGCTAGACCGTCGACGTTGGTCAAGATTGCACCAAAACCATAATTCGGCTTATCTCCGGAATCGACTGCACCATCCCATGCGACCAAAGATCCATCTTCTTGGGTTCGAAAAAAACCATCCACAGCGGCACGAAAACGCTGTGGAGTGCAGTCAAGCTGCTTACCCACACACTTCCGCTCAAAGATCTGAGGATCATCCAAGTAATTCACTTCGATCACCTCAGGTAATTGATCACCGTCAAGGTCTCCCACCGCTATACTTGACGTCCATGCCGCAGGATCACCCGACCAGTACTCATCGTTGGCCCGACGAAAGGTCCCATCCCCTTGATTGAAATAGACGGCATTCAATCCAATGTTTGCAATCACCAAGTCTAACCAACCGTCTTGATTCAAGTCAGACGCGCAGACACCCTGACCATAACCCCGGTCCTGCGTCTGAGTGCTCTCTGACACCTCCGAAAAGGATTTGCCATCAAGATTCCTGTACAACTCGTTTGGCGCACTTGAATCGACTGCTCGCGGGTTGCCACCTGACTGAACAACGTAAAGGTCACAGTGCCCATCAAGATCATAATCAAAAGCTCCTAGCCCCCCGCCATTAGCTTGGTACAACCAAAAATCGACATGATTCAGAGGGTATTCACTAATGAAAGAGGTCTTTAGATTGAGATCTGCAGCAACGTCTTGGAATCGTATCTGCCGCTGATCCGATGAACCGGATTCGGAGACTTCTTTCATTTGGCGCTGATTGATTTTCATGGACGATAGTTCAGCAAGTTCAACCTCGGGGTAGTCTTGGATCTGAAAGCCAAACATCTTTTCAAGTCGGACCTTACCAAGACTCATCGGTTCATACTGTGATTCCCATTTCCGAATCTGCCCTACTCGCGCGTTCAACTCATCAGCTCGCTGCTCGAGAACACCGGCGAGTTCAAAAGACTGGCGAAACCAAACAACAGACTCCCATAGTCGTTGCAACTGATGGAATTCGGTGGCAATCTTCATGCACTGAGCGGCATCCGCAGAACTTGCTTCACGGAAAATAGAATCGAGGATCCCTAGCGTTTCCTGAGTTTTCCTCGCTAACTCGGTCTCACCCAACCGACCGAGTGTTGCGGCCAGCGCTCGAATTGCTCGGCGATTAGTGGGATCTCGTACAAGGGATTCAGCAAGTGCCCGCACCGCCTCTCGATCCTTCTGTTGATGGACACACCAGAGGCCCACCGCCAACCAATACTCAGGTTGCTCCGTTGTTCCTTCAGGCAACTCAGATGCCCATTGCACCAACCGCTCTAATTCAACCTGCTCAGCCAGTATCCTCCCTTGCAGAGCGGCAACAGCGGGATGCGGGTTAACACGCGATAGTTTTTCCAGAATCACCAGAGCTTCTTCTGGTTTTGCATCGGCGACAAAACGTCTTCTCGCGATACCAAGTTCGATTAGCGATCCCTTACCGTCACCGAGAATTTCCGAAAAGGAAACCAAATCAAAAGGCCCACTCAAGTCAATCAAGCTCAGTATCTCTCGGTGAAATGCGGCTCCGAGACGGATCAAGTCCTTCACTTGCTGGCTTGCCTCGTAGCGGCGGCCTTCCGCGTTCAACAACTGAGCAAGAGCACGTCGTGGCCTCGGGTCACTTGGGTCTCCTTGAATCGCCAAGACACAAACCTGCTCAGCCATCCGCAAATCCAAATCACGCAAGTACCAATCAAATGCCTTCATCAGCGGCATGATGGGATCAGGAATCGATTCTCCCGCAACCTCGACTGCTAACTCCGCTGCTCTCTTAAAGTCCCCCTTTGCAGCCAACGCTTCGGCTGAATTGATCTTTTTCTCTAATTGCACATAGTCAACAGGTTTCTGACCTGAGTTAGTATTCGCAAGCTGATCCTGAACGTCAGCCACCGGCCCATCGCTGTTAGACGCAACCGCTCCTTTCGGAGATGCAATCGGAGCATCCTGCCCCAATGAGGAACCGAATCCATCGGAAAACTGGACGCGAGGTATATCAGCGGTTTCACTCTCTTGACGACAACCAGCGCAAAAGCCGAATGCGAACAAGCAGAGATACAAAACCTTGTGGATTGAAATGGAATCCATCACGTTAGATCTACTTAAGTACGATTGACGCTTTGTAATTACTAAAGAGGCCGAATGGCACCAAAGGAAAAGACTCCAAAGAATCAAGTCGTTTGACATCACGCTCGAACTCGACTTCATTTCTCAAAAACATTTAGATCGTCGATCAATAACGTTCTGCCACGCGTGACGAACCGGTAGTTTGGTTTTGCCACGGCGAACTTGGGATGACGAACGTCCAGAGTCACTCCTTGGCTCAGTTGGATTACCACCTGATCATCCTTCATTTCGATCAACATGGTGTGCCACTGGTTCTTTGCAATCTCTTGTTTTGCATTAGCGAGGATCACCGCTTTGGAATCGGGATCTTTCTTATCTTTATCCAGTTTCACCGAGACACCATCGCTGTCGACCACCACTCGAAAAAGATGACCGGTCTGATGATTCAAGCTAAAGTGAAATCCGCCAGAGGTATCATCGAGTTTAAAACGAAACTTTACGGCCGAATCACGGTTTGGCTTCTGGTAATTCAAAACTGCTGCATGCCTGTCAGATTCTAATTCAACACCCTGCAGCGTCCCCTCGGAAACGCTCCAGCGTCCCTTTACGGGAATAGCATTCACCGGGATTTGTGTATCAAAAGTCTCACTGACCACGGCTTGATTACAGTGAAAAAGCTTTGGCTCCATATTCTCGCTATTTTCGGCTCGCGAGGAAACCGTACTCAACAACAATAATCCGCATACACAAAGCCAACGCCTACACATCCAAGCCTCCATCGCCCCATCTCGGGATAGTCAGCCACTCTAAAGGAACAACACCGATCACCCACGCGAAAAGGGCCGAATCAGAACTTAGACCATCATGACCCACCCGCCCTGCTCGAGCAAGAAAGCAAATCACCGCGGGGAAACAAAATCACTTACAATCCAAATGCACGGCATTCATAACCGAAGGATTATTCACCAACAGTAAGCAATCAACCTAAATCGCTTTTTCAGGCATCAACCTCCTCAGCAAAATGCCGCTTTGATCAAACCGCAATCACAAGTATCCGCAAAGTAGATCTATTTTGAATTCCCAAACGCCATGTACAGCGGGGCGACTACTCCCCGAAACCAAAAATTGGTTCAGCTGTCTCATTCTCACAATCTTCTCAGCGATCATTGTGTTGACCAGCAGGTCGGCACCGTGCTCGGAACGTAAAGATTCCCCGGGTCACTACAACGTTCTCTTCATCATCTCAGATGACCTCACGGCGAACGCTTTATCCTGCTACGGCAACGAAACGTGTCACACCCCAAACATTGACTCACTTGCCAATCGAGGTGTTCGCTTCACCAAAGCGTATTGCCAAGGGACTTACTGCGGGCCCTCGCGAGCCTCGTTCATGTCAGGCTTTTACCCGCACGCCACAGGAGTCCTCGGTTACAAAAGCCCTCGTGAGCAAATCGGCGATCTCCCAACCTGGTCGGAGCATTTTAAAAATCATGGCTACTACGCTGCTCGTGTAAGCAAGATCTTCCACATGGGCGTACCCGGTGGTATCGAAGACGGAGGCGACGGCGCCGACGACGAACGTTCTTGGACAGAAAGATTCAACAGTCAAGGGCCGGAGTGGCGGGCGCCCGGTGATGGGGAAACCCTTGAAAACAATCCAGACGGAAAAAAGCCGGCAGTTGGCGGCAACACCTTTGTTGTTGTCGAAGCCGACGGCGATGACCTCGTTCACTCGGATGGAAAGACCGCGGCGAAAGCCGTTGAGCTCTTGAGTCATCCAGATCGCAAGAAGCAACCGTTCTGGCTCGGTGTTGGATTTGTACGGCCACATGTTCCGTTTGTGGCCCCTAGAAAATACTACGAACCCTTTCTGCCCTACTCATCGATGGCACTGCCAGAACGCATAGAGAATGACTGGATGGACATCCCAAAAGCTGGGATCAATTACAAAACCAGCTTGAACATGAAAATGGATCTTCGTCGTCAGAAAAAAGCAATCGGTGGCTACTATGCTTCGGTCTCGTACATGGATGCACAAGTCGGAAAAGTGCTCACAGCACTTGATGACTCCGGCCTAAGGGACCAGACGATTGTGATCTTCACAAGCGACCACGGGTATCACCTTGGGGAACACGACTTCTGGGCGAAAGTTTCATTACGGGATGAATCGGCTGGCGTCCCTTTAATCGTCTCGGTACCTGGCCAAGAACCCGCTATCTGCAACAGCCTGGTCGAACTACTTGATCTCTACCCAACCATCGCGAATCTCTGTGGTTTAGAGATTCCCACGCATGTCCAAGGAAAAGACATTACCAAACTGTTGACTTCCCCGAATGAAACGGTTCGAAAAGCAGCGTTCAGTGTCGCCCCGATGCGGAAAGGTTTCTTGTTGCGTGAAGACCGATGGTCGTACATTCAATACGGCGAAGATGCATCGGGTGGCATCGAATTATTTGACACCGAAGGCGATCCTGAGCAGTTCCACAACCTCGCCGACGCTCCGGAACATCTGGCAACTGTACAAAGGCTTCAGCAAGATTTAAAAACCAAACTCATCGAGATTCGCGACAACGATCTCCCTAAGTAACGCAGTCGAATCGGCATTAAGAGCCGGAACCTATACACGCGATTGTGAAGATATTTCTGGTGAAGACAACTCTACTATGCAACAGCAATCCAAACTCAGTTGGTTCGTCCGTTCTTGCGCGATGTGTGTTGGGATATCTATCTTGCAGGGTAAAGTCGCATTGGCAGACACCAACGACCAATGGCTCAGCAATTGGATAGAAAACCAATGTGTGAGTTGCCACAATGCAGAGGAGCCTAACGGTGACTTGATCTTATCGAGCATTAGGACTGACCTTTCGACGACTGAAACCCTTCAGCGTTGGATCAGGATTCATGACCGAGTTCGCTCTGGCGAGATGCCGCCTGCGGACGCGACGCAACCCAGTGAACAAGAACGCGAACGATTCACTCGGCTCGTTTCTGAACGAATCATCAACTCTGAGTCGGATCACAATGAAGTGGTTTTACGGCGACTGAATCAATCCGAATACGAGAATTCGATTCGTGACATCTTCGGTATCAACGTGCGTTTGAAAGAGCATCTTCCTAAAGACAACGCCATCGCCGGTTTTGACAATGTTGGTGAAGGGTTGGCAGTGTCAGCGGAAGCAATTCAGTCTTACCTTCAAGCAGCCAATGTCGCCATCGACGCAATCCTAGGATCACCTCAACCGCCCAAAAAAATTCAACACACGACCAATCTACTTGATCAAAAAACACATGATGGCAAGCCACAGCTTGAAAGCCAGATAGGAAAAATGTTTCGACGAACTGATGATGGGCTAGTTATTTTTCAGTCTGGCTATTGCCCCACAAACCTCGTCAACTTTGCCCGACTACGTGCACCGGCCGGAACCTACCGGGGAACGATGCGGATCAGGGCCATTCAAAGTGAAAAACCCGTCATCCTCCGAATCTATGGAGGTGACACCATCGTTGGACGTCGAGAAAAACATTTGGTTGGTTTTTATGAAGCTTTACCGAATGAGTGGACTACGATTGAATTCACAGATGAATTAATCGAAAGTGGCGGCACCTTTCAACCCAAATGCTACGGGACTCGAGATACCAGAAAGGATGCAGACACCTACCCTGAACCCGGTATCGAAATTGGCGAGATCACCATCGAAGGCCCCATCGATCCTTGGCCTCCCGTAAGCCGCCAAAAGCTACTCGGTGACATCGATCCAGCAACCGCTAGCCGGCAAGAGTTATTGGAGATTTTTGAGACGCTTCTTCCCAAGGCGTATCGACGCCCAGTCTCCGCCGACGAAATCCAACAAATCCTTTCTCTTCCATTTGACCAACTTGAAACAGGACGAAGCTTTCTTGATGCATTACGAACGGGTCTGACTAATGTCCTGTGCTCACCGGCTTTCTTATTCCTCGATGAGCCAACAACGAGCAGCAACGTGCTGGGATCGCTGGCAGAACATGGATCAAACAGCCAAGAAACACGAGCAGATCGCTGGATCACTCCGATCGCTCTCGCTTCGCGTCTCTCCTACTTCCTTTGGTCTTCCCTGCCGGACTCAGAACTGATGAAACTGGCGGTTAGCGGTGAACTCGGCGAACGCTCCACTCTCCTTTCACAAGTCGAAAGGATGCTGCGGGATGACCGAGCTTCCGCATTGACGGAAAACTTTGCCGGCCAATGGCTTGGGCTCCGCGACATCGACTTCACCTCACCAGATGCCGAGCTGTACCCCGAATTCGATGAACTTCTGCGTCAATCGATGATTAACGAGACCACAATGTATTTTCAATACATGCTTGAACAGAACCGGAATTTGAAGGAGTGCATTGACTCAGACTACGCCTTCATCAATCAACGGCTTGCCGAGCATTACGGAATCGAGCAAGTCCACGGCCTAGAGATTCGCAAGGTAAAACTCGCCTCGGAAAGCGTCCGTGGTGGATTCTTGACACAAGGTAGCATCCTGAAAGTCACTGCGAACGGATCAAACACTTCTCCTGTCACTCGTGGAGCTTGGGTCCTTGAGCGTTTCCTCGATCGCCCCACGCCACCTCCTCCATCGGGCGTGGCTGCCGTGGAACCGGATATCCGCGGTGCGGTGACGGTGCGTCAGCAGTTGGAACTTCATCGAGGCGATCCGTCATGTTCCTCCTGTCATCAGTGGATAGACCCTCCCGGTTTCGCACTTGAAAACTTCGACCCAATCGGTGGCTGGCGAGATCGGTATCGTACCCTCGGTGAAGGTGAACGTCCTTCATTTCCGCAAGATCCGCATACCTTTGCATGGATCAGATATCGCTACGGATTACCCGTCGATGCCTCAGGTACCACCGAAAGCGGCGACCGTTTTGATGACATTCGCTCATTCAAAGAATTGCTGCTCGAAAACGAAGAGACCATTACGCGAAGTGTTACCAAGCAAATGTTAACCTATTCACTTGGACGCAGACTAAGCTTTTCAGATCGAGAA
>JBMHCO010000067.1:0-14456 GCA_049889895.1 Rubripirellula sp.
CAAACCGTCTTTGGAGATGACATCAACGGCGAAGTGTCGGGAGGCATCCGACTCGACTTCGGCAAACGTCTCACCGAAAATTTTGCCGTGGGTGGTCGCTTCTGGTGGCTCGGCAACAATGATGATTCACACTTCGCATCGGGCGACGGATCGACCATGTCTATCGGTCGTCCCTTCTACAACGTCGGTATCCAAGACAACGATGCGTTGCTTGTGGCGATCGATCCGGTAGACGTCAACGACTCCAATTTCACTGGTTCGGTTGTCGGTCGCAGCCAACTCAAAATGTGGTCGGCTGAAGGCTACGGCCTTATCAACCTCGCCAAAGTTGAGAACTGCTCCATTGACTTGATCGGTGGTTACTCGCACTTCTCGATCAGCGACATGCTGTCGATGCGAAGCGAAACCATCGATGAAGACACCGCTCGAATCCGTCGGTTCAACGATCAGTTTGACATCGACAATGAATTCAACGGCGGACAAATTGGCTTCAACCTTGCGATGAGTCATGGTCGTTGGTCCGCAAGCTCGCTGACCAAAATTCATCTCGGTAACATGAACCAGCAAGTCAGCATCTCTGGTAGCAGCTTCGACCAAACTCCGCCAGTCGCCCCAAATATCGCCTCGGGTGGTCTTCTCGCGATGGGCAACCAAGGCGAATACGAGCGTGATACTTTCTCGTTCGTCCCCGAAGTCAACTTCAAACTCGGGTACTCCCTGCGAGATAACGTCAACTTTACCGTGGGCTACTCGTTCATCTACTTCGATAACGTTGCATTGGTCGGCGATGTCATCGACACCAATGTCGATTCTCTCTTCCTGGGCACCGGTCTTTCTGGCACACGACCTGCATTCGATTTCGATGATTCAGGTTTGTGGGTTCAAGGAGTTGACTTCGGCCTGACGATCGAAATCTAATCGATCGATCTGAGATTCATGAACAAAAGTGTGTGGCAACTCGTTTTGCCACACACTTTTTTTTTGCACCAAGACAGACTCAATGACAGACACACCAGAAGCGGACTCTGCGAACAAGCGACCCCGCAGCGTTCCCCAAGAACCCAGCGTCGCTTTGGGACTTTGGCCACTCGCTGGAATTACCACGATCGGTGTCACCCCGAAGGATGTCGAAGAGACGATCAATGCTGCGATCGAAGCAGGAATCACAACCTTCGACTCAGCCTACAGCTACGGCTACAACGGTGAAAGCGATCACATGATCGGTCGACACCTAAAACCAGACCGGGAACGCTTCCGAATCATTGGCAAGGTTGGCCAGCGTTGGACAACCAAGCGGCAGCGAATCATCGATGGCAGCGAAGCACAACTCTCTGCCGATGCCGAACAAACGCTGAAGCGGATGCGCATCGAATCGCTCGACCTCCTGATGCTTCACTCACCAGACCCGAATGTGCCACTCGAAGAGAGCGTTTTGGCACTCTGCAAGCTACACCAACGAGGATTGTGTCGCGAAATCGGTGTATGCAATGTGAATGTGGATCAGCTGCAACAGTTCAGTCTCATTGCTGAACAGGCATCCGTACCGGTCAGGGCGTTGCAGTGCCCGCTGAACCTTCTGCAGCGAGACTCGCTCACCGAACTTCTTCCCACAGCGGAAACAAAGAACATCCGCGCCCATGTCTACTGGACGCTGATGAAAGGACTCTTGGCCGGTCGAATTAGTCGCGATCACCAATTCGCCGCGGGCGACTCTCGGCCGAACTACGAGGTCTATCAGGGTCACACGCGTGAACGGGCACATCGAATCATCGACGCTCTACACCTCTTGAGTCACGAGGTAGGACTGACCGCCGCCCAACTATCAATTGGTTGGGCACTCTCGCAACCTGGCGTTGAACACGCTTTGGTCGGTGCCAGACGCCCAGAGCAAGTCAAAGAGGTTGCAGCAGCAAGGTGTTTAAACGCTGAAACACTTTCACGCGTGAACGCAATCGTGCGCGATGCTCAAGATCGAGCATGAGCAGGATCCGAGTCTTATCCCATCGGAGTATCACACAAGTGATACAGTTTTAGATTGGCAGTGCAAGATTGGCAGTGCGAGCTTACTGATTGGACTCTTCGCCGAATCCTTCGAATTCCGCCTCAACATCCGCCGCTTCACCGGAATCAAATTCAGCCTCAGCAAATCCATCATCCGCAAACGCTTCGGCCTCTCCTAGCCCTGAATCATCAGCAAGAGCAACCTCATCCTGATCGCCAGTGTCCATCGCCAACTGTGGTCGTTTCTTTTTGTCTCTGCCTGAAGCAATCGGCAAAGCAATGACGCAAATCAAAGAAAACGCTACCCAAGGCCACGAGAAAATCAGGGCAGTTGTTTCGAACATTCTGGATTACCAAAGGGTGTGGAGAAATCGCTCTTGGAAGGAATCCACGATAATCAAGAGAGCACCAACAATCAATTTTTTGTTGGCTCGTGCCACCCAAACGATGGGGTTTAACCTATGCCGTGACGGTCTCAACACCTTCATCTGAAGATCCGCTCTTCATGTGGCTATAGAGAACAACCCCCAAGAACAACAATCCACCGATCACATCAACGGCGATTCCAACATTCTGCTGGCCAATTTTGGAGATGGGTGCAAGCAGCAAAGCGGCGGATAAAAACAGCACCGCACGGCTCAGCCACCCCAAGTTGTGCTTTGCATACCCGGCCAAACCTGATGCAAGAGCCATGATTCCGATCAAGGCAGCAAGCACCGCGTGAATGATCGCAAACCAAGTCAACTCTCCTCCCTCCGGAGCCAGCAAGCAAAGCGCCGGACGGTACACAAACATGAATGGAAGAGTGAAACCAACAAGTGAGAACCGGAATGCGGCCACCGATGTCTTCATAATCGGAGCCTCCGCAATCGACGCACTCGCGTAACCCGCTAAAGCAACAGGCGGCGTGACCATGGACATCATCCCGAAATAGAAGATGAAGAGGTGTGCGACAAGCGGTAGCACACCTAGTTCACCGAGCACCGAACCCATCAAGGTCGCCATTAGCAAATAACACACCACCGATGGCACGCCCATTCCCAAAACCAGCGAACAGACCATGATTCCAAGCAATGCGAGGAACAAATTGGTCTCGACCACTTGTTTGATCTCAGAACTGAAGTCACTAGCGATTCCAGTCTGCTGAACAATCCCAATGATGATGCCCACGCAGGCACTCGCGGCAACAAGCGCCACACCGTTCTTGGCCGATTTGGTGAAAGCGGTAACCACCTGCGGTCGCCAATTCGGATCTCTTAGACAAAACAGCAACAAGCCAAACATCCCGACGATCGCCGATTCCAGAAGCGATCCGATGGCGAGCAAGATCGAAAAACTTTCCGTCCTCGGATCGATCCAAGAGCTGGCGACAAACAATTGACCAAAACCAGTAATTGAATCGGCGGACAGACTGGTCAATTGATGCAGGGCCATGATGCCGAGAAAACCAAACATCGCTCGGTTCCGAGCAGCATCAGAAATCTCGAGTCGTTTGTTCCTTGTCGCCAAGAACAGAATCACGGCAAGTGAACCGGTCACACTGCGGAAAGGTGAAAAGCCCAGGATCAAAAGGCCAATCAAAACTCCCAGTGCACTAAAGAACACGAGCGCTTCGAATCCGGAGAGTTTTTTATCAGCCAGCTCGCTGGCCGAGAGCCTTGAGGCACCGAGGCGTCGTGAGTACAGGAAGACCAACGCAAGAATCGAGAAGTAATACAGAATCGCGGGAATCATTGCCGCCTTCATGATCGTCAAAAATGTGACCTGAGGCTGCACTAACTCGAGCATCATGTAGGCACCAGCTCCCATCACAGGAGGCACCAATGCACCGCCCGATGCAGCAGCGGCGGTGATCCCGCCCGCGATGTGCTTGGGAAACTTTGCTGCTCGCATCATCGGGATCGTGAACGTTCCCGTGGTGACGGCGTTCGCAACTGCCGATCCGGATAACGAACCCATCAGGCCGCTCGCCATGACCGAAACCATTGCAGGCCCACCTTGAATTCGACCGAATGTTTTGGTCGCAAAATCAATGATGAACTTGGTTGCTCCGGACATTTCGAGGAACGACCCAAAGACCACAAATAGGAAAACGTATTTGAACATGACCGAAGCAGCAGCACCAAAGACACCGAGGCTCTGCAGGAAGGTCGTGCTGACCAAGTCTTTGGTGTTTTGCCCTGCGTGAGGCAACATCCAGTCGGGAAGCATTGGCAAATCTTGCTCGAGACTGAGATGGCAGTAGAACGAATGAGCCATGAATGCCAAAGCAAGCAGCGGCACAATCAAACCAATACTGCGGCGAGTCGACTCAAGCACGAGCAGAACGCCGACCACACCCACAAGGTAATCCAACCCTGTCTCGCTACCGGCACGATTACCGAGCGAAAAGCCATCCGCCCACGTCCACTCAAAAATCGGCTCGGTCTGCACAACCACGTAAAGACAGGTTAACGCGGACAGCACCGCAAGGATGACGTCAACGGACTTTGACACTGGGTGATTGGCACAGCACTTTGCGACCGGGAAGGTCAAATAACACAGCACTAAACCCAAACCGACAAAGATCGCTAACGAAGACTGTGGCTGAAGCGTATTGTAATTCACTTCAAAGAGTGTGAATAAGCACAACGCGATGCCCAAAGCACTGACAACCGATTTCTTAATCGAGTCGAATCGACTCAGCTCAGCCACATCTGACGTCATATCTGTTATTCAATTACAGGATGAGAAACACCGCTCGGTCAATCACAAGAAATAAATGCCTGAGATGGATGCCTCGGCACCGATCACGAAGCCGTCTCTGAGAGACGGCAACACCAGGCTTCAAAAGGAACGATTCAAAAGCAACGGCCATTGTCGGCCAAACCGCTGAGATCATTCCGCTGCTTCAGTTGCTGCCTCGGTAGTTGCTGGCTCAGCGGTCGCTGACTCAGCTTCCTCACTAGGCTCGGCATCTGCTTCGGTCGATGAGGTCTCGGAGCCGGCCGCTTCGGGCCAAATTCCTTCTTCCTGATAGAACTGCACAGCTCCCGGGTGATACTCAATGCCGGTATCACGCGCGACATTCTTTGGATTCAACGCCTTACCGGCAGGATGCTGCTCAACGACTTCGGCTCGATTTTCCCAGAGCGTTTTGGTGATTTGATAGATCAACTCGGTGTCCTGAGAAGCCGAAGTGATCAAGTGCATCGATCCCACGTTCAATCCAGCGTAATCCTCGTCCAAGCCTTTGTAGGTACCACCAGGAATGGTCGCCGGATGGAAGAACGCATACTTATCGATCAGTGATTGCCGAGCCGCTTCATCAAACGGAATGTAATGCACATCAAAGGTGCTCGCTGCCTGAGTGATCGAACCGGTCGGGACTGCACCTCCGAGGAACGCTGCATCAGCTGAACCATCGGAAAGTTGATCGACGGATCCACTCTGCGTCGCATTGAGTGAAGTGATGTCAGCCCACGCAACACCATGCTCGGCGAGAATCGGCTCAATAAACATTTGAAAACCAGCACCGGCTGGCCCCGTAATCACTCGCTTGCCTTTCAGGTCAGCAATGCTTTGGATCCCCGAGTCGGCTCGAGTGATGAAGAGAGCCACGTTGGGTGCCATCGTTGCGATTGCGCGAATGTCATATTTTTCATTCCAACCACCTTCACCGCGCGCGGCAAAGTAAGAGATCGCCGCGTTGGACATCCCTAACTCAAGCTCACCTTGCTGAAGACGACGGATGTTCTCCTGCGATCCTTTGGTTCCTTTCGGACTCAGCTTCCAGTCGATCTCGGATTTGTGCTGATTTAACACATCACAAATTGCTCCCCCGACCACCGGAAACGCGCCGCCCACGGGTGCCGTTCCCATACTGATGAATTGCCGCTTTCCAGAAGAACCTCCCCCAGCGGTGTCGGACGAACCTGAATTGCAGCCGACCAACAGAGCAAACGGCAGGAGCATGGCGGGAAAAAGATGCCAAAGTTTCATCTTGTATCAACTCGGAAGGAAGGAATGGTGATGGCGGCAAAGCCGGAAGGTTGGTCAGCACACGAACCCTGCTCACATGCTGTTTATCTCAGTTGAACTCGGTAAAGCGGGTTCCTCTGGGCGGCAAAATCTTACCACGATGCAGATGGGTCGTGTAGAAGCAAATCACCGCTTCAATGGTTCGAAATCGAGCGTCTCAGGCTTAAATCTCTGACAACTGGAAAACTCTAACCACGAAAAACGGTGACACAGAGCCAGCCATCCCCCCACAGGCCAAAAACCACACGTCAGATGCGAAACCGTTACACTTCGGGCTAGGCCGAGTGATTCATTGAAGTTCACCTCAGCTAAATCTGGACTACGTCGACGTCTTCTCCAAGCCATTTCCTCTAAGGCTAGCGATCATGGACTCCGATTCCCAACCAACGATGCGTCGCTTTGCCGAGCTCCATCGCTTTAGCGGGGCGGTCAACGACCTTCAACCTGAGGGCGCTTACCGTACACTCGCGGCCGCACAGCAACTTGAAAGTCAAGGACGCAGCATCATTCACCTTGAAATCGGTGAACCAGATTTCCCTACCCCGGCGATCATTGCACAGCATGGGATCGAATCGATCCAACGAGGAAAAACACGTTACACACCGGCCGCCGGAATTCCTCAACTACGCCAGACGATCGCGGAACAAACCGCCACTCGACTCGGGATCGAAATCAACGCTAACAACGTCGTCGTGGGACCGGGTGCGAAACCGCTGCTCTTTCTTCCCACCCTCGCCCTGATCTCAGCAGGAGACGAGGTGATCTATCCGGATCCCGGTTTCCCGACTTACGAAGCGATGATTCGTGTGGCAGGTGGTACACCGATCCCTTACCCCATCGACTTACATCAAAATCTCGCTTCGCCAATCGATTCGATCCGACAACGCATCACACCGCGATCACGTTTGATCGTGATCAACTCTCCAAGTAACCCAACTGGCTTGGTCTTGGAACCCAAACAACTCGAAGCGATTGCATCGATTGCCATCGAACATGACCTGTGGGTCATTTCAGACGAAATCTATCGCAACCTCACCTACCCACCGTGCCAACATCACAGCATCCTCCGCTTACCTGGGATGCAAGAGCGAACGATCCACGTCGATGGCTTTTCAAAGTCGCACGCGATGACCGGATGGAGATTAGGCTACGGGATCATGCCGTCAGCCTTGGCCGAAAAGGTAGGACTGCTGATGGTCCACAGTGTTGGATGCACCGCCGAGTTCACGCAGCATGCCGGCTTGGTTGCGTCGGAGTGCTGCGGCGAGCAATCGCTTGCCATGCGAGACATCTACCAATCACGCAGAGATCTGATTGTCCAACGTCTCAACCAAATCGATGGCGTTCATTGCGAGACACCCAGTGGAGCGTTTTACGTCTTCCCCAATGTCTCATCTTTTGGAAGATCCAGCCAATCGATCGCGGACGATCTCCTTCACGATGCGGGTGTTGCAGTTCTGCCGGGTACCGCGTTTGGTGCCGCGGGCGAAGGTTACTTGCGACTGTGCTACGCCAATAGCGACGAGAACCTGCACGAAGCAATGGATCGCATAGCAACTTGGTTTAAGCAACAGACCCGCTAGTGTCAGGAACTCAGCGTCCCAGCAGCCCCCTGAGTCTCTCCTGATTCAACTTACTCAGCGATGCAGTAGAGCCATTCTTGACGCTGATCATCTTCCTGCATCCCAACTCGCATGAAGATCTGACCGCCACAGATTGCGGGCGTCGCATAGACACTGTTACCAAGTTGGTTCTCGGCAAGCTTCTCAAAACCCTCTGGCGAGGCGAGAAAGATGAAGGTGACACCCTCTTCGTTGGTGGCGTAGATCCGATCACCATGCAAGATTGGTGAACTGGTGAAAGTCCCACCGAGTCTCGCTTTCCAAAGTTCTTCTCCGTCCTCGCAACGAAAACAACTCGCCACACCAGCATCCAGAGTCGCATAGAGATACCCGCCACGCTGCAACATCGAAGGGACGTACACTCGCGTGTTGCGTTCCCAATCAATCTTACCGGAACCATCCACACGCACTGCTGCCAAGTGATTCTTGGGATAGCCGCCGCTGGTAAAGATATGAACGCCGTCGGTCACGCTTGTCGTGACACACTCGGTAGTTGATCCTTCAATCTCCCAGTAAACCTCACCCGTCTTTGGATCGAGGCTGGTGACGAGATCACAACCGCTAAAGATCAACTGATCTTTCCCATCAAGGTGCATGATCGATGGCGAAGCATAGTTGGGCTTTGCAGGTCGACTGCGCAGCCAACGCACTTCCCCAGACTCGCGATCCAGTCCCGCGATGGCTCCACCTCCTTTGTTGTCGGCCGAAACGATCACGAGATCCTGATAGACCGCCGGCGAAGAGCCATAACCTTGATGCAGGACGTAATCACAGATTTTCTGTTGCCAAACCAATTCACCCTGCAAGTTCAGAGCAGTTGTGTAGACCGCATCGTGGTTGAGAAAGTTGATATACAAACGCTCTCCATCGGTCGCGATGGTACTCGAAGCAAGCGAAGCTTTTTGATTCGCCCCACGCTCACTCTTATTTTCAAAACCACCCTCGTGAACAATCGACTCCCAGAGCCGCTTGCCGGTGGCACGCTCCCAGCAAAGCACAACTTGAACCTGTCTCGCCGGGTCTGCTGATGCAAGAAACACACGCTGCCCGAGAACCGTAGGCGACCCGTGTCCGCGTCCCACAACCGGTGCTTTCCACGCGACATTCTTGGTCTCACTCCAATCCGTTGGTGCCTGCTTCGCGTCAGCAACCGAACCATCCCGCATGGCACCTCGCCACCACGGCCAATCATGCTCGGAAATCTTGAATTCGCCAGCATCGATCTCGGAGCGACCGACAAAGGTATCAGCGGCCGATTGCCCAAGCACGGCGAGTGGACTGCAGATCAAGAACATGAACGCAACTAACAAAATCAAACGCATCTCTCGTCCCCAATGATTCATCCTTTACCACCCGCCTCGAATCGAGTTTCATCATCCACTACGGATCATCGGCTTTGTTAATGGTGCCGCTGACTTGACCTCGCCGAACCGGCAACATCGTAACGTAAACCTTACACCCTGCGGTCTACGGGTAAGTTAAAATCAAGAGCCGGTCTTTCCATGGATTTTAACGCTTGCCCCCTCGCACACCTTTCAACCGCGTCTTGCAATGCCCAAGCTAACACCATTCCATCTTGCTTTTCCCGTTTCGGACCTCACAGCAACCAGACATTTTTACGGCCAAGTGCTGGGACTCCCAGAAGGACGCAGCAGTGAAACTTGGATCGACTTCAACCTCTTTGGCCACCAAGTCGTCGCCCACCTTTCCCCCTCAGCCAAGCCAATCGAAACTTGCAACCCAGTCGATGGACACGATGTTCCGGTTCCACATTTTGGAGTCATCCTAGAAATGAAGGATTGGGAGACACTTCGCGACCGCTTAAAATCCCACGATGTCAAATTTATGATCGAACCGTACAAACGCTTTGAAGGTCAGGTCGGGGAACAGGCCACCATGTTCTTTCTTGATCCCTCGGGGAACGCTCTCGAATTCAAGGCATTCGCTGATACGAGCCAGATTTTCTCAAAATGAACCCGAAACAAGCGAAGCGGCGGCGTGACGACAGGCTCAGATCCAGAGACGCTCGAAATTCACACGCATTAGAGATTCAGCGGCTTAGGGATTCATAACCATGAAACGCTTAAGCCGTCTCACGTTCATTCGAGTCGATTGATCCTCGTTCTGAATCAGCGTTTCGACCCGATCGAGGTTTCAGAAGCAGCCCAGATGGGCAACAATAGACGTCGACGCGAACGCCAGCCATTGCCGAGTCACTGACCGCAAAAAGCTGAACCGGTCTTCAGTCACCGACCAAAAAGGAAACAGCCGTGAGTGGATTGCAAATTTTCTTATCCGTATTAGCCGCGGTTATAGTCCTCGGTGGAATCACAGCGGTAGTTTCCCCGCGACTGTTCGTTCGCACACCCTTCCAAATCCTACTCGGCATTCTCTATCGACGAGAGATCGTCGGCCTCGAAAACCTTCCCAAGCAGGGAGGCTGTGTGGTGGTCAGCAACCACATTTCGTGGCTCGATGGAATCTTGATTCTCTGGATGCTACCTCGAAATGTTCGCTTTGTGGTCGATGGCGGCAACTTCAAAAGTCGTGTCCTTCAATATTTTGCCGGGGCTTTCGATACGATCTTGATGATGCCCAGCCCAAAGTCGATCGGCAGGGCACTCAAGACCGCACGCGAAGCTCTTCTTGCCTCCGAAGTGGTGGGCATTTTCCCCGAAGGCACAATCACTCGCACCGGACAACTTCAAGCATTCAAGCCAGGTCTCCAAAAGATTCTCAAAGGTACTGAGGCGCCCGTCGTCCCAATGTGGCTTGAAGGCATGTGGGGTAGCCTCTTCAGCTTCTCGGAAGGCAAGTTCTTCTTCAAACGCCCCAAGAACTTTCGTCGCCAACTGACGCTACACATCGGCCCATCACTGGCAACCGATACACCACTGGAAAAAATTCGCAGCTGCGTCCAAAAACTTGGTGCCGATGCCGCAATTCGAAGACGCGATGACTACCCGGTGCTCGCCAAAAGAATCATTCGCACTTGGCGTCGCCGTGGTGGACGACTACAGGCAGCTGATTCACTTGGAACCGAAGCGGGTGGACGATCACTTCTCACTCGCGTCCTCGTTCTTCGGCGTGCGTTACGCCGCGAAATCCTCGACGACAATGAAACTCACGTCGGTGTCCTGCTCCCACCGAGTGTGGCGGGTGTCGCGGTCAATATCGCTCTGGCGCTCGACCGCCGCATCAGTGCAAACCTCAACTACACCGTTAGCAGCAACGTCATCAACCATTGCATTAACGACGTCGGTATCAAGCATGTGCTGACGAGCGAAAAGTTCTACGAGAAAATCGACGTCGAAGTTGAAACCGAAGTCGTCAAACTTGAATCGCTCAAAGACAAAGTCAACACGATGGACAAGCTGATTGGGTTTGTTCAAGCGAACCTAATACCAGCCTTCATGCTGGACTGGATCTTGGGGCTCAACCAAATCAAAAGTGATGATCTGCTCACCGTGATCTTCACCAGTGGCTCTACCGGAATGCCCAAAGGCGTTCAACTAAGTAACGCCAATATCAGTCACAATGTCGAAGCGATCGACCGAGCGGTCAAACTGGGATCCGAAGATACCGCACTTGGCATCCTCCCTTTCTTCCACTCTTTTGGTTATTCGGTCACACTGTGGGCCGTCAATCTTCTAGGCCCCGCAGGCGTCTTCCACTTCAACCCGCTCGATGCAAAACAAGTCGGGAAGCTCGCCCAGAAGTACAAAGCGACCGTCCTTCTCGCGACTCCAACCTTCCTGAAAGGTTACATGCGACGAATCACCCCCGAACAGTTTGAGCATCTGGATGTTGTGGTGGTGGGAGCCGAAAAGATGCCTCAAGATCAATTTGAAGCATTTGAAAAACGATTCGGCGTTAGGCCGGTTGAAGGATACGGCACAACGGAACTCAGTCCGCTCGTCTCAGTCAACATTCCTCCATCTCGATCAAAGGCCAAGTACCAGATCGATCGCGAGGAAGGATCCGTCGGTAGACCACTGCCCGGTGTTGCCGCTCGAGTGGTTGAACCGGAAACCGATCGTGAACTGCTTGCTGGCGAAGACGGCATGCTACTGATTACCGGTCCCAATGTGATGCAGGGATACGCCAACCGTGAAGAACAGACACGCGAAGCGATTCAAGATGGCTGGTACGTCACCGGAGACATCGCACACATCGACCAGCAGGGGTTCATTCACATCACCGGTCGCCTCAAACGATTCTCCAAAATCGCTGGCGAGATGATCCCGCACGGCAAAGTCGAGGAAGAACTCGAAAAGCAACTGATGGAAGGCGATGAAGACGACGTGAAACGCGTCTGCGTCACCGCAGTTCCTGATGCGAAAAAAGGCGAACGATTGATTGTGCTGCAGCTTGAGTCATCGCTCTCTGCGGATGATCTCCGCAAAGGTCTCTCCGAAGCAGGGCTGCCCAACTTATTCATCCCCGCAGCAGACAGTTTTTATGTGGTCGATGAAATCCCCATGCTGGGAACCGGAAAACTTGATCTCGGTGGTGCCAAGCAAAAAGCGTTGGAACTAACGGGTCTCGCCGAAGCATGATCACCCTCGTGGATGGTCCCCTGGGTACGGAATTGATTGCTCGTGGCGTCCCACTGGATAGCGATCAGTGGAGCGCCGAGGCACTCAGGACCGCCCCCGATCTGATCAGCCAAATCCATGCGGAATATCTGAGCGCCGGAGCCCAAGTCCATACCGCAAACACTTTCCGAACCGGCCCAGCACATTGCGAAACCCGCTGGCGTGAACTCACTCAGCAAGCAGTTTCGCTTGTTAATCAGCAAATCCAAGAATACAAACAGCAGAAATCCACCAAAGGAACACCTGCAGATTCTCGGCCCTCGGAAGCGTCCCCCAGTGGCCCCAAGGTTGGCCCCAAGGTGACCGACTCAACCGCCAGCGATCCAAAGTCGCAGTACCGTCTCGCTGGCAGCATTGGTCCCGTCGCAGATTGCTACAGGCCTGATCTTTCTCCGGGACAAGAAAGTCAGGGCCCGCATTGTGAGATGGCTCATTATCTAGTCGAGTGCGGCTGTGACATTCTGTTTTGCGAGACCTTCGCCAATTCCGACGAAGCGACCACCGCGGTGCGTGAAGCGGCTAAAACCGGACACGAAACATGGATCAGCCTGACCGCTGGGCCAGAAGCAGATTTGATGTCTCCTCGGGCAATGGCAACCCTCGCCGCTAGGTGCGCCGAGGCCGGAGCGGGTGCAGTCTTCGTTGGTTGCACCCCCGCAGCTTGCTCACTTAATTACCTTCGAGAGATCGAAAAACTGAATCTCGGGATCGCCTTGGGTGTTAGCGCCAATGCGGGACCCATCAATGGCGATTACGGATGGCACTCGGTAATTGACAGAGAGAACAAGAGGACAAACGCACATGCCACCGCAGCCGAGCGATATGCCGATATCGCACTGCATTGGGTTGATCACGGGGCAACGCTCGTCGGCGCTTGCTGCGGTTGTTCCCCTCAACATATCGCAGCACTGGCAAAAATTCGCAGCGCTGGCAAACCGCTTGAAGCTCGATCGAGAATGAAGGTCACCGACAAGTCTCAGTGACCGTGATCTGCTTCACCGCTCGCGGGCATCACCAGCGACATTGCCTTGGGAAGCACTCGTATTTTTGCCGGTAACTCCCCGATACAGTCACCATCAATCTGAAGTGGTACACGCTGAGACGACTCAACGCTGATCTCCTTGCCTCGGACACGATGCACCGATGCATCCGTTAGATGCTTTGCCCGAGCAATCTTCCAAACATATCGCAAACCACTCAGGATTCCGCGGTTCTTGAAGAGAATCACATTCAGGCATCCGTCTGTCCCATCTGCATCGGGCTCAATGCGAAGATCACCACCGTACTGCGGCAGGTTAAAAGCCATGACCCAAGCGAACTCACCAATGAACTCTCCATCGACCGTCACGCGTTGCGGTGGAAAGCGAAAGCTGAACATCGAACGGATGATCGGCTTCAGGTAGGTCAGGCGGCTAATGTGCCCGCCGCGCGTCAAATGCAACCAGCGAACCACCTCGGCGTCAAATCCGGACGATGCCATGATCAAAAAAACACGATCGCCGCAGAGTCCCAAGTCCGTCTCCTGAACCGCTCCAAATCGCAGCGCGGCGATCACGTCATCTGCGAGATTGGAATGTTTGTACTCGCGGGCGAGTAAGTTTTCGGTGCCGAGAGGCATCGGTAACAGGTAAGTTTGATGTGAGAAAGGTTCACGATCCGCATCTGCAATCGAACCGTTAAGGAGATCACCACCTCGCGATTCCCTTATCCGCGATTCCCTTATCCGCGATTCCCTGATCCGTGATTCCCTGATCAGCGTCGCCGCCAGGCAGTAAGTCCCATCGCCGCCGGCGGCAACCACGATCGTCCGCTTGTACGAATCCGTCTCGGTGAGCAGTTCACGCATTTCGTCAATCGACACAATCACCGCGCAGGAAATCCCCAACTCACCCAATCGCCGCTCAACCTTGGGGATCTCATCACGTCCCGCACCACTACCCGCTTTCGGACTGGTGAGGATCAGTACTCGCAAGGATTGGCAATCGTCAAAGCGGTCAAATTGCAACGGACTTCCTCTCGGTTGATGACTCTTAATCAAGGCGAATCACTCCGCCAACGCATCGTCCAGTTTATCACCCAACAAGGCTCACGCTGAGACCCTAACAGGGCTTACGCAGGGACCCTAACAGGGCTTACGCAGGGACCCTAACAGGGCTTACGCAGGGACCCTAACAGGGCTTACGCAGGGACGTTGTTCAGGGGTTAGAGCCCAGCG
>JBMHCO010000068.1:0-5647 GCA_049889895.1 Rubripirellula sp.
CCAGAACATCGTTTAAGTGACACATAGGCCTAGAATCGCCGCCATCACGATGTAGTAGGCGAACATCAGAGCGGTCACGCGAATCACTTCGCCCTCTCGACCGATGAAGCCAACAACGGCGCAAGCTGAAACCACGTTATGAACACAGATCACATTCCCCGCTGCACCACCGACCGCTTGAAGAGCTACACCCCACAGTGGGTCGACCCCAATCTGCTGGGCCACCGAAAACTGGAACTGTGAAAACATCATGTTGCTGATGGTGTTCGATCCCGCGACGAAAGCACCGACCCCACCGATCAGGGAGGCAAATGCCGGCCAGACCGAGCCTGTGATCTCTGCCACCACGCCAGCAAGATAATTCGGCATGGAATCCAGACCAGAAGCTCCACCCTCGGAATGAATGAATACCTGCACCATCGGCACCGAGAAAACGAGCGCCGTCGAAGCCCCCAACAACATCCTCCCTGAACGCCTGAAAGCTGCCGCGATCGACGGACCCTTCATGCGATGCAGTCGAAAAGCGAGCACGCTAACGACAATAAAGACGGTACCAGGCAGGTAAAGAAACGAAATCGACTTGATGTCAACCGACGTACCAAAGATACCCTTCCAATGCTCCGGATCCGCCGGCACCTGCCTCCCCTTTAACCACTCACCAATTGGCAAAATCGGTAGTCGAGTAATCACCAGCAGCAAAGCAATCACGAAGTAGGGAGCCCAAGCTCTTTTCAAAGAGAGGCCGGTCGGACCAGTATCCAAAGTCATTTCGGTCTTACCCTGCCAAGATTGCTCCCAACGCTCTTTGGCGGGAAAATCCCAGACATCGCCTTTAGGCAAAAACAATCCCCGCTTGGCAGCAGGAATCACCAAGGCCAAGCCAATCAACGCTCCCAACAAAGAAGGAAACTCAGGGCCCAAAACACGTGGGCTAGAAATCACGACGTAGGGAACCGTCATCGACAATGCAGCAAAAAGGGAAAACCTCCAAAGCCGCAAACCGTCTCTCCAAGAGCGACTCTCACCAAAGAATCGAGTCAGGAATGAAACCATGATCAGAGGAACTAGAGAACCAATCAACGCATGCAGGATGGCAACGCGGTGACCAATGACCGGCAGCAACTCCAACCAATCGCTCATGCCAAGCAAACTCGCGTACTCGCTAACCGCCTCGGTTCCACTTAAGCCACCTTTCACTCCAAGCAGAATCGGAGTGCCAACGGCACCAAACGAGACGGGCGTGCACTGAATCAACATGCCGCAGATAACGGCCGCTTTCGCCGGAAAACCTAACCCAACCAATAGTGGAACACACACCGCAGCTGGAGTCCCAAAGCCTGCGGAGCCCTCGATAAAAGAGCCGAACAGCCAAGCGACAATGATCGCCTGAACGCGTCGATCCGGTGTAATCTCAATGAATCCGCGTCGGATGGTTGATAATCCACCGCTCTCTACCATCGTATTCAGCAACAAGATCGCACCGAAAATGATGTAGAGCAGTGTAATGGTGACCGTCACTCCATTGAGCGATGCGGCAGCGACCTGCCACGGATTAACCTGCCAGTAAAAGATGGCAACCAACAATACCGTTAGATAGGCCATTGGCATAGCGAGTGACGCAGGCCAACGAAGACCAACCAGCAGAATGGCCGTCACCAAGATCGGTAAAATAGCGGCCAGTACAGGATATAGCTCAGACATAAGCATCCGGATTTACGAGATTGGGTGGCGTCTTACCCGCACAAGCCAAAAGACAATTTTCTACCGCCATGTTTCCCATCTTTGTGCGAGTGCCGATTGTTGCACTACCAAGGTGCGGCGCGAGCACGGCGTTGTCCAAATCATACAACTCTGGTTCCAAAAGTGGCTCGCGTTCGTACACGTCCAAACCCGCCGAAGCAATCGCCCCCGACTTCAAAGCAACAACCAATGCCTTTTCATCCACCACGGGCCCCCTCGCGGTATTGATCAAGCAAGCAGAGCTTTTCATTTTCTCTAGCTCGCTAGGACCAATCAGATGCACTGTCTGTTCATTCAGCGCAACATGCAAAGACACAAAGTCACTCTCTCCGAGCAGTTGATCCAGAGAACGGTACTCAACCCCGAGGCGAGCTTCTTCTTCTGTATTCAAACGGGTGCGATTCCAATAAACGACCTTCATGTCAAACCCTTTGGCACGTCGAGCAACGGCCTGGCCAATCCGACCAAACCCGATCAACCCCAACGTCGCTCCGGTAATGTCCGCACCGAGCAATTGCAACGGTCCCCAACCGCCCCACTGCTTGGTGCGAACCAATCGATCCCCCTCCGAGACACGCCGAGCAGCGTCCATCAACAAGGCCCACGTCATGTCGGCGGTACTATCGGTAAGAACCCCCGGGGTGTTGGTGACAGGAATCTTTCTCCTTGTTGCAGCTTCAACGTCAATATTGTTGAACCCAACGGCAAAATTTGACACCACTCGCAGGTCGGCTCCCGCCGCAAGAATCTCATCATCGATGGTGTCGGTCAGTAAGCAAAGCAAACCGTCCGCACCTGCTACCCCACGTAGGATCTCTTCTTTACTAAGACACCGATCCTCTCGGTTGTAGGTCAGTACAGCGGATTCACTCAACTGACGCATGCATTCGGGTGGCAACTCCCGAGTTAGAAAAACCTTGGGTTTTGTATTCATGCGATCAACTTGATTTAACGGTGTTAATGAACGGTTTTAATGAACTGAGCCGAGAGTGTTCGAAAGTTGCGAATCGTCAATGACTCGAAGCGAGGAGCAGCATGGTACACAATTTCCATACCGATGCATTCCGATATGCGTTCCCGCAGCAAGCGAGTCCAATGATACGGTAAACTTAGCCCGTTAACAGGCAGACCCTTTGATGGAGTGACAACCGTGCCAAAACCAGATCCATCGGATGCGACGAGATCCTTATCGAGAGCACACCGAACGAAACCCCCGCTTTTATTGGTGGCGCTAATCCATCTGCTTGTCGTCACTCTCCCATCTCCCCTCCAAGCCGAGGTTGTGACGCAGTTTAGCAGCGATCACATGCAAGACATTCGTAGCGGCATCGAACGGGAATGGTCTGACTTCCCCGCAGAGATTCCGGATTCAAGCTACCAACACCAATTCACCTCTCGAGTGAACTCAGCACCATGGACGCTTTCACTCAGACAGCAAGATGTGAAAGAATCGTGGACTGTCTCGATCAATGGAACCAGCCTCGGCCGATTGGTACGTGATGAAAATGATTTGCGGTGTGACTTCGAGATCCCACCGGGGCTACTTCAACAATCTGACAATGAATTAGTCATCAGCACCAAGGCATCAAGCTCCGATGAGATACGAGTCGGAGAAATTGAGATCCATGATTGCTCACCGAAGCAACTTCGAAACTTGGCAACCGTCGAAGTCGTGATCGCTGATACCTCGCAACGCCCAATCCCCGGTCGAATCACAATCGTTGACGACACCGGAACACTCATTCCCGTTCACGCCTTCGCCTCGGCGTCTCCCTCGCTTGCTGCGGGCCAGAAAGACGACGCAACTAACGGCAAAGCATCACATGATCCAAAACTCGCTTCGCGTCAGGGTGTCATTTACACCGCAACAGGACATGCCTTCTTCGGTGTGAGCCCCGGAAGCTACCGAATCTACGCGGGACGCGGTTTTGAGTATTCCGTTGCCAAAGCAGATTTTACGATCCAGCACGGCCAACACCTCAAACGAACGCTTCAAATCGAACGTGAAGTGGACACCGAGGGATGGATCGCTTGCGATACACATGTCCACACAGTGACTCATTCTGGGCACGGAGATTGCACGCTACTGGAACGCCTTGTCACTCTCGCTGGCGAAGGCATCGAACTGCCGATCGCAACCGACCATAACACTCAAATCGATTACACCGCCGACTCGCAATCACTCGGTACCGCACCGTGGTTCACACCGGTGGTCGGCAACGAAGTCACGACCAAGAAAGGACATTTCAATATCTTTCCTACTTCCGCCGATGCAGCAAGACCAAACCATCAGGCAGCAGACTGGAGCCAACTGTTTGATTCGATCTTCGAGAATCCCCAAGTCGCCATCGCAATCCTGAATCACGCACGAGATATTCACTCCGGCTTCCGTCCCTTTTCGCCAAGGCACCACGTGAGTTTGACGGGGACGAACCGAGATGGATTTGATCGTCGATTTAACGCGATGGAATTGATCAATTCCGGTGCGGTGCAAACCGATCCCATGGAGCTGTTTCGTGACTGGTGCGGCCTAATCAACCATGGCCTAACGGTCACGCCGGTAGGAAGTAGTGATTCACATGACGTCAGTCGTTATATCGTCGGACAGGGACGAACCTACATACAGTGTGATGACTCCGATCCCTCGGCTGTCGACATTGATAAAGCGGTGACCGCGTTCCTCGAGGGGAAAGTGATTGTCAGCTACGGGCTGTTGGCGAAACTCTCGGCCGGACTCGGTGACGACCACTCGGCAGGAGTCGACATTCAGAGGGCCGGCCCGGGCGAACTACTCAGCCTCGATGCTCACCCGAGCCAGAACTCTGATAGTGTCCAGACGCAACAAAAAGTAACGATCAGTAAAGAACGCCTGGTCGGTAAAGAAGTTGTGGGCACGGAAAGTTCAGGATTTCACGTTACCGCCGAAGTACTCTTTCCAAGCTGGTCGGAGGCAACTGAGATTGAACTTTGGCTCAATGGCCGGCCTTGGACAAAGGTTGATCTCGCGACACCCAACACCCAAACCACACGAGAACCCAAAGCGAATTCATCCGGCTCAAAGTCAACACTCAACAACCTGCCAACGCCCCAAGTGCTCGTGAAACGGGAGACGAATCGAGTCCTTTGCGATTGGACGATTCCCCCCGGCCAACTGCGATCCGATAGCTGGCTGACTCTGGTTGCCAAGGGCCCCGGAATCAAGAGTCCGCACTGGCCGACGGCGAAACCCTATCAACCCGACTCGATTCAATTCCAGCCCTACGTCTTTAGCTGTTCTGGTCCCCTCAGGATTGATGCGGACGGCGATGGAATTTTTTTATCGCCACGAGAACAAGCACTATCTATTCTCGAGACTCTTGATCGCGGTGATAATGCAGAACGTATCAACCTCGACCTTCTCCGAGATTCACTTGAGCAGGTAAACCCAGCTGTTGCTGCTCAAATTCTTGGGATCATTCGACCAGAAATCGCTGATTTTTCAGACTGGATGACTGGCCTTCCGAAACACCTGCAAAACAAAATCGAACCGTTCGAGCGAGCTTGGCAAGAAAGTATTCGAGCCGACCTCGAGGGAAAGGAATGAGGCCTGAGGGTGAAAGAATTCCCGTAGTTGAATGATAAAGTGAAAAAGTTTGACTTTTTAAGTCAAACCAGACTCATATTCCTTGCAGCCAGATGCCGACGAATCAAAGTGGATTTGCAGTTGATTTCATGAAGATCTTTTGAAAGATTTCACACCAACGTCAATGGACGTGACTGTGTGAAACAGGATCATCATGACTCCATAGTCTTTCACAGGTTGTGCTCGTTCGGAGAAGACCCGATGACGACGGCAGAAAGCGTTTCCCGTGACCAACGGCAGTTGAACAAAATCCTATCGGTGGTTAGCACCGACCCCGTTCTACGA
>JBMHCO010000069.1:0-15884 GCA_049889895.1 Rubripirellula sp.
GCAAATACTCGACCCCCGCGCGCGTCGCCGCCAAAAATCGCCAGACGAAGACTACAACCACATGCGAGTCGCTGAGATTGCAAAACAGCTGGTGGATCAAGGCAGCCTCGTGCAGGCGGGAGGACATGGACAACTCAATGGTATCTGCACGCACTGGGAGATGTGGAGCTTTGTGCAGGGCGGCATGACACCGCTTGAGGCACTCCAATGCGGGACGATCAACGGAGCCAAGTACCTAGGTCTCGATGCGGACCTAGGCTCAATTGAGGTTGGCAAACTCGCTGATCTGATCGTCTACCAGAAAGACGCCGACCCCGCCAAAGAAATCCGCGACACAGAGAAAATTCAACACGTCATCGCCAATGGAGAAATTTTTGAGGCGGAAAGAATGAACCGATTCGGTAGTCGCGCACCGCGAGAACCGTTCTATTGGGATGGCTCAGAAAGTGGAATGACGTTCATGTCTACACTCGAGCACGGCGTTGGATGCAGTTGCTTGAGGAGTCGACAGTGACCCAAGGCTAATTAAGTTAGTCGCGATTTGATAAAACGTCCGTAACCGGCCAGCCTCTCTCCCAGGCTTGGTCCTCCGCGTCCCTCGCCAAAGTCGATCACGATCAACGTTTGATCATCATCCGCATCTACACCGAACTGATCTTGAAAACGCTCCAGCAGCATCCTGCCGAATGACTCGCACGTTTGATCGGGATGCTCATCGGTAAGTGATTGTGCGATCGCTAAAAAACCGACGGCTCCAAGCATCTCACCGTTCGAACTCTGAGCCTCCATAAAAGCGTCGGTGTACAGAATCAGGCGGTCTCCCGACGCGATGGCCTGAAGGTGTGTGTCATACTGTGCATCTGCGTCAATCCCGAAAGGTAGATTGGACGCATCTTCTGTCACTTCGCTCACATCATCAGTCGAAGCCATTTCATCGACATCCAGAAAAGTCCACTTTCCTGAGTGAACGCCAAGAAACAGGGGAGGTGGATGACCGGCGTTACTGAACTGCAGACGTTTTCGATGATGTTCGTAGGTGACCAGCACGGCGGTAGCAAATCGAAAATCTTTTGTCATCTGAGTGAACTCTTGGTTGATCACACGGACAACCTGACGCTGTTTTTTTGCGTTCATAAAACGCCGAAACAAGTTGCACAGTTTTTCAGAGATCGCAGAGACGGCACTGCCGTGACCACAAACGTCAGCGAGAACAATCCGAGTAACAATGCCCCCACTGCATAGCGAAAGGTAGTGGACGTCCCCTCCTTCGGAGTCATCCTGATAGGGAGTGCTCCAAATCCAAGCTCGCATTCCCCTCGAGAGCACGGAGTTCTCGATCGCGCGGTAACCACTCCAAACCTCGCTGCATTGCAAGGTGTGATGATGTATCTCAGGTTGCTCACTGCATTCAATATCGTTCATGGACCCTAATGAGGCCTTTAGTAAAGACACGGAATTTTTCGCTTTGATAGCTTGGTATTGAGAGCGGACGTCGACGCTAGCGACTTAAGGGAACTTACAAAGCGTTTGAGATCAGAAAAACACTTTACCGACTGGCCCACTTTGTTACGATTGAGATATGGGCAGACGAGCCGGAAGCCCAAATGATTCCTTCATGGAGGATACATGCAATACCCCTTTAGTCAGGTGGAGCAAGTCATGTATACGATGAAGCCAGTTATTTCGACGTGCAAATTCTTGTTCCTTTGCGACAAAGACGGAAACATTATCGGAATTGTGCCGGCAACGGCAGCGTAAATTTAGCGTCGCATCGCGAACCGGTCTCATTAGAGACGACGCCAATTCTGCTAAGATGGCTTCGTCGGGTGGGGACATGCCCTCCCCGTAGTCAATTTGACCCGTGATTGCGTGCCGGGAACATCTGGCCAGATTACTACGCGTCCAGATGCGACCCATGCTTTCCACACTTCTGTCAATCGTTAAAACGGCTCGCCCTGGCTTCTGGCCGACCCAACTGTGGTTTTATGTGCTTCCATTTGCGGGTCTAGAGATGTTCGGCACGCCGCAGTTCTGGATCGGTGCAGTCTACGTCTGCTTTCCGCTTGGCCTACTCAGCTTTGGCTGGAACGACATCGGAGACACCGAGACGGACCGCATCAATCCGAGGAAGGATAGTTGGATCTTTGGGGCACTTCCCGATGAAACGCTGAAACGAAGGCTCCCGTGGATCATTGGCATTGTCCAATTTCCGTTCGTTCTGCTCTTTATCTATTACGCTGGCCTCAAGATGCTCTTTTGGTTTGCGATGCTTCTAGTCGCTAACGCCACTTACAACACACTGAGCTTTAAAAAGCTGCCCGTCTTGGACCTACTCAATCAGTCCGGCTATCTACTGGTATTCGTTCTTGCCAGCTGGCTTTGCAACGTACCGCAACTCAATGGACCCGCGATGCTATTCGGAGCCATCTTTGCGATGCAGAGTCACCTGTTTGGTCAGCTCATGGACTTTGATGAAGATACGAAAGCAGGACGCAAATCGACCGCAATCGTCATTGGATTCATTCCCGCAAAGATCCTTCTGATTGCCATCATGCTGTGCTTAGCGGGAATTGCAGCGATGAATTTCCGGAGTCAGCTGGTCGCATTCTTCATGATCTCTGGGGCGATCTTCTTCACACTCGACCTCATTTTTGGCCCCAAGCGATACAGCGTCTGGTTCGTGACAATGTTTTTCCTAACATGGAACGTCGTGGTGATTGCTTCGATGCATTTTGTTTGGAAATACGGCATCTTTCTTTTAGCATGACTCACAGACGATTCTGAAACTGTCCTAATCAACGGGACTGTCGACAACGGCCACCGGATGTAATACTCGCCAATACCGAATTCATAGCAGAGGCCGCCGTGTCTCGAGTCCTTTCCTTTTGATTCAACCCCATCACAACTTGGTCATCTTCCATGTTGCAACGAAAAAAGCCATCTCTTCACTGTTTGACGCTCATTTTTATGTTCGCGACATCCACTGCTGTCTCCGAAGATTATCCTCAGTGGCGCGGCACGCATCGCGATGGAATTCTCAATGAACCGGGTCTGATGCGGCAACTTCCAGAAGGCAACCTACCGAGACAATGGTCGGTCCCAGTCGGCCCCGGCTACAGTGGACCAACGGTCTCAGACCATCGTGTATTTTTAACTGATCGCGGAGTCGACCCCGAGCAGGCGGATCAGGAGCGAGTGCTCTGCTTTGATGCGAAGACCGGTGAAATCATTTGGTCGCACAGTTACGAAGCAAAATACAACGACGATCGTTACAACATTGGCTACAAGGCGGGTCCCAGGGCTGCGGTAACGATCCACGCAGGAATGGCGTTGTCCGTTGGTGCGATGGGACACATGAAGTGCTTCAAAGCCGAGACCGGAGACTTGATTTGGCAACATGATCTGGCTGAGGAATACTCGATACAGATGCCAATATGGGGGATTACCGCCGCACCGCTCGTCTACAAAGATCTTGTGATCCAGATTACCGGAGGTCGTGACCACGCGTGTGTC
Organism: Rubripirellula sp.; assembly: GCA_049889895.1. GTDB lineage: Bacteria > Planctomycetota > Planctomycetia > Pirellulales > Pirellulaceae > Rubripirellula. The sequence continues at coordinate 3,514 of JBMHCO010000069.1, forward strand.
GTTGCCTTTGACCTGAGTACAGGCCAAGAGAAATGGCGAGCTATCAATGAACTGGCTGGATACAGCGCCCCAATACTCATAAGACAGGGTGAGCAAGATGTCGTGGTCTGCTGGACCGGACAAAGCGTTACAGGGCTAAACCCCAACACCGGCGAAGAGCAGTGGAGGTTCCCGATGGAGCCCCGCAACATGCCCATCGGTGTGGCGACACCAGTCATCTCAAATGACTTCCTCTTCGTTTCATCATTCTATGATGGATCGATGCTCATCAAACTCTCAAAAGATACTCCCACTGCGTCCCAAGTTTGGAGACGAGTCGGACAGAGCGAGAAGAACACCGACTCCCTTCACTGCATGATCAGTACACCGTTAATCAAAGGTGAGTATATCTACGGAGTCGATAGTTATGGCGAATTACGCTGCCTCAACCTCATGACGGGTGATCGCGTCTGGGAGAGCACCGATGCGGTACCAACCGCACGATGGGCGACCATTCATACACTCAGGGATGGCGATCGCGAAATCATGCTGAATGACCAAGGCGAGTTAATCTTTGCAAACCTTAACCCCAGCGGTTATCAAGAACTTTCGCGAACCAAGCTACTCGATCCAACCCTTCGTCAATTGCCGCGCCGCAATGGAGTTACATGGTCACACCCAGCCATTGCAAACGGAGTCATCTACGCACGGAGTGATAATGAATTGGTGGCTGCATCGCTCAGAGAAAGCGAGTGAGCCCGCGATTTATCTCCTAACTGACAAGTTGAAACATGTTCAAAACGGTTGCCTACAGCCTGACTGCCTTGACCGTTGTTTCGGTCCTCGTTGTCTTTATCGTCACACAGCAGAACGAAATCACCGAACTTAGAATTACCACGGGTCGAGAAAGTGGTGTCTATCATACCTTCGGCACTCGTTTGGCGGAGTCACTGGAAACCCATCGCCATGACAGCGCACCGGCTATCTCGCTGGATGTAATGGAAAGCTCTGGAAGCCAGGAAAACATTCAAAGAATCCAGAATGGTCAAGCCGACTTCGCGCTGATAGAAAACCATTCCATTGGAAATCCGAAGGTGCGTAGCGTCGCCGGTTTATACGATGAAACCCTACATCTACTTGTTAACTCGGAGTCCAACATTGAGTGTCTTAAGGACCTAAACGACAAGAGGGTGGCAATTGGCGAAGAGGATAGTGGTACGGCAGTCGTCGCCGGAAATTTATTAAGATTCGCCTTCGGTGATGACTCCACAATTGATTTGGTCCAAGAATCCACTGACCAATCAATCCCAGCTGTCAGTAGCGGCGAATTGGATGCAATCTTTATCAATTCAGGCCTCGGTTCAGACCTTCTGCGTCAAGCGTTAGCCAATCCAAAGGTTCGCCTAGCTCCGATTATCCTCAATCGTTCCAACGATCCTGAGCAAGATGATGATTCGGAAGAATTCATCAGTGGATTCCGAACCGCATTTCCCTACGCCCAACCAGCATCAATCCCGATGCTGACCTACGGCGAAACACCGCCTCACCCCATTCCCAGCCTAAGCACTCGAGCCGTTTTGGTATGTCGACGAAATCTTTCACCAACCCAAGTCCACGAAATGACGGAGTTCCTATTTCAGGCAATGCCCGAAATATCTCCCTCAATTACCATTCTCCAAGGTCTTTCTGAACAACAGGCGCAAACGCACCTGAACTTTCCACTGCATGACGGAGCGTTCACCTATTATCACCGCCGCGAACCAGGTTTCTGGGTGGTGTATGCGGAGCTGATTGGATTACTGGTTACACTCGCTGTTCTCGCCTGGAGCTCCGCGGTGGCCGTTGCGAGTTACGCGCGACGCTCTCGCAAGAACCATATCGACGAGTACTACACGCGAATTCAAAATCTCGACAAGAAATTGGCGAAAGCGGACACTCCCGCGAAAATCTCGGAGATCGTCGAACAGATTCGCGAAGTGGAAAAAAATGCCGTCAAGGAATTAACCAATGAAGAACTACGAGCAGACGAATCTTTTGTCATTCTTCAACAGATGATCCTCAGCGCAATCAGCAAACACCAAGCAACCACCAAGCATTAGTAGCGACCAAAGACGATGCAAAATCGACCCATCAATCGATCGCGTTGCCTAACCCCACGACGACAAACCAATTAGCCTTCCTTGGTAGCAGAAAACCTCCAAATGCACGGACTACCAAGCCACGCCTCCCAGAACACTTCGCCGTATTTTTCTATCCCCGCTGAGGTAACCGTGCAGGATTGCCAACCCTCAAAACTTAGCCCAGACTCTTCGCATAATTCTTGATATGTAGACAAACTGTGATTGAAATCCGTGATGGTAAAATCGCCATCTGGCAAAAGAAAAGTGATTTGGTACGGATGACCTTCCTGCAAATCGTGCTGAATCGCTGTCTTCATTCCATAGGGACTGTAATCCACGCCGGGCCGATGTCCTAAATCACCAACTGTTGCACATAACCGCCCACCCTCCTTCAAGCACAATGCGATCTCGCGAAACATCGCCGCTAGCTCGACTCGATCCTGAGCACAGTTAAACAAGAAGGCTGTTGAAGCAAGATCAAACTTATCAACAACGATCTGCGACAGATTCGTCGCGGTGCAAGCTGCGTATTCGATCCCCTGTGGGTCAGATATCTCCTTTGCTCTCGCCAGTTCGATCATCTCGGTAGAGACATCAACTCCGAGCACATAATGAGCACGTGCCTTCTGGATCAAACGCGTGTAGAAGCCTTCGCCGCAAGCGAGATCAATCACGCGCAATCCTTTCAGATCGCCCAACAAGTCCATGTGATCCGGAATTTCAGAGTACACACGAAACGGTAATTGCTTGGACCGGAAATACTCTTCGGTCAAAGGGTCGTATTCTGCAGTCATCCGTCCTCAAGAACCTTCATCAAATCAAATCTGTGTCGCACAATCACGGAACGACGTGGAGCAATTTTGCAACCACTTAGAATTCGAACAATTGCCCGAAACGGTCATCTAGTCGTATTTTCTCTGAAATTTCTCTATGCTACTGCCCACCGCAAACTCGAAGGTCGCAGCTTGTTGGCTTATTCCGCAAGATAGCAACGTTTCGACGAAACATAGTTTACGAACTCGACCAGTAACTAGACATCTGACTGATCCTCCATGTCGAATCGATTTAAATCATTCCATCGCCTAGCTATACAATTCTGGCTCATTCTAATCATCTTCACCGTGCAGTCTTTCACCGCAACAGGGCAAGATCTGATTAAAGGCTCAGAAGAACAGGTTGCGTACAAACTTTCAAACTATCGCGATGGCACCGGGTTCACGGGTGATGCTTTCAGTTTCGACTACCGAAGAACGCGTGAGGGAGAAGGATTTGCGAGGGTCGTGATCGAAACCAATGAAGGTGAAATGCGGATCCTTGGCGGCCCAATCCGTATCGAAGAATCCGGCACCATTAACCTGAGAAATCTGCTCGGGCGTGCCTCCTCGATCCTTAACCCAAACGAACAGAACGGAATCGCGATCTACTTTGTGGTGGATGGAACGGGCAGAGATCGATATCTCGTATCCAACATCATTCGCTCCGGCGCACCAAAAGTGAAAGTTCAGAGTCGAGCGATGACGGAATCGGAACAGGCGGAATTCGAACAACGACGAATCGCAAGACTTCCCCCCGCAGAGGAACCCTCAGGGCACGTTCGCAGCAACCAAGCCACCAAACTCGTTGGTGGAGTCCCGCTCCTTTTTGGGGCTGGGGGAAAATGGGAAAAAGGAACCGCCGTTGACTTTCCCTCTGGTGGTCTTGTTCGTGTCTTACCGGATGGAGAGGATCGTGTTCGCGTGGTCAAGATAGCTGAGTGGACAGCCATCTCCCAGGGGGACCTAAAAAAGCTGAGTTCCAACCCGAGTCAATTTCGAAACCGTGTGCGAACACTTTCTGGTGGCAACCTTGTCTTGAATGAGGACCAACAACCTCTTGGAGAAACCGATGCTCTGGCGATCGGCACCCCCCTTTACCGCGAGAAAAACGGCAAATGGGAACAAGTGTTTTTCTTGAGTGCTGATCGTGCCTCGGTTCGCATTCTCTATGGACAGCAGGGGGCACGACAAACTGAATTCACCAGTCGAGACCAACTTGTGATTGAACAACAGGTCCTTCGTGCTCAAAAAGACCAAAACGCGTCCAAGAAATATGCACAGAATGTTAGCGGTTTCGAGAAAGAACTCATGGGCGGCCAAGGCCTACGCAAACCTGCTTCCGGTCTAGCTGGCGGCGGATTATCGACTCGTAGTCAGCTACCCCGAATCAGCCAACCGCCCAACACGAACCAAACGCTCCCGCCTGCCCAATCAACCGCGATGGAATCCAAATCTGCTAGTTCCACGAAAGCAATCAGCAGAATCTGGCGCGACCAAACCGGCGCATTTGAAATTGAAGCGATGCTGTTTGAGGATGACGGCGATCAAGTGAAATTAAAACGCAGCGATCAGAAAATCATTTCCGTTCCTTTTGTCGCGTTAAGCAAAGACGACCAGACCTATCTCGCGGAGCTAAGGGACAATCCCCAGAATCCCTTCGAAAATGTCATCAGCGAAGTAAACTCGCAGCAGCCCGATTACGGTCGTCCGCTTAAAACTCGCTGGACCATTGACAACCTGACGTGGGGCGCGAAATCGTTAGCGATTTCCCCAGACAATCATTTCTTAATGATCGGCCGCAAAGCCGCGTCTGCCACACTCATCGACCTCGCATCAGGTAAGACGGTAGTCGACTCTGGACGCATGAACGAGATGGGCGACATTGGAGTTTGCTGTTTCACACCGGACGGAAAGCGGCTGATTCTTGGTGGCAATAACGGACTTTTCCAGCTCTATGCATTGAATCCCGATCAGTCGATTGAAATGCTCGGCCAGCACCGCATGCACAATCGTGAAATCACTTCTCTCTGCGTCTCGCCTGATGGATCATTCGCACTCTCGGGCGATTCGGACAAAGTGGCTCGCTACTGGAATGTAAACACAGCCGAACCAATTGCGACCCTTGATGGTTTTGACGGGAAAATCAAAGCGACACGAATCTCGCCTGACGGTGACCGACTTATCGCAACCGACGGCAAAACGTTGAGTATCTACTCGGTCAAGCAAGATAAAACGCTTGCATCGCTACAGGTTGGCAAGTCGCACGCATCAGGACAAGCCGCTGCAATTTCCCAGAATGCTAAGCATCTCGCTGTCGGTGATGGATACAAGATTGAGATCTGGAATCTTGAATCAAACCAGAAGATGGGTGTCTTGGAAGGAAGCGAAATCAGCTGGTCGATGCATTTTACGCCGGATGAACGTTTTCTCCTTTGCGGGGGAAACGGCTGCATCCACGCCTGGGACGTAGAAACGATGAGCAAAGTGCAAACCACCCAGATTGGCAAAAGCTTTTATGTTCAGGCTATCGCAATCAGTCATGACGGAACTCTGGTCAGTTCACCGTCGGCGTTCAGCGAAGTCGTGGTACTAAACGCGACCCCCTGAGCCTTCGCACTCCACAGAGATCGATTTGAAACAAACCACCCCGATACACTAAGCTGTAGTCGTGTCAGCGGGTATGGCACCGTCTCGGTTTGGCATTGAGCGGTTGGCCTTCAAAGCTCACATTGAAACTCGATCCCCTCCTCGATCCCTACACTCAGACAACCGATATGAGGCAACGTCTTCGAAAAAAACGAAAAAGCTGGATGGGAATCATTTCGGTTTTTGTTGGCGGAGCGGCGGGAGTCTACATCGGGATTTCCCTGCTTTGGTTTCTTACCAATGAGGACCCCACCAATCTGATCAGCCAAATCAAACAGGATGGCGTTCAAAACACAGGTCAAAAGACCACCGAGCAAACATCACTGGGTACCGCGAGAAACCAAACAGGCGAGCGTTCAAAGTCAGGCCAGACAGCAGGCACAAAAAAAACGACCCGCCAAAACCAAGCTCACGGATCGCAAGATGGTGACCAAGATCATTCATTGAATAAGGTCGCTGCCCAAGCGACTACTTCAGATAACGAGAAACTCGAAAGCGTGCTCACACCCGCGGAGTCGAGTATGGAGTCCTCTGCAACGACTGCAGCACCGAAGGCTGATGTCCCAACACAAGAAGCGCAGTCGTGGGCACGAGAATCAGCAAGCGCAATTTTCCAAGACCGTTACAAGAATGCGCGGACCTCACTGGCGAAGCTTAAAATAGCGCGAGAATTATTAGCGTTGGCAGATGAGACAGAAAGCGACAACGCAACAAGGTACGTTCTCCACGACATTGCTCTGGATATCGCGATCAACGAACAAGCTCTCGACCTAATCGAAGCAATCACACTCGAACTCCTAGCCAAGTTTACGATCGATGAAGAGAACCTGAGGCGGACAACCTGGAGCAAGCTAATCAAGTCCAAAGAGTATTCAGAGCAAGAACAAGACCGTCTGTACAAAGAGATTCTTTCTCGCTCAGCACTCCACCTTCGATCTGCGAATCCGGCTGCGGCGGTGATTCTCACCAACATAGCCCTGAATGACCTCCCTTTTCTCGTACCCAACGAAACGAGTGCAGAACTTCAATTACTAAATCAAACTGCAAAGCTCACAAACGAGAAACTGGACGCGGTCCTATCAGCGTCAAGCGATCAACCCTCTCCTGAATCGCTCACAGCGTCTGGGTCAGCACAATGCTTCATCCTTAATCAATGGAAACAAGGACTTGCCGAGATAGCCGAGGGAGCCGACACCACTCTCGCAAGCATCGCAAGTGAAGAGATTGCGGTCGACAAAGCAGACCCCAAGGCCCTGCATCAAGTCGCTGTGGCCTGGCAGCAATACGCAAATACAATCTCCGACGACCCGACTCTTGTCCTTCAAAAATCTGCAATCAGGAATCACGCTTTGGAAATAGCGATGATTGCCAAACCAACTGCAGCAGGATTGACCCTCCTGACCATCGAGAAGTCAATCGAGGAACTTGAAACCCAACTAGCGGCAAAAACGTGGGTCGACGGACTCATCCTGCCGCAACACCAATCGGATGAAATCCTCGGTTCTAGTCAATCTAGGCTTGCTGGCGCACCCAGCGACACTCAAGTGACGATAACCAATTCGATCGGGCAGACTTTTTCACTAATCCCAGCTTATCGAGCTTTACGTGTCCGAGGACGCACGACAAATGTCCGGCGTTTCTGGATTGCAACCCACGAGGTAACGGAATCTCAGTGGTTTGAAGTGATGGGAAAGGATTGGCAAAAGTCGTCGTCCGGTTTTGCTTCATTCGGTTCCGCGGGTGCACGCAAGGATTACCCCATCGCAGATATTTCGTATCAGGATGCTCTACTCTTTTGTGACACCTTGAATCAATTACCCGAAGAACGACGGAGTCGCCGAAAATATCGCGTCCCAACGATCAATGAATGGGTTGCTGCTTGCCTCGGTAACGCCACAACAACCTACTCATTTGGCGAGGACTCTGTTGAGGCATTTCAATACGCTTGGAACGACCGCGAGTTGCATCCGGTGGGACAAAAGAAGCCAAATGACTTTGGCCTATACGACTGCTACAACAACGCGATGGAACTATGTGTTGACGTTTCATCGACCTCGCCGATTTATAACGGTGAGAACATCACCATCGCAGGCAGGTGCCTCTTCGATGACGACCCAAACCTCGAAACAGATCATGGAATATCATTTCAGTCGCTCGGTCAATTCAGCGACTCGATTGTTAAAAACACGGGCCTGAGACTCGTTTTAGAAAACTAGCTTCAGCATGAAAACGATTCCTCATCTACGAATCCCGCGTTTGCCAATCGTCCTTGGCTTCACGCTCGTTGAGTTGCTCGTTGTGATGACGATCATTTCGATCATGATTGGGCTGCTGCTGCCAGCCGTACAGGAAGCGCGTGAAGCCGCTCGAATCACTCAGTGCCAAAACAACCTGAAGCAAATCGCACTCGCCTGCCAAAACTACGAAGCAGCCTTTAGGGAGCTTCCTGGATACGCAGGTGAACGCAACTCCCTATTCGTCCGTTATGACCGGGTACGTAAGCGTGACGCAACTCTTTCCGGAACACCTTGGCCGGGTCAAATCCTGTCACAGATGGAACAGCCCGCGTTGGCATCTGGCCTATCTCGTATCGGGGAGATGCAACAAATCACGCCAGGCGACATTGTGGTCAAGTTGGTGCGTGCCACAGTTCCTAGCTATCACTGCCCCACTCGGCGGGACGCCAAGCCCTACCCATTGGTTCACGATTGGGAATTGAAATACGGTAGTGAGGGTGCGAGGATTGATTACGCAATGAGTGGCGGCGCGGCGAGAACGACTGAAGGATCCTCAGTAATTAACAACTACGGTGACGGCATCTGGATTCTCGGTGAACGCGTCAAAACCAATCGAATAAAAGACGGTCTAGCCAACACCTATCTCATCGGCGAAAAAGCGATGGATTCATTGCGATACCACACCGGTGATGACCTTGGCGATCGAGCTCCGATCGCAGGCGATGCCGATGCGACAGGGACTGCACATTCTTATGTACGCTTTGCCGCACGTCCTCCCAAGGTTGACAAGCCCCGTAGCTGCCTCGTATGCCATGACTTTGGTAGCGCGCATTACGCCGGTTGGAATGTTGCCAACGCAGACGGCTCGGTGCGAATGATGAGTTATTCCATCGACATGGAGGTAAATCGCGCGAACGCAACGATTGATCAAGCTGAAATCGTCAAATACGACCACTAGACCGCCCATCCAATCAGACGACTGCTTTACACCCCACTGTCGTCCTCATTCGACTCCTCGGTGGATGGCAACGGATCCTCTCGATCTTCGTTAAGAATCTCTTGTTGGTAACCGCCACTTTCCATCATTTTCGTCCACATGAGCATCTGCTCATCCAGCTCGGCATCCATGCTCCGAAAGCGATCGGAAAAAACGAAATAAGAAATGGCCGATGCTACCAGTAGTGACACTACACCAAATTTCTTGAGCTTAGCGTGCTGTGGCTCACCAAACTCCCGTCGGATCGTCAGTAAAGCGGTGCTTGCTAAAACTCCGCTGAGCACAAATGCCCCCCATCCAAAGGCTTGCTGCTGCCCGCTATGCAAGGGACGCCACAGGATCGCGCTGACCAATCCCTTTGAAGCAAACACGCCACTCGTTGCGAAGGCGGCCGAAAGTGCTACGAGCTTGGCGAGTTGGTGTAACTGAAAGGGATCATCGTCATGTTTCGGATTATTATCTGGTCGAGTCTTCTCAGGAACCACATGCTGAACGCCCGCCAACTCCGCTTCCTCACGTTCCATCTCAACACGACAGTAATCACAGATACCTGTTTTAAGATTGATCGTCTTGCCGCAGTCCAGACACAACAAACCTCGCTTCCCACCGGTTCGTATCTTTCGACGTCGCGGTTCCTCGCCAGCGTTTGAACCACCGCTGTCGGATTCGCTCCGATCCGCTATCGCCACTTTTGACGTAGCACGCCCAGAATCAGTCTCAGACCGATTCGCCTCTGCAAATGCCCCAACCTTTGTCTTATTCTCAAATCCCAGTAACAATTCCAAATCGGTATCTTTACTCGCGACCACTTCTTCATCAATGGAAAGTGCCAGACGATCGGTGCCTTTCCTCATTGACTGATCGCCGAGACTTTTTTCGTGCCGAGCTACTTCCATAGACTCAGCATCAACATCATTTTTCTCGTCACCCAATAAAATCGTTTCGAGTGCACTTGGAGCGAAAGCGGAGAAAGAAGGGGAAGGCATGGCCGTCCCGTCACTTGCTTCTTCCTTCTCGTGACCAGCAAAATGATTCTCATCAATCGAAGACTCATTATTCGATGCGCCGACATTCGGAACGCCGAACTCCATTAGACATTTCTCAAGCTGCAACCAAGGCCCATCCTTACCGAGCCGGCCGAGCCAATTTACGGACTGTTCTCCGGCTTCGGCGAGGCGTTCCAGCATCATTTCAGGGGTGTAGGGTCCTTCAACGAAATCACGATTTTTCAAATAAAGCCCATCACGATCCAAAATCTGAAAGAATTCTCTAACTTCCTCGGCGGTCCGATAAGGGCTCTCGCCCTTTTGGAACAACACATCAGCCTTTAACGATTCTTGCGAGAGTAACTTTCGAACCATCATCTCGCTAAGCGGACCCGTTCTTTTCCCTCCTAACTTAGCCCGCCACTGATGCGGAGACAGAGGCTGTTTGCTTGAACTGGAATCCATCACATCATCTTTTAAACAGAAAGCCAAAGGCTGCGAAGAACGCTAGTTTGTGTCATTGAAAGAGAATACCGAAAGAGGTTTGCATCGATCGTTTCTGCACCAAACTACCTTAAGCAGTCCGGCGATGCGGCTCCATTCTAACTCTTTACCAAGCAGGCAGTACAACCGCGAATATCTTTGCCCCTGTCTAACTCACTTCGCGGGGACAATCTGAATGGCGTTGAACATCGAGTAGTTGCTTCCATCTCGGTGGCTAACGACTCGCACCGTCTCGTTAGAACTGACGGATATATCAAACACGACGTACTGCAGGCCTTCTTTCAATTTCATCGATCGATAACGATCAGTCCCATCGTTAGCGGTTGCTTTACTACCGATCGATTTTTTTCCGACAAGCAGCTCAACCCTTGAATTCTGGTTGGGCGCATCACCGTGCGCGTAAACGTAAACTCGATAGTTACCCGCTACCAGACCTTTGAACTTTGCCTGCAGGTCAACGTTTTGCTGATTGTGATAGATGTAGGCGTGATAGACGCCCGAGTGACCCGCGATACCCCATTCGCCATCACTCTCCGACACTTGCAGCTGACAACCGGCGGGCTCACCCTTGCTGTTCACGAGCGAACCGATCTTCGTTTGACCGACGTCCACTAGATTCCAAGCTGCCCTCGATTTTCCAACGACAGCGTTATATTTACCCGGTCCTGGATCAAGCCCAAAGACAACATTCAAAGGCTGTCTCAGATCCGCATTTTTCGCCGCACAATAATCATTTCCGACAACGCATGCAGCGGTGATGAACACGACCGCGAATAACGGCTGCTTCCGCATTCCTTTGTAACCTCTTTCCCTATTCGAGCGGCTCCAACAATTCAAAACCATCATTCTCACCCTTTTGGGTCGCTGGAATCCCAACAGCCATCCACTCGGGTTCCGGCGCGTTCATCAGATAATGGTCAAAGAACTGTTGCATCCGTCTCGCAAAATCTCGCCGATTGTAATCATCCATAACCCAGTGTGGCTCGCCGTTGTAGTTTAACATCCACGCAGGACGTCCAAGCCGCCGTAGTGCAACGAAAAGTTCGATTCCTTGGTACCACGGAACCGCACCGTCTTGATCATTATGCAGGATGAGCAGCGGTGTATGAATTTGGTCAGCGTAGAACAACGGCGAATTGGCAACATACTTATCCCGCGCGGACCAAAGATCCTCGCCGATCCGACTCTGAGTTCTTTCGTACTGGAACATCCGACTCAGACCGCTCCCCCAACGAATCCCTCCATAGGCACTCGTCATATTACTCACAGGCGCACCCGATTCCGCACAGGCAAAGCGATCTGTCTGTGTCACAAGATAAGCCGTCTGGTAACCGCCCCAGCTGTGCCCTTGCAATCCAATTCTGTCCTCATGGACGAAACCCTGCTGGACGATGTGATCCACTCCGGGAAGAATCGCATTGGCTGCACTCGGCCCTGGGGCCCCGGTGACGTACGGGATATCTGGAATGAAAACTAAGTAACCACGACTTACATAAAAACTGTGGCAGATAATGGATCGACCTGCAGCAGGAGTGTAATAGCGATGGAGGTTATCCGAGTTGCGTTCGTAGAAATAAACAAGCATCGGATACTTCTTATTGGGGTCGAAGTCGTCGGGCTTCAGGAGAATTCCGTCGAGCGGTTGGCCGTCTTTTGCCTTCCAGTGAACCAATTCGGAAGTGCCCCATGAATACTCATCCAGCTGCGGATTGACCTCACTAACTCGTGTAATCTCGTTAAACCCAAGTCTGCTACACCAGAGGTCTGGAAAATCTCGAAATGTACTCCGGGTGAAGGTAACACGATCGGAATTCGACGCTTTTGAGAAACCACTAAGACGCTCATCCAACATGATCAGTTGATGCACCTGCTGCACCTCCGACCCACTCGTTGGACCGAGCTTCGCATAACCACTTGCCTTGGTTCTCTCGTTGAACGCTGTGAGAAGAATTTCCTGAGACAGATCAATTGCAATTTGCTCGGAGTCCGTCGGCAGGTAGCGATAACGTACATTTTCCTTACGCCCCGTCCCCGCCGTCAAGCAAACCGCGGGCTTTTCACCCGACAGATCGAGCTGCCAAAGATCG
>JBMHCO010000070.1:0-2903 GCA_049889895.1 Rubripirellula sp.
ATTTGCAAAACGGTTGGATGATTGTCGGACGGGGGAGTAGTGGATGGGGGTGTAGTGGATGATGGTTCGGAGTTCAAAGTCTTGTACGCTATGAGACGGTTGGGCGTGGGGGGTGTGTCACGTACAACTCTTAGAATTGGATAATGGTAAAACGAAGGATAACGATGCAACGATTTCAAATCATGGCTCCGGCTGTTCTCACGGTTTTGTTTGCTTCTCGAGTTTTGTGGGGAGCCGAAACGCCTGAGAGAATTTTTCTCTGGGAAAACGGTGCTCCGGGATCGACTCATCGAGTGAATGAGACGGAGAAGGTTGATCGTGAGGGTGGTCGCTGTAACGTTTCCAATGTGCATAACCCATCGATTACGTGTTTCCTACCGGCACAGGAATTAGCTACGGGTTCTGCGATTCTAATCGCACCGGGCGGTGGTCACCGGGTTCTATGTCTCGGGCACGAAGGCGATGCGCTCGCTGAATGGTTTTCAAGTCAAGGCATCGCTGCATTCGTTTTACGCTATCGACTGGCGAGGGAGGAGGGATCGACGTACACCGTCGATGATCACGCGATGGCTGACACACGTCGCGCATTGCGATTGATACGCCATAACGCGAAGCGGTGGGGAATCAATGCAGAGCGTCTCGGTGTCCTCGGTTTTTCCGCAGGTGGTGAGCTTGCTGCCTTGGCGGCGATGGATTCAAAAGACGGTTTGATTGTCGATGGCGATGATGTGGACAGGCAAACGGCACGTCCCGATTTTCAAGTTCTCATTTACCCCGGTAGTTCCGCAAGGTTTACTGTGCGTTCAGGGATGCCCCCTGCTTTTATCGCGTTAGGGCAAAACGTCCGAGATGACATTGCGATCGGGATGGCACAGCTCTACCTCAAGTATCGTGAAGCCAAGGTGCCGTGCGAATTGCATATCTATTCCAATGCGGGCCACGGTTTCGGTTATCGAGAAGGTACAAACACTGCAGCTGGTGACTGGCCAAAGAGGCTTGTTGAGTGGTTGAAAGATAGCGAACTACTCTGAGCTCACTGCCTTGCAGCTCGCTAGCGGTGGCAAATCTTTCCTCTCTAGGTTCCATGTTATTTGTCAGTGGGTTTGACTTCTTGCAGGTAGAGGTAGTCGAGGCCCACCATGTAGCTTTTCTGTGCTTTCTCGTTTGCACCGATGATTTCAATCTGTAATGCGTTGGTACCACTCTTTAGATGATGGATCCCAAGCCCCACAGGTCCCGTTGAGACCACTCCATCATTGTAGAAATCAAGTGATGCACCGATGGGTTGGCCATTGAGCTTGAGTTGGCAAACGCCGTAATCAATCGCCTTGGTGAAGGATGCAAACACCTCGAAGTCTCCTTCGACATCTGATTCGAAGGTAAGCGTCAGGCGATCTCCGACTTTGGCCCCGGTCCACCAAAGTTGACTGTCCTTGCTCCACTGACCATTGGCAAAGGATTTCATGCTCTGTGGGGCTGCGTTACCCGCAGTCTTGCCAGCGATGGTCATTGATTCAAATTCCAGAGCACCAGCGACCGAGCGCGACTTTTTGTTGTAGTACGGGCCCTCACCTGGCTGCGGAATTTGTACGGGTGAAGCCAAATAGGCAATCAGGTCACGCACAGCTTCCTTGCTTAAGTTATCGAGTTGGCCTTCAGGCATCATTGAGGTGTTTGCCAGTCGTCGCTGTTCGACGTCGTTTAGGTCGATCACCAACAGATCATCAGCGGTCTGGATGGTAAGTGCCGTTTCAGTCTCATCCTTGGCTAATCCAGCGATCACTCGACCATCGGTAAGGACGAGCTGTGTGGTTTGATAGGCCTTACCGATCAGTGCGTTAGGATCAACAATGTTATGCAAAATGTAATCGAGTTCAGCGCGGTTGCTGCCGGTGATGTCCGGTCCGATCTTTCCGCCGGTCCCGAACAGCATGTGACATTTCTGACACGTTTTTGTGTAAATCGCGCGACCGTTGGGAAGGTTTGCCGCAGTGAGGATTTCGGGCGTTAACTGTTGCTTGTAGGCCAAGATCTGTTTCTCTTTACCTTCCGACATGGTTCTGATCTGCCCCCAAACACTTTCAATTTTGGAGTTCAGCTCATCGTCTTCAAAGAGAAGTAGTTGGCGCACGGTATATGCGTTGAGGTCGTCGCGCGGGATGATGCCAGCTTCGATGGCGTCAAGCATTTGGCTGGCGAATGAAGTGCGGGAAGACAGCGTGGACATGGCGGACGATTTTTGATCATCCGTAAGTTCTTTGTAGACCGCAATCATCGCCGGAACTACCTTCGGGTCGTTGTATCCGGCTAAACCAGTGATTGCGTTGCTTCGCATCTCCGGGTCACCTAGAAGGTCGAGCAGGACGGGCAACAGCCCTGCGTCTTTGCCGCTGATCAGGGTGGATAACGCGCTGACGCGGGAAGCGGGTTTGTTGCTGCGATCGATTGCCAATTCTCGCAGCAGTGGGAAAATTGACGAGTCCCCAAATTTCACCGAGATTGCAATGACTTGATCACGCAACTCGGCGTCCTCACTTTGTGCCAATTTTGCGTACACTTCCGGCCATACCTTGGGCATCTCTAGTTTGGCTTGGCGTCCTAGTGCTTTGGAAACTTCGCCGATAATTTGCTTCTGTACTTTCAAGTCATCAACTGACTTTAGGGAGGCAAGTAAAGGTGTGATCGACTCCGGACTCTCAGCCGCTCTTCGATAGATAAAATTACTCACGGTCGGAATCCTGGAATCAGATACCAGTTGCAATGCACGCGTGGTATCGAGAGGAACAAGCGGTTCAACGCCATACCAAATCATTAACGGAAGGTTGTGGTCACTTGAATCGTCTCCGTGTCTTACAAGGCCATTTGCAACTTCCCAGCGATCCTCGAGTGGCATACGTTGCATT
>JBMHCO010000071.1:0-28366 GCA_049889895.1 Rubripirellula sp.
GAGTTTCAATCTCTTGGCACAAGACCGCTGGCCTCGCTTTCGTGGTCCCGAGGGACGTGGCGTGGGTCAACCAAATGCCAACATCCCAATAGAATGGAATCGCGAAAAGAATGTTCAATGGACCGCAAAGATTCCTGGCTGGGGATGGGCATCGCCGGTGGTCGAAGGCGACCGAGTGTTCATCAGCACCGTCGTTAGTGATGAAAAAAATCGCTCCCCAGCAAAAGGACTCTATCTAGGACAAGGAGTTCGCGAGCCATCCAAGGGAATTCATCGCTGGCTGGTACTCTGCTTCGACTTGAATACAGGGAAAGAGTTGTGGAGAGATGAAGCTCACCGAGGCGTTCCCCTTATCCCCCGACACCCCAAAAGCACCTATGCAGCGGAAACACCTGCAACTGACGGTGAGCAACTCTATGTCCTCTTTGGTGATCTCGGACTGTGGTGCTACTCACTTGATGGTGAGAAGCGATGGGAGCGACGCATTGAACCGCGTAAAACCTTCTTTGACTACGGTGCGGCGGCATCACCGGTTGTCCACAAGGATCAAGTGTTCGTTGTCTACGACAACCTAGCAGATTCATGGATTGCTGCATTTGATACCCAAACAGGTGAAGAGCGTTGGAAAGTGAGTCGTGACGAAAAACGCTCGTGGGCAACACCACTTGTTTGGAAAAATGAACTGCGAACCGAGTTAGTGGTTCCTGGGTTACGTCGCAACCGAAGCTACTCAATCAATGGCGAATTACTTTGGGAATTTGACGGTCAAATGTCTTCGTTAGTGATCCCTTCGCCATTCCCGGCACACGGAATGGTTTATCTAGCTTCGGGTTACGTTGGAGATAGCCACCGGCCCACCTTTGCCATTAAACCAGGAGCCAGCGGACGATTCGCTGAGAATGAAAACTATGAAGAATCAAATTCAATCGCTTGGTATCAACCAACCGCTTCACCTTACAACACAAGTCAGATTGTAGTTAACGAGTACCTTTACACGCTCTATGACCAAGGATTTTTGACTTGCCATAACGCAATTACTGGAGAAGAGATCTACGGCAAAACAAGGTTGCCAAACGGTGCGTCCTTTACCGCTTCACCTTGGTCGGTGAACGACAAACTATTCTGCCTAAGCGAGGACGGCGAAACATTTGTCTTTCAAGTTGGCCCCACCTACAACTTGATCGCACAGAATTCACTCGATGAACTCACCTTAGCATGCCCAGCTGTCGTCAATGGACAACACTTGATACGAACAGCAACCAAGCTCTACTGCATCGGCCAATCTACAGAATAAACATTGGAACTGCGCGGAATGCCGTACGCCGCGCAATCAAAATCTCCGATGCGTGCAGCAGCGATACCCAGCGTTGCACGTATCTACAAGCGCTGAACGTATCTATCTGCCTTGATCAGGCCGACAACGGCAGCATTACTTCAAAACCGGCCCAGCAAGACGCTTTCCATTGGTGGAAAGGATCTGAAAGTGATGGACTCCGTGCCCTTGACCGTCGCGGTACGTCCACACGACCTCCTTCTCTGGAGTCACCTCGATCATCTTTGGAGCATTCGGATCTTTCCTCCCAGCGGCGTAACTGGTGATCACATAATTACCATTGGGAAGCACCTGAGCGCCGCACGGATCCTGCAGCCACTCACCCGGTAGATCCTCATTGCTCAGCATCCAGATTACCTCACCACTACCGTTGAAGTTCATCACGCGATTCCCATGAGTACAACACACGAGTGTTTGTTCATTCTGATGGCGGATTGCGGTGAACGGCCAAGTATGAATTTTGTGTTCCTCGTCACCAGGGAGCGTTGTGTCCAACTTTCCCTTCAGACTTCCATCGGCGGCATAATGATGCACAGCAAAGTTCAAAAGGTGTGGGGCTAGGTAAGTGCCATCTTCTAACTTTCTCGCCATCCGTGTTTGCATGTGATGGTTTTCTTTTTGGCAACTAAGCGGAAACTCTCGTCGAACTTTACCGTCTTGATCCAACTCGATAAGCCGTGGATTCTCTCCCGCTTCCGTCAGAACAAAGCCACCATCAGCGAGTGGCTGTGCGCTGTTAATCTCGCTTTGAGTTCCCTTCCAAATCAGCCTCTCGGACCCATCCTTAGCAACGACGACTACCGCACCGCCGGGATGCTGATTGGAGCGATTTAGAGTGAGAACCACCGCGTCATTGGATGTCACGTAACCGTCTCGAGTCCCTGACGGATACGTCCAGCTTTTGCTGCCGTCCGCCTCCATAATGTAGGTCTGAGAACCGCAAGCCAAGAAACGGTGCGTGATGGGATCAGCCGCAGAAACATCTGCTAGAGATACTGCAGCAGCACCATAAACGAGTGCCGACAGCGTCATCGTGATTCTGAGGATCATACTCAGGGTAGACCTTTCCATTAGAGAACAAAGGAGAGAATTCAATACATCAAACCTGATCGATCGTTCCCGTACTGTCAGCGAACGAATCGCCGGGCACACCTAGGCGACGCAACATCGTCAGATACAAATTGGATAAGGGCAAATCTTCACCCTTGGCTGCATCCTGCCAAGGCTCGCGTTTACCAAGCCAAGGACCTCCTTGAAAATTCATGCCAGCGTGATTGATGTATTGTCCATGCGTAAAACCAAACCTCTTACCACCAGCAAGAATCAGTGGATAATTTCGTGATAAATGAAAAGCACTTGAAGCAGACCCGAACAAAGTGAGTGTGTGATCTAACATGCATCCTTCACCATTGGGCTCCGGTGTCGAGCGAAGTTTCTCCAAAAACCTCGCGTACTCTTCGTTCAAGAATCCACAGTAGATTGCAAATCGCTCCCAGCCACCGACCTCTTTGGTTTCATGCGACAACTGATGTGCCAAATTGAATCCAACGGCTCGAGCGAGGTGATCACTGCGGCCAACACCGTTTTCTCGACCAATCTGGTAGGTTGCTACTCGGGTGGAATCCGTTCGGAACGCCAAGAAGATCAACTCAAACATCGTGCGGAGGTATTCACGAGGTTCATCGGTGGTCAACTCTAGATTGAGATCTGATCCATCAACACTCGGCAGGGGTGTCCCCAACCACCTCCTAGCTTTTTGCGATTTAACCTCCGCTTGTCGGACCGAGTCCAGATACTCATCAAAAGACCGACGATCTTCGGCGGAAAGAGAACGACGCATTCTTCCCGCGTCCTCAAGTAGTTCATCCAACGCACTCTGGTTCAGCGACAAACGCTTCGCGGAATCGGCATCGGTTGTCACGAAGAGTTTGTCAAAAATATTTTTCGGTCGATGCTCCGCTGGGATAGGCCGCCCGTGCTGATCAAATGAGATGGTGTGCGTTCCTCTGGCCGTTCCGGTTCCACCGTCAGTCGACATCACCAAAGAAGCGAATCGAGTTTCGTCACCGACGTGCTTTGCGTAAAGCTGATCGAGAGAGACGGTATTTTGGTATTCGCGATCACCACCCCCAGTAAGCGCTGCGGTCAGGAATTGGTCAGCGTTATTGTGCCCGTGCACGCTACGTGATTTGACGTGAGAGAATCCTGAAAGAATGGTCATCTCATTCTTCAGACTCTCGAAAGGCAGCATGCACTTTGTAAAACGATATTCCTTTCCATCACCGTGTGGAAACCACGACCAATCCTGATAAGCGGGATCCTCTGGGAGTGGCATTGGCACGCCATCGGGAAAGTAAAAGCAGGCCAACCTTTTCGGCGTTGCGGCATCTTCAGAAGCACTCACCGATTGGGCTACCGACATAAAATCAGGCAAAGCCAATGCAACTCCCGCACCACGAATAAATTTTCGGCGGCTCAGCTTGTCGAATTGATCATTCATCATGACACTCATCGCTTACAAGGACAATCCTCAGGCATCTTTAGAAGATAACGTCAGGTCATCACCAGTTTAAAAATAAATCACTCTGCACAATGGAAAGTATGGCTTTCTGAAAACCATCATCATGTTGGCGAACATGACGAACAATCTCTTCAACCTCACCCTGATCAGCAAAGGTCAACGAGCGGCCCAACCCGAAGGCGAGTAGTTTCTCAACGACACTGTGGACTAATTGGTCCTGTCGATTCAATAGCAAGAACCGCTTCAGACCATGAATCCCGTCGATTGCTTGACCATTAAATAGTTCACTGTGAGCGTCCACAGGTTTCCCATCAATCGAATCACGCCAACGCCCAAGAGCGTCATAATTTTCGAAGGCAATCCCCCATGGATCAATTTTCATGTGACACGAAGCACATGCCGCTTGGTTACGGTGATCCTCAATCCTTTCTTTCAATGTCATTTCCGCAATCCTTGGATCTGCGAGATCGATCTGCGGCACTGCTGGCGGCGGAGGTGGTGGTGGATCATTCAGAATTCGCTCCAACAGCCAAACCGATCGTTTTAGAGGATGCGAATCAGGATAATCAGAATTCATCGCTAAAAAACCTGCTTGCGTCATCAAGCCACCACGCCTCGCTCCATCATCGAGCATGACTCTCCGAAAATGATTCCCTCTAACGCCCGAAAGACCATAATGTCTGGCGAGTCGTTCATTGACCATCGCGAAATCACAATGAATTAGATTCAGCAAAGATTCATCGTGGATAAACAGCTCATAAACGAATTCGGCAGACTCACTAAGCATTGCTTCTTGCAAAAGTGGGTCAAAACCTTGAACCTTACCCTTCAGATTTTGGAACTCAAGCAACTCGAGGTTTAACCATTGTCGAACAAATTGCTCAACAAATCGCTCGGACCTTGAATCATTGATTAGCCGCTTGACTTCAGCCCTTAGGACTGAAGGATCAAGCAGGTTGCCGGACATCGCATGATCCAACAGTTCCGCATCCGGAACGCTGCACCAAAGAAAGAGTGACAGACGTTCGGCAAGACCGACCCCAGAGATCGATTTTGTTTCTTCACCTCCCAATTCGGGCCCCAGCGAGACGTATAAAAATTGGGGAGATGAAAGCACGATCGCCAAGACTTCAACAATCGCCTCCTCAAATGAATCGCACGTCCCACGCAAAGCCTGAAATCTCTTCACTTTGCGATCGACATCCGATTCGTCAACATTGCCTCGCCATGCTCGCGTCATGAAATCCGTCAAAATAGATCGAGCACGCTCCAGTTCATCCCCATCTTTATTTGCTGCTCGAAAGATGCTCTTGTGAGGTTCAGTTGGCCATTGATCGAACACCGGTGAACTTACCGAAACATATCGAATCTGCACCTCTGATTTCGCTGCAGATGTATTCACGATCCGAATGTACTCAGAGGGACTCGGTGTGATCCCCATCGGAGAGGTCTTGCGAACTGAATTCCGAGGATAGATTTCCCCGAGCGGAACATTCCATTGCACAAGCTGTGGTTGCTCAACGGTACCCGTTACGGGCACGTCTTCTCCTCCCACAGCCAATAGTGCTCGACCCTCATTGCTGGCTTGCCAACCGAACATCAATTGCAAGCTCGGGTAGTTATCCCCTTCCGCTCCATCAACCCTCGCGACCTCAGCGGTCACTCGCATGATTCCGTGGTCAGGTAGCTGGTTGCCCAATTCAAAAATCAGCCGATGCCCGGATCCGTTAGGCAGGATGGCAACTGACTCGGGCTGCTTTGGTACCGATGGCATCTCGGCCTGAGGTGCAAATGCATACTTCGCGTTGTAATACTGCCACTGTGCTCTTGCGAAGCGTTCATTCTTTTGATCGTGATAATATGCACCACCGGGAGGCTGTGAAAACGTCCGTTCAAGATCGCCTACACGCTTCTGAAGCTCCTCTGGGGCATCTTTAAATTCTTGCGTTAACTTCTGAAGCTGAGCATCTTGATCTGCCCACTCTCGAGCAGCCAACTGATCCGCGGTAATGAGCCAATGCAGTGGCTGAGGCGGTTCCCCCGTGACGACAATTCGCCCCAAGGCTTGCTGCGCAATTCGGTGATACATTTCGAACTGCTCGACGCTAAGATGCAACAGATCCGCACGATTGACAAATCCATCCTCCGACTGCGCCTCGGGTGGCAAATCTTTTGCGAAGTCCCAAGACACCCCAAGTAAGTCCTGAAGCGCATAGTTGTATTCGTAGCTTGTTAGCCGGCGGAAAGCCGAGACATCTTGGGATTTTCTACGAATGGATGAAGCAACACGAAGTTCATCTGAGAGCCAATCAACTAACGTTTTCCTATCTTCATCGGATATCGGCTCGGATTCCTGAGGTGGCATCTCACCCTTGGTGACCACTGAAAAGAGTTCAACCCACCAATCCACATCGCCACCAAGAACGAGATCCGGATTCAGAGCATCAACCCGAAAGTTACCTTCATCTTCACCGTTGCCGTGGCAATCAAAACAATGTTCCTGCAGGAGTGGCTTTATCACCTTAGGGTATTCTCGCATCCGGTTCTCATGAACCGACAACATATCAACGTCGCCCGACACCGTTTGATCTTCCTGTTTCGCCGTTTGGAGGTAGCGAGACTTGAGCATTCCGGCACTGCGAGCTTCGGCCAGTGAGCGAGGCTGAGCGAACTCGGTCGGATTTGAAATCTCCTGCGCACGCAATCTTGCGATATCGTTTGAGAAAACAGTGATCAGAACCTGCAGCAGACTAATCACACTGAGGATGAACAGTGATCGTTGAAGAAACATCGGTGTTCGTTGTTGAGAATTAAGCCGGGTGAGCAAGCGGTAGATTCAATAGAGAGATCGCACAGGTAGCCCGAGCGATCCCCATCTCTGCCGCTACTGTGCCAAATCAAAAGTAAGACTGAGTGCAGCCCGAAAACGCTTGGTCAGTTTAACAGAGGTTGTCCGTGGAATCCGATGCAAATCACTTAACATTCGACTCACAGCAGCCAAAAGCGAACAATTCCCTGCAAAACTAGCCGCTAGTTCTCATGCCAGCAGCAATTCCATTGATTGACAACCGCATCAAGTGCCGGCGTTCCTCTCGTTCCACTTCCGAAACGGTGGACGCAGGATCACTTTGCTCGAGAGCATTGCGTTGCATAAGTTCAATTTGAATCAGGTTAAGTGGATCGACAAAGTAATTTCGAACGCGAATTGACTCACGTAACCAAGGAGTCCCGTCAAGCATCGCCTGCTGGCCTGTAATTGCACAAATCGCCTCAACCGACTTTGTGTACTCATCCTGAATCATTTCAGCAATCTTCGATCCGCTGGTGGTCTCGTTGGCCAATAAGGCATAACGCTGCAACACACCGAGATCAGATTTTGCCAGAGCAAGTTCGGCATTATCAATCATGGCACGAAAGAACTCCCAGTTCTGATACATCTCACGAAGATTTTCGAGAACACTGGAGTCATCTTCCCGTTGTATCTTGAAAGCACTTCCGATACCAAACCAAGCGGGCAATAGGCAACGTGATTGAGTCCATGAAAACACCCAAGGAATCGCTCTCAAGTCCGAAAGTCCTCCTCCTGGCTTACGACGAGAAGGTCGCGAACCGATTGGGAGTTGTTCTATTTCCGAAATAGGTGTCGCTTTCCTGAAGAATTCGACAAAGCCATCGAGTTCAACCAATTCTCGGTAGTGACGCAGTGCACACTCGGAAAGGCGATCCATCTCTTGATGCCACTGAGCTTCTTTCCCCTTGAGATGCTCAGGGGAACAATCTTTCGCGGTTGGCTTCCCCGCTGCCAATAACGACGACCCTACAACTTGCTCAAGGTGACGGTGCGCTATTTCAGAATCATCGTAGCGATCCGCTAAAACCTCACCCTGCTCGGTCAGACGAAGTTGTCCGCGAAAAGTTCCAGCCGGAAGTGACATGATGCTACGTGCAGCAGGGCCTCCACCTCGTCCAAGAGAACCACCACGGCCATGGAAAAAGACCAACTTCACTCCATGCTTCTCTGCTACCTCTGTCAATGCTTGCTGAGCACGATACAGTGACCAACACGCGGGAACATAACCGCCATCCTTTGTACTATCAGAGTAACCAAGCATAATCATCTGTTGATCACCTTGGCGTCGAAGATAATCCCGATAGACATCTGTCTCGAGCATCTGCGCGAGAATTTGCGGCCCATGCTTGAGGTCATCGATCGTTTCAAGAAGCGGTGCAATTGGAAGACAACGCTCTCGAAGATCATCATTTGATCCGTTGAAGGTCTGCCTCCATAACCAAAGTACCGTGAGCACATCGGTCACCGACGAAGTCATGCTAATGACATGAGCCCCGAGAGGTTGAAGGGAATAATGATCCGTCACACCATGCAAGACATCGAAGAGCCGAAGAGTTTCCTCGGTGCTGTCCGAACATTGGTGCCCGTAAACTCGCAGGGGTAAGTCCATCGTTCGCACCAGAAGCTCTTGACGCTCAACTTCCGCAAGTCCCTCCGGAACTTCATGAAGACCTAAACGTGACGCGATCTCATTGAAGACTTCACTATAAATCTTGGCGTTCTGACGGACGTCCAATCTGGCCAGATGCAGACCAAATGTCTCGACCTGCGTCTGCCAAGCAATCAGCTCAACCTGATATAGATCACAACCGGGCAAACCCCCAATAGAATCTAACAAGACCTGCACGTCGGCACGAAGTTCGTCACTGGTAGCGTAGGCACCAGTGACCCGCACAACCTGATCCCGCAGACGGAAGGCTCCAACGGTGGATCCCACACACGTCTTCATCAGTTCATTCACCGCGGCCTGCGTCTGCGTGAGTCGCCAACGTATCACGGACATCCATCGTCGCAGCAGTTCGTTGGGTGGAATCGCGGAGACACGACTTTTCACCTCCGGCCAACGCTCAACCGCTTCATCAATTCGACTCACGAGTTGCGGCATGTCGCCCGCCTCCCTCGTCGACAAGCTGAACGAATCAAACAAACGCTTGGATTCTTTCAGATGAAAAGCAATCGCTTCTTTGCGAAGCCAAAAAACCGTTTCACAAGTCACTTCTGCGGTGACTCCCGGGTGCCCATCTCGATCCCCTCCGATCCAAGATCCAAATCGCACACATCGCAACCGCGAATTCACATCAAGATCGTAATAACGGTTTGCAGCCTCTCGCAACTCTCCAACAATCCTTGGAATTGCATTCCAGAGAACCGGTTTGACCGATAAGCCTCTCGCGACTTCCTGCATGACCGAAGGACGCCAAGGACGAATGAAGTCTGTCTGCCAGAGTTTGGCAATCTCGGCGCCAACCTGTGCTTCAAGCTGACTCCTTTTCTCTGGCCAAGGGTCGTGGTCAAGCTCTGTCATTAACTCTCGAATGGTTCGGAGCTTGCGACGAACGGACCGACGCTTGGCTTCGGTGGGATGCGCGGTGAAAACAAGATCAACATCCAGCTGTTGGATGAGTTTTTGAAAATCACTTTGGCTGAAACCGAGATTCTGTAACGACCTGATAGCTTCGCCAATCGACTCTTTGCGAGGCTCGGGGTAAACGCTTCGGGCACGCTCAGCGAGGACGCGGACGCGAGTTCGATCTTCGACGACATTCATCAGGTCAAGAAACACACTGAATGCACGGATCACCACACGATACTGATCCTCATCAAGCCCCGAAATCATCTCATGAAGCGTAAGGCCTGCCGTCTCGCTTCCGCTTCGATGGTCACGCGATGCGAGCCGAAGCTTTTCGACAATCTCGAAGACTTCTTCGCCTTCGAACTGTTTGATGACCTGACCTAGCTTCGTTCCAAGAAAATCGATCTCAGATCGCAGTTGAGTCTTGGATTGATTTTGCCCCACCATTGATGCACTCTCTTAAGGTTAGCCCGCCCAAAGCTCGTCGATAGCAACGCCGCAGCATGTACCACGAGGACCGATGATTCTTCAGTAAGATCATCAAGAGATGATTGCTGCCTGCCAACCGATCCCCACCTCTATCACGCTAAGCATCACTGTTTATTTCCTACGTTAAACCTATCAAATCTTTGTACGAAAGACGAGTAAAGACGCTCAAATGAAACAACGAACAATGCTCACGAACCAACAAGTCCCATCATTCTGCACGATTATTCGTAAAACCTTTCGTGAGGACTAAGTATCTCTGTCTAACCTTGAGACGTGCTTAAGGGGGAAGCAGCCCCGCAATAGAATTTGCATCACTGAAAACTGTCCCTGGATAGCGAAAACTCCGAAAAAGAAGACCTTGTAGGCTGACAATCTCCGAGTTAGCTTCCGAGTGAGTTAGCGGCAATCCGCTACCACCCACCTCAAGATCTTTTTCCCACCATCTTCACGCGTTTTAATGCTTAATCTTTTCTCCTCGCGTCCTGAAAACCTCAAAAACGAAATCCTCTCGGGCCTCACCGTTGCTCTTGCTCTGGTTCCTGAAGCGATTGCCTTCGCATTTGTCGCGGGTGTTTCTCCGATCATCGGGCTCTACTCAGCGTTTTTCATCGGATTGATTGCTGCCGTGTTTGGCGGACGCCCAGGAATGATCTCCGGAGCCACCGGAGCGATGGCGGTGGTGGTCGTGAGTTTGGTTGCAATCCATGGTTTGGAATACTTATTTCCTGCAGTGATCCTCTGTGGAATCATTCAACTGATCATCGGCTCCGCTCGCCTCGGTGTCCTCATCAGAATGGTTCCCCACTCTGTCATGCTGGGGTTCGTCAATGGGTTGGCGATCGTGATCTGCATGGCTCAGTTTGGCAGTTTCAAAACCGTCAACTCACTCGGAACCCTTGAAACGATCCAAGGTCCAGCAATTTGGATCATGCTAACCCTAACTGCCCTCACCATGGCAATCATTTGGCTGCTCCCTAAGCTGACCAAGGCTGCACCAGCTTCGCTCGTGGCAATCCTTGTGGTTTCGGGCATCGGCATTGCGATGAATCAAGTGCTTCCCAAGGACATGGCTGCCAAAAATCAAAATCACGTCGTGATGACCGTGGGTGATATGCTCGCGACCAATGCAAAGGTCGCCGCGGCAAGTCAAGCGAAAGCAGCCCTAGCGGACTCACAAACGGCTTTGTCTGCGACTACGACTCAAGAAAGCTCGATTGCGGCCTCGGCGGGCATCGAAGCGGCGATGTCAAACCTTGATCCCGAAGCGACAAGCATCCGAGCCGGCTTACCGATGCCATTCTTTCTCTCGTACACCTTACCGCCGCTGACGCTGGAAACACTGTGGATCATTCTGCCATACTCCGTCATCCTCGCTGCGGTTGGACTGATTGAATCCTTGATGACGCTAACTTTGATTGACGAAATCACTGAAACTCAAGGCAGCAGCAATCGCGAATGCCTTGGTCAAGGCTTTGCAAACATCCTTTGCGGTTTCTTTGGCGGCATGGGTGGATGCGCCATGATTGGCCAATCATTGATTAATGTCGAATCAGGAGGACGCAGTCGAGTGTCGGGCGCCTTCGCCGCGTGCAGCTTGCTTACGTTCGTCTTGTTTTTCTCGAGCTGGATCGAGATGATCCCGATGGCGGCCCTGGTGGGCGTGATGTTCATGGTGGTGATCGGCACCTTTGAATGGGCCTCCCTGAAACTGTATAAGAAAGTTCCCACAACTGATTTCCTCGTGATGGTGGTGGTCACTCTATACACCGCGATCATGCACGACCTGGCTTCCGCGGTCATCATCGGTGTGATCGTCTCGTCACTAGCGTTCGCCTTCAAGCATGCTAAGAACGTGAATGCCGAAATCCGAATCAACAAAAACGGAGCGAAGGTTTACCAGTTGCACGGGCCTTTGTTCTTCGCTTCGACCACACAGTTCAAAGAAATCTTTGACCCCAAGAATGACCCCGAATGCGTGGTGATCGATTTTTACTTCACGAAGGTTTACGACCATTCAGGTCTTGAGGCGATTCACTCGGTCGCACAAAAGTATCAGCAGCAAGGAAAGACGTTGCACCTGACTCACCTCAGCCAGGATTGCCAGCAGATGCTCAAGAACGCGCAGGAGCTTGTGTCATTCCAAATGATGGACGAACCCCAGTTCCATGTCTCGACCGATCGCTTCGGTACGGACGAGCCAGCAACGTCATCCGTCTGAACTTCTAGCGTCCCAGAGCTCTTGAGTTCTGGCGTCCTAGAGTTCTGGCCATGTGACGCGAGCCGCGTACGGCAAGTGACCGTAGACACTGTCGCCCTTGTACCATCCAACGACCACGGCGTCTCCGTTGTCGTCCCGAGTATTGCTACCGTAAGCTAAAGTACCGCCCCGCTGCAGCAATTGCTGAGCAGATGGTGAAAGATCAACCACTTCACCTCTCCATTGCTCAAGGTCGTAAACAACCCAATCATACGCCCCTTCGCGACTAGCTAATCCGCACACGACTGATTCACCATCAGGCGATGAGAGGACCGCGGGGTAGCTCTCACCGTCCGGATGAAACCACCCCAAACGCTCAAGATTTGATGGTGAATCAAGATTCGGTGTGAGTCGGTAAAGAGCACCTTTAGCGGTGGTAAAAATGCAATCACCACTGCGAAGGAACGCAAATCCTACAATCCCGTGCGAATCAAAATCCGATGTGGCTCCGTAATCCGAAAGCGGATGTGACGCCACTTCCTTCAATTCGGTGTCCAACTCAATTAGCTGAACCACGTAGTCGCCGACTCCCCTGAGTACGACTCGTGGCACATAAACATGCTCGTGTAGATCGACAAGAAAGTTTCTTGAAATGTGACCACCGGCGGAACCGACTTGGATTTTACGAACGCCAAAGGTTTTCGTATCAAACTGATAAAGAGAATGCTGGTAATACCCCAAGGCGTACACGTAGCGTCCAGTACAACCGGTCGCAACAATCCCCTCTGGCAGAGCAAGCAGATGCTCCCAATCCGTCGATGAGTCATTACCAACCGACAATGTCTCTGCGGAAACACGCCAAAGGTTCGAACCATAAAACGGCAACCGAGAACCATTCTCGGTCTCACCATATTCATCCATCGATGCGAAGTACATGTAACCATCATCAGCCTGCACAGGCTTCGAATGAATCTTCATTTGCATGGTTGATTCATTCGCAATCCCAAGACGACGCATTTGCGATACCGAGTCACCTAGCGAAACGGCCTGGTCCGATCCCGAAGTGATACGACATAAAGCGGCTGAGTCTTTCCACTCACCGGCACAAGATACGCCGAGATAAAGATTACCATTGTCGTCTCGACCTGTTGCACCCCAGATTGCATACGGATTGGTCAGCGCGGGCAGTTCTATCTCCTTGAACTCGGGTGCAAGTTTCCATCGAAGCGACGGCTCACTAAAAACGGTGCCGAGCCGGTTTGCGAGGGTTCGCTCTCGAGGTGCCGGAACCGGTGGAGATGGTTTCACCTGATCTGATACGTTATTCGAAACGACTCCACCCGGTGAGCCGTTTTGTTCTCCTGACAATAGGTTCACCGCACCGGAATCGCTCGTCGTGGTCACCGTTTCAGGCTCCACCGAGTCACTCACAGAAAAGGTCCCATCTGTCTCAATCGAGCATCCGAAACAGGCAATCAGAAGACAACCTGCCGATACCCAGCGTTTCGCAGTCTCTTTAAGCACGTTTACCCTAGTCATTACAAGCTTCACGCGTGATCACCTTCGTCTCGCGGGGTCTTTGCAGTCTATACAAGAAAACTCGACTGACCGTTTCCGGTAAATCTGAAAACGTGCTAGCGGTAGCTAATTGGCCTCTTTATGCCGGTTATGTGGAAGATCTCAGGCGGTATCGAGCGAGAACAGGGACAACTTGCACATCTTGATCTTCGTCAGGATACAATCTTCCACCCTCATTATCGGCGTGAAGCCCCATGCCAAAAATGAAGCCCGCAAGTAAACTATTCGTGATAACTGAACAAGACGCGGCAACGCCGATTTCCTTTTAAGTGCACCAGACATAAAAATGAATCAGTCATCCATGATCCACCGACGCCGTGTGCTTCAAAGCGGCCTAGCGATCACTTCCGCCGCTTTCACCACTCCGGGCCTTTTTGCGGATCTCATCCAAACACCTTCGCAAACCGAAGGACCGTTCTACCCAAACCAGATGCCGCTTGATACCGATAATGATCTGCTTGTTATCAACGACTCAATCACGCCTGCGGTGGGTGAGATCACACACCTCAGTGGCGTGGTTCGAGATCAATCGGGAACTCCGGTACGAAACGCATTTGTTGAAATCTGGCAAGTTGATGCCAATGCAGTCTACTTGCACACGGGCGACCAAACGAATCGTGAAAATCAGGACACCAACTTCCAAGGTTACGGACGTTTTCTAACAGACAGCCAAGGACGGTACTATTTCCGAACCATCAAGCCAGTTCCCTATCCAGGAAGAACCCCGCACATCCATTTCGGCGTCAGTAAGTCAGGTCAACGCGTCTTGACAACCCAACTGTATGTGAAAGGACATCCGAACAACCAGAAAGATGGACTATTAAACCGACTATCGGCGGATGCAAAGGCAATGCTCCTCGGTGACTTCCAGTCGCTACCTGATTCAAAAATCGGTGAGCTTAGCGTCCAATTCGATATCACACTCGGAACGACTCCGGACGACGATGATCGAAAGAACCTGAAGGGTGTAGCAAAACCACTTTGGAAGCCAAGATAAAGCTGCCCTTAAACCTGCAGGTACACCTCACAACTTGCAGCACTAGATACGTGTTTCAAACATCCGGATTCACAAATGCTTCGACTTCGATCGCTCGGGATCTTTGCCCTTTTCGTGACGATCACATTTTCGCCCAACATCAATGCGCAAGGAAGACGCAAGTCACCTGTGAGGGTAAACCGTCAGACAGAGAATGCCGACGCGAAGAAATCTCCCAGCTCACTGCCGAGCAAAGACACCGCTCCTCATTCTGGAAATCATGATCAGATGGGACATGGAATGAGTGGTCCAATGGGACCAGGCATGCGTGGTTCAATGGGACCCGGTATGGGAATGCATGGCGGTATGAGTCGTGGCATGGGAATGGGCCCCGGAATGGGACGCGGAATGGGAATGGGACGCGGAATGGGCATGGGTATGGGGCGAGAAATGGGCCCCGGTTTTGGTGGGCAGCAACTGCCGATCGATGAAGCGTCTGAATCTGAATCTGGACACAATCATGCAGGCACAATGCAGTCAGACATGAGCGTGATTCATGGCATGTTCAACGATCGTTCGAAAATCAGGCGATGGGTGAGTTTTCTGCCAGACGGTGCAGTGGCGTACACGGAGTCTGATGACCCGAAATTGGTAAAATTCTTGCAAAGTCACGTACCGAGCATGGACAGCCGCGTGGTCACCAACTCACCGCTACCTCCCATGACCTTCCAGCCTGTCTTCACTGAGCTGATTAAGCACGCCAAAGACTATGCACTGGAATACGAGGACACTGAAAATGGCGTTAAGGTGACCTATCAATCCGATAACCCCTACGTCGTCATGCTTGTGCGTGAGCATGCCAAGCTGGTCGGGCGATTTATTCATCACGGGCATCAAGAAATCCACGCGCCGTACACACTTCCCACATTCTCGGCGGCACATTCTGGGTTTCTTAATGAAGCCTTGCTGTTGAGAATCGATGTGATGAAAGAGATTTCAAATCAATGGAAAGTCGAAAGCGAGGCCACTCCTCAAGAACCAAATAATCAATCTTGCTTGACAGCCATCATGAAATGGGCCAGCGACACAGTTCCGGGATCGAATTTCCAGGCTGGATTCGTCAACACAGCAAACCCGCAGAAAACGTTGACTCCGAGCTGGGTGTCAGAACATCTTGATGGAGAATTACGAGAGACCGACTTCTCAACCTTTGAAAGGCGAAATTTCAAGGCGGCTCTTCCGCTACGTGCAGAAGCCAACTGCGTTTCATGCCATCAGCAAAATCAAGGTGAATCAGCCGAAACCCTTCGTATGAAGAGGGCGGGTGATACTCTGGGATGGATCTGGCTGGAAACTCGCTAAACCGTTCCTCGACTCCTGCCTTCCAAATACCCCAACGTCCACTGGGCGGGTAATATTTGCTTTTCCGTTTTAATCGTTAGGACGCAACTGTTTTCGATCTAAACCAACGCGTGAGAGTCCTCAAATCACCATTCTGGTGGTATCCTTAAACGGTGCGTTTAGGAATACGACCCCGGTTAAACGTCGAGGGGGGCAATGGTAGGAAACCGGTGATTTATACAGCAAATCATTTATTTGCGATCGGAACAAGGCTCGTGAGATACCAGTACACCCTACTCTGTCTACTCGCGGCCGCGGGAATCATCATTGGATTCGCGTGGAGAGAAACTCCTCCGCCTCCGCCTCCGCCTCCGCCACCGCCTCCTGTCGAAACCATCACCTTCGGCGTCGTTCCACAGTTTGGGGTGAAGCATTTCGCGGAAGTGTGGGAACCGTTGATCAGGCGACTTGAGGTCTCGAGTGGGATCAACATTAGTTTGATTCCAACTCCCTCAATCCCAGCGTTCGAAGAAGGGTTCTCGCGAGGCGATTTCGACTTTGCCTACATGAACCCATACCACTATCTGTGTGCAAAACGCGATCAGGGCTATGTCCCGCTGATACGCGATCAATCAAAGCAACTCAAAGGTATTCTAGTTGTCAAAGCCGATTCGAGTATCAAATCCATTGAAGATCTTGCTGGACAGAGAATCGCTTTTCCCGCCCCAAATGCGTTGGGTGCATCGCTTTACATGCGAGCTTTACTCTCGCGAACGCATGACATCGAATTTACTCCCCTTTACGTCAACAGCCACGACTCGGTTTACCTGAATGTGACCACTGATGAGGTGGTCGCTGGCGGTGGAGTGAAGCGAACCCTGCTCAGTCAAGCTCCCGAGACCCAGAGTTCCTTGAGAGTCATCTACGAAACTCCCGGTGTCGCGCCTCACCCCATCACTTACCACCCTCGAGTAAAAGCCGATACGGTTGAAAAAATCAGAAATGCTTGGATGTCTTTTGCGAAGTCACCCGATGGTCGAATCCTTCTAGAATCTGTTCCGATGGCGGATCCTGGTGTTGCCGAAGACAAGGACTACCAACCTCTCGCAAAATTGGAACTCGATGAGTTCTACGTTGCTCCGACTCATGAAGAGGAGTCGCAATAAGATGAAAGCACCTGCCTTCACTCAAAAACTGGGGTTCCGAATCCAGCTAATTTTAGCTGCATTCATCCTCGCAATGGCAGTCTTTCATTTCGTCTACTGGCAGCCTCAAATGGAAAATCGACTGAGACAGTCGATTCAACAAAGCGTCAGCCGGAACCTCGAGACCATCGCAAATGCGACTGCGCCTCAACTCTACACTAATGACATCCCCACAGTACAAGATGTCGCAACGTTATTCATCAAACAGTACAACTCCTTATCACCAATCAAACGTGACCCGCTCACTCAAAAGCAGGGCTATTCTGACATCGGTGGCACCAAGGTGGTTCGCCTTGAAGTTTTTGGTCGCAATGGCCATTCAATATTCAAATTTGGTGAACAGCAAGATCCAGAATCCGCGACTCGCGATGACCTCGTAAATGTTCGAGTCAACGCCGAGTTGGACATAGATTTCACGAAGATCCAAGTGGGAGCGATCGAAGCCTCATTCGACATCAGTGAGGCGATTGCTCAAGAACATGCTTGGCTTCTCTGGTACGAAGAACTCCAATTGGCATTCGCGTTCTGTCTTGCGGTCGCAACGGCTCTGGTCCTCGATCGCAATGTCCGGCGTCCCTTAACGATGCTTGCGAATGCTTCTCAATCGCTCTCGCAAGGTGACTACGACGCAGCCCTCCCACCGGCCTCCAATGATGAAGTAGGGATGCTTTCGACGGGCTTTGACAGGATGCGTGAACAACTGCATCAACGGCTTGACGACCTCGAGCGAGCACGACAACAAGCCGAGGCAGCAAACCAGGCTAAAAGCCAATTCATTGCGAACATGAGCCATGAAATCCGGACACCGATGAATTCCATTTTGGGAATGAGCGAATTACTCGCACAGACGGAACTGGACTCGACTCAAAAAGCGTATGTCTCTGTTTTTTCAGAGTCCGCAAAATCACTTCTTGCCATTATCAACGAGATCCTCGATTTCTCAAAAATTGAAGTTGGCAAATTGAAACTCGAGGAGGCCCCTTTCGACCTCTACGAGGTGGTCGGCGACACGCTGAAATCACTGAACTTCTCGCCCAAGTCGACTAACCTCGAACTCCTCTACCGGATTAATTCTGATGTCCCAGCCCAATTATTGGGCGATGAGAATCGACTTAGACAAGTACTTTTCAACCTTGTCGGGAACGCTATCAAGTTTACAGATGAAGGAGACGTCAGAATTGACATCTGTGTTGCTTCATCCGACCACAATTCGACAACGCTGCATTTTCAGATATCGGATACGGGACAAGGCATCGACGAACAACAACTAAAACTCATCTTTGAACCTTTTGAGCAAGCCGATAATTCCAACACTCGCAAACATGGCGGAACCGGACTCGGGCTTGCAGTGTGTTCGGGAATTCTCGAAACCGCTGGGGGAAGAATCTGGGTCGAGAGCGCTGTGAATGTCGGAACCACATTCCACTTTGAGTGGACCTTCCGCAAAACTGAATCACTCGACGCGGCAGCCCCTACACAAGAGATACCCGCATATGATCATGTTGTGGTAATCGAGCCACACCAGAAGCAGCGAGAGCTATTGCAAGAGACGCTTAAGCGTTGGAATCTACCGAGTGCTGGATACGCATCTCTTCAAGATGCACTCAGCGTGATGACCAAGAGCGATCCTAAGATAAGCCGAACGCTGATCTTGATGGACCTAGGACACCTGTCCAACGAGGATCCAAACGGACTCAACGAGAAAATCAGACGCACGATACAGTCAGAAGTCACCATCATTGGCACCCTCTCAGATGCAACGAAACAAAATTTAATCCGCAGAATACCTGATGTGGATCAAGTCTTGATCAAACCGTTGAAAATTTCAGAACTAGCTCGCACCATTCAAGGAAAACTCGAGTCACCCGATACCTCCCACGCAGGAGCCAGTGCGACTCAAACGCCGGTTGCTGAAACAACACCATCACTCGATGAAGACAATGAGGATATTAGCGAGCATGCATTAGCGGTGTTGGTAGCGGATGATGTTGCATCGAATCGCATCCTTGTTTCTCACCTTCTCAAGAAATTAGGTCACAAGGTATTCATTGCGGTCGATGGTGAGGATGCAATTGCACGTTGGCAAGACAACAAGCCTGATGTCATTCTCATGGATATTCAGATGCCAAACCTCGATGGATTAGAGGCGACAAAGAAAATTCGCGAGATGGAGTCCGCCGACGGCAGCCATGTAAAGATTATCGCAGCCACAGCGGGTGCAATGATCGCAGATCGCGAAAAATGCCTTCAAGTTGGGATGGACGATTACTTATCCAAACCAATCAGAATTGACGACTTCAACCGAGTGCTTAGTCGCAAGCCTAAATAGATTAAAGCTGAGATACTGCTTGATCATTTCTCCTTCAATCACAGCGTGGAGCAGCTTAGCATCCCAGTTTTAATATCCGGACATGATCAGCAACTCTGGTGCGGCAGAGGCTGATTGCGAAGTTGCTTAAAAGTTGACAACGTCAGCAATTACTTGGCAACGAAAACCGGACTTGCAATCAGATCAATCAACAAGTCGCGAAACCCTTCGCCGGCAGCAAGATTCTGATCAACCAACTTTTCTATCTCTTTTGTTTCGAGATAATTCATCGGTCTACCCGTAGCGTACACCATTAAATGCGCACCCAAACTGGTGCCAAAAACAGAAAGGTGTTCTAGCATCCAGCGTTTCAAGCCTCGGACATCTTCAATCACTGTGCCATCAAGCAGAGTCACACTCGGATTGAGTTGACCTGGCACATCAGGCCAACTCTCTCTCCAATGCCCAACTGGATCAAAACTTTCAAGAACGAATCCAAACGGATCGATCCTACGGTGACATCGTGCACAGGTCTTTTCACCGGTGTGCATTGCCAATAGATCGCGCGGCGATTTTGCTCCCCTCGTATCAGGCGTCAGGGGCGGCACTGAATTCGGAGGTGGTGGAACATTCTGCCCCAACAACTTCTCAAGCACCCAAACACCTCGAGTCACAGGCTCAGTGTCGACACCATTTGAAGTTGCCATCATCACCGCCGAAAATCCCAAAACGCCGCCAAATCGACCACCCTTAGGAAGTGAGACCCGCAATAAGTCATTCGCTTTTTTCTTGTCGAAGGCGGTTTCAATTTGATAGACGCTCTTGGCAACTCGTGGCGACGTATAAGTAAAATCTGGGTCGATAAAATCCTGCAATGGACGATTCTCTCGCAACATTTCAGCAAAGAAATGCTCGACTTCCAGCTTCACGTTTTTCTGATCTAGTCGGCTAAACCGAAATTCTCGGTCGGGCATGATGTCAGTAAGCTTCTGGGTGTCAAGCCACTGCTCAGTAAAACTTCTAATCCAAGCTGCGTTCGGCGAGGTTGGAATCAATCGACTAGCTTCCTCGCGCAAAGTGGCTTGCTCGTTTAAGTGAATTGTCTTTTTGACGAGCTTCTCATCTGGCGGTCGCATGGTCAAAAAATAGGACAATCGCGTTGCCAGATCGTAGCAATCCAGTTTATCGCCACCCAAACAGCGGTAGAGAAATCGAGGTGAGATCAGTGCATTTCGAATAACGAGATGCATCGCTTCCTCTTTCGAGAATCCTTCACCAAGATGTTGGTCATAAATTAATTGCCAGCGATCGATTGTTTTCTGGTTCAGTGGCCGACGAAACACCCGTCTCAAAAGTTGTTCAAGAGCCTCACTTTCACTAGATGCCGTCCCGATCAATCGTTGCTGAAGCCGAATTGCTTCCTGCTCTCGTGGCCCATCAGTCAGCCGCGTTGGTCCATTCACTTCAAGACGATGTATCTCTAGGGCAGGCCCATTTTCAAACACATCAAAAACGACCGTCTCCGCGTACAGGACTGGATTACCAACGACCTTCTTCAGCACTGCCTCCGCCTGCTGATCGGTTATGGCCGGAAGCTCAGGATCTTCAAGAAGTTTTTTGACACGCTCCCAACCGATCCCACCTCGAAAACCTTGCCCTTGCTCACCGTCAAGCATTGCGTGCCAAGCAGCAAGGTAATTCGGATTTGCTCTTTGCTTTGCCTCAAAAAAACCTCGCAATTCTTCTTTATCATTCCGATCGCTGTCCAGTGGCGCATTGGCCCAATGGAGAACGACCGTTTGACCTTCGTGCAAAGCCGCATTGAATCGAAAGTCCTCGGGTGACTGGTTCGTCACCTTGATCTCTTGTAAAAGCCGCAACGACCTATGAGACACACTATCCGCGCTCGAGACATCTCTAGCGAAAACCTTGACCAACATTGGCTCCGAGAGGTCGGTAGTCTGGAAGGTCGACAACCGCAAGGTGATCTCGTATTCGCCAGTAGCCTTTGCTTCAAATCGACTCGGCCACGTGCAACTCCTCTGAATCGGGTCGCATTTCATGCCCAGTCGCAACGCATCGCCAACGACCCTAGCAGAGGAATAGCTGATCACTAAATCCTTCGGCCCGACCAGATTTTGCGAGAGTTCAGGGAGCCCACGACGTGGCGGAAAGATTTGGTCAGCAACCAATGTCGCTCCATCCGCGTATGCCTCCAGCAAGGTTGGTGACAAGATCAGCCCCTCGCCTAGGTTGTTGAACCCGTGCTTGGATCGATCCACGGGAAAACCGGGCGGCAGTTGAAAATTCTTGATACCGAACACCGCCTCAATCGTCTGTCGATATTCCTCTCGACTTAGCCTACGCGGCGGAGTCCCGCCAAGAGTTAATTGCGATCGAAGCTGGTGATCGATCCACGAAATCATCTTTTCTGATTCTTCGTCGCTCGGCTGTTCGGCATCCAAGGGTGGCATCTCCCTCCCCTCTATCACCTCCAAGACTCGAACCCAACGCAAAGGACTCGCATCTTTTTCTCGACTGGCCGGACTCGACACCTCAGCACCGTCGTTCGTTCGCTTCAATGGATCCAGTTTCGCAAGACCCTGATCGTCCAACAACAGCTCGAAGGATGCTGTGGCATCTGAATCGCCAACATGACAATCACTGCAGTAGTTCGTTAAGAATGCGCTGGCATCCTCACTGGTAAAGCCGTCCCCTACTGGACGATGCGTGGAAGATTTATCGTCAGCTGCGACTGCGATGGCAACGCTGCTGCTCGCTGCGGGAAGCAAAACGAAACCGACTACAGTGGAAATGAATCCCCCTGTGAGATATTTACTCATTTCAAGATTTCAGTAGATCATTCAAGTTGTGATTGGCGTTGGAGAAGTTTTCCGCCGGCATGCCGAGACGTTGCATCAGGGTCACATAAAGATCTCCCAGAAGCCTTGGTTGATGCGCAGATGAATCATTGGCGATATGCTGACCATGCGTAAATCCGCCACCCGCGACCAATGTAGGGAGATTCCGATTGGCGTGACGACTCGCATCTCCCATCCCCGTGCCAAGTAAAACGATAGTTGAATCCAATAGTGACTCACCTCGTGGATCGGTTTTACTTTTCAGTTGCCCAATAAAGCGAGCAAAGCACTTCATGTGCTCGCGTTCTACGCGTATCAAATCGCGGATCGCATCCGGATCATTCCCATGATGAGAAAGAGCATGATAACCGGCCTGCAACGTTTCGCCGTCAATCGTGAAAACCTGCCCCAAGCCGCCGATGAATAAAGACAGAACGGGGGAGCTATCGGTTTCTATCGCCAGCGACATCAGATCGTACATAAGCTTTTCAGCTTCTAGTTGCATTGTCGGTGCGACAGGGTCATAGTCAGGTAATTTGTAGTCCGTCGTGTGTGCAACGTCGCCGAATTCGAGATTCCGCGACATGCGACGCTCAACCTCGCGGATCGAATCGAAGTACTCATCCAACTTGGCTTGATCAGACGTCGAAACGGTCTGTTGCAACCGCCGAGCGTCTTCAAGAACAGAGTCCATTGCGCTGCGGCCTGAACGCAATAGATACTCCGTCCGTTGACGATCTGAGTCACTCGCAAATAACTTTGAATACAAAACGGAAGGTCGCTGAATCATCGGCAGGGCAACACCCTGCTTTGTATGACTCATCGTTTGGCTCGCCTTACCCGCACTGAGTTGGAAAGACGGGTAGCGATAAGAGTCTCCGAGATGATCCGCGATGCGTTGGTCCAAAGAGTATTCGTTGGGTGTCTGCCCACACAGAAAATTATTCCATGCTGCGTGACCGTTTGGTGCCTGGTGGTCAAACCCTGAAAAGACGGTGAACTCATCCTTGTATTCAGATAGCTCAGAAAGCAACTCAGACAATTCATAGTCGCGTCCGACTTGCTTGGGAAAAAAAGCATCCTGATAAAAACCGAGATAGGTTCCAACGCACACGAAACGCTTCGCTTTGGATTCTCCAAGGTCATCACTCGC
Source organism: Rubripirellula sp. (assembly GCA_049889895.1). Classification (GTDB taxonomy): domain Bacteria; phylum Planctomycetota; class Planctomycetia; order Pirellulales; family Pirellulaceae; genus Rubripirellula. The sequence continues at coordinate 23,386 of JBMHCO010000071.1, forward strand.
TTGCTGGCCATGAGCGTTTCGGATCGATTCTAACCCTGGCAGAGCGATAGAGACGCCCGACGCCCTGAGCACACCTCGGCGATTCCAACGATAGTGCTTATCCATCTCTTTACTCAAATACAGATAACTGGCCTAAACTTGCAAGTACGAGGAGGTGCTTCAACGCTCGCTCCGGCAAACCGTCTCGTTAACTCACGTGATTCATCACTGCTGACATGAACGCGATGATGTTGTCCCAGTATAAACCAAATTCCCGAGCACTCAGGGAGACGGCTCGGAAACCGCAGGAACACCTATCTTTCCGACAGCGTGCCACGAAGCGAATGAAGCAATAAGTTGAATCCTTGTTGAGAAGTATCTTCCAACAAAAAAGGCTGCAGCACTCTGCTGCAGCCTTTCTGGAAACGTTTATGAGGAATCAAATCTCCGCTAGAGTATGTACCCTCTTTCCTCATGCTCGGACAAATCAAGTCCGCGATACTCAGCATCACCATCAACTCGCAGTTGCATGAAAATCTTCATCACTGAAAGGATGACGACCGTTGCAATCACCGAATAGACAGCCGTGATGGTTGCAGCAAGGAATTGTGTCCAGACCGCAGACCCTATCGAAAAACTCGCATCTGCTAATCCGCCAAAACTGGATGCAGCAAAGACACCGCAGAGGACGGTACCGAGATAGCCACCGACACCATGAACACCAAATACATCTAATGAATCATCGTAACCACACGCCTGCTTGATTTTCGTTGCGAAAACAAAACAGATGATCGCCGAAGCGGTACCAATGACGAGCGCACCGACCGGACCTACAAATCCTGATGCAGGTGTAATCGCTGCCAGACCCGCAATCGCTCCCGTTGCAGCTCCGAGAACACTAGGCTTACCCAATTTGATCCATTCGATTCCCATCCAAACCAGAGTCGCAATCGACGCAGACAAGTGAGTGACCAGGACAGCCATTGCTGCATTTCCGTCAGCAGCGAGTGCACTACCGCCGTTAAAACCAAACCAACCCACCCACAACATGGCGGTTCCCGTGACAGTCATCGTCATGTTGTGTGGAGGATCAAGACTCCGAGGATAACCTGCCCGCGGACCAACCATGATGCAGGCTACTAACGCGCTAACTCCAGCAGTCACATGGACCACAATGCCACCTGCGAAATCCATGACTCCCCAGTCCCAAAACAGACCTCCGTCACCAGCCCAAGTCATATGGCAGATGGGAAGGTAGACAATGGCCAACCAGACAGTCGAAAAAACTAACACTGCGCTGAATTTCATTCTCTCCGCGAACGCTCCAATCATCAAAGCTGGCGTGATGACGGCGAAGGTCATTTGAAATGCGGCATGCAAAACGGTCGGAATCGTCCCTGTGAGACTATCGGGAGTCACACCTTGGAGGAAAGCGAGCGAGAAGCCGCCCAAGAAGGCGCTCAATCCAACCTTCCCAGCCTCCATGTCGGTGGTGTCAAAAGCGAGGCTGTAACCGAAGACAACCCAAACCACCGACAGAAGTGCGGTTAGCACCAAACACTGCATCAGCACCGAAAGCACATTTTTTGTTCGAACCAATCCGCCATAAAACAGTGCCAATGCCGGTATGGTCATAAAGAGAACCAATGCCGTGGAAGTAAGAATCCACGCGGTGTCTCCGGAGTCTAAGCTCGGGGCATCTGAACCAAGCGATTCAACCGCGATGGCGACTTGCTCAACCACCGCAACATCATCTGCAACCGCCGATTCCGCAGCAGGAATCGTGTCCTGAGCGACTGACGTCAAGCTCGCCGCAACAATAAATAAAATTGGTAGAAATGCACGCTGGGCGTGTCGAGTGAAGAGCATCCGCCTGACCCTCTGACTTGGTAGTTTTAATTTGCCTGTGGAGGAAATGGTAACGGATTTCTGTCTGTGCTCGAATCCCCCATTTGATGGTTACTTCGAGTTGAATTGTCATCCACCTCACGTAAAACCGGTGAATTCATGTCAATTCATAAATCTTCCCATACCACATCAAAGTTCTCCGCGCGTATCGGAATGTTTGGGGAGATTTGATACGGTACAGACTCAATTACTAAATGGTGCCGCCAAGCTGTTCCACACCAGGGGCAGCCGGTGCGCAAGCCAACCACCCCAAAATGGCCACAATCTGTTGACTCAAAATCGGATTATCGCGATCGGAGACATCCACGGTTGTGTGCACGCATTCGACACATTGCTTGATGCGATCCTTCCGCAACAAAGCGACACCATCGTGATTCTTGGTGACTTCATCGATAAGGGACGTCAGAGTAGAGAAGTCATCGATCGCCTGATTTTACTTCAGACCCAATGCAACATGATCCATTTGATTGGGAACCACGAGGAAGTCCTTCTCAACACCCTCGATGACAGCTCTTCCCTCAATTACTGGATGCAATGTGGCGGCGTCTCAACATTGAATTCCTATCGATTTGGCGGCTCCCTCAAGGACATCCCCGAGGAGCATTTGGATTTCATTCGATCTGGCGCGAACTATTTTGAGACCGAAAACCACCTCTTCGCACACGCTTGCCCGGATCACCACTTACCACTCTCAGAGAATTCGACCTACGCCCTGCGTTGGCAACTGCTCGAACCTAACGAAGTGCAACCACATGACTCGGGGAAAACGGTCATCGTCGGGCACACGGAACAGATCAGCGGCGAAATACTCGACCTAGGTTTCATTCAATGCATCGACACCGCATGCTGGCGTTACGGATGGTTGACTGCTTTAGAAGTCACGAGCGGAGAAGTTTGGCAGGCGCAGCGATTCGGCATGCTAAGGGAACTAGGAGATACGCCAGTCGGTCCAATAGGTGATAGAAATGACCACGAGCAATAGTTGCGTCATCACCAATTTTAAAAACGCGTCGCACCAAACGACACCAATACCCGCAGCACCACAGGTCATTCGGTCATGGGCTACTACCTCTTATTCATCGGCGTCTGCCTCTTTGGGCTGACTTTGTGGGGCACCTACCAAAGCCTGCACAAACAGTTTCTTGGCACCAAGGTGGAAGGTACCATCATCGGTATTGACGAACAAATGCGTCGATCGGGTCACAGCGAGCCAAAAACCTACTTTCACCCAGTGATTGAATTCAAATCCACAGAAGGAGCAACTTTTGAATTCATCTTTGGAAGTGGGTCATCATCCAGAAAACCAAAAATTGGCTCGAAGGTTCGTGTGACCTACCCCGCTAATCAACCAAGCCAGGCAACTCTCAACTCATTCTTGGGACTTTGGGCCGGACCACTTGCATGCGCAACCCTGTCGGTTGGCACCTTATACGGTGGAATCCAAATTGTCTTCTATGGTGCCTAAAGACAGTGCCTAAAGACAGTGCCTAAATGCGATACAACATCGGTGAGCTGATCGCATTACGTCTGATCAACACAACACGCGACAAACCAGTCCATTGGAACTGCTTTACCGATCATTAACGGCGCCGAAAAACTGCCTGCGAGGCATCCCACATCCAAGTGTTCGGAGTCCAGAATTGGCCACGATCGCTCGTTAGGCGAAGCCGAAAGAATGAATCGTCACGATCAGGATTCTGGTCGAAGTAATCGTGAATTGTCAGCTGCGTTTTCACCACTGAATCGATGAGCATATTTTGTGTTTTCTCCCAACGCTCCTCAAACGTTAAACCTTCTCTTGCACCATGGTGAAAAGATAAGCTTGCTTTGTCATCCGAAGCACTCCATTCCATACTCAAAACCAAACCCTTACCCATTCGTTCGGCTCCAACCACTTTGATGGGCGAAGCAAACTCTCTGATCATTAGAGCAGACTCCACCCTCAAATACTCCGGTGTTTCCTCGCTAGGAATCTTGCTCAGGTCAATCATGTCGGAACGCGACGGCTCACGATATCCCCACCCGCCCGTTTCGAGGTAAAACCAACCTGCATCGCTCACGCCTCGTCGCGTATGCGTAAGTCCGCTGTCAGAATCAATATTGCCATTGGTCATTTGATCGATGGGATGCCAATCACCCATCTTTCCTGACACCCAACCTCGATAACGCATCCGCCTTGGGTAGACCCCAGTCCTCTGAACGTGAGGTGGCCCCGGGACTTCAACAAAACTACCGACCCAAAGATCACGAAGTGATTTGTTACGAGGAACCTGATTACCGACCCCGAACAACTTCCAACGCTTCTCTGGTGCGTCGTAGTAGAAACTGTAATAGGTGTGATACGTTTCACCGACCTCAAGACGCAGGGCAAAGACTTGTGACTGCCCCTGCTTGCCGGTAAGTGGTTCCCAATCACGTATCTTCACACCGGTACCCTCATGGCCAAAGTGACCAAAAGTGGCGTCCGGATTACCCACTGCAAGCAGATGAGAAAGTTGCTCAATCGGCGGCTCTTCTTTGCCGCGACCGTAGGACCAGAGCGAAAAGTTAAACCCTGTGTTAACTCTACCATCAGGCAACCACGTTGGACCGTAATATCCAAATGGAGTCGTAACAGGACTGTAAAAGCTAAGTGTCCCAGGTTCCGCATCCATCTCCATCACCCAAGCGCGAACCGGCTCATTGATTGTCGAAGCATGAAAGCGAGTGTGAGCGGCAGCCGGACGCCACCGCTTACGGATAACGGAAGCATTTTTTATCGGGTCTCCGGCAAGCTCAATCCACAGGAGCCTTGCATCGGAACGCTCACTGAGGCAAGTGAGCTCAACGTCTTGCCTGCCAAGTTGATCAACCAAAACCTCACCTCGGAACACCTCGATCTCTCGCGTCGCCTTTGCGTTAACATCAAAAACGAAACGCTTCCCTCCGATACGAATTTCAAATTTATTCACGGAGACACCCGCGTTCATCATCACTCGAAAATTAATTCGACCTATCTTCTCAGACCACCAAGCCCATTGTGCGGACTCGCCGCGATCCCAATCCTCGACCCAAGCATAGGATTTTCCCCCGTTCAAATTTCCGATATCGGGAA
>JBMHCO010000072.1:0-89054 GCA_049889895.1 Rubripirellula sp.
ACTTCCGCTTCGCACTCGAGACTGCCTTGAACGTATTCCAGGCGAGTGGTGAGGTTGTCAACGACAACGACCTCATTGACTTCACCATCACCGACGTTTTCGATACGGATACCGAAGGTGACCACATCACCAGGCCTCGCATCTTCTCGATCTGCAAATTTACTAATCTGCAACCTGCCATGGCCTTGTTCAAAGTCGTAGATCGTGAATCCATCGAGCGTCTGGTCGCGAACGAGAGATGGGGTTCGGAAACTTTGCACAGCCACTTCAAGACATTCATCCAATTGGTAGGTTACAGCAGCATTGGCAAATTGATGCACCAACGCCTTCTGTTCACCCTGTAAGTCGTATGCTTGCTGGGCTGTAAGATTCAGCAATGCCGCCATCACGTTTGATGCAACATTGAGTTGTTGTACCGATTCCACGGGCACGCTTCTTTCTCGCTCTCGCATGGCGTCGAGACCACGTGCCACGTCCGCATGTCCAAGTTCCAGAGAATCTCGCATCACGAGACCGGGCAGTGGCTGATCGACCTTGACGATACCAACGGGACGATCCATCTGTGCCGGACCAACCGCTCGTCCTCCAGCCAGCGAACCCGAGACTTGACGAACTGACCGAAACCTAGGGGCATACAAAGCAACTTGATTACTGGCCTGAATCTCTGGCTGACCGGTAGCGGTTTTATAGTGGACAATTGTGTCTTCCGGTTGCAAGCCTCGAAAGGTTTGATCGGATATCCGGACGGCTGTGGGGCCCGAATCTCCACCATCACGCAAGAACTCCTGAGTGTCATATACCGGGACCGGCGACGTGGCCGCTAGTTGCATCGCCCCAGCGGCGGATGATCCTCTTTGGCAATGTTCGCAGGGACAATGACTGCGATGCCCAACTAAATGAATGGAGCCATCGGCGGGCGAAACAGAAACACCATTTGAGAACGAATTCATCTCGATGGCATTCACGGAGCCAGCGGCGACACGGGGTGTCTTGGGTTGATCTTTCCGTGAAATGTGTTGTGACGCACAACCCACAAGAAAAGTGCAGGCGACCGACAGGATGCTAACCGACTGAATCGACGACGTTCTCATAGTAGTTATTCAAGCTCGCTGGGGACTTTGTCCTGATTAGCGTTTTGTGACGCGGACGCGTGCGGAAAAGGAGCCCACTGGGGGTAGCCAAAGTAAAACTCAGGCAACAAGGAGGGCTGAGAGGGGGGGGTCAAAGAACCGATTCGAACGATTGCCACCGGTCGCCCGTACTCATCCGCAACCGCCAATGGATCCTGAAACTCTGAGATCTCTAAAGGCACATTGGTTTTGGGATTCTGAAGCTGCGGAATCGCAGTCTGTGGATCTTCCAAGTAAATAACGCGAGTCACCATTTGACCGCGTAAAGCTGTTTGAAAATCCTCATCATCTAATTGAATTTCGATCGGATAACGAGTCACTAGGTGCTGAGGTGGATACGTTCGATCGATCACCTCAACGGTTGGAAAGAGTTCCACCCCAAGTGCACCGGGAATGTGCGTCACTTGAAATCGGTAAACCGACCCAATTAAAAAACCTGCTTCCAAACGCTGTGCTGGAACCGTCATTCCACTGGGGCTTGGGTTTCCGACATGAGGCAGTGAGAACCGAACACCCTCTGGACCGGTAATCGCCACCGGCTGATAGTAACCAACAACCGGACCACGCCCCATCAACCTAGCCTGACCGACAACACCAAGAGGATCACTGGCTCGCAAAAGAGGCCGGCTCGATCCTCGAGGCAGGAAGTCCGCAGGCTCGGATCCACTTACACGCCCCTCAAACAGAAAGGCCAATGCAATCAGCCCTGTAGCGAGACGTGTTTGAAGAGTCGTGATTTCTGACATCTTGCGTGAACCGGCAATAGGAAAGAACTCGAGAGGTTTGATCGCAACGTATGGATGTGACAAAACGCGGTGAGGTAATCTAGCTCCACACCGCGTTCGTCAAGGTTTTGTACCGCTGAGAATCACGATCGAGCCGGAAGCTCTATGTCGCGTTTCAACTCGCGTAACCTACGGATTCAGGTTTTGGCTTGTGATGCGGATGCGATCAGCAGTTGCTGGGTAGCTATACCCAGGCTGATTGCGTACATCGATTCGAATCTTCTCGGAAGGACGCGGCATTTTGACTGCGGTGTGATTTCTCATCACGTGCTTCTGCAGCCCAGCAGGGTGTCCAAGTGGAAGATGCGGCGGACCAGGAATCCCAATCGGTGTTGCCGACATCGTCATTCCATATTGAGCAGCCATCGGTGCTCCCGAAGGTGCTCCAGTTTGGCAGTGACCACAACCATCGGTCATCGCTGGAGCGTAAGGAGCAGGCAGACCCGGAATGGGAGCAGTCATCATACTCGCCAAAGAGTCGGCACCCGCACCGGACATTTCAACGTCCTTATCACCCAATCGAATGATTGCGAGAATCGAGCCACGACGATCCGCCTCAACGATTGGGTCGACGCCCGGATCGAGTCGAGTGCTGACAAGTGTGTCGATACCTGCAAGTGCGGGCCCTTGGAACTCAGGATCTGGTAGGTAGATCACCTTCGTGACAAAGTTGCCAGTGAGAACTTGGTCGAAATCTTCCTCTGTGAACTCAACCGGTACCGAATTATGTGCGAGGTAGGCACCCGTTCGCGGATTGGCGTAAGCTAACTCAACAGTCGGATACAGCTCAACGCCTTCTCGATTCGGAATGTTGGTAAGCTTCACACGATACAAGCCTCCCTGAGGGAAGTTTTGGCGTGCTGGTGCGATGAGCGGTTCGCTATCAAAGCCACCATTGCCAGTCGCATCGTAGCGAACTTGCATTCCATCGGGGTTACGGAATGAAACTTGAAGAGTTGGAGGAGCAGCAACTGCGGCAGCCGATGGGTCCGAAGGAGCACCTGTATGCGTGTAGTTGACCAGTCCGATCTCGCCATCACTCACCGATCCCTGAGCGGCGTTGCTCTGAGCCATCGGCATTGCTTCCGGTGCAACGGCCGCGGCTAGGTCAGCGGCAGAAGGAGCCGACATCTCGCCGAGAACCCCGGGACCGGGACCTCCGACGCCAGGGCCAACTTCCATCATGCGTTGCTCGGGTGGCAGGTTGTGGCGAACCGGCACACACCCGGTGGCGAGGATCGCCGAGGTCGCAAATAGCGACAAATGAGTGACGATTCGTTTCATCGTTTCCCCCGTTCCTTGGGTTTGCTTACTCGGTGGGCAGGAAAACCGGCCCGAGTTTTGGTCGTGTGGTTTCTAGATCTGTGTGGACTTCGGGATGCGTCTCGAATTACTATCTCGACGCCTGACGTCCGTGGTGCATCACACCTGCGTCCATTCGAGTCCTTTTCGTGCAACGAAAAGTAGGATGCAGAACGATGTCGTATGTGGTCATCGGCACGTTGAATACGGAATCTTTGAGAAAATCAGCACAACCAGTCCATGAAGATTCATCCTCACAAGCGGTGCGACACAGAACCAGGGCAGGTGCCGCCTGATCAAGGTGGTCATTATTGTGGCAAAACACGACAAAAACAGACAATCTCGACCTTGAGCTCGCTTCAAAACTCGATTCTCAAGTCACACAAAAGAAAGTTAATTCTTTTCGTTCAAATGGTTTGTTGGGGCGGATTGTTCTCAATAGCTAGCATTGAGCCCGCCATCTCGGATGAAACCGATACTGTGGCAGCGGGTATGTCGGCAACTACCAATTCAATTGATCCATTAGCACTAGAGGGTCTACCGCTCCTGCCTGCGGAAAATGCGGCATCCCAAGGTCGCGACGAATCGAAGTCCATACCCGCCCGTGCCTTTGATTCGGCATCATCGCAAGGAGGTCAGGCGACGTCTTCCGGTGATAACCCGCAGGCCATCGTGCTGCTTAAGCGGGTACTTCAGCAATTGGTTCATGGTCCGGCGTTTCACTGTAAAATTCGCGAGACGGTTTGGACCAATGATCGCGAAGTGATTGGAGTAGGAACTTATGAACAGGCAGGGCAGGGCACTGGACGCTACCACTTACAGGTAACGATGCATGACGGAAGTGGAAGGCATCGCCTGCAACAGATTAGTGATGGCAGACTTGCTTGGACGCGAACCGAGATTGCTTCGGGGATCACTCTACGACGAGTCGATGTAAGTCGACTGGATGAATGGGTTGGAAAATCCAAGGCGAGTGATCTAATCGCTCCAAGATACACCGTCGGTGCCTGGGTCGAGTTACTGTCGACCATCAAGCGTGATTACGAACTAGACCTCGTGGGTGCCACACTAGAGCAGGAAACGGTATGGGTAATCAAAGGTGAACTTCGCAGTCGACGTCGAGTCGACATCATGAGTCGCGGTGATCGCACCTCTTGGCCGATGCTGTTCCCAACTCGGGTTCATATCGCCATCGCATCACGACCATCAGAATCCACCGACGTGGGTACCTTGCTACCGCTTCGATTTGAATTTTGGAGTGATCCAACATCACCAACGCTGGGAGGTTTGAGCAGTCAAGAAAGCTTGGAAAATCCAGATTCAGGACGTCGCTTGATCACTCTCATCGAGCTCTATTCATTTCAACCGATCATCGCACCCCCGGTGGAAAGGTTCCGTTTTGAGAACCAAGAAGCTGAAGTGAATTTCATCAACGAGACGGATCGCTACATTCAAATGCATGGCATCCAATTGACAGAACGCGAAAAACTACAATTGCGGCGTTGAACCGACGACTCGCAGAATTGACATGGTTTCGACATATCCCGTGTCGCATTCACAATCGCCTTCATGGGTGATTGTTCAATATCGAGATAACGGATTAGACTCCACGACTCGGAGATTAAGTATCCATCATCTCTGCTCGATTCAGGTTCCAAGTCATGAATGCAGCCGCCTCAAGTCGCCAGCCTCAACATCAACCCGCATCAAAATGGATGGTTTGGGCGCAATTGGTACGACTGCCCAACGTCTTCACGATTCTTGCTGACATCACAGCCGCCTTTCTGCTAACGACTGCCGGCCCAACTCCGCTGTCTCGCCTCACGCTGATTGTGCTGAGCGGAATCTGCCTCTACTGGGCTGGGATGATCTTGAACGACGTTTTCGACGAAGCTGTGGATAGAGAGCAGCGTGCTAAACGCCCTATCCCCGCGGGGCTGATTACGAGGAGAGAGGCGAGTATCGGAGGGTGGTCATTGCTTTCACTTGGAATCCTGCTGGCAACATTAAGTGGCTTCACTCCAAGTAATGAGCTGCAGAACACCTGGTTGCCGCTGGTCATTTCCGTTGCGTTGGCAATCATGATTGTTAGTTATGACGGACCGCTCAAATCGACGGTACTCGCACCGGCCGCGATGGGCTCGTGCCGGCTATTGAGTTTTTTGTTGGGTGCTTCACCCGCGATTGCCTTAACCTCGCTTTCATCTCTGGCAAGCCTCGGCGAGGTCATCCCCCGCGAGACGCTGGCAATCGCATCAGGATTTGGCATCTACATTATGGGGGTGACAACCATGGCGAGGCGAGAAGCGACCGGCGGTAGCAGACAACACTTGGTTGTCGGTGGTATGAGCACGACTCTTGGAGTGATTTGCTTGGCTTTATCACCGCGAGCTTCTGCCGGGGACCGAAGCTACTTCCTTGACACCCAATCGGTATTCCCAATTTTGATTGGAATGATTGCTCTGCCAGTGCTTCTGCGGGCAGTTCGAGCAATCAAAAACCCAAGCCCGCCTGTCATCCAAGTCACCATCAAGGCTGGTATTTTAACCATCATCCCCTTGGCCGCCGCCTTTGCCGCGCTTGGAGCTGGCCCGCTTTGGGGAGCTGTTATTTTCTCACTCGTGATACCCTCATTCCTGCTCTCAGGTAGGTTTCGTGTGACCTGAAAAGACGAACGGAGAAGCCGCCCAGAGGGCTTCGCAAAGGCGTGAAACAAATCGGTATGTGAAACAGGATATTTTGGATGTTTAAACAAAAATCGGTGTTCCATCGGGTGGGACAGCCGTATGATTCTGAGGATCACATTACAGACTGTCATCGCCGATCCAGCCACAACGTGGATCACTCCAGGACAGGCGTCCGGCCTGCTGGCACGAGTTCCTTGTTGAACAAGAGCTTGTTCAACAAGAGATGAACTTTACCGGCATGAGCTCCTATGAACGGTGCGGGCCTAAACTGATGCGGGCCTAAGCTGGTGCGGGACTAAGCTGGTGCGGGACTAAGATCATGTTGAATCCTTCGAGCAAGAAGTTCGCAGACTGTCGCCACTGAGGGTGACTGAGGAAATGCTCGTTTTTCAGGGAAAGTTGATAATGTCGGAATGGTTGAAAAGTCCGAATGTTCAGCTTGCGGTTGGACTGCTGGTTTTGTGCATCTTGATCTCCGCGAGTTTTTGGCTCGTGTCAAGATTTCGGGACTACGCGGCTCACGACCAGGATGACACGCTTGATGCGCTCGCAAACTTGGAAGAAATGCACCTCAAAGGTGACATTAGCGAGGAGGAATTCCGAAACATACAGGCGAAGGCGGAAACGCTTTCAAACCTTGTCTCGAATCCAGATGATCTGTCCCTCGAGGATGAGACGTCAGGTTCATCACATTCATCATAGTTTATCCCAAGGTCACCCTCCGCGAACCGAAGTCTCTTGAAGCACGAGAGTTTCGATTCGTTGACCGAGATGAACGGTGTCGCTCTACCGCACCTCAGCGGCCAGAGATGTGATGCGAACACTCGTACAAGGTTGAGACCTCCAGGTCACTGGTTCCCAGAATTTTGCCTCCCAATTCCATGTGGCACATTTCGGGACAGCACGGATCGTATTTAACCCCCAACCACACTTGGCTCGAACTTTCGAGGAAACGGATGCCCTATTTCGCTTTTGCTACGTCAGTGGCAGAGAGCGGAGAAGTATTCGAGCCGTGGCCCGATAACCTATATGACAAGTCGCTTAACCCACTGAGTCCATCAACCCGATTAATGCGAGACAAATTGTTCTTGCCTCAAATCTGGTTAGAATCAAAGACGGACCGGTAGGTCAAGCGACCGAATCAGGAGTCGCGTACGCATGCCCTCGAAAGACACTTCTACACCTAGCAGCTCACGTCGTGGCACGTCGTCGAGCAAAAAGAATGCTTTCTGCTCATTTTGCCGGAAAAGCTACCGCGATGTTGGACCACTCGTTGAAGGGCCCGGCGACGTTTATATCTGCAGTGAGTGCATTGAGCTTTGCCAGTCGATCCTTGACCAAGAACATCGGCGTCGCGGACCAGAGAAATCGATTCTGGGCGATATTCCAACGCCACGATCCATCGTTGAACACTTGGATCAGTATGTAATTGGTCAAAACGCGGCGAAACGTGTTCTCGCAGTCGCAGTCCATAACCATTACAAACGCCTCAATAACAGTTGGAACACCGACGCTGACGTCGAGATTGAGAAGAGCAATATCTTGTTAGCGGGGCCAACTGGAAGTGGTAAAACGCTCCTCGCCCGCTCGCTCGCCCGAATGCTAAATGTTCCTTTCGCGATCGGCGATGCAACCACGCTAACCGAAGCCGGTTACGTCGGTGAAGATGTTGAGAACCTTCTATTGAAACTCCTTCATGCAGCAGATTTCGATGTAGAACAAGCCCAACGCGGCATCCTGTACATCGATGAAGTCGACAAAATCGGGAAGACTAACGCGAATGTTTCCATCACGAGAGACGTCTCTGGTGAAGGTGTCCAGCAAAGCTTGCTAAAGATGCTCGAAGGCACCGTGGCCAACGTCCCTCCACAAGGAGGACGGAAACATCCTGAGCAGCAGTACATTCAACTCGACACCAGCAACATCCTCTTCATCGTCGGAGGAACCTTTGTTGGTATCGAAGAAATCATTCGCAAACGCCTCGGCCATAAAACGCTCGGCTTTGGCGGTCAAAATGTGCGAAACGAGCAAAGCGAAGCCGAACTACTTTCGCAAGTTCAAACCGAAGACATCCTACAATTCGGCTTGATTCCAGAGTTGGTGGGTCGCTTACCAGTTGTGAGCTACCTACAACCACTCGACGAAGAAGGACTTGTGCGAGTCATGAAAGAGCCTCGCAATGCATTGGTTAAACAGTATCAGGCACTCTTCCGCATGGAGGACTGCGAGCTTGATTTCACTGACGAAGCACTTCACTATGTCGCCAGAAAAGCACTAGCTAAAGGTGTTGGAGCTCGCGGACTACGAGGCATTGTCGAAGAGGCGATGCTGGACATCATGTACGACCTTCCCGAGCAAGAAAAAGGAACGGTCGTCAAAATCGACGAGAGCGTTGTCGCAGGCAAGAAAGATGTCTTTCAAATGCCGACCACCAAAAGTGCTTAGCACTTCTCCGCCGCGAGCGCGCAACTGACTCAAGGGTCGATTATCAAACGGTAATCGACCCTTTTTTATTCAGCAGCTCGGCAACCACTCAATCAAGAGGCGGAAAAGAATCTGCCTTCTTGTAGAACTTTGTAATATCCAAAGATGCCCGTCGCTCCTCTTCCATCAGCTTGATTCGAGATTCAAGCCGTTCCATACGACGCATAAGCTGAGGAATGACATCTTGATTCTCATCGCGACGCTGCGGCCTCGGAACGGTCGGATAACCCAAATGTCGCTGCAAGGCGCCGAAAAGAAATAGCGGCTCCTTCCGGCGATTGCCAAAAGCAATCCTGCCTTCTTTTCTACCAAACAAGAAAGGTCCTTTTCCCTCGAGAGATTGACCTGCAGCGATCAAACGCTCGGAATACTCTTCGCTCGCCAAAAACAGTAGATCCGCAATCTCAACCAATCCAACTTGGGCGCGAAACTGAAGAATCCATTTAGCCCAATCTTTTGAAAAAATGGGGTCAAAACTGATGGCTGTAAGCCCGCGGTCATAATGCAACCGGTTACGACAAAGCACTTCGAACTGAAAAAAGAATAGTCCCGCAGCGGTACATTCCTTCAACCGGTAATTCGCTTCAGCCTCCAGCACCTGCAAAGCGGTTTGCATGGTAAATCGGCCTGTCTCCTCTTCAGCCTGATGCACAAGAAATGCTTGAAAAGGAGTGAAATAATGAGCGAGTCGAGTCATCGCCGGTGACATCAGTCCTGAATGCTTTAGCTCAGTGAGCAGATAGTCGATGGCGAAAGGTAGTTTCGTCGTCGATAGCAACTCATACTTAATCTGCTCAAGAAGCTCCTGCATTGGCATTTCTTCAGCTGATCGCTCTCGCAAGAGCTGGAACAAGTACGCCTGCTCAACGTACTCAGAGCGATCAAGGAGAGAATGTGTCATGACAGAGTCGACGCAACGAGAAATGGATTTTCGTTCCAGTCTAACAATTCCTCGAGCAAGCCTTGCCAATCAGATGCGAAAATGGCGAAGAAGCTATCAAGACGCAGCCCTGACGAAAAACGCCAGCGTATTCTTGCGAGGCCCCCGAAACTTCAGGGCGTTTCGATCACTCGGCTGAGTAGCGAGCAAAGACGATGCAGGCGTTATGGCCACCGAAACCAAAGCTGTTGCTCATCGCGTATTCGATTTCTAGTGGAGCCGCCTGATTTGGTGTGTAATCCAAGTCGCACGCAGGGTCAGGATTGTCCAAGTTGATCGTCGGTGCAATCTTCGAATCGACAATCGATTTGCTAAGGATCACAGCTTCAATACCACCACTGGCGCCCAGTGAATGTCCCAAAGCACTCTTGGTACTACTAATTTTGAGTTGCTTTGCGTGGTCACCAAAGACTCGCTTGATGGCAGTCGTCTCGGCTTTGTCACCCAGTGGCGTACTCGTTCCATGGGCGTTGACGTAATTGATCTGCTCAGGGCGAATACCCGCGTCCTCAATGGCTAAAGCCATCGCATTAGCAGCACCATTTCCCTCAGGATCCGGAGCGGTGATATGACCAGCGTCGCTAGTGGTTCCGTAACCGAGAACCTCAGCATAGATTTTGGCTCCACGAGCCTTGGCGTGCTCGAGCTCTTCAAAAACAAGAATCCCAGCACCCTCCGCGAGAACAAAACCATCACGATCAACATCAAATGGCCGACTTGCGCGAGCAGGTTCGTCGTTTCTCGTTGACAAAGCCTTCATGTTCTGAAACGCAGCAAGTCCCATTTTGGTGATCGCTGCCTCGGTTCCGCCGGTAATCACGAGATCCGTCTCACCAAGCTGCACGCTTCGAAGAGCGTCGCCCATTGCATTGGTCGCACTCGCACAAGCTGTCGCCACGGCGTAATTTGGTCCTTTGAGGCCATGTGCAATAGAAAGGTTTCCACCCGCCGCATTGACCATCATCTTAGGAACCGTGAATGGACTGACGCGGTCGGGTCCCTTAGCGATCATTCGCTCGATCTGTGACTCAATTTCACCTAAGCCACCAATTCCCGATCCAAGGATCACACCACACTTGCTGCGATCGGTCTGTTCAAAATCAAGTCCAGCGTCTTCAATTGCTTTCGCACCAGCGTAGACTGCGAATTGCGTGAAACGGTCGAGGCGTTTCGCCTCGCGTGGATCAACCACACCTGACAAATCAAATTCGGCAACCTCACCACCAAAATGGACTTTATAGAGACTCGTATCCATGGTGGTCAGAGTTTGAACTCCGCTCTCACCTGCACAGAGACGATTCCAAAAAGTCTCTACATCGTTTCCTAATGGGGTCACCACTCCAATGCCGGTGACGACAATCCTTCGCATCGCTGGTTGTTGCATCACAAAAGCCTTCGGCCAAATCCTATAGGTGATGTCAGCCAAGGGAACTTTCTGATCCAAGCCCAAGGCAATTCAAGCAAAATAAATGCCGCCAACAAAACTCAGAACGTCTCTCGTCCTGAGATGCTAGGCGGCAGTATCAATCGAGCGGAATCCGACTAAGCTGGAACAACCAACTAGGCGTCTTCCCCTTTTTCGCTTTCGATGAAGGCGACTGCTTCACCCACTTTCTGAATTTTTTCAGCAGCTTCATCAGGAATGCTGATATCAAACTCCTCTTCGAGTTCCATCACCAATTCGACGGTGTCGAGGGAATCAGCACCCAAATCATTCACGAAGGATGTATCTGTCGTGATCTTCTCTTTGTCCACACCAAGTTGTTCGGACACGATTTCGATCACACGTTGTTCGACGTTACCCATGGAATTTCTCTATAAATTATCAGCAACAAATGATGGGGAAGTGGGGGAGATCATCTCCGCCGCAATTCCCGTAATGGTGGTAGCGGTTTCGATCGCGTCGGCGACATGAATCGCGTTGGCAAAAGATAGGTTAAACAAGCAAAACGCGTCAATACACGGATAAGGTATTGGAGCGAGGATTCCTAGCAAAGCCAGTTTTTTTCTCGCTACAACTCCGTATCCTAACATTTACCCAATCATGCCGCCATCGACGACCAAGGTCTGCCCAGAAATGTAACCGGCAGCCGAGGAGGCCAAAAAGAGCACTGCAGCAGCTACATCCTCGGCCTCACCGAGACGCTTAGCTGGAATTCGCTTTTTTGCTTCCTCAAGAATGACATCACCGAGTTCCGCAGTCATTTCGCTAGCAATAAATCCAGGAGCGACAGCATTTACAGTCACGCCTCGACTGATTAGCTCCTTACTCAAGGTTCTCGTTAGGCCAATCATCCCAGCTTTACTCGCTGAATAGTTTGCCTGCCCCGGATTTCCAATCATTCCCGAAATACTTGCCATATTGATGATCCGGCCATATTTTTTGCGCCGCATGACGCCTGCTGCACTCCGACAGCAAATGAAGCAACTTGTCAGGTTGGTCGCGATGACATCATCCCACTCCTCGTCCGACATCCCTCTCATTAATTTGTCGCGGGTAATGCCAGCGTTATTGACCAAAATATCAAGCCTTCCCAGCTTTTTCGCGGTTCCTTCTATCGCCTCTTTGGCCGCCGCACGATCGGTCACGTCGCATGCGAGAGCCTCGGCTTTACCGCCCAATGCTTCGATTTCACCAACCGTGGAAGCAAGCTTTTCGGCATTTCGTGCCACACACACCACATGGGCACCGTTGATACCCAAAGCAACAGCGACGGCCTTGCCCAGCCCCTGTGACGCCCCCGTTACGATGGCCACTTGCCCCGTCAAATCCGCTGTCATCGAAAGTTTCATGGTCACTCTTTATTTGGTGTGATGAATGGTGAGTTACCACAATTTATGATTGCTGCACCAAGATGAAAAGATGCCTGAGCCGCACCAAACCCCGATGTGGTTTGAAATTTCGCAATCCAAAAGTGCGTTCCCACATACCGGCGACCAACGCTTAACAATCCTACCGACATGACATCGCAGCGATGAAGCACTGACTTTGCAGCGCAGATGCCAATCGAGGGAAATGCGAAAAGTCGGAGACATCAAAGACTAGGGCTGATCACCGAAGCCATCGCTCGGTAGCTTACGATTGATGCGTTTGAGGGTGCCTCGCAAAACTCGACCAGTTCCCACTTCCTCAAACTTTTCGATGCCATCAGCGACCATCTGGCGAATCGATGCCTCCCACAAAACTGAACCAACAACCTGCCGACTGAGCAAATCTTTAATCTCAGAAGCCGACTGATGAGGTTTCGCATCGACGTTGCTGTAGACAGGGATTTGAGTATCCGCTATCGGCATCTCCTGGAGTGCCTCAACCAATGATTCCACTGCAGGCTGCATCAAATCCGTGTGAAATGCGCCCGCAACGCTCAACGGGACAACTTTCATCGCTCCAGCGTTCTCTGCGACAGGAATGAGTCGCTCTAGAGCCACTTTGTGCCCTGAAACCGCAATATTTCCGGGGCAAAGGAGATTAGCGGGCTGCAAGACTTCCCCGTCCTGACGAGCCTCATCACAGACACCTTGCAAAACATCGAGATCCAAGCCAATGACGCTAGCCATCCCACTAGAGACTGCATTCGCAGCCGCTTGCATTGCCTGCCCTCGACGCTGAACCAATCGGACCCCATCCTCAAAGCGAAGCCCGCCAGCAAAACAGACCGCGGTATACTCACCCAAACTCAGACCTGCAGCAGCAGTGATCGATTCAATTCGCTCGGGTTGCGTTTCTCGCAAAACTTCAGCTGCAGCAATGCCCACAACAAACAGTGCCGGTTGGCTGAATTCAGTCTCGTTGAGCTGTTCAACTGGGCCGTCGGAACAGAGGCTGGCCAAATCGTAACCGAGGACCTCGGATGCCCGGTCAAAATACTGCTTGGCTGACGAATGGTGCTCGCACAACCAGCGTCCCATACCAACGGCCTGAGCACCCTGACCAGGAAATAAGATACCTACAGAAGTCATATTAGCTGCCTACGACTAGTGCGTTGATCCTGTGCTGACCGTAATCAGAACCAATCAGATCAAACGATCTACTACTCAGAGATGCTACTCCGAGACAGATCCAATGAGACCAGAAACTAGTCTTCTTGATGCTCGACGACCGTTCGTCCCTGATAATATCCGCATTTAGGGCAGATCGTGTGCGTGGGAACCGCGGTGCTGCACTGAGGACAGTAGCTCACCTGACGGCGCTTTACATGGTCGTGTGAACGTCGTTTGCCGCTACGGCTGTTAGAATGTTTTCGCTTAGGGACAGCCATCGCTGTAAATCCAAAGTGATTCGATTGATGTTTAGTAAGTCGCGTATGTTAGAAACCCAGCACTGATTTCGTCAACGCACTCCACGCAGGATTCTGAAAAAACCTGCAATCTGTCTGCTTTTGCCCCGCAAGATTGGCTGAATTCACGCTGCGCGACACCTCGACGAGGCCGTTTTGGCTCGGATCAGGCTTCTTTTTTGCCGACGACGACCCCAAATTTGGCTCGATCTTTGCTCAATAAGGCAAACTGACAATTCACCAACCCGCAAGAAGCGAGCTGACTTTGAAGCTGAGGAGGCGAAATTATGCTACCTCTACTCGTCTCCAACTTCAGTCTCAATGACTCCAGACGGTCAACCAACGTGACCTTGCCCCCCATATCGAACAGATCGATCACCGCCAATCGCCCCCCAACCTTCAAAAACTTAACGGCTCGTGCGAGAAAACTCTCCGCCTCCTCGATCCCGATCCCAGAAAGCCTTTGAGCAATCACAACCCCGTCGTACTGATCATGCTCAAGTTCCACCTCCGCAGGATCGGCTGACACCGCCTGAAAACGATCTTCCAAGCCTATCGACTTCGCAGTACTGACAGCCGCTTCCAATGCTGCCTCATGGTCGACGGCCGTGATATGGGCATTGGGATTGCGGTACGCCATCGCACTACTCCAAACCGCAGAACCACAGCCAAGATCGAGAATTTCAAGCTTTTGTCCCGAGGAGTCACCTCCGAAATCAAGCACCTCCGCCGCTTCCATTGCGGCTGGGGTATGGATCCACTGAGTTGCTGCAAGCTGGTCTTGGTGTGATCGGACATCGTGTGACTCACGGCTCAATTCACCTTGAGCCAGTCCGACAAGCCGTTCCCATCGGCTATCGGCAAGATCATGGTCGTACTGACACAACAGATGCGCGGCTCTCGACAGTGCGTAATCCTCCTGATACTGCTCAACAATCCCGATCGCGACTGCCGCATCAAGAATTTCCCTGACGATCTCAGCATCGAGCGACTTTGGTGCGCACAACTGCTCTAGCGTGCATTGCTGCTCACGCAGGGCATCAACGAGCCCGAGCTTCCTCAGTGAACGGATTAAATGAGATGCAGCATTGATCTGCATTAACTGATGATAGAGTCCAAGAGTACGTTCCTGCGCTGACCTCACCGCCTGCTGCTGCGTTTGGTCAGGCGAATCGCCACCGCCTTGCTCGCTCACGAAGTCGCCTCCTGATCCACCGCCCTCAGTGCATCGATAACCGCATTGCAGCGTTTCATGGTTGAAGCAAAACCATCGAAAGTCATGGACTGATACCCGTCACTCATCGCTGTACTTGGATCCGGATGCACCTCAACGATGATCCCATCGGCCCCCGCAGCACAAGCCGCCACAGCCATATCAGGAACCATGTAGGTGTGTCCCGTGCCATGGCTAGGATCAATAATGACAGGAAGATGTGTTTTGCGGTGCAGATAAGTGACACTCGCAAGTGGCAAAGTGAAACGGGTGTGACCCTCGAAGGTCCGAATCCCGCGTTCGCACAGCATCACTTGATCATTCCCTTCATTGAGGATGTATTCGGCGGCCAACAAGAATTCATCCATGGTTGAAGATGCACCGCGTTTGAGCAGCACTGGCTTACCCGAAGCGCCAACCGCCTCTAACAATCGGTAATTCTGCATGTTACGCGCACCGATTTGGAGAACATCCGCGTACTTCGCGACCAGATCCACGTCTTCGGTGCTCATCACTTCGGTAAAGACAGCTAGGTTGGTTTCATCCCGAGCTGCGGCCAACATCTTCAAGCCATCTTCTTTAAGTCCTTGAAAGCTGTAGGGGCTGGTTCTCGGCTTGAACGCACCACCACGTAAACCGGTGGCGCCAGCCGCTTTGACCGCTCTAGCTGTCGAGAGAATCTGTTCTTCGTTTTCGACGCTGCAAGGTCCCGCAATAAAACCAACGCTACCTGCACCGGCGACAAAATCTAAGACCTTGACCTGACTCGGCTCAGGCCTCACTTCACGACTCGCCATCTTGTAGGGCGCAGCGATCGGAACCACTGCGGAAACCCCCTCACCACTTTCAAGTGACTCCTTAAAGTGTTCACGCTTTTCGCCAATCGCCGCGACGACCGTTCGCTCGGCACCGACGATCACGTTTGCCTTGAGCCCCAACTCTTCCACTCGTTTCACGGTGGCCTGAATCTGCTCGTCCGTTGCGTTTGGCTCCATCACTACGATCATTTGCTCACCACGGCTTTCTGTGAATCGACTCTTTAATATCCATCGCTGACACTACACTAGAGCGTCTTTATTCTTTGCTTATCACCCTGAATTCGCTATCCGCCCAACATCCACTAACCGCCACGCACCCAAGCGATCCAATTTTTCACAAAGTCTTCCGGACGCACACCGAACGAAGCAATAAAAGACGGCTCAAAAGGCTGCCCATTTCCCAACAAACGAATCAGGGAATCAAAACTGCGGCGATAGGAACGATCCATCATGGTCGAGACCACCATCCCGCCAATCAAATCGGTGTGTTCGGGCGACAACTTGCCATCTATAAACTGCTTCGCGTTTTGCATGGTGGAAAGCGCCTCGGAGAGATCAGCTTGTTGCTGGCGAATCGCATCTCGATCTCTTGCGGTTCCAGCTTGCGTCGAAGTTGCCAAGCCAGCACCCTCAGCAAACCACCGCGGAACCCCTCGACGACGCGTTGCTACCGCCAAACTGACCATCGCACTTGCTAATCGACCTGAGATCACATCTTCGTCTTCTTCCTGCTCGCTACAGACCATCGACAGGTAAGCATCAATCCCATCAAAACTCCAATGGCTGGTCCAATCCGAGGGAATCGAACGGCTCTCAACCATCTTCGCAAACTCACTGTATTCATATCGCTTTGGGAAAACAAAGATGGACGCACGACCTTTGAAGAAAGCTTCACCTGATTCGCCTTTGACGACGGAACGAACCGATTTCATTTGTGCTTCCGCTAAGCGGCCAACCAGTTCCAGTGTCCCTTCAGACACTGGGCCAGAGATATGAAAGTGATCAGTCTGCACCTCTGTAACACTTCCTGCAGAAGCTGTCACAAGCTTCAAATGATCATCCGCTAGACCTTTGCGATGCTCGCTCATCTCCTCGGGAGACGCTGCCGCCGCCCAAGCCAATTGACTCATCACCCTGATCGGCTGTGTAGGGCTGTCACCATCCAGCGTTGCTCCTTCGTCGATCCAGGTGGAAATCAGCTGAATTGACTCGTCCGATAATGCTGGTCTTCCGCCAGCAGGCATCCGCTGGCCCACCATCCCTTTGAGTTTCTGAATCAGCAAGCTCTCCGAAGATTTACCAGGACTGATAATTGCCCCGCTGTCTCCGCCTTGAAGCAACTGGGCGAACGTATCGAGGCGCAATCCACCTCGCACCTGCATCGCATCAAGGTGACAACCGTTGCAGTTATCAACGAGCAGCGGAGCAACGTCGGAGGCAAAGCTAACCGTCTCGCTGCCGGTTGCTCGTCGAACTTCCAAATTCATATTAACAGGTGCAGCAGGGGCTGGGCCTCCACCAATTGGTGCGGCTGGGTCATCACCATCAAACTTCGCGCCAGATTTAATCCAATCCTTGAGTGTTTTCAATTCAGCAGGTGTGACTCGTCCACCGCCTCGAGGCATGTCGCCGGTCTCGATTGTTTCAATTAAGCGACTCCCGACGGTGTCTCCCGCAAAAATCACGACACCTTCCGGTGGCCCTTTCATCAATGCAGCAAACGTTGCTGTGTTGAATCCACCCTTGGTATCGCGAATATGACACTGACCGCAACGCTGAACGAGAATCGGTGCAACCTCATCCTTGAAACTGACCATCATTTCCCCGCCTGCCGGACTCGGTTCGGGCTTAGCTGGTTCGGGCTTACTCGGCTCAGGTTTCTTTGATGGCGTGTCGCTGTCCGACTTTGGCTCGACCTTCATTGGTACTGCGTTATCAACCGGGCGTGCATTGGGGTCAGGCTTTCGGAAGGGAGGTAGAGAAACACCCTCAAATTGGAGCAATGTATGAGCCTTTTCGATTCTCTGGATCGCTGGTGCAAGTGCCGTTAACGCCTCTTCGCCACCTTTGGAAACCGCGTCCTGCAGTTGCTCCATCGCTTTGATGATCTGCTGCCCTGATGTTTCATACTTTCCAGCAGCATAACTCTTGCTCGCTGCGATGATCGTTGCGTTCACCTGATCAATCAGACGAGTCTGAGCCCCAGTAAGCTCCAATGCCGTCACTGTTGTTCTACACATCACGACGGTCATCAAAAGACACAGAAGCAGCATCGAGCATAGGTAGCGAGTTTTCATCATTTCATTTCCCTCAGCGAAAGAACGCCCGTTCATCCGATCCATACTCGATTATAAGCTGCAAATATCTCGACTCACCCCAATCTATGCAAAGCAACCCAGCTTTCGATCGGTTTTTAGCCACACAGAAGCCTCAAAGGCGTTCCCATGATCCTGTAAAGGGCCGCGGGCACACCAACAGGACGGAACGGCACATCATCTGGCATATTCCCGAAATCTCGAACGATTCTCGATCTCTCGACTGGAGCTCAACTTGAAATCCTACGGGCTGGACAGTGATCAATATTCATTGCCAACGGCCTCGGAATCGACCGCTGCAACAGCAGAAGCTCCGGCCGAACTTTTTACGACTTGGCGAACTTGGCGTTCCTGAATCTCTTTCTTCAAGCGAGCAACTGCCTCCGCCACCGGCATAGACCCCAGATCTCCATCAATTCGATCTCGCAATGCCAACTGTCCCGTCTCTGCTTCTTTCGGACCAACCACCGCCATGTAGTTGACCAATTCGAGCTGAGCGTTGCGAATTTTTGCCTGCACTTTGCCACCGCTGCTATCCACGCTGACTTTGAGCCCTTCGGCCTCCAACTGACGAGCGACCTGAAAAGCATAATCGAGTGATTTATCACTTAGCGGCAACACTCGAACCTGCTCGGGCGATAACCACAACGGGAAAGCGCCCGCAAAATGCTCGACCAACATCCCAGTGAAACGCTCCAGTGAACCAAACGGTGCACGGTGAATCATCACGGGGCGATGGGCAACATTATCACTTCCGTTGTATTCAAGCTTGAATCGCTCTGGAAGGTTGTAATCGAGTTGAACCGTGCCGAGTTGCCAAGAGCGGCCAATACAGTCTCGAACCATGAAGTCTGCCTTGGGACCGTAGAAGGCAGCCTCGCCCTCCTCTTCGTTGTAATCCAAGCCGGATTGCTCAAGGACGCTTCGCAGAGCGTGTTCGGCTTGCTTCCAGTTATCTTCCGAACCGACGTACTTATCGCTTTTTGGATCCCGCAGTGATAACTGCACTCGGTAGTCATCTAGGCCAACCGACTGAAGCACGAACTTGGTCAATTCAATCGTCGCACGAAACTCATCTTCAACTTGACCTGAGGTGCAGAAGATGTGAGCGTCATCCTGCGTCAATCCTCGGACTCGAAGCATCCCGTTGAGCTCACCTGTTTGCTCATGACGGTAAACCGTTCCGAATTCAAACAATCTGAGCGGTAACTGGCGATAAGAACGTGGCTGAGCCTTGAAAATATGACAGTGGTGCGGGCAGTTCATTGGCTTGAGTAAGTATCGCTCGTTCACCTTCTGCCATTGATGCAGCACACTTTGCTTATCCTCAACCGATGCGGAGGATCGATAGTTGGGCAACTCGACGCCAAAGACCTTGGCCGCTTCCATCAGTTTTTCTTCGCCGTCGCTGTCGAGCGTCCCCTCCTCTAAGCGGCGACTCCAAGCATCCAACAAGCCCCCCACCTCGCTACCGAATAGCGGCGCGAATTGACTATCACGGTAATACGGAAAGTGTCCGCTCGTCTCATACATCTCCACACGACCGATGTGAGGGCTGTACACCGGATCATAGCCTCTCGAAAGCAACTCTTTACGCAAGAAATCCTCCAGAGCCACACGCACCTTCGCGCCCTTGGGCAGCCAAAGGCATAACCCTTGTCCGACCTCTGGATTGATCGAGAATAGACCGTGTTGTCGCCCCAAGACCCGATGGTCCCGGCGTTTTGCCTCCTCAATTTGCTCGAGGTATGCAGCAAGCTCTTTCTTGTCGAAAAATGCCGTTCCATATAGACGCTGTAAGTAGCGACCGGAAACATCCCCTTTCCAATGCGCTCCAGCGATGCTCATCAATTTGATCGCTTTGATTTTTCCAGCATCGGGGATATGAGGACCACGACAAAGGTCAACAAACTCTCCTTGTCGATAAAAACTGACGGTTGACTGATCAGCAAGACCTGTCTCGATGTGCTCCACCTTCAAGTCTTGGTTCAAGTCAGCGCACAATTGACGAGCCTCGTCTCGCTCCAAAGCAAATCTCTCAAAAGGCTCTTTGTCCTTGATGATTCGCTTCATCTCCGCTTCGATCTTCGGGAAATCCTCCTCGCTGATTTTTTCCGGCAGATCAAAATCGTAATAAAAGCCACCCTCGGTAGTCGGTCCAAATGCCAGCGAAACACCCTCGTAAAGTCGCATCACGGCCCGCGCCATCACGTGAGCAGCGCTGTGCCGCAGTACCCCTAGTGCCTCGGGATCCCTGCTGGTTAGCAATCGCAGAGACAACTGGTCGCTGTCTCCCTCAAAATCACCAAAGGGACGATCTGCATCGACTATCGATCCGTTTATTTCTGCTGCCACGACCGAGCGAGCTAACCCTTCACTGATCCCCCTCGCGACATCCATCGAAGTGCTGTCTACGGGTTGCTGAACGATGGTGCCGTCTGGAAGCTGAATCTGAAGGCTTGAAGCTGGTGTCATTACAAAACTCTTAACGATTCCCGAGGAATTGGAAACTCGCATACCGATGGCAAGTTTCAAACGATGGAAGCCCCAGCCCAATGCCTGACTCGATTGAGCAGTATTCGGTGACGCGACAGCCCAAGAATGATGTCCTCCCCCCTTCAACGTCAATCCCGCATCGAAGAACCATCGCATTTCGCGGGAAATGCCCCCCAACCACAAGGAAACAACGATGTAGGGGTTGACGACAAACAATCGTTTAAAACAATCGTTTGAAATGCTGTGTGTTTCCACTCAGACGCAGACAAGCAACGACTGAGACCTGAAACGCGTCAAGAAACCTCCGGATTCCTGCGAGCAGCACTCAACACAGAATGACCAAAAGTCCTCCGAAAACCGCATCGACTACCCTAGAGCAAGACTCCAGCGGATTTCCGTCCACTGACGAGGATCATGCGCGGCCACGCCGCAATCCCACACGGGATCGACTGCTGGCGGCAGCGGGTCCCATTTTCGCCCAAAGTGGCTTTGATCATGTCACCGTCCGAGAACTCGCCTCACAGGCAGAAGTCAATGTAGCGGCCGTGGGCTACCATTTTGGTGACAAACTGGGGCTTTACCGGGCTGTGATTGAAAGCATCCGCAGCCGCAAAGACCGACGCTTCCCAACTCCTGATAATGCCGAACTGGAACCAAGGAAACGTCTCACCCAGATCGTGAGTAACCTCCTGTCCAGGATGGCATCGAGTGATGAAACGGGATGGGAAACCCAGCTGCTGCTGCGTGAGATCCAACGGCCAACACCCGTTTTCGAACACATTGTACGCGTCATCTTTCGTCCGCAATTCGAGCATCTCATCGAAACCCTGCGGGAACTTAGCCAATCAGAACTTCAAGCTCACCAACTCGAACAGGTCGCCTTGAGCATCGTCGGACAGTGCACCTACCATGCAACCGGCTCCGGCATGATCAGCATACTGATTTCACCAGAGAATCTTGAAACCAAATTCAACACGAACTCGATCGTTGTCCACATCGTGGCCACCACTCTCGCCTCCATCCAAAGCGGGACGATCCAAGACTACGAGCCAGTGATCACTGACTTCCTAGAGCCGATAACAGAAAATCGCTGAGAACATCCGCTCATGCATCTTTCGAATTCAACTTCCGCCAAGGTTTATTCGTTGCGATCAAAGAGGAACTAAGGCCAACCAGCCACATCCTCGAATCGATCCCACCCCAACCATTAACAAACGATTCTTTAACGTCCCAATCATGCAATCCAGTCCTCGTCCCCCAGCTTCGCTAAGTCGAAGCATTTTCATTAACTTCGTTGCACCACTCGCATTACTTGGCGGTGCAACCGCTGTCTTCGTAGCGCTCGGCACAGTGGAACCGCCCAAGCGTCCTGATGCAGACATGAGTCGCAACGGGCGTCTTCGCGCCCTATCCCCCATCCGCGTTGAGCCAATACGACTTCTTAACACCACCGAAACGCCGCTGTTTCTATCGGTCGATGGTACCGTCGTGCCTTTTGAAGAAGCAAACGTCGCGGCAGAGGTCTCAGGTCGCATCATTTCAAAATCTGAGAAATGTGAAGCTGGTGGTTTTGTGAAGCAAGGCGATATCCTGATGAAGATCGACCCAGAAGATTATCAGCTAGAGGTGCAGCGATTCTCACAGCAGAAAGATCAAGAGTATCAGCGTCTTCAGGAACTTGATCAAGAAATGCTCAACAGCCAGAAACTGATTGATGTAGCGAAGCAAGACGTCCAGATTCAAGAACGAGAAATCAATCGACTTGAGGCTCTGCCATCAGGTTTCGCCAGCCGCACCGAAATCGACCAAGCAAATCGCGCTCTATTAGCCGCGACACAGCAGCTCGTCTCCTTACAAAATCAACTCGACATCCAACGTAAACAACGCACACGAATCGAGTCTGCCGAAAAACTAGCGGCTACCCAACTGCAAGCAGCAGAGGTCAACTTGAGACGAACGGAGGTGCGAGCTCCGATTGACGGCGTTGTTGTTACGGAACAGGTGGATGTGAATACGTTTGTCACCCGCGGAAGCCCCTTGGTCACGATTGAGAACACTTCGAAGGTTGAGGTTTCCACAAGCTTGAGAATGGATCAACTCTACTGGATTCTAGATCAAACAGACGTGGACGATGCTGATAGATCCGTTGGTTACGACCTGCCAGAAACTGATGCGATTATTGAATTCGAAGTAGCCGGACGGCACGGGATGACTCACCAGTGGAACGGCAAACTGCTGAGCTATGACGGCATTGGACTCGATCCGAGAACGAGAACGGTACCGGTCAGAGTGATTGTGGATCGCCCCTCTGAATTCATTCACCAAGGCGAAAGCTCAATTTCTTCTCGTACCACAACGCCTCTGGTGCGTGGAATGTTTGTTCGAGTCCGTCTGATGATTCGTCCCAAAACACAACTCTATGTGATTCCCACCAAAGCCCTGCAGCCAGGAAATCGAATCTATGAATTCACTCCTGACGATTCCGTGCTTGACGTTACCTCAACCGGTGAATCACTCGATGCCAAGACTGAAGAAAAACAATCCAGTCCGGCAGGTAATCATGACACTGGCAATCTGGCGACTGAACCGTTCGTCGAAGATACCTTTAGTCCCGAAGACTGGACTGCTGGGCGCGTTCAGATTCGCAACGAAGTGATCCCAGTCAATTCACTATCACTGGGTAATCTGAAAGGAAAAGATCCGCCGGTTCTCAGTAACGGTGACCAGACACAATCATCATCGGCTGCAAGCGGACGAGATTTCTGGGTTTGTGAAGTCGCAGGACTTGAAGGGAGAGGAGATTCGTTTGTGGTCACCTCTCCACTTGGAACAGTAAGCGAAAGTTCCTTCCCAGCTCGGGCCGCAACCAGCTCCACGCTCGTTCCACAGAAGCCAGAATCCTCGACATCAGAACCATCGGATCAAGCTTCCAAGGGTGAATCACGGAGCCAAATTAGTGCAGGAGGCAGATCATGAAACGCTTGGTGAACTGGGCGATTACGAACTCTCCAGGCATGAACGTGCTTGTCTGCGCTTTGATGCTGGTTGGTGCAATCGCTCTGTATGGGATGCGACGTGAGGTTTTCCCAACCTTCGAACTCGAAATCGTGACGATCAGCGTCCCTTACCCGGGTGCTACACCACGAGACTGCGAAGAAGCAATTTGTCAAAAAATAGAGGAAGCGATCCGTTCCCTTGATGGCATCAAAAAAGTGACTTCCATCGCCCAAGAAGGCAATGGTGTTGTGTTAGCTGAACTGCGCAGCGACGTAAAAAATGTGCAGAAAGTGATGTCTGAAATTGATCGCGAAATTGACCGCATCCCGAGCTTCCCGGCCTTGGCTGAA
The DNA here is from genome assembly GCA_049889895.1 of Rubripirellula sp. Lineage (GTDB taxonomy): Bacteria > Planctomycetota > Planctomycetia > Pirellulales > Pirellulaceae > Rubripirellula. The sequence goes on from JBMHCO010000072.1 coordinate 23,795, forward strand.
GACCCGCAGATCCAACAAGTTACCTTTCGTGAAGCGGCCATTCGCATCGGGATCATTGGCCCCGCAGATCGTTCACCCGATGGCGAAAGAAAGCTTCGTGAAGTTGCAGAAATTGTTCGAGATGACGTTCTGAATCTCCCCGCAGTTTCATCTGCTTCGATCAAAGGCACTCGCCCCTACCAGATTGATGTCGAAATCCCCGAAGCGACATTGCGCAGCTATGGCTTGTCACTCGGTGCGGTCGCCTCCTCGATTCGTAGCCAAAATATTGAATTGCCCGGAGGTCAACTAAAAGCAGAGGGGCAGGAGATTTTGCTGAGAGCAAAAAACAAGGGCAGGGTAGGGGAGGAGATTGGAAAACTTCCTTTGGTCACGCAGGACAATGGTGTTGTCCTAACAGTCAATGACCTGGGAACCGTCAAAGATGGATTCCAAGACATTACTTCCGCAGGTGAAATCAACGGTGAGCCTGCAATGGTCGTCAACGTTGAGCGAACCAAGGAAGAAGATCTTCTCGCAATGGTTGACATGGTTCGTCAGTACGCCGCCACCAAGGAATTACCCCCGGGTTATCGATTCATTTTATGGGGGGACAGTAGCGCGGAAGTGAGAGGACGCCTTGAATTACTTCTCCGAAACGGATGGCAAGGTCTCTTCCTTGTCTTTCTCGTCCTAAGTCTTTTTCTTGAAACACGCCTGGCTTTTTGGGTCGCTCTTGGGATTCCGATTTCGATTCTCGGTGCAGGAGTTGCCTTGTCGATGGGTGACCAGACCCTGAACATGCTCAGTCTTTTTTCGTTCTTGGTAGCTCTCGGGATCGTGGTCGATGACGCGATCGTGATCGGAGAAAACATTTACGAACATATGCAGCGAGGCAAAAGTCGGGCTCAAGCAGCGATTGACGGAACCGTAGAAGTGATCCCAAGTGTTGCGGCATCAGTCACCACCACGGTCATCGCGTTTGCTCCGATGTTTTTTGTCTCAGGAGTCATGGGCAAATTCATGGCCGTCATTCCTTTTGCGGTGATTGCCATGTTGGTCATTTCTCTTCTAGAAAGCATCTTCGTTCTTCCCTGCCACTTGGCGCATAGTCACAGTGGATTCTTTCGCTTTCTATCGATCCTATTGTTCCCGCTTCGCCCGATCGGTGTGACTCTAAAAGCGGCGAGCAAGGTTGCAGGAAAATCACTCCTTACCGCCAGAGATCGCATCTATATGCCGGCGTTGCATTTTTCGCTTCGTTCACCGCTTGTGCCGCTCGCCGTTTCCGTCGCTCTCTTTATCGTCACCATTGGCTGCCTACGCGGAGGTGTCGTTAGCTACATCCTTTTCCCCAAGTCAGACAATAACAATCTGCAAGCAACCATCTCCTTCCCTGATGGTACAACCGCTGCTGAGACAGATCGAGCGACTCGGCAAATTGAGGAAGCGATTCGCACCGTCAATGCTCGAGTTGGTGCTGCCCGAGCTAAGAGAGATGGGCTCCTCGCAACCGAAATCTATCCTCAAGAAGATGGAGAAGCAGTTGGCCCAGTTCGCCTGACCTTTCGTGATCTTGGAACGATTAGCAATCTTCAGAATCCTGCGGGTGGTGGAGGATCAGGAAGTCACGTGGGACAAGTTTTCGCAGAACTTTTCGACACAGAAATACGAGACATCCATAGCGATAAGCTACTGGCAATGTGGAGAGAAGAAGTCGGTGAAATCCCCGGCGCGGAACGAATCACCTACGGATCTGTTGGAGTGGGACCTGGCGGTAAGCCGATTGAATTCAAACTTCTCGCACCAAGCGGTAACATCGACCAACTCGTCGAAGCGACCGAAGCAATCAAAAAACGTCTGGGACAATTCGCGGGTGTCTTTGACATTGCCGACGACAACACGCCCGGCAAATGGGAATTTCAATTCCGTGTCAACGATCGTGCGATCTCCACCGGCGTCACTCCGATGGATTTAGGTGAGACGGTTCGAAACACCTACTTTGGTGCCGAGGTGATGCGTCTGCAAAGAGGTCGTCACGAAGTCAAATTGATGGTTCGCTACCCTGAGCGAGAACGTGGCAGCCTCGTCGATTTTCGTGAAATTCGAGTCCGAACCAATGATGGTCAAGAAAGACCAATCACCGAGTTGGCTGAGGTAAATCTCAGCCGAGGTTTCTCGGAAATCAATCGTGTGGACCAAATGAGATCCGTCACGATCTCTGCCGATCTCGATGAAACCACTGCCAATGCTGACCTCATCATCACGGAATTACAACGAACCTTTGTGCCGGAAATGAACAAGCAATTTCCTAGCGTCGGTATTCGCTGGGAGGGGCAGCGAGAACAGAGCAACGAATCGGTGGGCAGTCTCATGGTTGGATTTGGCGTCGCAATTCTCGCCATGTATGTCCTACTGGTCCTGCAATTTCGCAGCTACATTCAGCCGCTACTCATCCTAGCCATCGTACCGTTTGGAATGATCGGCGCTGTGTGGGGACATGCGGCCTTGGGAATTCCACTGACACTATTCAGCATGTTCGGCTTGGTTGCCTTATCGGGGGTGGTGATCAATGACTCGATCGTTTTGATCGACTTCATCAACACAAGAGTCCGAGACGGAATCAGTATTCTGGATGCCTTGACTCAAGCAGGCGAGCGTCGATTTAGACCAATCATGCTAACTAGTTTGACGACGATCGCGGGGCTGATCCCGTTGATGCTTGAACGTTCATTCCAAGCACAACTGATGATCCCGATGGCCGCCAGCCTCGCCTTCGGGCTTATGCTGGCGACGTTCCTCGTTCTCATTTTGGTACCAGTGTTCTACATGATCTACTACCGAGTCACGGAACTACTGGGCGTAGCCGATTAAGCTTAAACTGACGTTGGAACCGCCTGAAGTCACTCGGCCATTAGCTCATCGGTGATGTTCAGATTGGTACTGACGGTCTGAACATCATCATGTTCATCCAATGCCTCGAGCAACTTCAATACCTGCTTTCCGACAGAAGGATCCGCGTCAACTGTTGTCTGCGGCAACCGAGTGACTTCCTTGATTTCTGGCGTTAAAGAAGCGGCATCAAACGCATCACTAAGATCATCAAATGCTTCTGGGGCGCAAGTAACCTGAAACTTACCTTCGTCAGTGGACTCTACGTCATCACCGCCGTGTTCTAAAGCGACCTCCATCAACTGTTCCTCTTCGACACCTGCTGCATCGAAAACAAACAGTCCTTTTCGATCAAACAGGTAAGAAACACACCCAGTTTTCCCAATCTCTCCTCCAGCCTTGGAAAACAAAGACCGCATTTCCGGGCCCGTTCGATTACGGTTATCGGTTAACGTTTCAGCCATGACAGCAACACCGCCTGGACCATAACCTTCGTAGACGATCTCCTCGAGATCACCACCGTCAAGTTCTCCCGTTCCCCGTTTGATCGCTCGCTGGATATTATCCTTCGGCATACTGACCGCTTTGGCATCGTCGATTGCTTTTCGCAGTTTCAGATTGGCCGCCGGATCACCGCCACCTGACTTTGCCGCCACGATAATCGCTTTACTCAGCTTGCTCCACAACTTGCCACGCTGGGCGTCCACGCGACCTTTACGGTGCTGGATATTGGCCCATTTTGAATGTCCTGCCATGAATCTTTCGAAGAAAAACAGATTGGTGAAATGAAATCCAAAACAACAATTTGAGGCAATCAATTCGAAAACGATCAACCTGCATGACCAACGCATCTTCGAAATCAGTTACCCCGATAAAAGCTACCTCGGCTTTCGCTTTGTTAATTTACGACTCGCTGACTTCTTAGCCGGAGTTTTTTTTGCTGACTTCGGTTTTGTCGTGGTAGTCGAAGACTTCTTAGCAGAGGCCTTTTTCTTGGTGACTTTTTTGACCGGTGACTTCTTTGCGGTCTTTTTCTTTACCGGTGATTTTTTAGCACTCTTTTTCTTCGCAGGAGTCTTAGCGGCAGACGTCTTCTTCGAACTCTTTTTAGCCGTCTTCTTCGCTACCTTTTTCGAGCTAGTGCCCGCTGCAGAAACTTTCTTGGAGCCTTTTTTCTTGGCGGTCGAGGTGCTGGTTGACTTCGTCGCTTTTGACGCTGTTGCTTTTTTCTTTTTTGTTGACTTCGCCGCTTTTTCTGCAGCCTTCGCTTGAGCCGCTTTTGCTGCCGCTGCCGCCTTCTCCTCTGCAGCCTTTTCTGAAGCAGCTTTCTCGGCTGCAGCTATTTTGGCCGCAGCAGCCTTTTCTGAAGCAGCCTTCTTCGCTGCTTTCCTTTCCTGTGCCGCTTGCTCCTCCTCTAGGCGAAGCTTCTCGGCTTCCTCCGCAGCAGCTCGTTCGTCGGCCTTTCTCTTAACCACACGCTTCTTGGCTGCCTTCTTGCTCTCTAGCCATTGATCCAATCTTTCGCTGGAACCCTTGCTGACCGCATCTAGCAATTGTCTCGCGGTTTTATCCTTGGTGCTTGCGTTCAACGCTACCGCCGCTTGGTGCAAGAGCCCCGAGAAATCAATCGCTTTATTTTTTGGGATCGCTCGCTCCAAGCCCGGCACTTTTCCAGCCATCGCCTCTGACTGGGAAGCAATTTCAGTGGAGAGCATGATCACCATCGCCGAGTAATCGACGGGGATCGCATGGCCACCGAGTCCGTTTTGCACCGTGTAGTTGAGAACAAACGGGGTCATCCCCGGCATCTTCTCAAATTTAGCCACCGCTTTTCCAAGATTCTCTTTCTTGAGATGATCCAAGTCGAACGTATAGAACTCCTCAAAAATTGCTTGGAGGTTACTTTTCAACCGCCGCGCAGCTTTCTGAGGGTCGGGCAAGTTCTCAAGCACCTGACTCAGTTCAGTGATGGTCGTAACCCTCACCTCGTTCCAATCAAAAAACTCCTGCTCACACTTCGCCATTCCTTCATCAGCGAGGTCCGCAGGGGCGTCTTCGAGAAGTGAAGCATATAGAACATGCTCAAGCAGTGGACGCGTGGGTTGTGTTGGTAGCGGTTGATAGAACTTCTTCAAAGCGGTCTGAAGCTTACCAATCAATGAAGCTCGGTTACTTGCTGACATCTGTTACTAAATCTGCCAAAAGGTGTGAATTGAATAAAAGGATGAGGCAATGACACCTCGAACTCCAACGGCACGGTCTCCCGAATCCCTCCCAGGCTCCGTCTTACTTTGTGCCTTCTTGCTCTGACGCCCCACTTGTCTCTTCATCCGGCCCCGGCTCTCGTTCTTGCTTGATCTTCTCGAGGATTTCTCCCACAAGCAACGAGTGCTGAACGCCTTTATCGATAACAAACTGCAATCGAGGTGTGTGCCGAGTATCGATCCGACTGGCTATTTTACTCTGCAAAAATCCGGCTGCATTCTGCAATCCCCGCAAAGAGAGTTGCTGCTGCGCCTCGTCGCCCATCACACTTACAGAGACTTTTGCTTCACGCATATCCGGACTGACTTTCACACCAACCACTGTCACGTCACGAACGCGAGGGTCACGCAGTTCTGTCAGAATCGACGAAGCAACCACCTCACGGATTGCCTCACCAGCTTTCAATAATCGTCGACTACTCACAAGTTTCCAGTTTTGAAATATGCTGCTGTTAAATGAACTGCCACAGATGAGCCGTAGCTTCTAGCAAGTCCTTCCAATCTAGGAAGTCACCTACGATACCCCTTAGTCGGTCGCTCCCTCGCCCCGCCACTTGGTCACGCCGAGTGCAGCCACTTTTTTGATGTTTGCTGAGCCACCATGGGCAGTGAACAGCGATGAGGAGGATTGTCTTGCCAAGAGGTTTGAACGTTATCCCGGAAAGTTTCCGTCGCGGAAGCGTTTCCAAAATATCGCTCGCAATTAGTCCAAAGTTCGTGCGACCTCTTCGATACGATAGGCCTCAAGCATGTCATCCTGCTTGATGTCATTGAAGCCTTGCAAGCGAATACCGCACTCCATACCACGCGGGACTTCCTTGACGTCTTCCTTGATACGCTTCAGAGAATCCAATGCATAATCACCGATCGTGCGACCATCTCGGTTAACACGAATTCGGCAACCACGCTGAATCGACCCCTGAGCAACGTAACAACCAGCGATAGTTCCGACACGGCTGATGCTGAACACCTGCTTCACCAAAGCTCGACCAAGTTCGACAACGCGTTCTTCTGGCTTCAGTCGGCCTTCAATCATCGCTTTGATGTCATCGGTGAGCTTGTAGATGACGTCGTAACGACGAACCTCCACATTTCTCTCGTCAGCGAGTGACCGGGCTTGCTCGTCAGGTATCACATTGAAGGCTGCGATAACGGCGTTCGAAGCAGAAGCAAGAGTAACGTCCGCCAAAGTGACTCCACCAACGCTCCTCTGTAGCACCCGAACTTCAACTTCGGGGTTATCGAGCTTACTGAGTTCTTTGTCGATCGCCTCAAGCGACCCCTTCACATCGGCTCGAACAATCAAATTGAGCTTAACCTTCTCCTCCTGCTGCCCCAAACGTCCTTCCTGCAACATCGCTTGGAAGTTCTCGAATGAAACCTTGGTTGAGATACCACTCAGGCTTTCTTGACTGCTGGTTCTAGCACGATCAGCCGCAATTTCGCGGGCTTTACTTATGTCGTCTAGAACGTGGAATCGCTCGCCCGCTCCCGGTGGCTGATCAAAACCCATCACGCTAACGGGTGTACTCGGGCCAGCGGTTGCCAAAGACTTTCCGGTCAACGTATCAGACATAGCACGAACACGGCCGTGAGCTGAACCACATACCACGACATCGCCAACTGAAAGGGTACCGGTCTGAACGATCAACTTGGCAACCACACCGCGGTCACCTTGCTGCTCTGATTCTAGGCAGACACCGAGAGCAGATCGATTTGGATTCGCGGTGTACTCGTTCAGTTCAGCGATGGTGAGCAGGGTCTCAAGCAACTCATCCATCCCCGTGCCCTTGATGGCACTGGTGTGAACGACCTCCACATCACCACCCCATTCACTGGGTGTTAACTGATGCTCAGTCAACTGGGTCATGACTCGATTCGGATCAACCCCCTCAAGGTCGATTTTATTCAGCGCAACCACAATCGGCACTTCGGCCGCCTTTGCATGGCTAATCGCCTCTTCGGTTTGTGGCATAATTCCGTCATCTGCTGCGACCACCAAAACGGCAATATCGGTGACATTTGCACCACGTGCACGCATTTCGGTAAACGCTTCGTGACCTGGAGTATCCACGAAAGTCACACTACGGCCATCTTCTTTTTGAATTTCGTAGGCTCGAATATGTTGCGTAATGCCGCCGGCCTCTCCACTGACCACATCAATTCCGATGAGGTAATCCAAAAGGCTGGTTTTACCGTGGTCGACATGGCCCAAGAACGTCACGATTGGCGGTCTTGGAAGGAGCGAATCAGGATCATCCTGGATCTCTTCCAATCCTGTAATCACTGCATCTTCGAGTGATTCAGCAGCCCGAAGTTGGATGCTCAAGTCAAGCTCGGTCGCGATCAACTCCGCGGACTCGAGATCGAGTTCCGAGTTGATATTGAATCCACCCTGAAGTCCCATCGACATCAAGGTTCCGAGAACTTTACCAACAGAAACACCGGCAGCTTCAGAAAATGCTCGAATCGAACACGGCAGCTCAACTGCTACCGCTTCTTTTCGGGGCGCTGCGGTATTTACCCCTTTTCGCTTTCGGCCATAGGATCGCTGGGATGAACCCATAGGTTGACCGCTGCTATCCAGCGAAATCCTACCTCGGGTCTTACCTCGGGTTCGCTCTGCACGAGGGCTCGCCATACCCGCTAATTTTTTTCGCGGCTTATCATCATCAAAGTCGCGATCACCAGCCTTTCGTGGCTTATCGCCGGTGAAGCCTGCTAGACCAGCACCACCGCGTTTCGCACCACCACGTTTCTTATCGGAGTCTTCTTGAGCCAACTGCTCAAGGGGTGCTCGCATCCCTTGACGGTGACCAGCGATATGATCAGGACTGAGCTTTACATCAGGTTTTTGTGCTTTCGGCTCATTGCCAGTCGCCTTAGTCGGGGCTGGTGCAGCTACATCGGGCAGTGATGCCATTTTCACCGCTACGCGAGGCTCACGTTTTTTGGGCTTTCCAGGCTCCGCACCGCGTTTATCGCCGCCGACTCCACGGCCCAAGGATCGCATTTTCCCGCCACCCATTGCAGTGGCATCTGGGCGAACAGGAACGACCGCATCGGATGAGGTAGGTGGACCGGGCTGACGAACCGACATTCGGCTTTTGATTCGACTCGCGAGCACACCCGGCGTGCCCTTCTCGGGTGCCGCCGGCTGTGTGGGCGCGGCACCGGGCAACGTTGCACTCGAAGCAACAGAATCTTGTACGTCTAAGCCGCTGGGACTGTCACTCGCAGAATCTTGCGACTCCGCTGCAGAGTCCGCGGCTTGGCCACCAGCAGCCTCTTCTTGCTTGGCTTGCACAGCCTTCCTGCCACGAATGGCGATCGGCTTACGACCGGTAGGAATGGCTTCCCGCACAGCAGCGGGTGCCTCATCCTGAACAGGCTCTGGCGCAGGAGAATTGGATGAAGCGAGGTGGTCGCGAACCTTTTGTGCTTCTTCATCCGTTAGACTGGCAAGTGCTGATCCTTTACCGGTAATCCCTACCTTTTTGACCAGATCTACCAGATCTTTACTATCGACATTGAGTTCTTTTGCGAGCGCGTAAATGCGTGCGGGCACGGGCGAAAATCCTGTCAGTTCAATTTTGGAACCCGCCGAGCGAAATCGTTTCGTGGAGCGTCGTACGGGAGGATGCCCCAAAAGCGGGCGGGTTCATCTCTTATTTGTCTCGATCACATAAAGTCATTCCTCCATCGCCGCAATGAGCCGTCATCAAGCTCATGCGTCGGGAACAAATCATCGGCAGCCAAAGCCAATTTTGGCCTGATCCCCCACTAACATAGCGGAAAATGTTGCAACCGATGAGGTCGTTTAGGGGCGATTTGCGGCAGCTTACGGAACAAAACTCGTCCCGTCCTCTACATAGCACCGCCCCTATAAAAAGCCAGACAATCCGTTTTAGGCAAGGGGTAACGACGAAACTTCCCCTGAAAAGAACCAAAAGTTGGCTCTTTCCCACAAAGAAAGGCTCATCAAGGAGGTTCCAGAGGTACCCTCGCCACCTCCGCTCCTTACAAGATTGGCATCCAAAACCTACACGTTCGGAGCTTCATCCCCCTGATCACCCGAAGCCTTAGCTTCATCCGCTGCCTCAACTTCAGATGCTTCAGCAGCCTCTGCTGCAGGCTCCGCGGTCTCCTCGGCTGGATCAACTGCGCCACCTTCGGTTTCACCGTCCTGGGCAGCTGGAGCGCTCTCCGCCTCGGCGATACCAGCCTCTTCAGCTTCACGCTGAATTTGCTCACGCTCCTTGCGAACTCGACGCTCCTCAGCAGCAGCCTCTTCGGCCTCTTCCGCCATTTGTTCGGCAGCCTCGACAATGGCATCGACTTGCACCTCAGTCAGACCGCTCATTTCCATGAACAAGTCCGGCTCGATGACCGACAAGTCATCGTAGGACAGGTAGCCCTGCTCAACGAGCGACTGCGCGATTTCATCGGTCATTCCCTCGATTTGACTGAACGCGGCAACAGCTCTTTCGATCTGCTCTTCCAACTCTCGGCCGGTCATGATCTCGATATCCCAACCACACAATTTACTGGCGAGCCGAACATTCTGACCACGACGACCAATCGCGAGGGACAACTGATCTTCTTGCACCAGAACGATGGCACGACCAATCATGTCACATAACAAGACCTGCTCGACCGTCGCAGGCTGCAGTGCATTGGGAATCAGAACCTCAGGATCCTCGCTGTAGCGGACCACATCAATATGTTCACCGGCCAACTCTTCGCGAACCGCTTTGATGCGGCTACCTCGGTACCCAACACAAACGGCGATTGGATCGACCTGAGAGTCAACGCTGCTAACAGCGACTTTGCTACGGTATCCCGGCTCACGACTGATCGACTCAATCGAGATAATTTCCTCACCTAGCTCAGGGATTTCCTGCTCAAACAACCGCTGAACCAATTGAGGACGAGTCCTACTGAGAACGACTCGAACGCGATTGCCCGTCGCACGCACCTCGAAAACGACTGCCCGAACTCGCTCACTCGCGTGCAACGATTCACCAGGAATCTGCTCGCTTCGAGGCAAAATCGCTTCCACATTACCCAGATTTACCGTGGCGACGCCCCCATCTGCTCGCCCAATGATGCCGCTCACGATTTCACCGATCTGATCGCGATATTCATCCATCAAAGAGTCGCGTTCGGCCTCTTTCACCTTCTGAATGATTACCTGCTTGGCGGTCTGTGCCCCAATTCGACCGATCAGGTCAGACAATGGCTCCCCATCGAGAATCGCATTGATCCTGCCACTATCACGCTCCAAAGTGACCTGGATATCGGCTTCTTCACCGTATTGACGCTTAGCGGCCGTTTGGAACGCGGACTCAATCGCAATAAACACTAGCTCCTTGTCGATGTTTTTCTCACGATGAAGAGAATCGACGTAACTAAGAATGTCTTTTGGGTTCATGATGGATCGCTCGGTGGGGCCGATCGGCTAAGTAAGTGCAAAAAAACTGCCCGAACCTTGTGGGCCCGGGCATTCGTCGGAGCAGCAATAACAAAACAATATCGACGCAAGGTCGGAATGTCAACCAAGCCCTGCTCGCAGACCCACACGGATTCTGCCATCCGATAATATAGAGTCCGCCCGAAAGCACAGGTTACAGAACAAAAGGCAACTCAACTCGGACAAACTGCTGCCCAAATCAACAGAATCCAACGTGAGAAATAAATCACGGAGATTCCGCACATCACCAACAAAACATCGCCCTAAGATGACCAAGTCAAACACCTCCACAAAAAACCTCTTCGACTTGAACAAAAAGGGACCGCATCCACGCTTCTGGCAACCGCTAAAACGCTGCACTCTCGTCGGACTGATACTCATCAATACTTGGTCGGTTGCTCACTCACAGGGCAAACCGGATATCTCCAAAGCAGGCAATGAGCAAGTCGCTGAAATCATGCGAACCTTTGGTGGCCGAGGAGTTATGGCGGACGGGTCTTCCCCAACTGCAGCTGACCAAGCGACCGAGCAATTCGAGTTGCGTGAGGGCACGAAAATCGAACTGATGGCTTCAGAACCAGAGGTGGAGCAACCTCTGTTTATCAGCTGGGACTCGCGAGGCCGCATGTGGGTTGTGCAATATCGACAATACCAGTTTCCTGCGGGCCTCAAAGTTGTTCGCTACGACCAACACCTGCGGGCGGTATTCGACAGGGTCCCCGACCCACCGCCTCACGGAACTCCGGGCCTCGACAAGATATCCGTGCACGAAGACACCGATGGTGATGGCTTCTTTGATACGAGCAAAGATGTGATCACCGGACTGAACATTGCTACGGCTGTTCAAGTAGGCAATGGCTCCATCTGGGTTCTCAATCCTCCCTACCTGCTACGCTACGCAGATCTCGATGGTGACGACATTCCAGATGGTGAACCCGAAGTACATCTCAGCGGGTTCGGTCTACAAGACACACACTCGGTCGCAAACAGCCTGCTTTGGGGCCCTGACGGGTGGCTCTACGGTGCCAATGGCAGCACCACGGTTGGAGATGTCAGCTCCAAAGTGACCAAAGGGGTCCGCTTTCAGGGACAGTGTATTTGGCGATACCATCCCGAGAGCAACGAATTCGAAATCTACGCTGAAGGTGGTGGCAACACATTCAGCCTGGAAATTGATTCCAAAGGTCGAGTCTTTAGCGGAACCAATGGTGGAAATACACGAGGATGGTATTACCCGCAGGGAAGCTACTCGGCAAAAAACTGGGGTAAACACGGACCACTTACCAACCCCTACGCATTAGGCTTCTTTGCCCCAATGGCTTTTGAGGGTGATGGTCGGCGTTTTGCTCAAGCCTTCTGCATTTACGAAGGCGGTCTTTTTCCCGAATCTTTCAATGGTTCAATTGTTGCCCCGAATTCACTCCACAACGTGGTGTGGAATAGCCAGCGAATTCCAGTCGGCTCAACCTACCGAACCGTTGACGAAGCGAACCTCGTGGAAACGGACGACCGTTGGTTCAGACCCGTTTATGGCGGCGTTGGCCCGGACGGTGGGATCTACCTCGCTGACTGGTACGACAGTCGCTTGAGCCATGTGAGCCCAAGTGATGATTGGCACAAAGAGAGTGGACGAATCTATCGCATCAGCCCATCAAGTAGCACGCCAACGTACAGTGGTGGAGACTTAGAAAAACTGTCCAGTCAAAGTTTGATGCAACAATTCCGCCACCCCAACAAGTGGGTGCGACAACGATCCGCGATGGTACTGGGATGGCGAAAAGACAACAGTGTTGTGGACGAACTACGCGACCTAGTGGATAACGGATCACTCGAAGCACTTTGGTCTGTTCATCTAATGGGTCAATTTAACAAAACGGACGCCGCTCGATGGTTGGTGCACCCAGACCCACACCTACGACGCTGGGTTGTTCGCTTAGCCGGCGATCATCACCTTCCGATCAATGGCCTGTATCAGTTGGCCTGCACGGAAACGAATCCACAAGTGCGGAGCCAACTTGCTTCGACGGCAAAGAGACTTGATGCATCGTTAGGACTGTCCATCATTGAAGGACTCCTACAACATGAACAAGACATCAACGACCCCCATCTACCGTTGATGATTTGGTGGGGCATCGAATCACACTGCGAGAAATGGAGTGAAATCAGATCATTCTTAGAACAAGATAGTGTTTGGGAATCAAAGCTATTTATCTCATCGATTGCGAGTCGCTTGATGCAAAGGTACGCATCTTCGGGCACCGCTGATGACCTTGCTCAATGCGAATGGATTCTTAGTCAAGCGAACAACTCAGAACAACGAAAACAACTAACCCTTGGAATGAGTCGAGCATTTGAGGGCAGAAGCATGCCAACTTTACCGGCATCCCTAACCAAGTCACTACAAGAGTATGCAGACCAACTTGGAAATTCGGCTGTCATCATTGGTATTCGTCAAAGCAATGACGAATCCATTAACGAGGCCATCAAAATACTAGGAGATCAAAATGCAGATTTGGCTCTCCAGATCGAAATCGCTAAAACACTCGGCGAATCCCCCGCGACCACCACTCTATCAATCCTTCAATCTCTTGGCACGGGGCGAAGCACCAGAGAACCTGCGTTGCAACGCGTAGCGCTGCAATCATTAGCCAGCTACAACAGCGAAGGCATCGCAAAAACACTCCTGTCCGCATTTGGCAGCAGTATTTCAGAAGAACACGGACTACGATCCACCGCCTGTCGAACCCTCGCCAGTCGCCCCCAGTGGGCGAACCAACTAATTGGTGAACTAACTCAATGGAGAATTCGTCCCGAAGACATTCCAGCCGATGTCGTTCAACAACTCAGATCCCACCCGTCTGAAGAAACGCAGAAAAAAGTTGATCAAATTTTCGGCAAGGCACTACCTGCCGATCCAACCAATCAAAACGAATTTAAGCGACTTAAGGCTTTACTCACCCATGGCAGCGGCGAAGCTCAAAATGGGCACGCCATCTTTTCGAAACGCTGCGGCAACTGCCACCAATTATTCGGCGAAGGAAAAAAGGTAGGCCCACCACTCGATGGGTACGATCGTGGCAATGCAACATTCTGGCTAAACGCAATCATCGCCCCAAGCATGGAGATCAGAGAGGGATTTCAGTCCTACCTAGTGCTGACTGAAGACGGACGATCAGTAACGGGTATGATCGCCAATCAAAATGCACAAACGATTACCTTGAGAAATGCGGAAAATGAAATCACGGTACTTGATCGTGAACGCATTGAATCCCTGCGGGCGATCCCCACTTCACTCATGCCGACTAACCTCCTGTCAGAACTTAGTGATCAAGACATCCGCGACCTGTTCTCATATCTCTCGCAAGGAACTCAACGGTGAAGCATCAAGTAACCGAAGGCCTTAACAGGCGATCGTTTTTAACCGCCTGTCTTGGCGGGGTTTCGGGTGCGATTGCGACAAAAGCCAAAGCGCAGGATCCATCATTCGACAACGAACTGTGTGTCTTCACAAAGCCGTTTAACTCACTCTCGTTTACAGACCTTGCAAAACAGATTGCCAAACTCGGCTTTGATGGAATCGAAGCACCGATACGTCGTGGCGGTCACGTTGAGCCCGAAAACGTTCAAGAAAAACTACCAGAGCTACACGAAGCTCTAAGAGAGCATGGCCTCAACATTACGGTCATGACTACAGACATCAATGACCCTGATGACCCACTTACGGAGAAGACTCTCCGAACAGCGGCGATGCTGGGGATCAAACGATACCGGATGAAATACTTTCGCTACGATCCATCTCAAAGCATCCAGAAACAATTACTGAATTTTCGCAGCAGATCGATGGCGTTGGCCGAGATGAATCATCAATTCGGAATCCAAGGCCTCTATCAAAACCACGCGGGAAAAGACTACTGCGGAGCAGCAATTTGGGATTTGGAAACCTTACTTGATGGCATTGACCCAAGCGATATTGGCGTGGCGTACGACATCCGGCACGCAAGTGTCGAAGGTGGGACGAGCTGGCCGACGACTTGGCGCATGATCGAGCCGAAAGTTCAAACCGTTTATGTCAAAGATTTCCAATGGGAAGAGGGACCGCGGCCCGTGAATGTGCCGCTTGGGCAGGGAAGAATCTCTGAGAACTTTTTCAAACTTTTGAAAGAATCAAATTTCACGGGACCGATTTCACTGCACGAAGAATACCTTGATCATCGTGACCCAAGCCTCGTCGAAAATCACCTGAAAGCGATCGAAAACGACCTCGCGGTTCTTCAATCTTGGCTCGACTAAATTCGCCGGCAGAACAGCGAGGATACCGTGCACGGTTAGCTTGGTTCTACAACCATCAGCTTGATTGCCTAATAAGCTCCGGCTTACCTGATCGAATAGATGCTTCAGCCGCTAAACACATTGCAACCGACCAGCGACCATCCTTACCGGTGCAATGCAATTCCCGACCATTTTGGAATGCATCGACCATTCTCGCGATCTGATCCTCAAGTTCAAAGAGTTCGCCAGTTGGCTTGTCAATAGGTACCGTCTGCACTGTCTCACCGTCAAAGGCTCGAAGAGAAAACGTGGGATGCCGCGTGCGATCCATGGCTCCGCTCCATGAAGCCCAAAGCGCACCTTTAGTTCCGGTCACCTTAATGGTTTGATGATGCTCAAACGCGGCGAGAGTTTGTGAAACAACTGCGTACGCACCCCCGTCAAAATGCATGATTGCGCTAAAGTTATCCTGCAGCTCAGGATGCCCCGGCTGACGTGAATTGGCTGACGCATAGACGCTTGATGGATTACCGTTTGACTGCAAGTACCAACGCGCCAAATCAAAAAAGTGAATCGGCTCCTCCAGAACCCAACTCCCAACTCGGTCAATATCATAACGCCAGCCATTCGCACCTTGCCGGTATGGATTTCTTGACAGCTCGACCAACGCATAGAGAGGATCACCAATAAACCCGTCGTCGATCATTTCTTTTGCCTTTCCCCACATCGACGACAATCGCAACTCGTGCCCCACCGCGAGCATTAATTCTCGATCACTGGCAAGCTGTATCATTTCGTCGCACTCGTGCAGCGAAACCCCCATTGGCTTCTCAAGCAACAAATGTTTATCTGCTCGCAACACAGCAGATGCCACTTCGTGATGCAGGTAACTCGGTACCACGACATCGATCACATCCAAGTCAGAACGCTGAACCATTTCACGATAGTCAGTGTAAACATCAACCGCTTCATAGGTCTTTTTTGCCGAATCAGCGGAAGCTTGACTGCTGGCCGACACCGCCACCAATTCAGCCCCGTCGGTTACCTGGATCGCATTGGCATGATGCTGCCCCCAAGCTCCAAACCCCACAAGACCAAAACGCACCGGACGATCGTTCATGTTTTCTAAACCAATCAATGCTAAATGTGATTGCGAGAAGCCTGCTGCCTCAAGCCGACCCCATGCTGAATTGAGTTGTATCAGATTGCCGCGAAAAAATCTCACCAAAGCGGCCAAGAGCAAACTACATCCTAAAATATAGGCTACATTAGCCGCCCCGCAGCAACTCATGTTTAGACAACGCGACACAGAGAATGATCAGGATGGAAACGATCCAGTTAAAGAGTGGAAGGCAGCTAGATTCAATAGGCCTTGGCCTTTGGAAAATCGAGAACGATCAGACAGCGACGATTGTCAAATCCGCAGTGGAACTCGGATATCGGCATTTCGATAGTGCATGCGATTATGGAAATGAAGTTGAAACGGGGCAGGGCATTGCAGAAGCAATTGCAACAGGCAGTGTGACAAGGGACGATCTATGGATTACGTCGAAGCTGTGGAACACCTACCATCGCCCCGAACATGTAAAGTCCGCTCTTCTCAAAAGTCTGCAGGATCTGCAACTCAATTATCTGGACCTGTACCTCATCCATTTCCCGATTTCGTCACAGTTCGTACCCTTTGAAGAACGCTACCCTCCTGGTTGGTTTAGCGCCCCAGAGAGCGATCACCCAACCGTGATTGAAGACCCCGTTCCGATTATCGAAACGTGGCGTGCGATGGAAGAATTAGTACGCGAGGGTTTAGTCAAAGAAATTGGCGTTTGTAATTTTGGAACATCTCTCATTCGAGATCTAATGAGCCAAGCCGAGATACCGCCTGCCGTGCTGCAAGTTGAAATGCACCCCTATTTGTCACAGCAAAAGCTGCTCAGGTTCTGCAAGCAGCAAGACATCGCGGTCACTGCTTTCTCGCCACTGGGCGCACAGTCCTATTTCCAGTTGCAGATGGCGGAATCCTCTGAGTCACTTTTGCAGCACGAAGCAATTCAAAGTATTGCTTCAAACCACCGCAAAACGGCTGCTCAGGTTCTATTGCGATGGGGCGTCCAACGAGGAACCTCGGTGGTACCAAAGTCTTCGAACTTGGATCGATTACGCGAAAACCTTGAGGTGTTTGACTTTGAATTAACGGACTCAGAGATGGAATCGATTTCGCACCTCAATCGAAACCGCCGATTCAATGACCCCGGTGATTTTTGCGAATCTGCATTCAACACATTCTTCCCGATTTATGAATGAGCAGCTTCCCAGAAAGGCTTTTAACCCTTGCTTTGAAATGTTCCGCAAACAATTCTTCAACAGGTTTCTCGCATGACATCCCTCTCGGTTGATCAAATCCGCATTGAAAACCAACAGGATTACAAAGAATCGGTATTCCCCCATGTACTTCGGTGCAACGGTCAGGGAGCAAACCTTGCGATGGCGACCGATTGGGTAAAACGTCACTCAAGAGATCTTCTGGCTAATGCGACTCGGGACGGAGCGGTTTTATTGAGGGATTTCCCTGTTTCGTCAGCAGAAGATTTCGATGCAATCGTCGAAGCGCTCGATCTACCGAACTTCCCTTACGAAAAGTCTCTTTCCAACGCAGTGCGCATCAACCGGACGCCTCGCGTCTTTTCAGCAAATGAAGCACCCCCGGAGGTGCAAATTTTTTTTCACCACGAGATGGCTCAGACGCCCCTTTATCCGCGATGGATCTTTTTTAGTTGTGAGATCGCAGCTGAAAAGGGTGGAGCGACACCGATTTGCCGATCGGATGTACTTCTGGAAAAGCTTCGGGCATCCTGCCCTGAATTCGTGACAACCTGCGTCCAGAAAGGCCTTCGCTACACCAATGTCATGCCAAGTGACAACGACGCCAATTCAGGAATGGGGCGATCTTGGAAAAGCACGCTGGGTGTCGCAAACCGCGAAGAAGCCGAATCGCGACTTGGTGAACTTGGATATAGTTGGGAATGGGTAGAAAACGATTGCCTCAAAGCGACAACGCCTGCACTGCCGGCCGTGATTGAACTCGCGGACGGCCGCAGCGTCTTCTTCAACCAACTCATCGCAGCCTTTTGTGGCTGGAAAGACAGTCGAAACGACCCCTCCAAATCGATCTGCCACGGCGATGGCACACCGCTGGACACCGACGCGGTTCGCGTTGCGATCGAATTATCTGAGCAACTCGCATTTGATTTGCAATGGCAAGCAGGGGATGTCGTAATTGTAGATAACATGGTGGCCATGCACGCACGCCGTTCGTTCTCAGGGACCCGCAAGGTGCTTGCCTCCCTAGCTTCAATGGAAATCAACAAATTCAACCCAGCCCAAGCCGAGTAATTCGCGGGATCACGTGATAACTTTTTTTCGTCGTTCACCAGACAGGATCAAATTCCTACCCTCCATCAACGCAGCCGGAACAATCCATGAGTGACCTACAAGATCGATCCAATCTCAAATGGTACGAAGGCATCAGCTCCTACCAATGGCTGGTTCTGCTGATCGCCTCACTTGGATGGGTCTTTGATGTCTTTGAAGGTCAAGTTTTTGTGGCAAGCATGAATGATGCGATGCCGCAACTCTTGGATGTTAATTCAATGACGATGGATGCTGAATCCAAAGCAGCCATCGCATCTTGGAACAACTGGGCTCTTGCATCATTTCTGCTCGGTGGAGCATTCGGTGGCATCCTTTTTGGAATGCTGAGTGACAAAATCGGTCGATCCAAAACGATGATCGTCACTATTTTGTTTTACTCTGTCTTTACCTGCGTCACGGCATTAGCCTCGGAACCTTGGCACATGGTCGCCCTGAGGTTTCTGGTGGCGATGGGTGTAGGAGGTGAGTGGGCAGTCGCTAGCGCCCTAGTAGCAGAGGTGATGCCCAAGAGATCAAGGCCGGTCATGGGCTCGATCTTCCATGCTTCTAGTGTATTTGGAACCCTGATGGCCGTCGCAGTTGGCTACTTCATCATCAGCGCTCAGGTTCTCGGCGACAACACTTGGCGACTTGGCTTTGTCATCGGCGTAATACCGGCTTTGTTGACGGTCTTCATTCGGTGGAAAATGAAAGAGCCGGAACAATGGGTTCAAGCAAAGGAACGAGAACAGGCAGATGCAAGACAGGCAACAGGGTCACTGAAGGACTTGTTTTGTAATCGCTACCTACGCAGCACACTCGTCGGAACGACACTTGCAACAATCGGATTGACCACATTCTGGGGCTGTCACATCTATGGCAAGAACACCTTGAAGCGGCGAGCAGAATCAAGTGTCCTTGCTGCAGCGGGCCTCAACGAAATCGACTGGTCAACGGCTAACGATGAACAAAAAAAGGCTCGAGAAGAAGCACTGAACAATGGCAAAAGTGAAATCAAACGCGAAGAGATGACCGGAATGTTCCTCGTCATGGTCTTTGGAGGTGGCTTGGGACTGGTGCTGTTTGGATCCATCTCCAATATGATCGGTCGAAAGGGAGCATTTATCTTTTATCACCTCGGTGGATTCATCGCTGCCCTTGTGCTGTTCTATGTTCTAGGGCCGGGTGATTATTCTCGCACGATCCTGCTAATCTTTTTACCCATCTTTGGCTTCCTTACACTCGGCATGCATGCCGGATATGCGGTCTACTTTCCAGAACTATTCCCCACTAGGCTTCGAGGAACGGGAACAGGCTTTTGCTTCAATGCAGGGAGAATAGGATCGGCCATTGCGATCGCCGCATCGGCTGGGCTCGAGTGGACACCTTCTCAGTCATCCCAGTACATGGTTCCTCTGTTCGCAGTTGGAATTGTGATCACGTTACTTGCGAAAGAGACGCGTGGCGAAGAATTGCCTGACTAACGAAGCTGCATGAATCATGACGACAAAGCAGTAAGTTGCATTGCATACAGAAGGCGGGACAACATTTGGAAAACAGCTCAATCCTGATTGTTGTGATGGTCGTGTCGCTTACTGCTGGTGTGATACACAGCGCGATCGGATTCGGATTTGGCATCGTTGCAATCAGCCTGCTCCCACTTGCGATTGATGCAAAATCATCTCACATCATTGTCTCGGTCTGCAGCGTCCCCATGCTTCTAATGGCGGCATGGACGTACCGCAAAGGAGCACAAGTTCTTCCGTTGGTGGTGGCATCCGCGGGTGCCATCTTGGCGATCCCCGCAGGACTCATTCTATTTGAAGCGGCTTCAATGGATTTGTTGGTGAGACTCACTGGGCTTGGCGTCCTACTGATGGTCGCGTCGTCCCTGCGCCCTCAAAAAAAAGACATTCGCCATCACCCAGCCACGAACAGTCATCTACCGAGCTTCGTTGCCGGAGTGATTTCGGGATTCCTTGCCGGCGCTGTGAGTATCGCGGGTCCACCGATTGCCGCTTACGCCATTCGGCAAAACTGGAAAACCAATCAGTACAAAGCGTTTGTCACACAATTTTTACTTGTGGTTGCAACCGCCAAGGCAATCTTGCTTGGCTTCAGAGATCACATCGACACCGAACTGGGAATCGAAATTGGAGTCGCTTCGATTCTTTCCGTAGTCGGTGTCGCAATTGGCGAAAGGCTCAGCCGCAATCTTCAGGCTGAGAAACTAAAGCACATTGTCGCGGCAGCATTGATCACCGTCGCATTCCTCATGCTAATTGGCGGTAGTAAATGAGTCACAAGCAGCTACAAATGCTGAGAGACAAGTTGATCATTGCGCAAAAGTACTCTGAATTAGGACATACATCTTACCTTCGTTATCGGTCGGATCGACATCAAACATTCGCAGGTAGAGACGCCCCGTCGTCTTCGCATTAAAAGACATTCCACTTGTGACAACGAATGGTTGTCCTTCGGCTAACTCAGCGGGGGTATTTGCAACAATTCCTATCAACGTTCCCAACTTGATTCGGTTGTCCTTAGGACGAAATTCATTGGGGATCTCCAATCCAGCAGGACCCGTTTCAAAAACAACCTTCCAGCTGCCTTTAACCTCAATCTGAACTGGCATTCCTTCGAGAAGGGTGACACCCGAATCTTGCCAACCCTGAGTCGCCAGGACATCGGTGAGTTTCCGATCTTGAGCTCTTTGGTTCGCAAGAATTCGATTCAATCCAGCCTCCGCGGCTCCATACTTTGGCACCAGTCGCACCAAAGATTCATAAACTTCACGAGCTTTATCAAAATCCTTCTTGCGTTCGTATTCAACCGCCAGTTTTTCTGCTTTAGCGATGAATTCCTTGTGCAAATTGAGCAGGACTGGATCCGAAGGAAGCTGAGGCTGATTCTCTGCAGCGGCTTTCATCTGCTCCTGCAATCGTTTCTGAGTCTGCCGGGGATCGGGTCGCTGAGCAATCAATCCGCTCGCGAGAAAAGAAACCAGCAGAATAAATGCCGCAGAAAATCGCATCGAAGAGATCATCAAGGCTCAAACCTTCAATTCAGGGAGACACGGAATTGTGATACCGCATTGTAAACGACGTCATGCCGGAAACGCCAACCACAAATATCAAGGACGTTTCTCAACGAAGCGGAAACCGTTTTCCCACAATCACACGAAGCAAATCACCGCAGCAATGCAGCAGGCCTATAATAGTCAACAGTCTCCTCCGCTCTGTATTTGTCTTCGGCGTACAAGACCAAGCATCTCTTTTGAATCCGCAATCTACCAAGTCCTTGACTGAAATGACACGAATCAAAACGCCACTACTAATCGCTTTATTCACATTGCTCGGAAATCTAGATGCGGTGGCCCAAGGTACTGCTCTTGACCAGACTCTCTTGGCCGAAAAGATTGAATCACTGATTCAGGACTCGGAACAAAAAGGGGATGCAAAAAGAGGATCGCTTCTCTTCCATTCACCGGCTTTGGGTTGTTGGAAGTGCCACCGTTTTGAACCGAACTCAGATGCACTAGCTCCGAATCTGAGCCAGTGGGAGAAATCTCCCAGCACCGCACATTTGATTGAATCCATTCTCGATCCATCAAGAGAAATCGCAGAACGCTACCAAGCTAAGCAGGTTCTTACTGTTGACGGCCAAACATTTGTAGGTATCCCTGGAACGATTGAAAATGGAATGCTGCCTTTGCAGACGGGCCCCGCATCGAACGACCGGCGGAAGATCGAACTGGATTCAATCGAAGCTGAAAAAAAAATTGCCAACTCGATCATGCCCAGCGGACAAGTCAACGTCTTGAGATCCCGCCAAGAGTTTCTTGATCTGGTGCGTTATCTGATAGAAATTTCAAAAGGTGGAGAATCCGCTGTAAATCGCCTAGCCCCGACGGAACAAGAGAGACTGGCGATGTCGCCGACGCAAGAGTTAGACCTTGATCACGCTGGTCTGATCGCTGACTGGAACAAGCAGTCGATGAAACGCGGCCAAGCGATTTATGAACGGGTCTGCCAAAACTGCCATGGAACCCTCGATGCCCCCGGATCTCTTCCCACATCTCTTCGGTTTGCAGAGGGAAAATTTAAATTTGGTTCCGATCCCTATTCGATGTACCAAACCCTCACCCACGGCGGTGGGATGATGCTTCCTCAAACATGGATGGTTCCGCAGCAGAAATACGATGTGATTCACTTTATACGAGAGCATTTCCTTCGCCCGCACAACCCGAGCCAATACGTTTCCATCGAGCAAGATTACCTGGCAGCATTACCATCTGGTAACTCACGCGGCCCAGAGCCAAAGGTAATCGAACCGTGGGTCACAATGGACTATGGCTCCATGCTCATCACCACGATCCAGTTTGGTGAAAAACCTGAAGGCATCGCTCAGAAAGCAATTGCCATCCGACTTGATGATGGTCCCGGTGGTGTTGCCCGCGGTAACGCTTGGATGGCATTCGAGCACGACACGCTCCGTATGGCAGCCGCATGGACCGGCGACTTTGTCGACTGGAATGGAATTCAGTTCAACGGACGACATGGCGTTCATTTACGATCATCCGGCGAAATCGTCGCATCAAATCCAAATTCACCCGGATGGTCAGATCCACGAAATACTGCGTCACCCACTGAGCCCCCTCGGGTCATCGGGCGTGACAACAGGCAGTACGGTCCGCTTCCTAATGACTGGGCCAAATTCAAAGGAATCCACCGTTTCCAAAACCGCGTCATTCTCGATTACACCGTTGGTCAAACGGAAGTGTTGGAGCATCCGAATCTAATCAACGCTGAAGATGCACCGGTATTCGTCCGCACACTCCAGCTTGAGTCAACTAACAAAGCTCTCGAAGCCGTCGTTCTAACCATGCAAGATGGAGACGCTGCGGAATATCACGCCGATGGAATCGATGGTGATCGCATTAGCATCATGAAACCTTCAGGCGAACTTGTTTCGATCTCACTATCAGGTTTTACGCGACAGAGCTCCCTGTTGGTGCGTGACCGACAAGTCATCGCGGTCCTGAGCCCTGATGCAACTAGATCACGAGGATCCATCGTGATCACAACGGCTAAATGGAATCAGGAAAATCGATCTCGAATCCGAACTCAACTCGAACTACTACCGAGCGATTTAACAGCGTGGACACGTGGCGGCCCCGCCCAGTACACGACCAAGCTTGAAGTCCCCGCTAAGAGATGGTTTGAATCAGAAACATGGGAGGTAGAAGAACTCGCACGACCTGAGAACAATCCATGGCTTGCAAGAACACGCATCACGGGGATGGACTTCAGTCCGAAAGGCAATTCACTCGTTACCTGCACCTGGGATGGTGATGTTTGGCGTGTCGAACAACTCAATAGCCTCGGCAGCAAAAACAGCACGTTAACATGGACACGAATTGCGAGTGGTTTATTCCAACCGCTCGGTATTCTGTGGGAGCGAGATCGATTGTTAGTCACCTGCCGAGATCAGATCGTCGCCTTGAGTGACAAAAACAATGATGGCGAGATGGATCACTATGAATGTTTTAACAGTGATCACCAAGTCACGGAGCACTTCCATGAATTTGCCATGGGACTTCAACGCAATACCGAAGGCGATTACTTCTACGCGAAATCTGCTCGACACGCACTGAAAGCAGTTGTCCCGCACCACGGTACGCTTCTTCGGGTGTCAAGTGACGGCAGGCACACCGACATCATTGCTACCGGGTTTCGCGCAGCAAACGGGGTTTGCCTGAATGACGATGGCACCTATATCGTCACCGACCAAGAGGGGCACTGGAATCCCAAGAATCGAATCAACTGGGTGCGTGAAGGTGGCTTCTACGGCAATATGTTCGGATACCACGACGTGACTGACCCGAGTGATGAAGCGATGTCTTCACCACTGTGTTGGATCACCAATGCTTTTGACCGATCACCGGCGGAACTACTTTGGGCAAAAACCGATCAGTGGGGTGAACTAAATGGAAAATTATTGAATCTGTCTTACGGGTACGGGAGAATCTACGTTGTCCCCCACGAATTCCTTCCTACTGATGCTAAAAAAACGGGAAACTCGAATTCAGTAACCGGCCAACCGCAGGGCGGCATGTGTCCGTTACCTATCCCCGATCTACCTACTGGAATGATCCGCGGGCGATTTTCACCCGTGGACGGCCAACTCTACGTTGGCGGTATGTTTTCCTGGGCTGGCAGCCGTCAAGAACAAGAGGGCGGACTATTCCGTATTCGATACCGCGGGGGAGCACATCAACTACCCATTGAAATCCATGCGGTTCATCAGGGAATTGAGATCACGTTTAGTGAACCGTTAGACCGCGCAGCAGCGGAAAACCCAAACAATTATTCGATAAAAACTTGGGATCTTCTCCGCACCAAGAACTACGGTTCTCCGCACTTGAACGAAGCGATGCGATCGGTAGCCAGTGCCACACTATTGAATGACCAACGTACCATCCGACTTACAATCCCTGAACTAAAACCGACTCGAGGAATGGAGATCACCTGCAATCTCATGGATAAAAAAGGCTCAAAATTCAGTCGCGTTATCCACAACACGATCTACGGTTTCCAAAGCGAGAAAGGCAAGCCATAGCACATGAGCTATCGCAAATCACTGACTTGTCCCCATACAACTTAACTTCGGAAGTGCAACAAGCAGTGACTCGACGTACACTTACCAAATCCCTATCGATTAGCAGCGACCGCGAATCCTTGCGGTAAGCCACTGACGCAAACTAACGAAAGTAACTGGAATGCGACTCAACCGACGACAAGCCATCTCTTCGGCGGCTGCACTTTCTGCGTCCGCCTCCATCGCAACGCAATCATTGCTCGCCGCAGAAACGCCAGACTTCAAATTCAACTACGTTCTCGCATCTTGCATGTATGGATACAACAATGTCTGGGAAATCATCCCAGAAGTTGCGAGAACAGGCGCGGCTGCAATCGATCTATGGCCAAAAATCCATGGCTCACAAAGAGAGCAGGTCGATGAGATTGGAGTAGAAACTTTTTCGACCTTCATCAAGCGTTGGCAAGTTGAACTCGGTTGCATCACTCAGTACAAGCTCGGACCGTTTGCTTTAGAAGATGAAATGCGGCTAGCAAGAAAGCTAGGATGCAAACTAATTGTGACAGGCGCTCGAGGTCCACGCGGCCTGAAAGGTGGAGAGTTGAAATCAGCAGTCGCTGAGTTCATCGAAAAAATGAAACCACACGTTGCGGTTGCTGAAGAAACGGGGGTCACCATTGCAATTGAGAATCACGACAACAACTTGATGGAATCGGTTGATTCAATTAAGTGGTTCCATGATCTCAGCTCATCGAACAATCTTAAAATTGCGTTTGCACCTTATCACCTTCCGCAGGACAGCATGCTGCTCGCGCAGCTAATCAGAGACACCGGTTCTTCAATCGCCATGTTCTATGCCTGGCAACATGGGAAAGGAGCATTGGATTCACTGAGTGTCGAGGATCAGCACCTCCAGATGCCGGGACGCGGTGACCTTGACTTCGAACCGATCGTCGAAGCATTGAAAGATATACGCTACGATGGCTGGACTGAAATCTTTATGCATCCAGGAAAAAGAGGCACTCCAATTCAAGAATCAATCCAAGGCGTCACGTACGAGATCAATCGATCCCGTGATTATCTTGAAAGCTGTCTCAAAGCAACTGAAAAAACATCACCCAAACAGCTCGCTTCAGGCGAAGGAAAAGCAAACATGAGTGACACCAACCAAGAAAAGCAAGCGATCGTGAGGGGCGACTTCAATCAACTCAACCCACGAGAAGCATACGTCATCCTGAACCAAGGAACCGAGCCACCGGGGCCCGGTGGATACACCATGACCAAGGATCCCGGAACCTACATCTGTCGCCAATGCAACGCAGCCCTTTATCGATCGGATGACAAGTTTGAAAGCCACTGCGGGTGGCCCAGTTTTGATGATGAAATTGAA
This sequence comes from Rubripirellula sp., assembly GCA_049889895.1. Taxonomy (GTDB): domain Bacteria; phylum Planctomycetota; class Planctomycetia; order Pirellulales; family Pirellulaceae; genus Rubripirellula. The sequence goes on from JBMHCO010000072.1 coordinate 50,070, forward strand.
AACGCAGTCACTCGTCGGCCCGACCCAGATGGACTGAGAGTAGAAATCATCTGTAGCAATTGCGATGGCCACCTAGGCCATGTCTTTCAGGGAGAAGGCTTCACCCAGAAAAATACGCGGCACTGCGTCAACTCGATTTCGATGCGATTTATCAAAAAGGGTGACGACATTCCCCCGATGATCGTCAAAATCGAGAAATAAACCTCGCATGTCCGATTTTTAAGCGTCGTTATTGGAGAAGCGAATCACACGTAAAGTATCCTTGAACCGGCATCAAATGATGCCGCCTGATTTTTTCTGTACTCAGTCAAGTTGAAATCGTGACGCGAATCCTAGTAACTGCATTTGAACCGTACGACCACTGGAAAGAAAATGCCAGCTGGCTCACCTTGTGTGACCTGACACGATGGTACAACGGCGAGATCGAACTCGTTACGCGCCGCTATCCAGCGCAGCAGTCCCGAATGGCAGAAATGTTGCGAAAGGATTTGCAAGGCGATTTCCCCTTGGTGATTCACCTGGGCCAATCCCCCGACGCGAGAGCCATTGAACTTCAGGCGATAGGAGTCAATGTTGGCGAGGATGGTGGCAAACTCGCCCATGATGGACCGGAGGCTTATCGCACATCGTTGCCACTCCAACCCTGCGTCAACCAGCTTTGCGAAGCAGGAATTCCCTGCAAGATTTCTTATCGCGGGGGCAATGACCGATGCAATGCTGCGTTTTACCTGAGCCAGCATTACTCGCGAACCTTCGGCATGAACACTCAGAGTATCTTTGTCCACCTTCCGCTTGCTCCCGTCCAAGCTGCGCAGGAGACCGAACTTCCCGCAAGCATGAGTACTCCGATGACTAGTGCAGCGGTAGCCATCATCATGCAATCACTTCTGTCGACGCGTCCTTAGAACGCCCGTCGAGCGGAGACAGTCGATTTGACTCGATTGACATTGCCTGTTGCAATAAAAAAACGCCGACGGAAAAATCCGCCGGCGTCCAAACTCTTTGACAAAGATTTTCGCGAGGAGTTAATTGCGAGTGGGATTGAATCCCGTCTGCGACTCTTCCTCTTCTTCCTGAATAATGATTCGTGGAGTCACCATCAACATCAGGCTACTGGAATCTCGACCAGCAGAAACGTTTCTAAAGAGTCGGCTGACGTAAGGGATCTTGCTGAGAACCGGAATACCGCGTTCAACTCGACCTTCCGCCTGACGCTTAATACCACCCAAAAGAATCGTACCTCCGTCAGGAACGCTAACCGTTGTGCTCACCGAGGTGAATGCAAAGGTTGGCAACTGAACCGTGGTACCTTCAACAATATCCTGAGTGTTATTCTCATCCACAGCATCGTCTTCGTTGACAACTCCGTCACCATTGGTGTCTTCCTCGTCACGACTGCTTGTTCGGGTTGACCGCCGACCTTCGTAGGTGAAGGTGTCGACCGCACCGATCTGACTAAAGAATGGCACGAGGGTGAGGCGAACGAATCGCTTATCGTCGCTAACGATCCCCTGAACATTCAACTGAGTACCTTCGTTGAGAACAACAATCACAGGCTGCTGTGCGACTGCGAAGTCACCAACAACCGGTGTGATACTGATCACGAATGGCCGTTGTGTTTGGTCACTAATGGTTGCAAACTGGCCGTCGAACAACGTCACTTTTGGAGCCTGCATCACATTACTTCGATTGTCAGACTGTGCAGCCTGCAGGAAGAAGAATGCTTCGATGTCGCTGAGAATCGCGAAACCGATCGTTGATGGAGTTCCCAAACCGCCGGAACCGAAAGGTGGAGCCAGACCGAAACTTCCGTTATCGAGTCGAATATCCAAGTCCGCGGTTGGCAAGCCATCAACGCCGTTCCAACCGATTGCCACGCTCGGACCTTCGTCATCGCTTGGTAAACCAGAAACGTTGTCATCGAAAGATGCCTGGAAGTCGACACCAATCTGTTCCGCAAAACTATCAGCCAGCGTGATAAAGCGAACTTCGATGGTGATCTGGAGATTCTGGAGCCTTCTCAACGATTCGAGGAGGTCTGTAATCTGATCATGAACATCACTTGTCGTGCTAATCACTAGGCTCAGGTTCTGTGGGTATGGAGCCATTGTGCTCGGTCCACCCAACGCTTCCCAAGTATCAGGAACAACCGTCGTCTGAATCAAATCAATGAGTGATTGGAAGTCAGCAAAACTGCCTCCACCACCTGCACCACCGGACATTGGTGGGTTATTCAGCCCAAAGCCACCCTGAGCACCCATCGAGTGATACTGACCAAGGACATTGGGGTTCATGCTCGCGGGCGTGTTGCCCTTTGCGAATCCCGTTCCTAGATCTGTCATCGAAACAGGCACCACTTGAACATCAGCCTGTGGATTTGACATCTGGTAGGCAGCACGCAGAGCACCGGCCAAACCATCTTCGTAGCCACTAGTGAAGTTAGGGATTGGAGTCACCAGATCAGTCACGCGGTAGGTCTTTGGGTACACCTTGCTGCGTTTTGCATCCATACTAGTGATCGACAACACGTCATTTTCGATCACGTAGGTGAGTTCCATCTTGTTCAACATCAAGTTCAAAGCACTCTTCAGTTTGATGCTGTTCGGCAACTGAAGCGTCACGGGTGTTTCCGCTGTCACACGAATTGCACTCAGGGCTCGCTCATCGATCACCATTGGAACACCCGTCACGGTCGACAGCTCGTTGAGCACGTCGGACAGAGCTCGGTTCTCGTACTGAACGCTAACTTCAGTTCCCAGTTTCTGCTGAATGATCTGCTCTGCAGCACTCAACCTTGAGTCACCGTCGGTCATCGGACGTAGTCTTCGTCTCGATAGGGCTTCCCAGTCTTGAGCATCAGGGAGAGTCATTGGTAGGTTGGGATCGATCGCGATCATGCTTCGATCAACATCGATCAGGGTATCCAAGAAAGCCAGTTCTTTGGCTTCTCGTACTTCCTGGTCCATCAAGAGCCTTGTACCCATGCGGCTAGTCTGAAACATGCTTACCGCGATCGGGTCACCTGGCTTGAGTTCCTGAACCTGCTTTGCAATCACTTCGGCTTCTTGGAAGCGTCGATCCTTGATCAGCTGGTTGAAGGTATTGACTAGGGCGGACACCTCTTCATCAATACTTGATTCCCGAGCTTGCTCGGTTGCCATTTCCAAACGAACTGCATCGTTCTGAAGATCCAAGTCGATCTTGGCACGATTCGCATCGATGTACTGTTTTTGATCCGCAATCGCACGGTCCACCATCACTGCGATGGAACGTTTTGACTGTTCATCAACATCGGCACCGTCAATGCGACGACGAAGGCTTTCCAAATCGTCTAGTGCGTCAAGAGGTACGGTTACTTTGATTTGCTCGGTCTTTGCTAACTCTGCAGTCACCTCTCGGAACAAACGTCTTGCTCTCTCTTGTGACTCAAGCTCAGCACGCTGAATCGGTGTCATCAGCGCCGGATCAACAACATTGTTCTCAGGAAGTCTCTTTGGCTGAAGGAGAGTCAGCTTATCTTTGAGTTGATTCCGAGTTGCTGGATCGAGGTCCGACTCATTTGCCCAAGCTTCCCTGAACATTTCGCGAGCCGTGTTAGTGTCACCCTCGCTAAGTGCCTTCAAGCCTTGCTGGTAAACCTTTGCGGCATAACCGGGACCCTGACCGGGGAGGGCAGTTACGGCTTGTACCTGAGCAACGTCAGCTCCCGCACCCTGAGTTCCGTCGGGGTTGAAGAGCATTTGAGCGACGGCGCCTTGGTCCTCAGCAACCGCAGAAGCGGTTTGCACTGCAGAGGAGTTTACGGAGATCCCGCTGCGTCGAGCAGCTGACTCCGCATCAAGAAGCAATTGCCAGACACGAGGCTCTCCAACTGCATAGTCCGATTCCGGAACCTTCAGTGCCTCGGCATCGCGAGCTGCCTGAAGTGCTGCCTTGACATCACCTCGGTCCAGAGCCGCTCGTCCGATCGCAGTGAGCCGCAGGGCTTCTCGCTTCTTCGATTCCGCACTCATCTCTGAGGTTGGACGGGCAAGAAGAGCTGGATCGATCCCGATCTGCTCAAGCTGCGACTTCAATGACTGGATTTCAGCCGACTGCCGTGGCGTGCTGCCCGACCGCTGCGAAGCGGCTCGAAATGCTTGCACAGCAGCATGGTAGTCCTTTGCATTAATCGCTCCGCGAACGCGTGCGATCATCAGATCCGTCTCGTTGGACGGACTTACCGTCGAGACATCCGCAGCGGTTCCTGCAGTTGTTGTCGAGGGTGTGGTGGTTTGGCCAGAGACGCCTGTCACTGCTAGCATCCATGCTAGACCGACGCAGACGGCACGGTAACCTTGTGCGGGTACGAGGCAAATCAACGCGACTCTCCTTCTTCGCGGTGAGACTACTTAAATGACGAAAAGCAGACGAGTCTTGGCGATGAAACTTTCAGCTCTCCAAGAGTGAAGGTTCACCAATTTTTTCTCGAAATCTCTTCGCCTGGCTGATTGTCAGCCCTGATTCTTCTATTTCCTTAAACCGCAATCTTTTAACTTTCTCGGCACGCTTTCACGCATTCCAAGGCAATTTCAGTCGGTTTAAAGAACCTTCGTGTTCGGGAATAGTCTCTTTCTTCGATGCGTGTCAACCTCGATCAAGGCTGCATTTCAAATTTCTTTCTCGTGATTTTTAATGCAAGCATTTTTCAGCCTTGCGGCCCGCTCGCTCCGCGGGCAGCACACCGAAACTGGAAAGGATCCCTAAAATCATGACCTTACCCACAACCAAATGACAAAATCACACCCGAAACCAACCATGCGTTACCAACTCGCTGATGGAGCCTGATGATTTCACCTAGCAGTGCTTCCGGAAATCAATAGTCAAAGCGATTCACGAAATCATCAAACGCAACAAAAAAAGCCAGTCGAAAAACGACTGGCTTCCGTTGTTTAATTCAGTTGAAATATCATGCATCAAGCAGACGCTTTGGCCTGTTCTGCAGCCTTCTTCTCAGCCGCATTTCGGTAATCCACAACATCCCAAACAAGCCCGAAAGCTCGAAGTAGGCGAATTGCCTGCCACGTGATATCGAATTCCCACCAGCGGTGACCATGCTTCGCCATTCGTGGGTATGCATGATGATTATTGTGCCAACCTTCTCCGTAAGCGACGATCGCGACCAGCCAATTGTTCCGGCTATCATCTGTTGTCTCGTAGTTGCGATAGCCCCACATGTGTGAAAGGCTATTCACCATCCAAGTGGCATGCAGAACCGTCACCAAACGCAAGAACATCGCCCACACAACTAACGAAATCGCCAAATCCATCCCCTGCCACATGTATCCGATCCCGAAGAGAATCCCGGTGACTGCAATATGGGCGGGCAAAAACAAGATATCGAGCACTCGCATACCCTTTTCCTTGTACAGATCTGGGGCCCAACGCTGCAAATAGGCTTTACGATCTCCGTTGTGCGTGTGGTAAGCAAGCCAAGTCAAGTGACTCCACCAACCTCCATCTCGCGGCGTGTGAGGATCTCCCTCTTGATCGCTACAAGCGTGATGCTTCCTGTGGTCAGCAACCCAATCAAGAGGCGTTCCTTCGCCGGCGAGCATGCCGATCGTGGTGAAGAAGTACCGCACTCCGCTGTAGGTCTTCATACCGGTGTGAGTCAGCAGACGGTGGTAACCAAGGCAGATCCCCAAACTTCCAGTCATCCAGTGGAGAACCAAAGCGACTGCAAGTGCTTCCCAAGTAAAGGTGAACGGGGCCGTCAATGCCACCAAGTGAGCAATCGCCAGCCAGCCAATCGCCCAGTAACTTACGTTGGCAAATCGCCTACGATCCTCGGTGGTGGGAGCCACATCTTTTTTTCGTTTTTGTCCGCCTGATCCCTGTGCATCGACCTGGATGTCGTCTTGGCTTGAACCTTGGGGATCAGTCGATTTTGGTGCTGGTACAGCGATGGACATTGATAATTCCTGTGAAAGATTTCAGATCGCGACTTTCGCTAGGCAGCTTCACTCGTGCCTAGAGTCTACCCGATGAGACCGAATCCGCCGTCCGCAAATCACCCACCCTGTGTAACAGCCCTGTAACATTCCTGTGACAACCACGGGCAGGTGTGGCAAAAACGCACACCAAGCGGCAAATAGCGTCCAAAAGCACGGAAAATCAACGGTCGCAAAACCGATTTAAATCGCTGAGCTAACCCAACTGATGCGCCTTTGCCATCGCCTCTTCCGCCTTGGCAATGAATTGCTGATCCTGTGTTCCTGCCCATGCACGCTGGTAGGTTACGCTTAGAGCCGTGTAATTAAATGCCTCACTCGGCTCAAGTTCGCATGCCTTCTCTCCATGCTGAATGGCTAGGTCGTGCTGACCAGTCTTGGTGTAAACTCGAGACAAAGCGAGCTGCGCTAGGACAAAAGTATCATCTTGCTCGACAATCTTCTTGAGCCCCTCAATTGCGGCGTCAAACTGCTCTTCATCAATCAGACGCTCAACATCGTTGTACTGGGAATGCAAATCACTCATGGCTGGGATCTCTTGGATAAAAGTGGAGCAAAAAAAAATGCCGGCTAAGTCGTTCTGACTTAGCCGACATCATCAAAAGTGATTAGCCGCTAAATTGCAAGCCTACGCATTTCGCAATGCTGCTTGAGCTGCTGCTAGACGTGCAATTGGCACGCGGAAAGGACTGCAACTGACATAATTGAGACCAACTCGATGACAGAAGTCAATCGATGATGGATCACCACCGTGCTCACCGCAGATGCCAACTTTCAATGCATTTTTGGTGCTACGACCCTTTTCGACACCCATCTCGACCAATTGCCCAACGCCGGTCTGGTCCAGCGACTGGAATGGGTCAACGTGAAGGATGTCCTGTGCCAAATAATCCGGCAAGAAGGTATTCACATCGTCACGACTGTAGCCAAACGTCATTTGGGTCAAGTCGTTGGTGCCAAAACTGAAGAAATCCGCGTGAGCAGCAACTTGATCGGCGGTCAACGCAGCACGTGGAATTTCGATCATGGTTCCGATCAAAATATCCAGCTTACCGGTGTACTTCTTCGCTGCCTTGGTCTGCTCAATGGTCTCTTCCACGCGAGCACGCAGCGAAGAAAGCTCATCAGCGGTACCAACCAGTGGGATCATGATCTCTGGTTGAGCCTTGACTTTCTTCTTGGCACAGTTGATTGCCGCTTCAACAATCGCCTGAACCTGCATCTCAAGAATTTCAGGGTAGGTAATGCTGAGTCGACAACCACGATGACCTAGCATCGGGTTTGCTTCATGCAAGGCTGAAGCTCGCTTGTTGATCTCAGCTGGCTTTAGACCCAATTCATCCGCAACAATCTTCTGAGCAGATTTGTCATGCGGAAGGAATTCGTGAAGCGGTGGATCTAGCAAACGAATTGTCACGGGCAGACCGTTCATTGCCTTGAAAATACCTTCGAAATCTTTCCGCTGGAATGGAAGCAACTTCTTCAAAGCAGCACGTCGATCATCCTCTGTGTCAGCGAGAATCATTGCTCGCATGTGAAGAATTCGATCTGACTCGAAGAACATGTGCTCGGTACGACAAAGGCCGATCCCCTGAGCACCAAAATCTCGAGCTCGCTTGCTGTCTGCCGGTGAATCGGCATTGGTACGAACCGCAAGAGTTCGATACTGGTCCGCCCACTTCATCAACTTAGCAAAGTCACCTGAAAGGGTAGGCTCTTGGGTTTCAACCGCACCGGCCATCACTTCGCCAGTGGTACCGTCAAGGCTGATGACGTCCTTTACACCGAAGGTACGACCGGCAACTTTGATCTTTTGTTTCTTTTCGTCGATCTGAATTTCGCCGGCACCGGCAACACAGCACTTGCCCCATCCGCGTGCAACCACAGCGGCATGACTAGTCATACCGCCGGTGCTGGTCAGAATTCCCTGAGCCGCATTCATCCCGTCGACGTCTTCCGGGCTGGTTTCATTTCGAACCAAGATCACGCTCTCACCGGCTTCTGCTCGAGCCCGAGCATCCTCAGCGGTGAACGAAAGTGTGCCAACCGATGCACCAGGGGAAGCTGGCAAACCGCGGGTCAACACGTCTGCTGCGTTGCGTGCAGTTGGCTTGAAACTGGGGAGAAGCAATTGAGTAAGGTCGTTCGCGGGCACTCGCATGACCGCTTCTTTATCGTCGATCAAACCTTCCTTGACCATGTCGCAAGCAATCTTTACCGCAGCGAGACCGGTTCGCTTACCAGTTCGCGTTTGAAGCATGTAAAGGGTGCCACGCTCGATAGTGAACTCGATGTCCTGCATCTCGGTGTAGTGGTCTTCGAGCGTTTTCTTGATGTCCAACAACTCTTTGTAGACAGCTCGGTTCCACTTCCGCATTTCAGCGACTGGCTGAGGAGTTCGAATCCCCGCAACCACGTCTTCACCTTGAGCATTCACAAGGAATTCACCGAAGAACTTGTTCTGTCCGGTGTTTGGATTTCGAGTGAAAGCAACTCCGGTGCCGGAATCATCACCCATGTTTCCGTAAACCATCGATTGAACGTTCACGGCAGTTCCAAGCAAACCACGAATGTTCTCGATCTCACGGTAACGAACTGCTCGCGAAGTATTCCACGACCCAAACACTGCTTCAATCGATAGCTGAAGTTGCTTGATGGGGTCTTGAGGGAAGTCTTCTCCCGTGTGCTTCTTGTAGACCGCCTTGTAGGCCTCGCAAAGTTCTTTTAGACCCTCTGCTGGCACATCGGTATCTTCCGTTACGTTGTACTTTTTCTTGACCTTGTTGAATGCATGTTCAAAAACGTGATGGTCCATACCAACCACAACATCACCGAACATATTGATCAATCGTCGGTAAGCGTCATATGCAAAACGCTCGTTGTTGGTCGCCTTAGCAAGACCCTCGGTTGCTTGGTCATTCAAGCCAAGGTTCAAAATCGTGTTCATCATGCCCGGCATCGAAACAGCGGCACCTGAACGAACACTAACCAAAAGCGGATTGGAGTCATCTCCAAATTTCTTTCCGAGTTCCTTTTCCAGAACACGTACCGCTTTGTTGACCTGCCCCATGAGTTCCTCAGGCAAGTTCTTCCCAGCCTTGTAATAGGCGTCACAAACTTCAGTTGTGATCGTAAACCCAGGAGGAACAGGAAGACCGATGTTGGTCATTTCAGCAAGGTTAACGCCCTTACCACCTAAGAGTGTTTTGCTTTTGCCTTTGCCTTCGGTCTTCGTTTTGCCGAAGTAATAAACCATTTTAGTGGTTGCCATAACGTTTTTTTCTCTCTCGTTTTTGATAGAGGCAGATCTGAATGGTTAAAGTAATTTTTGTCACGTTTTGTGCGGGGTCAGTTTGACACACACTCAACGACGGAATCCAACTCTGATCCCGATTAGATATCTTCGCGATTGACTGAAAAATAAACTCCGTAGAGTTTTAGGGTGACCAACGGACAAGTCGGAGCACCGCGGGAGTCCGGCCTTCGCAAGCCTCCTTTCGTCAGCAGGCATTCTCTAATGACCGGTAAAACCAGCATTTGTCACGCACTAGCAACGCTCTAGGAGCTCGCCCGTCCAAGATCATTTAGGTCACAAGCAGCTAACTTGCATGCCGCTTGATCTCTGATCTACTCAAGGCGAAAAGGAAAGATCGAACAACTGAGTAGGGTTTTCCGCACAACCTTCCCAGTCAACAAACTACACCTTTTCGCGTCAATTTATTTACCGATTCTCATATGGTCAATGACGACTAAAGCAGGGAAGGCACCTCAAACAACCTTTCGCCATTAAAACCGGCAACTTTGGAGCTATCGATAGAACCGCGCATGCACCTGCCCAATGCCTTCGGCGCCCCCACATCGCGTTGAACGTGCGTGTTTAGCCCACCTGCACTCGAGACCCTAACGCGGCCTCGAGTTACTGCCAAAACCCCAACAAAAACTCTACAAAAAAAGCCGTGCGATCAATCTCGCACGGCTTTTTGCTGAAGAGTAGGGCTGACAGGAATCGAACCTGCACTCCCGAGGGAACTAGATCCTAAATCTAGCGCGTCTGCCAGTTCCGCCACAGCCCCTTACAACACCAAGACCTGCCCGCAGGCTCCATCGACTCAGCACAGTCTATCGACCATCTAAACCGAGGACTTTCAACTCAATCGCCAAATGCCGCTTGAATTGATCAGGAAGCGTTTTCGTCCGCAGCGACCGTTGGAACGACCCAAACTTTGACGCTGGCATCGACTTCGCTATGAAGATGCACTTTAACGGTGTAAAGACCGAGTTCCTTCAGCGGACCCTCGAGTCGGATCTGATCTTGAGCCAAGGCAAAGCCGGCAGCTTTCAATCCGTCGACGATTTCGTGGGCGCCGACTGATCCGTATAGATGGCCTTCGTCATTCGCGTTTGCCTCGATCGTAATCGACTGCTTGCCCAATTCACCTGCGAGACTGCGGAACTCACTAAGCTTGGCTAATTCAATCGCACGAAGCTTCTCACGGTGCTTTTCCACCATTCTCTTGTGGTGTTCAGTCGCTACCGTTGCAAGACCTTGAGGCAGGAGGTAGTTCAACGCGTAGCCGCGACGAACTTCGACGATTTCACCCTGTTTGCCGAGGTGCTCCACATTATGGATCAGCAGCAATTGGATGCCGCCATTTTGACCCTGTGGCAAACGCTTGAACATTTGGGACGACTTTCGTCGTTTCACTGGTGCTGTCATCAGATCGCTCGAAAAGGTTATTTCTACTATGTGTTTCTATTTAATTTTGCTTTAAACGATTGAATGGCGATTCATAGCCAATCTCTTGTCTAGGCCGACAGACCTATTTCTTTAAGCCCGCCCTAACTCTCGGATGTGTTCTCAAAATGGGATATCCGGATCGTCGTATCCCGCTCCGCTTCCGGTGGGTTGGGCGTCACCCCGGCCAGCCTCTACATCGCTTGATTCGCGATACCCCCCAGAAACCGCGGAATCGGATTGCGGAGGACGACCACCACCGCCACCGCTCGCTCCCCCCAACATTTGCATTCGCTCACAAATGACTCGAAGTTTGCTGCGTTTCTGTCCATCAGTCTCCCAAGTGTCGAGTTTCAACCGACCCTCAACCAAAATGGGAGCTCCCTTCGAGAGGTACTCACTTGCTACTTCAGCAGTTCGCCCCCATAGCGTGACATCGACAAAGGTGACCTCATCAACCCACTCGCCGTTACTGTTCTTACGGCGGTCATTCACTGCCATTCCGATATCGGTCACACCAGTACCACCCGGTGTGTACTTCAACTCGATATCTCGAGTTAAGTTTCCGACAAGAATGACTCGATTGAAACTCGCCATTAGTTCTCTCAGTTATTCGACTAAGTTCACAGGGAGGTGCAAACCACGCCTCGGCCCGTTAGACCTCAGCAGTAGCTTCTTCTTTTTCCTCAGAGTCTGCCTGTGAAGACATCACAATGTTCTCACCACGGGCATTAGCCAGAATCGGCTCTACTAATCTTGGCTCGAGCTTGATCGTCATCTGACGCAGCACTGGTTCACACAGGGCAAAAGCTCGGTCCAATTGGGTCAGACCAGCTCCCTCCATCGAGAAATAGGTAAGCCAGTAGGTGCCTTTTTGATGCTTATCGATTGGGTAAGCAAGCTTTTGCTCCATCCACAAGCGATTCACCAAAACCTCACCACCTGCTTGCTCAACTAAATCAGCAACGGTCTTCGCTACTCCGCCAGGATCACGGGCGTACTGGTTGCTATCAAGAATTAGAAGCGTTTCGTAAGTATTTTTAGCCACGATTGACTGGTCTCTCTGTTTCGAAATGTTTGTTTCCAAAGTTTTATTCATCTCTCGACCTGCAATCAACGGCCGAAATCTGATTTCACAGCGAATCGCCGCGAAACAGTTGCAATGCAACCGGTATTTTTATCCGAGGCAAGAATGAGCCACACTATCGCTCAACATCTTTATCCTCGAAAACCCTCACTCTCCTGAGCTTTTGGACTGACCGTTGTAATGATTCATCACATAGTCTGATCCGTGCAAGCTCCAATCCATTACAGCTTTTGCTGCTTGCTCCGTTGCGAATTCCATCTCAGCCTGCTCACCCTTGGAAAACTTCCCAAGGACATAATCTGCCGGATCCCATCCCGCAGGTGGGCGACCTATCCCGATGCGTAATCGAGCAATCTGGTCGGTCCCCATTAGTCTGATTACATCGGCAAGACCGTTCTGGCCTCCGGCCGAACCTGACCCGCGGAACCGAAGTCGACCGCTTGCCAAATTCATGTCATCACAGACAACAACGACATTTTCGGCTGATATTTTGTAGAAGTCACATGCCTCACGCACACTTCTTCCACTTGCATTCATGTAGGTCTGAGGCCATAGCATCAGCAGTTTCCCACCGACTGAAGCCTCCGCAAATTCACCCTGAAACCGAGTCTTGGATGGAGATGCACCCGCCAAAGCAGCAACCTTTTCGACAGCAACAAACCCGACATTGTGCCGAGTCTGCTCGTACTTGCGTCCCGGGTTACCAAGGCCAACGACTAATTTCATGTCATTTCCGCCACTTCGAGACGATACGGTGCAAAAGGTCGACTAGCCTTCTTCCTCCTCCGACTTGTCACCACCCTTAGCGATTACTTCAGGCTCGGTAGGACCGTCGGCTACCTCAACGGACTTCGATCCTTTGGGCTCTTCAACGTGTGCCACCATGGAGTCCGCTGGCGTCACCAACTCCACGCCCTCTGGTAAGTCCAAGTCACCCGCACTGAGGCTCCCGCCAACATGAAGGTCACTCACATTCAAAACCGCTTCCTCTGGAATCGCTCCAGCGGAACAACGAACTTGAACTTCGTGTAAGTTTTCAAGCAACATCCCGCCCTCACGGACTCCCGGAGCATCTCCTTGGAGTCTAACTGGGACGGTCACTTCGACTGACTCTTTAAGATTCACTCGTAGTAAATCTAGGTGCAAAACTTCGATTCCGAGCGGATCAAATTGCACATCACGAACCAGAGCAGTGTCCTGCACATCACCCGCCAAAGTGACGGTTTTGCTGTGATGACGCAGCAATGCCTTCACGTCTCTCTCTGAGATGGAGAGATGGGTGGTATCCTGACCATGTCCATAGAGAACAGCGGGTACACGCCCCGAATTTCTCAATCGACGTGAAGCGGTCGTCCCAATTTGATCGCGACTTTCGACATTAAGCACTTCGGCCATCAGAACTTCACCTTACCGAGACTACGCTCTTTAAATCTTGTTTTGTGACTAAAAAAACCTAAACCGGCGCACCTACGGCAGCTCGGTCGAAGCGGGTAAGTATGGCGGAAGCGCGGCGTTCCGCAAGCCCAAAGCCAATATCGAAATCACAACTCAATGTAGTTTTTGACCGCAAGGAACACACCTCACTCCAAACCCCATAACAACACCCCCCCAAAGGAGCGACTCACGGCAGGGAAACCAATCGCCCTAGAACTGCCATCGAGAATCTATTGCAGCCATTACAATGTTGGGTTGGTACACTGAGCTACCTGCGGTTCGGACAACGAATATTTGGTTCAGTTCAACCTCAGCCCCGCCTAGACAACCTTCGCCCCGCCGTTAGCCACTCAGCCCCAATACCGTCCCTGTCACAATTACTTCCGACCGGTGGCGAGTAACTAAAAGGGGCGGCGAGCATCCCTCACAAGCCAAACAATCTCCACTCATATGCGAATCAAACTTCGGCTGACCCCGCATCTAGCACTCGCAAGTCAAAAATTGGCAACTCCTACGCTTGCCGCACCTGAACAGGTCGCCGCAACGTCCAAAAGTAAACCATCCTGGAATAAAACGCCCCCCAGCATGGGCAAGAAGCAAACAACGCCGCTGTACGCCGACTCCAAGCTACCCAGCCTTTGGCTCGCAGGGATCTGCCTTCTCTGCGGCCTGCTCCAGCAGGCAAAAGCGAGCGAAACAGGCAAAGATCTTTACCAAAAGCAATGCTCCCAATGTCATGGGATACGTGGCGAAGGCGTCTCAGGTAAGTACGACGATCCATTCTCTTCCGACTTAAGCCGAGACGAGTTGACTGAGGTCATCGCTGCCACCATGCCCGAGGGCGAACCGGAAGCATGCCAGGGGGCGGAGGCCGAAAAGGTGGCAAGCTACATTCTCGACAACCTTCTGGCAGATCTAGCCAAGGAGACCCAAGCTTCAACACGACCAACGCTTTCTCGGCTTACCGGAGAACAACTCCGTCAAAGCCTTGCTGATCTCTACGGGCACTTCCAAGGCAACCCGTGGATCCAGAATGAACGGGGTGTGGCCGCCAGCTACTTTGAGGGCAGCAGATGGTCCAAGGACAAGCTCAAACTGGAACGAACCGACCCGATCATCAATTTTGATTTTGGCAAAGAAGACCCGATCGATGGAGTCCCGAAAGAAGAGTTTTTCATCCAGTGGTTGGGTTCGCTGAAAGTGGACCACTCAGGCCGCTATGAAATCATCCTACGGAGCAGCCTCTCGTGCATGATGAAGTTTGGCGCTTCCGATCGCGTGCTCGTCAACAATCATGTCCAATCAGCAGGCAAAGAAGAATTCCGCCGCACGCTTTTCTTGACCGCCGGACGCGTCTACCCATTTTCCGTAGAGCTGATTCAGCGAAAACGCAAGACGGAGCAACCACCCGCAGTCGTGTCACTTTCTTGGATCCCGCCATCGGGTATCGAGGAGGTAATCCCATCTAAAAACCTCATCCCCAATCGATTACCTGCAACCTTCTCAGTCCAGACAAAATTACCTCCCGATGACCGAAGCTACGGTTACGAGCGAGGAACTTCAGTGAATCGACAATGGGATGACTCGACGACGAAAGCAGCGATTGAATTTGCAGAAGTTGCGAAATCCGAACTCTTCCCTCAATATCGTCGATCCCATAAAGACATCCCCCGAGAGAATCGTGAAGACCTCAGAAGCTTTCTGCAAGAAACCTTGGAAACAGCACTGCGTGGTCCGCTCAGCGATGAGAGCAAGTCTCTTTACATCGATCAACAACTCGCGTCAGCCGAGGACGATGGAGAAGCGATCAAACGTTCGATTTTGTTTGCTCTCAAGTCACCACGATTCCTCTACCCAACAATCGATTCAGATCGCTCGACCAGTCAACGCCGAGCCAATCGACTCGCATTAGTACTCTACGACTCACTTCCAGCAGATCCATGGCTCTCAAAACTCGTCGATGAAAACAAACTAGATACTCAAGCAGAAGCTCGGCAAGCAGCCACCAAGATGATGCGCGACTATCGTGCCCAAGCCAAAATCCGAAGCTTCATCTACCAATGGCTCGACTTGGGTGACCTCACCGAGATCACCAAAGACAGCCAACTGTACCCCGGCTTTGACTCAAACCTTGTACATCAACTCAAAGGTTCGCTTGATGCGATGATTGATCAAAACCTGAAAGATGGAGGAGACTTTAGGCAACTAATGCTCGCTGACTGGGTGATGACCACGCCAGATCTACACCAATTTTATGGCGATGCTTGGGCACCCGAAATCACACAAGCCCCTACACCAAACAGCAATCCAACCGAAGCCGAAAAAGAACCTAAAAACGAAAATGAACCTGAAGAGCGGGATGAAGCCGAGGAAACTGATGCGTCATCAGAATCCACCGAGACAGCAGCCCCCACCCCCGACGCCGAGCAAGAACCGACTGCAACGCCACCGGCAGCCCCCCCCATGCCGACCCCCGCTTCATTCGTGAGATCGGTTCGCGACAAAGAAGTGCACGCAGGAATCCTCAGCCACCCGCTCATCATGAGCCACCTTGCCTACTTCCGCACAAGCTCTCCGATCCATCGAGGTGTGTTCCTTACGAGGTACACACTTGGGCGAGTTCTTCGCCCCCCGAATGAGGCATTCACGCCTATCAATCCCGAACTTCACCCCAATCTAACCACTCGGCAGAGAGTCGAACTCCAGACAGGAGAAGTAAGCTGCCAGGTTTGCCACCGGAAAATCAATTCACTCGGCTTTGCACTGGAGGCATTCGATGCGGTTGGTCGATTCCGAAAAGAGGAAAAGCAGCAAACCGTTAACACTTTGGGCAGTTATCAGGCCCGCAGAGGCGAGACAGTTACTTTTGATGGAGCCCGCGAGCTTGCCGAATACCTCGCCAATAGCCCCGATGCCCACGAAGCATTCGTCGAATCCGCCTTTGAGCACTTTGTCAAACAGCCAATCAATGCCTACGGAGCGCATGGCTCGGAGAAGCTGACCGAATTCTTCCAAACGAACGACTTCAGCATTGAGAAACTGGTCATTGAGATTGCATTGGTGGCTTCCGAGCTTGAGGCAAACTCGAATGATGAATCAAACTCAGAGGGAAAGAAAACGGCTGGCGGGTAAAGGTGCTCTAGCGTCAAACACCCCCGCCCAGTTGGATCACAACAGAAATCACGCAGGAAACAAACGACCTTCCCGACTGCTATACTTAGGCAGATCAAAGCTGACGACAGCCTCGATGCCGAGTAAGCTAGAGGAATCGTTCTGACCGACCAAAAAACAGAAACATCGGATCGCTAGAGTCTCAATCGCAATCAAATGCCTCAAGCAGCCGCTGGCAAGATTGCACACCCCGCCCAAAACTTCCTCCCCATAGTTGCTCTCCATTAGCTTCCTACCGAAAACTCAATACCCCGTCGAGGAATCACACCATGACAATCTCAAGACGAAAGTTTGTCCGCGAACTAGGAATCAGCGCCGCGGCTGCGAACTTTGTGTTGGGTCTCCCAAGCTTGGGGTTGGCAGGGTCGAAAGGCAAGAAGCAACGACTCGTCTTCTTATTCAGTCCCAATGGCGTGATCCCAAAGCATTTCTGGCCAGAACAAGCGGGTCCACTCGATTCCCTAAAGCGAATCCTCGCTCCGCTTGAACCGGTTAAGCAGCACGTCCTTACACTCCAAGGCGTGGACAACCGCATCAAAGGAGATGGCGACGGACACATGAGAGGCATTGGATGCCTGCTAACCGGCATTGAATTGTTCCCCGGCGATGTCCAAGGTGGCTCGGATACACCAGCGGGTTGGTCAATGGGAATCTCCGTTGACCAACACCTTAAAAACCGACTTCAGTCCAATCCTGAAACGCAAACTCGGTTCGGTTCACTTGAGTTCGGCGTGATGGTTCCTGACCGTGCTGACACTTGGACTCGATGGTCCTACGCAGGCCCCAACCAACCGGTCGCACCGATCAGCGACCCATATCAGATGTTTGACAAACTGTATGGCCAAACTCAGAACCAAGCCATGCTAGCCAGCGTGCTGGATGACCTTAGCGATGACTTCAAAAAGGTTGAATCACTAGTGAGCCCTGAAGACCGAAGGATACTCCAAGATCATGTGGCGATGGTTCGTTCACTTGAGAAAGAAATCAAAGCTGAACTCAAGCATGCAAGCAGCAAAGAAGGCACCGGCCACGCAGTTCCACAACTCGAGCCCAATGTAGAAGAGCAAAACGACAACATGCCTCTCCTTTGCAAGATGCAAATGGACTTGCTCCTCAGTAGCCTTATCAATGACTTCACGCGAATTGCGACATTCCAGATAACCAATAGTGTCGGCAACGCCAAAATGAAATGGCTTGATATTGATGAAGGCCACCATTCCATCTCACACGAACCGGACTCCAATAAAGAAGCGTATGAGCAGCTAATTCGCATCAACACTTGGTACTGCGAACAGGTTGCTTACCTCGCAAAACGCCTCGCTGAAACACCCGAACCAGGCGGTGAAGGCTCGATGCTCGACAACACAACACTCGTGTGGACAAACGAACTGGGAAAAGGCAATTCACACACCCGCAATGACATTCCCTTTGTCCTGGTCGGCGGTGGCCTAGGATTCAAAACAGGACAGTCAGTCAACTGTAACCGAGTCCCACACAATCGCCTGCTAATGAGCATCTGCGAAGCAATGGGATACCCCGAGCCTTCGTTCGGCAATGCGAACTATTGCGGTGACGGCGCGTTAACCGGACTGTACGCCTAATCGATCCATGTGCCACCTCTAGCGACGTAAACCGTCGCTAGAACCTCGAAATAAGCCGACTTTTCAGAGCCGACTCAAAGGGGCAAGATAACCTACTCCGCTAGGGCTTCTCGTTGATTCGGTACATCTCTCGCCAAGGCAACTGAATGCCTCCATCGATTGTGAGCGTACTTCCCGTAATGTACTCACTTGCTGGGTCACAAAGAAAACAAACGCCTCGACCAATCTCCTCCGGTTTTCCTAAACGCCCCCAAGGCAACTTCGCTCCTTCGGCCATCAACGTCTCTTCGCTGAAGAACTTTCGCTCACCCGGCGTATCGGTCCAGCCTGGGTGAATGATGTTGACCCGAATACGATGCTGAGCGAGCTCGCATGCTGCCGTCCTCGCCATCTGGTCATTGGCGGCCTTGGCCATGTTGTAGGCCATCGCTCCGGGAATCGCCATGTGTGCGTGTGGACTGCTAATGACGACCACATTGCCGCCTTGCCCCTGCTGAACCATTTGCTGACATGCTGCTCGAACAAAATGAAATGCACCCCACATGCTGACATCGATTGTCTTGCGGAATTCGTTTAGATCCGATTCCAAGAAGAGGTGGCGGTCGCTGTAGACAGCGTTACTAACAACAATATCCACCCCGCCCATTAACTCAATGGACTGAGCAACAAGCGACTGAATCTGTGACTCCTCACCAAAATCAGCTCGAATTGCATGCGCCTTTCCACCCACCTTTTCACACTCAGCCACTGCCTCAAGTGCATCCTCTTCATGGCTGCGATAGTTGATCACTACCTCGGCACCCGACCTAGCTAATTCGATCGCGACAGCTCGGCCAATCCCTAACGAAGAACCGGACACAATCGCACGCTTACCTGATAGTTTTGCCATTCCCGTTTAGCTCCGGATTCAAAGTCATCTCAATCGCTCGTGCAGCCACTGACTGCACGATCACTACTCCCACCATCCACTCTCTCCGTCTGTAGTCATTGACGCAGTCGATGTGCGGCTCACAGCGTAGCGACTCTGACGACGGCAGTCGATGAACCCCCGACTCATGGACCCAAAATCCAGCAGTGTATATGCGAGATCTAGTGCCCACTCTGCACTGACGAACCAATCAAGCCGGCCTCCAGCGGCCAAGCGGCAATATGCCGCTTTCAAAGATTCGGCCAACTATCCACCGCATAACCCCCAAGAACTTGCAAATCGCAGATGCATAACGCGGAAATGAGAGAATCCTACCAGGCATGAAACCAACTGCCCAAACCGACAAAAAATGGGTGGAAACCGACGAAAACGGTGGCAATCCGGCAGTAAAGCCCAGAGCAGACTCGAATAAACACACTAGCTACAACCGCTACAAGCAAGACATCTAGCACAATCCGGATTTTTTAAACCAAAAAACAGCCCAACCTGATTGCATTCACTCAACTGTGATGAAAAACTATCATTGCTAGCAAATTGGTAAGAGATGCGGTTAGGGGAAAGATTTCCGATGGGCAAAACACGACGAGATCAACTGAGCGAATTCGTTCAGGCCTCCGGTTTTGCCTCGCTCGGCGAACTTGCTGCATCTCTCGCGGTTAGCGAATCAACCATTCGGCGCGATCTCGAAGTTCTAGAGAAGAACGGACTGGTGCGAAGA
This sequence comes from Rubripirellula sp., assembly GCA_049889895.1. GTDB lineage: Bacteria > Planctomycetota > Planctomycetia > Pirellulales > Pirellulaceae > Rubripirellula. The sequence continues at coordinate 69,737 of JBMHCO010000072.1, forward strand.
ACGCACGGCGGCGCATTCTGGACGGGGGAGTCGGAGACGATTGAGGTCTTTCGCACTCGCAGGGACGACCACTGGATGGCGAAAGCCGCCATAGGACAACTGGCAGCCGAATGGGTTGAAGACCACGACACCATTTTGCTTGACGGCGGTAGCACGACGTACGAATTGGCCCGACAACTCGTTGGACGACCTTTGCAGGTCGTCACCAACAGCTTGCCGGTCGCGCATCTTCTTTCTGCAAGCGAATCGATCGACTTGGTAATGATTGGTGGATGCGTACGCGGGAGAACCGCCGTGACCATTGGACCGATGGCCGATGCAATGCTTCACAGCATCAATGTGGGCAAAGCGTTTCTTTCGGTCGCTGGGATTACCGACCGAGGCTACTTCAACAGCAACATGATGTTGGTCGAAAGCGAGAAGGCAATGCTCGCCGCCGCGGATCAAGCGATCGTGGTAGCGGACAGCAGCAAGTTTGGAAGAGTCAGCCTGAGTCGATTATGCGGATTGCAAGAAGTACATGGAGTCGTAACTGACAGCGATTTGCAAACGAAATGGAAAGATCATCTCGAACTCGCTGGTGTTGACCTACGGTTAGCGCAATTGGCGGGTCGAACCGCATCTATCGCACAGAAAACAAGCCACACCAAATAGGACTCTTTGAGTTGACCACCATGAACGCCGCGATCGACCGCAGTTATATCGAACAGTTAGTCCGTACTGCGATCCGATCCTCACAGCTACCCTCCAAAGCGAACGGCTCAGCAACGCCCTACTCGACAAACTCAAGCCAGACACCACCTGGCTGGGTAAATGGTGAGCCAAACCTGCGAGTTAGCATTTCAGCTCGCCATTGCCACTTAACAGATGAACACGTTGAAATTCTATTCGGCCGCGGTGCGGTCCTTGAACCCGATAAGGATCTCTACCAGGACGGTTTTTATGCCGCCAAGCAAACGGTGATGGTTGTCGGTCCGCGCAAAAGGATGCTGCCCAACGTTCGAGTCTTGGGTCCGACGCGTCCAGCAAGCCAAGTAGAGCTTGCGTTAACGGATTCCATATCGCTGGGAATTGATGCTCCGATCCGGCACAGCGGAGATATCGACGGTACTCCCGGATGTGTCCTGGTTGGCCCCGCAGGTACCGTTCAGCTTACCCAGGGAGTCATCCGTGCAGCCCGACACGTCCACATGAATGATGCGGATGCAAAGTACTACGGCGTCGAAAATGGCGACATGATGCAATTGCGAATCGCGAGTCCAAGTTGCAGCGTCACGTTCGAAGATGTGCTGGTTCGTGCAGACTCCGCAGCGAAATTGGAAGTCCATATCGATACCGATGAAGGCAATGCGTGCAACCTTGATTCGGCAACTGAAGTGACGCTTAAAAAATCTGGATGTAAGTGCCAAGATCACTGATCCAGACAACAAAACAGTAATCGTTTTCCTTACGGTCGTTTTAAATCGAAACGATCCAACCTCCCTTTCTGAAGGCAGAATCTCAGATGGCAAAGATTAGTGAAGCTTTAGGGATGATCGAGACCAAAGGGTTTGTATCCCTTCTCGAAGCATCTGACGCAATGATGAAAGCAGCCAACGTCCAGTTTTTAGGCTGGGACAAGGTCGGCAGCGGTCTCGTTAGCGCATTTGTTACTGGTGACGTCGCTGCAGTTAAAGCAGCAACCGATGCTGGAGCAGCAGCGGCAGGTCGTATCGGCGAAGTTGTCAGCGTGCAGGTCATTCCACGTCCGCACGAAGATCTACCTAAGATCCTGAAAACTCCTGTCGCTACCAAAAAGTAGTCGCCCCGGTAATCGATTCACCTGTAATTGATCAACTGTGGCTCCACAGGACTCCCCTCGGCATTAACTCACTGCCGTTTACCTCCGCGGGAAGCCGACCTTGGTCGTTACGAAAACTAAGTTTTTCATCATCTATCAAACAACTTTTGACTCACAAAGAGAACTCACATGAACGATGCAATTGGCTTGATCGAAACCAAAGGCCTTTTGTCTTTGATCGAAGCAACCGACGCGATGGCGAAGGCTGCAAACGTTGAAATTGTTAAGCGCGTTGATATTGGCGGAGCTTACGTCACGACCATCGTGAGCGGTGACGTGGGAAGCGTCCGAGCCGCTGTCGAAGCAGGTGCAACTGCCGCGTCACAGGTCGGTGAATTGGTTAGCAGCCACATCATCCCTCGTCCGTCCGAAGGTTTGACCAAAGCTTTTTTGGCGTAACGGCGAACCTTTCAAATGCGATGACCGGCGAAACAACCGAGAAGCCATCGCCCCTTGAAGCGTTCGCCTCCGAGGCTCAGTTGCCTTTGGCCTTTGACTCAACCCATTCCCATTCCTCCGACCCAGAAACTTCCGTGCTTGTCTTAGTCGCAAATCTCGGCTCCACCAGCTTTAAGTATCGTTTGTATGACATGTCAAACGAGCAATGCTTGGCGCGTGGTGCTGTTGACCGAATAGGTCAAGCGGAGAGTCACTGCATCGTGGAGATTGGAGATTGGAAAGACGAACGCCAGATGCCGGTGCCAGATCACGGAGTTGCAGTAGAAACCTGCTTGCAGCAACTGACAGACCCCGAGCGCGGCGTGCTCGAGGATGCATCGGACGTCGTAGCAATCGGGTTCAAAGCGGTTCACGGCGGTCGCCTCTCTGGCGTTTTTCAAGTGGACGATGAAGTACTCGAAGCAATGGCGGAAATGAACGCGGCTGCACCGGCACATAATCCTCCCTACATTGCCGCAATGCGGTCGATGCGAGAGAAATTGCCTAGCATCCCTCTCGTTGCGGCATTCGAGACAGATTTTCATCAGACCATTCCGGCAAGTCGCCGAGAATACGCGATTCCTCGCCAATGGGCGGATGAATTCCATATTCGCAAATACGGCTTCCACGGAGCTAGTCATCGGTACATCGCGACACGATCTGCAGAAGTCCTCCAACGCAAAGACGCTCGAGTTATCTCCTGTCACCTTGGCGGCAGTAGCAGCTTGACCGCAATTGAGTCGGGACAAAGCGTTTTGACCACTATGGGAATGACCCCACAAACGGGTCTACCCCAGAACAATCGCGTTGGAGACTTTGACCCGTTTGCCATCCCGCTGATCATTGAACGAACCGGGCAGACGCTTGATGAAGTGCTTTCGCACCTCGCCAGTCACGGCGGACTCCTGGGGCTCAGCAATCTCAGTGGTGACATTCGAGATCTAGAGCAAGCTGCCGACTCAGGCAACCAACAGGCACAACTCGCTCTCGATGTCTTTGTCCAAGAGATTCGCCGTCACCTAGGCAGCATGCTCGTGGCGATGGGAGGAGCTGACGCAATCGTCTTCACCGGTGGTATTGGCGAAAAGGGGAATCGCATCCGAGCCGCGGTATGCGAAGGCCTTGAAGAGCTTGGTATCCGCTTGGACAGCGATGCAAACGCAGCGGTGGACGGCGAATCGAGTTTTCATCACTCCGACAGCCGAATTCAGCTGTGGGTCATCCCAACCAACGAAGAGATCATCGTCGCACGCCAGTGTGTTGATGTTTTGAATCGGTAGACAAAAGAAAGCATCCCTAAAAATGTTTGTCGCAAAAGTCACCGGGTCCGTTGTCAGCACTCAGAAAGTTGAGTCGATGACCGGACATAAACTCCTCGTCGTTGAGCCGTACAGGCTTGACGAAAAAAAGCGTAATGCACTGGTTACGACGGGTCGCACGTTTATCGCTGTGGACACCCTTGGATCGGGCGAGGGCGATTTCGTCCTTATCACCCAAGGGAGCAGCGCACGATTAACACCCGAAACCAAAACACTACCAATCGATGCGGTCATTATCGGAATCGTGGATAAGGTTCACATCGACAAACAAGCTGTCTTCTCAAGGCAGGAATCCTGATTCACGCGGGCCTAAAACCAACAAAAAACTGAAACATGCAATACGACGAAAACATCATTCGAAATGTAGTGGCACAGGTACTTGCCGAGGTCGGACCGATGCCGGTGGCCCCCAACGGATCCTCTCGAGGGAGCCTCTCTGCAGGACGTCACGGCATTTTCCAAGACGCAGAGTCCGCAGTGAACGCTGCACGAACTGCTTTTGAAAAGTTCCGCGATTGCACGATTGCTGATCGCAAGCGAGTGATCGAAATCATCCGTCGCATCTCCATCGAACAGTGCGAAGAACTTGGCACCATGGAGATGGAAGAGACCCAGATCGGTCGACTCGAACACAAAATCGAAAAACTTCGAACTCTCGGAGAGCAAACTCCGGGTGTTGAAATGCTCGAAACCAAATGTTTCAGTGGAGATCACGGGCTGGCTGTCATCGAACGTGCTCCCTTCGGTGTTATTGGTGCTATCACACCGGTAACGCATAGCCTCCCAACCATCACCGGAAATGCGGTCAGCATGCTAGCTGGTGGAAATACCGTTGTGGTCAACCCACACCCCTCGGGTAAAAAGGTTGCCGTTGAAGGGGTCCGTCGATTCAATCAAGCAATCGAGCAAGAGATTGGGATCGACAACCTTATCTGCGTCATTGCTGAACCGACTCTCGAGTCGGCCGAAGCGTTATTTAAGCATCGCAGCGTTGCTTTGATCTGCGTTACCGGTGGCCCGGCAGTCGGCCGTGCGGCACTGCGAAGCGGAAAGCGAGCGATCGTTGCAGGACCGGGAAATCCTCCTGTTGTGATCGATGAAACCGCAGACCTGGACAACGCCGCACGCAGCATCATCCAAGGTGCTGCATACGACAACAATCTTCTCTGCATTGCAGAAAAGGAAGTCTTCGTTGTCGAGGAAGTCTTCGATGACATGATGGCGGCAATGCGACGCGCCGGTGCGGTGGAATTAAACCGCAGTCAAATTGAGAGCCTGACCGCCAAAGCAATCGTCAAAGTCGGCGACGACCAACATGACGCCGCCTGTAAAGATTTCATTGGCCAGAACGCTTCCGTGCTCGCCAAAGCAGCAGGATTGAATATTGATGATTCAGTGGAACTCGTCTTTGGTGAGACCGACGAACATCACCCGTTTGTGAGTGTCGAGCAGATGATGCCGTTCGTCCCGTTCGTTCGCGCAAGAAACGTTGATCACGCGATCGAGATGGCGCAAAAGTATGAGCATGGATTCCGACATACCGCCATCATTCATTCTCGCAATGTTCACAACATGACCAAAATGGGCCGACAACTTGACACGACTCTGTATGTCAAAAATGGTCCCAGCATGTCAGCTCTCGGACTCGGTGGAGAAGGGTACCTCTCCTTCTCAATTGCCGGTCCCACGGGTGAAGGCGTCACGACTGCGAACACATTCACGCGGGAGCGACGCTGCAGCATGATTGATGAACTTCGCGTGGTCTGAGAAACGGTAACCATCAAATGCAACCCGCACGCGTTCTTGGATCGGCTCGAGCCACCATCAAGCACCATAGTTTAAACGGACAGAAATTGATCATTATCAATCTCTTGACCGTTGATGGTTCGCCCGATGGTCCACCACTAATCGCACTCGACCATTTGGGATCGAGACCTGGGGACTGCGTCCTGGTGACCAGTGACGGTAAATACGCAAGAGAACTGACGGGGCAAGCAACCAACCCTGCTAGATGGACTGTGATGGGGATTGTGGACTGAACGTAATGACCGGCCTACAAGAAGTAAAAACAAACCTGCCGGATCGCTTAGCAATCGAAAAGATTGTTAGGCAAGTGCTTGCGCGACTGAACGGATCTGGATGGAACTCGGATCAGCTGAATCCCAAAGCAGGATCAACACTGACAATCCCTGCTGAGTCTTCAAAAACGTCAAGAACCGCTTCCTACCTGGCGGATCGAGTCATCACAGCAGACAAAATCAGTCGACTCCCCAAACACATTTTGGTCACACTCATCTGCAACGATGCCGTCATCACTCCCTCGGCAATTGATGAAGCCAAAACACGTGGGATCGAAATCAACCGTGTTCAGAGAACCGAGCAACGCAATCCTTCGGTACAAGAATGCGTCGATTGGATCATCGACAAAGAGCAGCCCGAACGGGGGCACGCTGTTGCAAATCAACTAAAAAAGCGTGGGATCAACACGCCGATGAGCCGCATCGTACTTAGTGACACACCCGCAAAAGAACTTGACCAACAAATTCGTGTGCGAGGGGAAGTAGCTGCGGTGGTCGGATCCATTGAGGAAGCCAAACGTTTCTCACTGGAGCTTGACGTTACGACCTGGGTCTTCGACATGCAACGACTCAATCTCATCGCCGCGGTGAACGTGGCATCAGTCATTGCAATGATGGCCAATTCACGCACAGCCACTTCACTGACAGGGAACACGCACACGGGGAACCCTCAGCAATGAAACTCGCGAGAACGATCGGAACACTAACCTTGGCTCGCTCACATCCGAGTCTGCAGGGCGCGAAACTTCGATGCGTTGAAATTGTCGACAAGATCGAACGATTGGATGCAAACCCTCTTGGTGGTGACACCGTGATTGCCTGGGATCTATGCGGCAGCGGCTTGGGCGATCTGGTTGGTCTTGCAGAAGGCCCCGAATCCACTCAACCGTTTTATCCCGATGTGAAACCGCTTGATGCATCCATTGTTGCACTCATTGATGATGTATCGATCCGCTGAATTTGCAGTAAATCATTCGACAAAACCCATTCCGTAACCAAACCTTACATCAAACCGCTCGTGTTGCACGCAAACCAACACGCGTTCACAACCTCTGAGAAGAAAAATGCAGAATCTCCACAGCATCAAACAAGACATCTGCGACATTGGCAGTCGAATCTACAATCGTCAATTTGCGGCCGCCAACGATGGCAACATCACGGTTCGGGTAAGTGAGAATGAAGTTCTTTGCACACCAACGCTTCATTGCAAAGGCTACCTGAAACCGGATGACATTGCACTCATCGACATGCAGGGCAATCAAATCTCCGGACGCAAGAAACGTTCAAGTGAAGCACTGCTGCACCTAGAAATCTACAAGCAACGTGAAGACATCAAGAGCGTCGTCCACTGCCATCCTCCGCACGCCACCGCATTCGCGATTGCCAGAGAACCCATTCCTCAATGCGTCCTCCCTGAGGTCGAGGTCTTTTTAGGCGACGTACCCATCACTAAATATGAAACACCAGGCGGTCAACAATTCGCTGACACAATCCTGCCCTTCGTTCATCGCACCAACGTGATGATTTTGGCCAACCACGGAACCGTCAGCTACGGCGAAACGGTCGAACAGGCTTACTGGTGGACAGAGATTCTTGACTCTTACTGCCGCATGTTGATGCTCTCACGACAGCTCGGCAACGTCTCGTACCTGAGCGGTGAAAAGTCTCAGGAACTCTTGGATCTCAAGGACAAATGGGGATACAAAGACCCAAGAAACACCCCGGAGTACGACAACTGCGACATCTGCGCCAATGACGTCTTCCGTGACTCATGGGCCGCGGCAGGCGTTGAACGCCGAGCGTTCCCAGCTCCTCCGCCTGTTCCATCGAACGCAGCTCCCGCAAACAGTGGGACCCCATCCTCTGAGGATGCACTTGTCAAAGCCATCACCGATGAAGTCATCCGGCAAATGCAATCGACTTAGTGTGCACCTAGCCAACTAAATTATCATCAGATTGCAGAGCGAGGTTCTCACCGGCTCACCTTGCTCCTGCATCTCAATCCAGTTCAAAAATACGCTTCAGCAGACAAAGAAATTCCTTATGAAAGTTTCAATCATCGGTGGCGGTGGCCTCGTCGGATCTTGTGCCGCATTTGCTCTTCAATGCGGTGGGATTGCAAGGGAAATCGCCCTCCTCGATGTCAATCAGGAATTAGCGGTAGGACAAGCACTCGACCTCCAACACGGTAGCCCCAGCGTGGCGGACCAAACGATTGTCGGTGGAGGCTACGAGCACATCCCGACGAGTGATGTCATCTGTATCACTGCAGGATTAAGACGAAAGCCGGATGAATCACGCCTTGATCTGATTAACCGTAACACGGATTTGTTCATGCAAATCTTGGCAGATGTAAAGGCGGCTGGACCGAAGTCGGACGCTATCGTCTTGGTAGTAAGCAATCCCGTCGATATCCTCACCTACGTTGCAGCCAAAGAATTAGGACTGCCTTGCGATCAGGTAATCGGACTTGGTACGCAGCTTGACACCATCCGATTCTGCTCGCTAATTGCTGATCAACTCAATGCCCCGCCAACCCAAACCCATGCACTAATCCTCGGCGAACATGGTGATTCTATGGTTCCCGTGTGGAGCAGTGCGACGATTGCCGGACTACCGCTGGATCGTTACCCGGGCTGGAATCCAAGTCTTGCAAACCAACTTTTCACCCGAACTCGCGGCAGTGGAGCGGAGGTCATTAAAAGGAAAGGTGGAGCGGGATTTGCGGTTGGAATTGCCATCCGTGATGTGATCGACGCAATTGCCTTGGATAAACGTTGCGTTCTACCTGTCAGCAGTGTGCAGTCCGGTTGTTACGGGCTTCGAGATGTCGCGTTATCGGTCCCCACGGTTGTGGGAAGAGCAGGAGTTGTCGATCGAATGGAGATCGACTTGTGGCCTAAAGAAGTGCAGGGAATGAGAGCGAGTGGAGCGGCACTTCGAAAAACTCTCGATGTCGTGCTGCAACGCATTGGCCGATAACCTTATCGACCTGAAACTTAATCAACAGAAAGCCAGCGGCGCACTGCGTCTCTGGCTTCTTTGTTTCACCCATGCATGCGTTCGCACGATGACCGTTTACTCAACCAATAATAAAACTTGCGTTTGCAAATCTTCGCCAGAGCCCAATGAAGGAACCGACAAAACTGAGCGATCAATGGGTACCAACGGTAACTGCTGCAATGAATCGACTAGAAATCCTTGCTCACCCATCTCTTGAATTTCAACTGAAGCAGCTTCTGCCTTGATCAGCGTTGGATCACGCACAATGGATTCAACCAGACCAGTGATTGGCGCATCGAAGGCAACTGACATCGACAAGGAATTAACGCCCGCCTGATCAGCCCATAACTGCTGGTAAAATTGGTCAAACTGCTTGGCCGAGAGTTGCAAAAACAAAACAGAGCGACCAGCGCCAACAGCTCTATCCTTTCCAGGTGACTTTTGATCATTACCAGCTTGTGCGACCAATCCTTCGAGTGTTTTTCCGCTTAATGCAACTTTGCTCGAACCTCCTATTCCAGCAGATTTCATTGCACTCCGCACCGCCTCCCCAGAGCGTCCACTGTCTGTTTGCTTGATGCGGAGAACCAATACGGCACCCCGCGGCGAAGCTACATCTTCAAATCCCTGATTCGCTTTTACATCTCCCGAAACCGCAATATTCGCCCTTGGAGCCGTCTGGCTATTCCCTTGGTTTATCTGGCTATCTAATGCCGGAAGAGTTGCTTGATCCACGGAATTATCAGCAGAATCTCCTGCTGGATCGATCATTGCCAACCGACCGGCCGGCAGAGTCGATGCGGCGGAATCATCACCTTGCGGTCTTTGTTCTAAACTCGCAATGTTCGATAGAACGTCGCTTTGCCTATCTTGTCCGTTTGAATCAGAGATTCTGATCTGACTTGACTCCAAAGGCTGGGTGATGCCTTCAGCTATTTCCTCAGAGTTGGCTTTCGCAAATTGTTTTCCCTGCCTATCGGTCTCCGGTGCAAGAAAGTTCGAACCGAACAACAAGAGCAACACGCTCGCTGCAAGTGTCAAGGTAACCGCGATGAGCCGCTGAGTGCTGACCTCGCGGCTCGTAACAGCCAAACTTGTAAGTGGCTTCTCTTGAACTCGCATCAAAGGATGCGACTCATCACACCCTTCCTCGTAGGCTCTCGCGACCGACGCAGCGAGAACCTCAGTGGAAAACTCTTTTGGCAGACGAACCGCTGGTGCTGTGTTGAATACCTGTCTGACCGAATCACGAACAGCAGTTAACTCACGCAAGCGATTCACAACCTCTGAATCGTGTTTTAAGCGATCCTCCAACAACCGCAATTCATCATCATCCAATGCGTCATCTAGGTACGCACTGAGCAGTTGATCGAGTTGGTCTTCAGTTGGTTTCATGGTTCCAATCGACAAATACAACCAATGACTTTGATCTCGAAATAGGAAATTTGCCGCACTTACGCGTCAAAAGGCAGACCACGGAATGCTTCTCAGCGTACCCGAGAATGCGACGGGTCGAAACACGAAACCGCCAAGCACCAGAATTCGGGCATCAGCGTTAGCTCTTCCTCGATGCATACATCCAGTCTGTTGAGCAATGATCGTGAAATCAGCAGGAAGCGACCTACCAAGCTCACATCCACCGGTTCAGACTCACATTCCTGTCAAAAGTTCCCAGAAACAGACAAGAAAAACCGCCCCCCCTCTGCAGAGAAAAAGGGTATGTGGCTTTCAGGGTCATTTGCCGAATCATTGCCAATTCACCCGCGAAACGTTGAAATAGCGGCGTTTAAAGCACGTATCGTCAAGGTATCTAGCACCACGGGTTCGAATCAAAAGACATGGATAGCGAACACATACGCCAAACAAATCGTCGGGTCTACGATTCCATGGCCGCGGCGAAATCCCCCCTATGCCGACCAGCATCAGACAAAGAGCTCGCTGAGCCACTGAAAACGGTCGATGGCTGCGGGTGGCTTGGTTCATCCATCGCGGGAAAACATGTTCTATGTCTCGCTGCGGGCGGAGGCCGACAAAGCTCTTTGTATGCGGCCGCAGGAGCGATCGTGACGGTCGTTGATATCAGCGGCGCAATGCTGGAGCTTGACCGACAAGTCGCGGCTGAACGAGGCTACAACTTTCGATTAATTGAAAACACAATGGAAAGTATGCCGATGCTTCGAGATGGTGAATTTGACTTGGTCATCCATCCGGTAAGCACTTGCTACGTTCCCAATGTCGCTCCCGTCTTTCGAGAAGTTGGACGAATCACTCGACCTGGTGGACTGTACATCAGCCAACACAAACAACCAACGAGTTTGCAGGCATCACTCGATCCAAATGAAAAGGGATACTACGAAGTCCAACACCATTACTATCGAAATCAACCGATACCGGAAACATTTTCCACGAGTAAAAATGCGCGGAGATTAAGAGAAAAAGGTGCGATTGAATTTGCCCATCGATGGGAACAAATTATTGGCGGGATCTGTCGCTCTGGATTTGTCATCGAAGATTTAACTGAACCCGTACATGCCAAACCAGATGCCGCGAGAGGAAGCTTCGCGGACCGCGCCAATCACATTGCACCTTATGTCAGGATCAAAGCACGTCGGACTCAGCCCAACCGCAAAGAAACGGCGTCGCAAGAGTCTATCTGGCTTCCCAATCATTAATCGATATCAGAACGGTTATCGACCATTAAACACAAAACCTTGCGAACGAGATTACCACTTCATGCTTGCTGCCCTCAGTGGCGGTATTTCATCAGCATTATTATCACTGTCAGTAAACTCAATCCAAGCATCAAAAGCATAACGTTGCGAGATGGAAAACCAATTCCACCCACACTCGCGTCCTCAGAACGATCAGTATGAACCTCTGCAGAACCCTGCGCTAACGCATCGCCTGAAGAGATCGCTATGGGGATGCTCTGCTGTATTGTTTGCTCTGGTTCCTCTTCCATCTCCTGATCAGTTGGCAATACCTCCTGACCTTCTGGAATCGACAGCAAGACCGGAGGCAGCAAATTCGTTGCACCCATCACCAACGACTCAACTCCTAACTCTTTTTCCCAGTTCATTGACAACAACAAATCAGCCCCAGGATTCTGTGACTTAACCGTGCAACTACATTCGCCAACCATGTACTTGCACGCATTTATAACGACCGATGAATCAACGCGATCCACTGGTATTGCATCCAACATCCTCCCACGGCCGAACACGGGAACAAGCCACGCATTCTGGGAATCCCTAACACCCAAAGCACGCAACATCGCCAATGTTCCTGACTCACTCACATCTTCCGAACTAAGTCGACGAAGGCGGAAATCTACTCGCAATGGAACAGAACAGCGAAGTACGTCATCCATCGAAGCCCCTGGGTTCGACTGAAAGTAATCAGCGGCATCAGCTTGACTAATCACACCATCAGGAATCTTGATCTCCCGATTAGCTTGACTCAAGATTGACTTCATCTCGGTTTCGATTTGATCAGCTTTCTCTAAATCCTTTCCCTCAATCAGCCACCAGACTGCCGAAACGCCCTGAGATAGATCGTGAATCAGATCTTCGCGTGCGGGCGAAGATGCCCAACGCTGAACCGATTCACGAGTCAAATCACCCTGCCAACCAAGACGCTTATTCTGTCCCTTGCTTGGAAAATAAACCTGCAATCGGTCCTGAGCACCACCCTCGAGACCTTCATACTGCCACCATTGTTCCTCCGTGAGTTCAGCCAGATTCACGAATTCAATTTCAGCATTCCACGCGGCAGATTGATTTTCTTTAAGCGCCAGAATTGCATCCTGCACCACGGGCGAATCAGGATGACTAATGAGCGCGACGAAACGGTATTGATCCACCGGCCAGCGTTCCAGTGCGTAACGAAACACTGGTAACTTACAAGCCAAAAGCGGAGACATCGCCAAACAAACCATGAACAAAAACGTCGCCAAAGCACGGACATTTTTTAAAAACTTGCGTGTCCTCGGATGCACGCGAAAACCGAAGTGATTCAACCGCCTAAAGTTCATGGTGAGGTCGTTCCGAAGGCATAGATTGCACCGCGATCGGTGCTGATAAAAAGACGACCGCTGGCAATGGTAATTCCGTAAACTGCACCATCAACCTCTTGATCCCAAAGAAGCTTCCCACTGACGCTTGATACTGCTTGAACGCGGTTATTAAATCCGAGCAACAGAGTCTGATCGGCTTTGATCATTTCGAGGGGCGCTTCGCAAGGAATTGCCCACCTCCACGCAGAGCTTTGTTGAGCGTCCGCCTCTTGAACAATCTCCATAACCTCTGGTGAAGGCTTCTGATCTTTGGGGACTGTTGCAAGGGCCTGCAGTTTCTGTGATTGCGCAGACAGGTAAACTTCGCGGTCTAACCGCTTCAGTTCTCCGCCTGCCGAGAACCACGCATCGTTTCCATCGATAAGAATTCGATTCGTCCCTGCGAAAGATGCCAAAGCCTTATTTTCACCAACACCCATGACGCGAATCTGGTGCTGCGTCTCCTTCTGAGTGTTAGGCCCCGCGAAAAACGTTTCGTCCTCAGTAAGAACACAAAATACACCGCCCGCCTCGCCTATGGGACCAATGGGTTCACCATCTAGTCGGCCGAAAGCCAATGGTGCCGATCTACCTTGTGGTGCATACAGACGCTCAGAGGACGCAAGCAAAGCCCCCTGCAGCGTCACCGAATCGAGGCGTCGGCGAAAACAACCAGCACCCTTCATCTCACCGGTTACCGCGTCGACCGTTACCAAGTGTGACGTTTCCCACGGCACCAAAGATGCTCCAAACGTCGCTAGACCTTGATCGACCATCACACCTGTTCGCACCGGCCAAAGAGAAATCAGCTTGCGGTCATTGAAAATACGTCGCTCCGAATCGGCTCCAAGCAATTTCCAAATCAGCTCACCCGACTTTCGATGGACGCAATAAACATAGCCATCATCTGAACCATAGAGAACACGATCCCCATCAATGGTTGGTGGCAATCGCACCGGCGCACCGGCCACGTTTACCCACACCTCTTCACCACTTGATGCATCTAAAGCGTGAGCGGCATCATCAGTACTGGATCCAAAGAAAACAAAATCACGATCCGCTGTCACAAAAAAACAAGGATCAAAATTCCTCATCGACTGAAGATCACGGTTACCCGTGTAAGCATCCCACTTTGCCGGACCACTCCACGCGGTTCGCGGAGGTTGTGGTGATTTCCAAACCCATAAAACAGAAAGAGGGAATTCCACCGCATCGTTGGTCACTCCACTTCTTCGATTGTCATGCCGATATGTGGGCCAAGACTCGCCCCTTGAGGGATGAGAACACCAAACACAAGCGAGAATCCACAGCAGGACCATCGCAATTGACCTCAAATCACTCCGTTCCACACCAAACCTCACTCGCTATTTCGAAGCCCCTGATTGCCGACTGGCCATCGGCGCGAAGCCGATAGAACATTCCATCCACCCGCCACAGGAACAGCCACCCCCTGCCTCTGGTGAATACAACATCCCATGAGCCGGAATCGTACTTAGCCAACAACTCGGTCGTAGTCGCGTAAACTCAGAAGTGTCTTCTTCATCGAGCGACCACAAGGTTACCGGGCCAGAACCGCCCCGGTAGATAATCGACCCACCAGCACCGATTGGTGTCGCGCAACCACGCCTTTTTCCAAGCGTGTCCGTCTTGATAATCTCACCTGAAGCGGCATCAAGAATACTCGGTTGTAAATAAATCTTGCCGTTCATCAGCACGGCGTGCTGCATGTGACCACCATGATTGTCCTCTGACCATTTTGGACTCTGAGTCCATCTCTGTTCTCCGTTTGAGGCATCAAATGAAGAAAGATGAAACTTGCCAGCTGATGAAGTTTCAAGAATGAATTGGTCATCGTCGGCGACCCCAAATGCAACCACTTCTAACTGGTCTGTCGGGGGGGCTTTGACCTTCCATTTTTCCTCACCCGTCTTCAAATCCAAACACACCACCGACGCGTTGGACCAGATCTTTGAATCAGGTACTCGACCCTCAAATTCTTCTCGCAAGGAGGCGTCTTCCACTTCGACAAAATAGATTTTGTCCTGATGCACGGTGATGGTCGAATGAAGGATCGCGTCCATCTCTCGTTGCCAACGTAAATCACCATACTTCTTGTCGTACACCATTAAACAATGACCACAGACCTTCGATGCGGCGGCATCGTTGATCCCGTCATACCAACTTGGTTTATCCCAAAAATCCTCGTAAATGCCTCCACTGGCGACGGAGGTTCCAACGATGTAGTGGTCAGTTGTTGCGACATAGCCCCAAGCAGGGTCAGAAACACCCGCATCAGGCGGATCAACGGTATGCAACATCTCACCAGTTGCAGCGTCGATCACCCACAAAAGTGCCCCGACGGCCGCATAGACCCGATTTTCATCCGCACACCAATTACCACTGTCCCTTGGAATATTAACCCTTCGCAAGTCGGGGATTTCTAGTGACCAGAGAATTGCGCCATTGAAGGCATCGACGGCCACCATGCGGTTCATTCCTTGGTGAAACAGACGGCCTCCCACAACGAGAGGTGCCGGCATCCTAGGATTTCGGTCAATCCCAAAGTCAGCTCCGGGCCGACCAAGCCATCTCACCTCAAGATCATCCGTGCGATCGACCCCCTCAAGTGACTCGCCAACGTACGATGGATTGGCAGCACTACCGTACTGATGATCCCACTTTGACAACGTCTCAAGAGATGCAGTTGAACCTAACCAAAGATCGCCTTCACGCTGCGACCATCGCACGCCCTGTGACCGATATTCCAATTCATCAGGACTTGTCTTTGTGTGGCAGATCAGTTGACCGGAAGGGGACAACCAATCTAGCGACTTCTCAACACTGACCGCGTCGACCAGCACAAGATTAGCGAACTCGCTCGGTAAATCATGGGTTAATTGCGCTGAAACATGAACCCCGTAAAGTCCAGATGGATACCAGTCCTGCCTAAATTGCTGAAGCGCTGCGTCATCATCGAAGGCGACGATGATCGTGAGGTTTTGCTGCTTGAGCAACGACGGGAGATAGTCGCTTGCGACCGCTGCATCCACCACAACGACACCACACAGCTTTGACAGGTCTGTCTGCAGAAGATCATCCAGAAATCGAGAAGCATTTGAGAAGGAAGGTGCATCACCCGGCGCTACCTCAGGCAATCGATAGTTCATCCCCGCTTCAACAACATAGTAGGCACTCAGCTTACGCCCAGATTCGTTCTGAACGGCAATCCGGTAATAGAGTTCTTGCCCGGGCTCCAGATCGGTAAGAACCACGCTGTGGCTGACACCTCGGCTGGTCGATTTTACATAGGCACCCAACTTGCGGTCCGAGCCATACGCGACAGTCGACTCGCCCGGCAAATTGGAAACCCATCGCAACTCCGCTCGATCACTGGAGAGATAGCGTAATCCGCCGCTTATTTTCAATTCAAAGACGGTTGATTGCCCTTGTTCCCCCGCAGGCTCAACCGCCGAATCAACCTGCATTGCCCAAACAGATTTGCTCCAAGCAACCAGTAGGAAACACAGCATGAACGCCGCGATGAACCGTTTCGAAAACGGGCTAAATCGATTCAGCATAATGAACCTCACTATGGGTCAGACTTGGAGTCGATCATCGGTCAACAAAAGCGGATCCCCTACGGCTGAACACACCAGTCAAAACCCTTGCTAACCATCCGCTGCCATGCCTCAGCTTCGATAGTTTCGTTGTGATGCCCAAGTGAGATCCCAAACACTTTAACACCCTCATAGCGATTAAGCCAAACCACGGGCTCAGGCTTCATGGTTTCATTACTGTACGCGGTCGCAAGCACTTCAGTTTTGGGCCATACCTTTTCGATGATGTAAAGCTCGCCATTGGGCGTATCCCAGCCATCACCCAAAACCGAATCAAAACCGAAGGCGACCCCGCCCTCGGTTGCTTCGACCCGTAAAGATCGCTTGAGCCTCTCGTGCCGACGACTGGTCACACCCAACAAAGATCGCCAATGGTCTGCTGCAGGTGAATTCCGATATGAATGCATCGAGCAATGGATGACCATCGCCGGAATGCCAGAGGAAACATGCCCGTCAACAATCGCCTTCACAAACTGAGAATCCTCAACTCCACCGTAACACTCATTGTGAATCACGAGGTCGTAATCACTGATCCAATCTTTGCTCTGATAAACATCAACCTTGAGGTCCCTTTCAGAACCATACTCCAAGATAGTCCAGTCAAGATTACTATGAGTTTTCGTAAGGCCGTCTCGAATCAGCTTCTTCTGGTTCTGGTAATCGTGACAACACCCGCCTGTGATCAACAAAACTTTGATTTTTCTAGGTGCTGTATCGGCATCGCTCGCAACTGAACCTTGTGCGAGCACTGAAGCATTGAAGGTGCTGAGGCAGAAAGCAATCATCATCAACACGATCGCCAGAAGCTTGATACTTGGGCTACGAGCGATACCTAAAACAGCACAATATCGGTAGGTGAGGAGCA
Organism: Rubripirellula sp.; assembly: GCA_049889895.1. Classification (GTDB taxonomy): domain Bacteria; phylum Planctomycetota; class Planctomycetia; order Pirellulales; family Pirellulaceae; genus Rubripirellula. Next base: position 86,951 of record JBMHCO010000072.1, read on the forward strand.
TGGCGGAGGGGGCAATTCGATTGAGGAAAGAAAAAAACAAATCACGAACTCGCCTTTCATACGGCAACAGGCTCGCCGTGAACCTATTACTTGGCAGGACGAATCACGCCCTAATGTAGCGGCTAGCAAGCTACACGGGTGAGCCACGAAAACTCGGGGACAACAGATTCTTGCAAAGTACGGCATGGAATCTGCACCGAGATGAGGATGTGTATTCTGCACTGCCAAATCGAACCATTTGCACCTCGTTGCATCGAACCTGAAGCATGGCTCCCTAGGTCGAGGTACTTGCAATCAGCATGAGAAACAACGGTGCTGAACGACTGACAAGAGACTAAACGATGTTGGGTAAATTACTTGCAGCATTCATCCTCATTCCACTCATAGAATTCTTCCTCTTGGTGGAAGTCGCCGCACAAACCAGTTTTGGAACCACCTTCCTTCTCGTCATCGGAACTGGAATCCTCGGATCGATTCTAGCGCGACGTGAAGGCATTGAAGCCTGGAAACGGTTTCATCTTGCGATGAACCAAGGCCGAGTCCCAAGCAACGAAATTCAGGACGGACTGATGATTGTATTTGCCGGCGCATTGCTTCTCACGCCAGGCTTGCTCACCGACGCGGTTGGATTCCTGCTGCTAACCCCTGCCGGTAGAGCGTTGGCCAAACACTGGTTGGTAAACCGATACATAGGAAACCTACACGTCCAGATGTCGACCCAAGGATTTAACACGCAGGAATATGACCAGCACGGGCACGCCTCAAGTGCCAACACTGCACACAACGACTACGGTTCTAGATCGCAAGATGCGATCGATGTTGAAGTCGTTCGAAAAAAAGAGAATTGAGAGTTCTCAATCTAAGTGCTGCCTAAGCTCGCACTGCTTGAACTTCCGGCAGGACCGTGATCTGCCCTGTAAGATTGAGGTAGGTCACCGCATAAACCAAAGGCACAAAAGCTCCCACCGCAAGCATGGTCGGAATCAGTCCGAGAATACACGCAAGCAGTCCGACGATGAATGCGATGACTGAGATCGCAGAAACGATCAGCAACAAAAGGAACAGAGTCATCTTATTATCTTGTGTAATCCGCCACGACATTCCGACAGCATCCCAAGGCCCACAACGTTGATCGATCACCAGAAGCTGAATCATGGAGAGACGAATCGACAGAATTATGAATGGAATGAGCCCTAATCCGACTCCGACAAGACCAACCAGCATGGTGACATCTGGTTCCTGCCCCAAGGTTAATGCAACCACAACAGGAAGCCCAACGAATAACGCAACCAGCAGGCCCAACAAACAGACAACAACTAACATCGCCCCGACTGCGGATAACATCGAAGAGCCTGCCGAAAAAACCCTCGCAAAATCAACACCTTTCCCCCTGCAAATGTCGAGCATCACGAGGGACTGACCTAATTGCACCCAAAATCCTACAAGCCAAGCTAGAGCAGCCAGTAAAAACTGCACGCCGATCTGAACAAAAGGATCAATGCCCGGCATCGCTTCAACAGCGATCGACAGTAGTTGCTGTATGAACCCAACTCCATAATTGACACCGGCAACGATGATGACGGTCACCACCACCATTGCCCAGTAATGCTTAAACAGAACCCAAGATGATTCGATCACCGTATCAATAGCGATCACTGTCGGATAGATTTCCCCCACTTCCGCATTCGACTCATTAGACACCACCGATGCGGGGGCATAAGGATTATGTTCTTCAACTGGAGAAAGATCACCTGCGACATCCTCGCCAAGCAACGGATCTACCAAAGGTGACAATCGATCCGCATAAGACTCCTTATCCGAAAGCAATCCTCTGCCAAGCTCTTGCGAACTCGCAGCGAGGTCATCTTCGCCACTCAATGAACTTTCTTCACTCGCCAGACTCGAGTCAGAATGTTCCGATGCGATGAATACATGCAGGCAATTTGGGCACCGCGACTTCTTACCAAGATTCTCTTCCGCGATGCGGAGCACGGCTTGGCACTGCGGACAACTCAGCTCTACCGCCATGAAATCCCTCGAGACATTGGACATTCTGCACAGAAATAAACTGCAAAAGAATCCTAAAACGAACTGCAACTAACAC
>JBMHCO010000073.1:0-176261 GCA_049889895.1 Rubripirellula sp.
TAGAACACCATTATTGCAAGCGAGCGGTGCAGAAAAATGGGAAGGAAATGGTCCCGCGGGGATTGGGTTGTTTATCGAAAATCCAAACGCAGCAGGTCGCCGGGACCCCGAGCGGCACACGTGAATGCTAGTTCTAAGGGTGAGACCTACACGTACACAGTGGACAAGTTTTGGGTGGTAGATCAACTACTTCCAGAAGGACAGCTTTTGCTGCGTACCTCCACCGGCAAAACAAATGTGCTCGCGGCGGATGATTTCAATCTGCGTCATGCGAGCGTTCTGCAACGCTTCCTCTGGCGAGCGAAGTTTCAGGCAGCGAAAAAGCAATGTGCTGATCAGTCCGAGTCTTAGAAGCAGGCGGCTTGCCGGTGAGTGCAGGTCGCACTGGAGCAAACGAACTGGTATGAGTGCTTTGGGCGAATCAGATGAACTTCTTGAGAGCTTCGAGTACCAATTCTGGGCTATCTTCGTTCCTCAGGTGCTCGATTTGTTTGGCTGGTAAACCCACCTTTTCGAGATGGCTGGTGAGCCGTTTCCAGACGGTTTCCCTTTTCTTTCCTTCACTCAGGTAAAGCTCGGTAACGGCTTCCTGCGCCTTTTGGAGACCGATTGCGTCGCGATTTTGGTAATAATTCTTGATAATCTTTTCTTGGTAGCGACTGCGTTCGGGAGGCATGGGAGTGAGCCTTTATTCGTAAATGGGTGATTCAGCCGAGTGTTTGCAAGTCTCACAGCGGTTCCGATAGGAAAACTTGCTCGGAGAAAACTGGATTACCCGATTATCGTCATCTGAGACAATCATCTATAGTACGACCAAGTGATTTTGCGGAGGTGGAATCCTCCTGTCGTTTCCCGTGAGTGGATTTATGAGCGAGAGTCGTTCTACGGTGTGTCGAGGGGTTCGTGGTGCAACAACCGTTGCCGCTGATGACCGCGATGAAATTCTGACCGCCACTAGGCAGTTGCTGGCATTGGTGATTCGCCGTAACGGGATCGAGGCGGCGGATGTTGCGAGCGTAACGTTCACTGTCACAAAAGACCTCGGTGCCGAATTCCCGGCTCTTGCGGCGCGGCAGTTAGGTTGGCTCGATGTGCCCCTGCTCTGCGCTTATGAAATTGCTGTTCCCGGCTCCCTGCCGATGTGTATCCGGCTTATGGTTCATTGGAACACCACCAAGTCACAGGGCGAAATCCAACACGTCTATCTCCATGGTGCCAAGAAGCTGAGACCGGACTTGAACAAGCTTCCCGCGGTTGACTTTGAAGAGCTCGAACAGTGGATACGAGCCAATATGGGTGAGGCTTAGCGTGAACCGTGTAGCAGTTCGATGGAGTGTAGACGTTGAACTCAGTTTTGCTCAGGCACTCTATGTTGTTGCGTTGGGTGAGCAAGCCGTCGATCCGACGGTCAAAACCGTCCTCGCTCAGTCCGTGCAAACAATCAATGATCGCTTGCTAACTCACTCGTTGGATCTTGCATTTTTTTGGGAGAGGCTCCGTTCTTCGGCTCAGTGTGGTAGCGCGGTGCTTGCTTCGATACCGGATTCGCTCGATGCGGCTGGCTGCTCTGAGTTGATGATCGAGAATGCACAAAGGCAGGTGGCGACCTTGCTGGCGGATTCACGCCAAGATCTGGAAGAGGCGTTACCGCAGTTGGCCGCGCAAATTGAATTGCGTTACCGGCCCCTGCGCGATCGCTGGGAGACTTGCGGCTTTGGTTTGCTTCGTACGTTAGCCAAAGGTTTTTGGGGAGGAAACTATGCTGCCGAGCCCGATGCTACAGATCCGATTCCTCTTGTAATGATCCAGCCGATCCGCGGCGGTGATGGAGGCGTCGATGTTGGAGCGGGACGGGTTTGGATGGAAGCGATGCTCACGGACGTCGACCCAGAGGTTCCGGAAGTCCTGCGTTTGGCATTTTTGGCTCACCTGCTTCTCGTCATGCGTGCCCTCAATTTTGATCACTTAAGTCAGGAAATGCGTCGCGCGTACAGGCTGGCGATCATGGTGCAGTGCTTGGAGGTCGGGGGTGAATTTGATCTCATTCGATCCGGTGATTTGCCGATTAGCAGGGCGATGGATCTATGGCGGATAGGCGACGCTTCAGAGGTCGACACTGTTGCATGTTGGTGGAAAGATACGGCTCGTGCTGATGATCCATGGCCCATCAAGGTTCAGCGTCTTTCCAACGAATTAGCGATTGCTTGATTTTATTCTAGGCCTTCAAGCCTGATTGCGAGACTTTCTGAGTTTAGTAGGGGAGATTCATCGCCTTGCACAAGAATCGCATCCAAGGTTTTGCATTTTGGATTTGATCGATGACTTGTTCGATGAAATCGGGGTGGACGCATTCTTGTTCGGTGAATTTTGAGATGAGGATGAAGTCGGTTCGTTTCAGGTCTTCGATATGGGGGTGATTGCCGTCAATGTCCCGAGGGGCACGTTTGAGTGAATCACCGGAGATTTCAAAAATCCCGCCCGACCTGATTTGGTTGATGGTTCGTTTCCATGACGTCGGTTGAGCGATGATGGATCGGCGTATTTGTGTCAGTGATTGGCGGTCTGGTTTCCAGCACCCGCAACCCAAAAAACAGTCTCGTGGTTCGAGGTGGAGGTAGATCCCAGGTGCGTGAATTTCGTTGGCATCTTTGTGCCGGATGGAAATACCGAGGTTTGTTTTGAAGGGTCGTTTATCTTTTGAAAAGCGCGTGTCTCGGTAGATCCGCATGACGGAACCCCGATGTCGCTTGGGGTTTACCACGAGCTTGGGAGCGATTCTGAGCAGCGGGTCATGAAGTTGTTCGCACAGTTCAACTGCGGAATCGAGTACCTGATCTTGATAACGCTGCTTGTTTTCGGCAAACCATGGGCGTTGATTGTTGATCTGAAGATCTGTCAAAAAGTCGAACAATTCATATGTGATCGGGGACTTAGTTGACATACGTGGATTCCCAACGCGTTTGATTACGAGGTTTAGGGGGGTTTGGTGGTTCGAGATGGCGATTGCAGGCGGTGGTAGCGCTTGAAATTCAGGCTCAACGGGTTGAGACGTGGAATAATCCTGCTAGTTTGCAGTATGGAATGGTGCCTAGTGGCGGCCGAAAAGATGAGCATCTGATCGGTAAAAGATTAAAATACCTTCGGTCTTTGGGTCAGCGAGGATCATTTGTTGCCACACGGTTTTTTTCGAATCTGCGCGGCGTCTCCTGCAGTGGAGATTGCGAACCCTGCTGCCAATCTAAAGCATATTTGCGACCGACTCGATCGTGCTGATGCTGACATCGTTTTATTTCCCGAGCTTTCTTTGACGGGCTACACCTGCGGCGATCTGTTTTTGACGGACAGTTTGATAGACGCTGCACAGGATGCCTTGCTTCAGCTTGCAGAATATACAGCGAAGGTTGAATCGGTAGCCGTGGTTGGGCTTCCATTGTTGGTCAATCATTCTCTGATGAACGTTGCCGCGGTCGTTTCAGGTGGCACCATTCATGGCTGTGTCCCGAAGAGTTACCTGCCGACCTACCACGAATTTTATGAGGCTCGACATTTTCGTCGCGCGAGTAGCTCGGATCCGAAGTCGATTCATATCAACAAACTTGAGATTCCATTTGGGACGGATCTGATTTTTGAAACCGGGTCAGCTCTCATTGGTGTAGAGATTTGTGAGGACCTCTGGGGGCCGATCCCTCCGAGTGGCCACGCCGCGTTGGCTGGTGCGAACGTTCTGTTGAATCTTTCGGCAAGTAACGAAACGATCGGTAAAGCGGACTGGCGTCGAGACCTTGTGCGAGTTCAGTCGGGACGGTGTATCGCCGCCTATGCGTACGCCTCCTCTGGCCCCGGTGAATCGACATCGGATCTCGTCTTCGGCGGGCATGCGATGATCGCCGAAAATGGAAGACTACTCGGGGAGTCTCGCCGGATCGGGGATGGGCAAGTGCCGGAGTACGTTGAGTCAACTGAAGTGATTTGCGATGTCGACCTGCAGCAGATCGCGCGTGATCGTCGGGTCGTGGGCACCTTTGCGGATGCTCGTGATCGCCATGCGGCTGAGTTCCGACGCGTCGTCATTCCCATCAGTTCTTGTCAGGATCACGGTTCAGGGGGCACCTCAGGAAGCACGCGGCACGGCCAACTGTTACGTTGGATTGATCCGCAGCCGTTTGTGCCCTCCAACGACACGGAGTTGGATGCACGGTGCTCGGAGATCCTGGCGATACAGGTGGCCGGACTTGCAAAAAGACTTTCTCGATTGCCCGACCACACCATCTTGTCGATTGGTGTCTCTGGCGGACTCGATAGCACCCTGGCATTGATTGTCGCGGTGCAAGCGTGCGACGCGGTTGGTTGGTCGCGCGATCATATTCTCGCGATGGTGATGCCTGGGTTCGGTACGACAAGCCACACGCAAACCAGTGCGGAGGTGCTGCTGTCTGAATTGGGCGTAAAAATGGACTGCGTCGATATTCGATCCCAGTGCGTCGAGACCTTTCGGTCGATGGGGCATCAACCGTTCGGCTTAGCTCTGGATGAGGGGCTCGACATCGAACAATTTCAGGTGGAATTAACCCGCCTCCCCGATGATGCGTCAGATCTCGTCTTTGAAAATGTTCAAGCGAGGATGCGCACCATGCTGCTGATGACTCGGGGTTTTGTTATTGGTACCGGAGATATGAGCGAGCAGGCGTTGGGTTGGTCGACCTACAATGCTGACCACATGTCGATGTACAACGTCAACACATCGGTGCCAAAGTCGTTGGTGCGATTTTTGGTGAAGCATTATGCCGCACGCTACCCAGGCACGTCCCTTGCTGCTGTATTGAACCGGATCGCTGAGACGCCTATTTCGCCGGAGCTATTGCCGCCAACTGAGACCGGAGAAATCCGGCAGAGCACCGAGTCGACGGTCGGGCCTTATGAACTACACGACTTTTTTCTGTATCACTTAATCCGTCATGGGTTCAGCCGAGAGAAAATCTTGTACCTTGCTCAGCATGCTCAGTTCGAGGGCGAATATTCTGAAGAGACAATCTCGCAGACACTCGATCTCTTTTTTCGGCGTTTCTTCAGCAATCAATTCAAACGGAACTGTGTTCCCGATGGACCTAAGGTTGGTTCAGTCAGTCTCTCTCCGCGAGGGGATTGGCGAATGCCGAGTGATGCAGACTCCGATGCGTTTTGAGACGCGGTGTCTCCCGTATTGAATTTGAACATCAACGGGTATTCCCGAGTGTGCAACCGCCCATGTCGAGGTTGCCACCGGATATCACCGCCACAACGCGTTGCTCTTTAAATTTTTGTCTATATCGACAAGCTGCGGCAAGTGTGACTGCGCCCGAGGGTTCTGCAACCAATCGGCCCTGAATGGCGATAGTGCGTGTCGCTTCGAGAATTTCAGGCTCATCCACCAAGAGGATGTCATCCACGAAATGTTGAATGATTGGGAAGGTGAGGTCACCGAGACAGGTTCGTAAACCGTCGGCAACGGAATCGTACCGAGTCGGTTTTTGAAGCGTTCCTGCATGGAGGCTGCGGTGGGCATCGTCAGCAAAGGTTGGTTCACAACCAAAAATCTGGATGTTTGGATCGGTGGTTTTGACTGCGAGCAGGATTCCGGCAAGGAGGCCACCACCGCCGACAGGAGCCAGAATGACATCGGCGTTGGTGATCTGCTCAAGTATTTCGAGGCCAACCGTTCCCTGTCCCGCGATGATGTCAGGGTGATCGTATGCGTGAATCATTTTCCCACCCGTTTGCGAAATGATCTCATCTGCCTTGAGTTGTCTCGCTTCACTGCTTGGTTCGCAGAGGATTGGTTCGATACCGTATTGTCGAACCGCATCGAATTTTCTTCGTGAAGAGTTGTGGGGCATCACTATTTTCGCCCGGATGCCATTGAGCGTTGCAGCCCTCGCTAGGGCTGCGGCATGGTTTCCCGATGAGTGCGTGATGACGCCGCATTCGGCGAGTTCATTTTTGCTCGTCTGATCCACGAGTGAGCTGACGGCATTGGTTGCACCGCGAACCTTAAAAGAACCCTCGTGCTGTAGGTTTTCGGCTTTGAATAAGAGTTCGCAACCAAGCGATTTGGAAATTGAATCGCAGGGAATTAGCGGCGTCCGAATGACCTGTCCCGCGATTCTCTGGGATGCAGCTCGAATGTCGTTGGCGGTGATGGCAAAATGGTTTGATTGTCGCATGGTGGAGCAGATCTCTCAGGCAGGATGGTCGCAGAGTGGGTGGATCGTAGTCGCTTTTTTATCTTACGAGCCATCCGTAGGCGTGAAGTGGTTATGATTGTGTCGCTATGCGGGTCGATGCGAGGCATTGTTTGATCGTGCCTTTTGCTAATCGACGGTCTACTTGGAAATGATTTGAAGGTTTTGGAATGAAGGTAAAGCAGTTGCTGCCGAAGTGGTTTTGGGTAATCTTGGCGACCACTTGTTCATTTGCTGGATTATGCGACCTGACAGCTGCAGAACCAGAAAGTCGGCCAAATATTCTGTTTGTCTTTTCTGATGACCACGCACCACACGCGATTGGTGCGTATGACGGTTGGCTCAAGTCGGTTGACCCGACGCCAAATATCGATCAGTTGGCGAAACAAGGGATGTTGTTTCGGAATAGTTTCTGCACCAACTCAATTTGTGGCCCGAGTCGTGCGGTGATTCAAACTGGCAAGCATAGCCATAAAAATGGATTCATGAATAACGGTAATACGTTTGATTGGAACCAGCAGACCTTTCCAAAACTATTGCAGCAAGCCGGATACACCACGGCGATCTATGGCAAATCTCATTTGAAGGGAAATCCTCAGGGATTCGATGATTGGCAAGTCTTGCCTGGCCAGGGACTTTATTACAACCCTGATCTGATCACGCCGGATGGGCGAAAGCAGGTCCAGGGACATTGCACCGACATTGTCACCGATCTGGCGGTTCAGTGGCTTAAGGAGGGAAGGGATTCGAAGAAGCCCTTTATGCTGATGGTGCAACACAAAGCACCGCATCGAAATTGGATGCCCGCTCCACGTCATCTGGATCTTTATGAAGATATTGATCTTCCGGAACCAGCCACACTTTTTGATCGTTGGGAGGATAATGCGCCGCCGGCGCGTTTTCAGGAATTGGAGATCGATCGGCACATGCATCTGCAATTCGATCTATTTGTCGACCTTCTGCCCACTTTCGACGGTCAGAGTGTGAAGGGTCGAGTGGATAAATCTGCGTGGGCTAATATGAAAAGAATGACCCAATCTCAGATGAAGGTTTGGCGGGATGCGTATGGACCGAGGGACAAGGCGTTTCACGAAGCCAATCTGAAGGGTGAAGATTTGGTCCGATGGAAATATCAACGCTACGCCAAGAATTACCTTCGCTGCATCCGCGGTGTGGATGAAAGTGTTGGCACTCTGATGTCGACACTCGAGGAACTCGGGCTCAGCGAAAATACCGTCGTGATCTATTCGTCCGATCAGGGTTTCTATGTTGGGGATCACGGATGGTATGACAAGCGATGGATGTACGAAGAGTCCCTTAAGATGCCTCTGATTGTTAAGTGGCCCGGCGTAACGGCTGAGAATTCGGTGGATGAGCACTTGGTGCAAAATCTCGACTACGCTCAGACTTTCTTGGAAATGGCGCGTGCAAAAGTGCCTTCTGACATGCAGGGACAGTCGTTGGTGCCACTGTTGCGAGGTGAAGATCCACCGAAGTGGAGGGACAGTATCTACTATCATTATTACGAGTACCCCAGCGTTCACATGGTGCCAAGGCACAACGGCGTGCGCGGTGATCGTTATAAGTTGATGCATTTTTACGAGTTCGACGAGTGGGAGTTTTACGATCTCGAAACCGACCCGGATGAACTCCATAATCTTTATGAGGATGCCAGCTACTCGACTCAGATTCACGAATCTAAGAAGGAGCTCGAGCGTCTTAGGAGCCATTACGAGGATGAGAGTGTCGGTGGCGCAAAGCCATTGGAGTGGCAACGAAAAGTGCGAGGATTGTCTGCTAAGTCCTGAGTCTGACGTCCTACCTAACCTTGGTTATCTTGGTGTGCGGACTCGCCATGTGGACTCATTGCATCCAGCACAAGTTCATTGCAAAAGTCATCTCTTAGCACATTCGTTGCACCGTGATGGGGCACGAACCGGTCGATATCGAAGTCCGGATGGGGGCGGTTTGCCTGACGGGTTAGTTTTGCTGTTTGGTTACCACCGACCGGGTTAGTTAATCTTTGTGGCGTCGGGCATGGTGCACGCCTAGGCAGGATCTCACATCAATAATTCGCCCTAATGCATTCTCTGAGCGTCAAGGCTTCACTTTTCGCTCAATGACGGCTTTGAATGGTGTCCGAAAAATCGGATTGACCGTTTCAGTCGGCACAGCCGTTAAGTTCAACGGGAATCGCAGAGTCAGGCGGCAGATTTTCTCAAAACTACGCATTCGGCAAAGTCACCGAGTCGATAGATCTCCGTGAACACCTCGTTGTGCGGTGTTCGGTCGCTGGCGCCGCCACACGCCGATCGACCTGCGATGCAGTTAGTGCGTTGTCAGGGATCGGTGACGAGCCGAGGCTTGAAGCTGGTCTTTGGCCGCTCGGACGTGTTGCGGCTCAGGCGTTGCAGTTACCTTCCTGAAACCTTTTTCCATGGAGAATTCACGATGCGTCGTGTAATCGTTCCAGCTCTGTTGGCAATCGCTTTGGTCGCCACGAGCTCCACCAACGCAAGTGCGTTTGGTCTTTTCGGTCTTTGTAAAACTGATGCTTGCGATGCATGCGAGCCAGTTTGTGGTGCAGAAGCTGAGCCAACTTGTGGCTGCGAAGCTCCTGTTGAGCCTGTTTGCGGTGCAGAAGAAGTCGACAGCTGCGACGGAGCAGCTTGCGGCAGCCGCCTCAAGGGTCTTTTCGCTCGTATGATGGCTAAGCACAGCTGTGACAGCTGCGAGCCAGCTTGCGGTGCTGAAGAAGAGCCAACTTGTGGCTGCGAAGCTCCCGTAGAAGAGCCTGTTTGCGGTGCAGAAGAAGTTGACAGCTGCGACGGTGCAGCTTGCGGAAGCCGCGTCAAAGGTCTTTTCGCTCGCATGATGGCTAAGCACGGCTGCGACGACAGCTGCGAGCCAGCTTGCGGTGCAGAAGAAGAGCCAAGCTGCGGTTGCGAAGCTCCTGCTGAGCCAACTTGCGGTTGCGAGCCAACCTGCGGTGCATAATTTGCCCAATCATCGAGAAAGGTAAGATAGCGTTTCAGTTCCTCAAACGGCTTATCCGTTTTTGACCCCGCCCAATGCCAAGACGCGGGTCACCTAATCCTGACTGTAAACCATCTTTGTTCCGTTCTCGGTACTACCAAAAAAGGATCCCCGGAGATTTAATTCTCCGGGGATTTTTTTATTGATTCACTGTTGATGAGTCAGTAGGCGTTTTACGAGTGATTGTGCGAATCGCACTCCCCCTCCGTATCGTGTCGGGTTAGTTCATCTGGTATCGCGAGGCTTAATCCAATTTCTGAATAGAGGCGATTGAAATCGTCGATGAAATCTTCGTGCCGACTTAGTGGAAGCCGCACTAATCCAATGCATTGGTCTCGCTGATATAACCCCACGCCCGCCAACTTCAACTGGCGATTACTGCTGCTTTTGCCTTCCATGGTTTTGATGATCCCTTTTTCAAAGGATGAGTCGAGAGCGAAATGCCGATTACGACTTGGCTTCTTTCTGCTTGACCGATCTCCAAGAAACCGATGGGTGAGGGAAGCCTAATTTTTTATCCACAATATTGAGTGGTGTCTCACCTCTGAGATAGCGTTTCAAATTGTCACACGCTAGGTCGGTTGTGTCATCCACACGTCGATCTGACTGGGCGCCGACGTGTGGTGTGATCATCACACGAGGGTCGTCCCACAACGCACTTTCGGGCGACAACGGTTCAAGCTCTGTTACATCCAAGCCGGCACCGGCTAGTCGTCCCGACTCCAACGCACGTACCAATGCGGCTTCCTGAACCACGGCACCACGCGCCACATTGATCAGGTAGCTACCTGATTTCATCATTTCGAATTTGGAATCGTCAAAAAGACCTAAGGTCGAGTCGTTTAGCGGTAAGGTGAGAATGACGATATCGCTGACGGCTAGTAGTGTATCAATAGCATCTGCTGGCATCAGCCGTTGCAGTTCCGGTGGAGCGTCGATTGGGTAGTAGTCGGTTCCCAGCAGGGTGACGTCCCATGGGCTCAGCGTCTTGGCGAGCATCCGTCCATTTCCACCCATCCCAACGATTCCAACGGTCTTACCTCGAAGATCATCCGTGGGTAGGCGAACGAATTCCCGTTTTTCTTCGGCTCTAAAAAACCGAGGCATCCCTCGAAGCAAACCCGTCATCAGTGCAAAGGTTTGTTCGGCAACCTGCGGAGCAAAGAGCCCTGAGGCGCTTGAGACCACGATATCCGAGACGACCACACCAGGTACCAAGCAGTGATCAAGTCCGGCTGCGGAGGATTGAATCCACTTGAGGTTGCCGGCATCCAAAACACGATCCCAGTCCACCGGAACTTTGGCGTGCCCAATGAAGATATCAGCGGAGGGAAGAAGTTCGTCAATTCGCTCTTGCCCCGCGTTGACGATTTCAGCTTCCGGCGCCGCCTGTTGAATTTGGTCTAGGTGGCGTTGCTCGACGGGATAACAGATCACAATTCGCATCAGTGGGATTCATTTATGGAGGCGAGGATGAATTCAGTTCGCTGGAATCAGGTGAGATTTCCCAGAGACTTTGCCTGGATTACGCTGGGATCCCGCTGTGATTTCTATCCTTATAGCGACTACCAGCGGGCTGATACCAGTGAGTCCAGCAAGGTATCTGTTATGATATTGCTTTGAAAGAGCCGGAAATGGCAGGGAAGCGTTGGCGGACAGGTTTGTGTTACAGCGGAGCGAGTGGTGATGTCAGGCAGGCTCGAATTTGAGGACACAGAAACGCGTGCCAGCGGAGTGGCTTTTAACCGATTTATCGCCTGCTTGATTCTTGTTATCTCATTGCACTGCTCCGCATTTCTTGATTCTAAAGTTGTTGCAGATACTAGGTCACCGGCAGATTCTGGAGATGCGGAGCCAACCGATATCACTCCGTCTGAGGAAATCTTTGTTCGGCAAATCTCAACCTTGCTCGCTGAGAAATGCCTCGGTTGCCACGGTTTAGAGGGACGAGAGATTGAAGGTGGTCTAGATTTAGGTTCACTCCGGAGTTGTATGGAAGGTGGTGATAGCGGTGAGCCAGCGATTGATTTGATGAACCCTACCCAAAGTCCACTCTACCTCGCGGCTGCTCGGGACAGTGTTGACTGGTCTGCGATGCCTCCGAAAGAATCAGAAAAATTGACCGCTGGTGAATTGGAGGCGATCAGGACATGGTTGCATTCCGGTGCTGCGTGGCCATCGGCGGAGCGTCAGCAAGAGATTCAAGCTAGATTCGCGGAGCAATGGACCCAAGAAGACGGTGTTGCCGTCCAAACCTCGGGTGGAACGACCGATCTTTGGACCAAGCGAAAATACGCCCCCGCTGATCTGTGGTCATTTCAGCCGATTTTGAATCCGTTTGACTCAGCGGATCCCGACAGTAGGATCCGTGTGCAGCCCGAAGGCGGCGATGATGTCTCGCCGAGGAAAGGTGAGAAATCGCGGGGAATTGCCGATCGCTCAACGACGCATACGGCGATTGATGATTTGTTGGCCGAACTCAGGCCTGCCATGTTGAAAGTAGCGCCACGCGCCGAACGCAGTGTGCTGGTGAGGCGGGCTTATTACGATCTGACGGGCCTGCCTCCCAGTGCGGAGCAGGTGAGGGCGTTCTGCGATGACCCACGTTCAGATGAGATTGCGTTTGCTGATTTAGTGGATCGTTTGCTGGCATCAGATCACTACGGTGAACGAATGGCTCAGCACTGGCTCGATGTGGTCCGTTACGCTGATTCATCCGGCTTTGCTAATGATTTTGAGCGAGGCAACGCTTGGCGGTATCGGGATTACGTCGTCAGGAGTTTCAATCGAGACAAGCCGTTTGATCAATTCGTTATCGAGCAAATCGCGGGCGACGAATGGTTTGCCGAGGATTCTGATGCACTTACCGAGACGGATGCGATGGTTGCTCTTGGATTCCTGCGCATGGGGCCATGGGAGTTGACCGGAATGGAGGTGGCGAAGGTCGCGCGGCAGCGTTTTCTTGACGATGTGACCAACAGTGTCGGTGAGGTCTTCCTTGGGCATTCTCTGCAATGTGCGAAATGTCACGATCACAAGTTTGATCCGATACCAACACGAGATTACTACGGAATTCAGGCGGTCTTTGCTACCACGCAACTCGCCGAGCGTCGAGCTGAATTCTTGGACCACGAGAATCAGGATGGTTTCGAGGAGCAGGAGTATCTGCGGCGGAAGCAGGCAGAACACTCTGAGGTCCTCGCGAGTCTGGATGCGGTGCTTCTTGAAAACGCGACTGAGTGGTTTGAGGCTCAGCAACCTGTTCCTCAGCAGGCGTTTGATCGCTGGAAGCAAGAAGTGGATTTGTTGCTCAATTCGGGGCGGGGCAATGGCGTTTTCAATGCCGTCAGGCAAGTCATGCAAGGAGCTGATTTCTCCGAGGACGAGTATCCGCCGAGGCATGTAGGATTTACTCCTGAGCAGTTTGGACGTCAGCGAGTTGCGAGCAAGGGTATCCAGCGATTGAAATGGGAGTTTGATCGGTATCAGCCGTTTGCCTTATCGGTATACAGCGGTCGCACACCGAAGAGAAATGGCGTCTACGCACCGACTCGAATTCCGAAAGATCGGTTGACAAAGGGTGAACTCGAGGAGACTTGCATCTTGACCGGTGGGGATCCCTTTAGCGAATCGGAACGCGTGCATCCGTCGGTGTTAAGTGTGGTTCAGGAATCGGTAACCCCAGAGATTCCTGAATCGATCGAGGGAAGGAGACTCGCGTTCGCTAGATGGGTCGCTAGTGACGAGAACCCACTCACCGCACGTGTGATTGCTAATCGTCTCTGGCTATGGCATTTTGGGAAGGCGATCGCTGGGAATCCAAACAACTTCGGTAGCAAAGGTAAGAAACCTACTCATCCTCGACTGCTAGATTGGTTGGCAGCGAGCCTGATCAATGAGGGTTGGTCACTGAAGTCGTTGCATCGGCAGATCATGCTTTCGGATGCCTACTGTCGGTCCAGTCAAAATGATGAGCCAACGGTTTTGGATCAACTTGATCCGAATCGTGAATCCTATTCCGTGTTCATGCCTCGGCGTCTGAGTGCTGAGGAGCTACGTGATTCGATGTTGTTTGTTTCAGGTGAACTGAATCATCAGATCGGTGGAATCCCATGTCGCCCGGAGATCAATCAGGAGGTGGCACTTCAGCCAAGGCAAGTGATGGGCGCTTTCGCTGCCGCCTGGGTTCCGAACCCAGAACCTAAGCAGCGTCATCGGCGTTCACTTTATATCCTTCGGCTTCGGGGATTGGTCGATCCACTTCTCGAAGTCTTTAATGCTCCTTCTCCAGATTTTTCCTGTGAATTCCGTGACGCTTCGACGATCACCCCTCAGGTGTTCGCGTTGTTCAATGGTGTATCGACCTACCGCCGCGCCCTGGCGATCGCCAGACGTGCCGTTCTGAATTCCGAAACTCAGCGTGGAGCCATCGAACAGTGCTTTCGAATGATTTATTCACGTGACGCTAGTGATCAAGAGATCCAGATCGCACTGAATCATTGGCAGTTGATTTTAGACAAACATGACGCGTTGCCAGTTCAGGAAATCCTGGCTTCTCCTCCGCTAGAGGTCGTTCGAGAGGCGGTGGAAGAGAACACTGGTGAAAGGTTCACGTTTATTGAACGACTTGAAGCGAACGCCGATTATGTTCCAGATCTTCGTGCTGAGGAGATCACACCTCAGATGCAAGGTTTAGCTGATGTGTGCTTGGTGCTTTTGAACTCGAATGAATTTGTCTATGTCGATTGAAAACAACGGACTTGGGGTGATCAGGCAACAAAGGTTATGGCGAACATCGCCACTGGATCTGGGAAATCGAACGGCTCTGCGTTTGGTGCAGCAATTACTTGTCAATGTCGCCGGGATCATTGCGAGCCTGTTGACTGCTGGCTGGGTTGTCTGCGTGGCCTCAGATCCCGATCCCAACGTCAGTGAGGCACCCGCTAACGCGGAAAAGCCGAACGTGATTCTCATATTGGTTGACGATCAGGGTTACTACGACTTGGGCTGTTACGGTGCGACGGAGGTCAAGACACCTCGCATCGACCAATTAGCCAAGCAGGGTATGCGGTTCACTGATTATTATGCCGCAGCTCCAATTTGCAGTCCTTCCCGTGCGGGGCTCCTTACGGGGTGTTATCCCAGACGCGTTGGGAACCACATTTGGGTACATCGTGCCGATTCGACTCAAGGGATCCACCCGGATGAGTTAACCATCGCTGAGTTGTTCAAACTGAATGGGTATTCGACCGCATGTATCGGCAAATGGCATCTCGGATTTCAGTCGCCGCTGTTGCCGATGGATCAGGGGTTCGATGAGTATTTTGGGTTGCTTCACAATCTTGATCCTGTTGAGGTGGTCTACTTTGACTCAGCGGGAGGCGTGCCATTAATGCGTCAGAATGAAGTGGTGCAACGCCCAGCGGATCCCAATCATTTAACGGAACGTTACACGGATGAAGCAATTCGTTTTATCAGGGAACATCGAGACGGTCCTTTCTTTCTGTATCTCCCCCACACCATGCTGCACAATCCACTAGGTGTCAGTGAAGCGTTTCGAAATACTTCGCAGTGGGGTGAATATGGGGATGCGATTCAAGAGATGGATCATCATGTCGGGCGTTTGATGGATTGCCTTGGTGAAGAGGGGATCGATGGTCGCACGTTGGTGGTTTACCTATCCGATAATGGTCGAGGCCCAGGACGTAATGAAGAGCAACCGATCCAAGGACGAAAGCTAACTACCTACGAAGGCGGCATACGTGTTCCAGCGATCTGTTGGGGACCCGGAATCGGAATCGCTCAGGGAGCAGTAAGTGATGAAGTGATCCGTGCGATGGACTGGTACCCGAGTGTTGCAACTCTGGCGGGTATCGAGATCCCTGATGGTGTCGTCATTGACGGACGGGATGTTACGCCGCTGCTGAGGGGAGAGAGCACCGTGGTTCCTCGACCGGAGCTTAACCAGTCACTTAATGCGAGGGTACCGTTACGCCGTACTTGGAATCCGCCTTATGAATGGGAGCAGTTGATCCGTCGCGACGAATACAGCGACGCGTTCTTTTATCACGGCAGCGAAGGTCAGCTAGCGGCGGTACGTTGGCGTCAATGGAAGTTAATGCTAACGCCAGGTTTGAAATTGTTTGATCTTTCTGTCGACCCCGGTGAAACCACTCCGGTTCGCAATGGCGAGATCTTACGTAAATTGCGAGGAATGGCGATTTTGTTTCAACAGGAAATGCAACTCGATGCGAGGCCTGCTGGATTGACTCGTGGCAGTCGAGATTGAGGACGTGTGGCGATGAAGAGAAGATCAATACAACGCGATCCGGACGATCGCTTGACGCGAGATGAGACGAACCTGACGACTCGTCGAGAGTGGTCCATGAATCTGGGATCGTCTTTGGGTTTGATCGCTTTTTCATCTCTACTCAGAGACGAGGGCAGACTCTTTGCAGAGTCACCGGAGAGTGGGATCGTCTCGGAGGGAGTAACGAATGATGGTGGTAAGGATTCGGTAGGCTCGGGCGGTCCGCCGGAGCAGGTAGCTGGACGTGGAATGGAGGCGCGAGTGGCGCATCTTCCAGCAAAGGCTGAACGCTGCATTTTTTTGATGATGGAGGGAGGCCCATCCCATATCGACACCTTTGATCCAAAGCCGAAGTTGGAGCAATTGCATCTTTCGGAATTCAACCGATCCGGTGAACAGAAATCGGCGATGGAGAGCGGCAAACGATATTTCGTACGGAGTCCGTTCAGCTTTGGCCGTTTCGGGGAGAGCGGTGCAGCGATGGCGAGTAATTGGGAGCATTTGCGAGCTGTTGCAGATGAGCTCTGCTTTTATCGAGGCTGCCAAGTGGATAGCGTGAATCATCCGACTGCGATGTATCAAATGAATTGCGGGAACCAGTTCGGGGGTGATCCTGGGGTGGGTGCATGGGTGACCTACGGTCTCGGGAGTGTGAATCAGAACTTACCGGGTTTTGTCGTGCTTCCTGAGATTTCTTTTCCGCAGGGAGGTGCGGCTAACTGGAGTAACGGATACCTTCCGACTGCGTTTCAGGGGACGCCACTTCGTCCCAAGGGCTCTCCCATCCTGGACCTCACACCACCAGCAGGTGTCACACGAGCAAGGCAACGCGATAATCTTGACCTGCTGATGAAGTTGAATCAGCAACATGCTGCAGCCAAGCCCAATCAGCAGGATTTGCAGGCGAGGTTGATGAGCTACGAATTAGCGTACCGAATGCAAGCCGAGATTCCCAACACGCTTGATCTGTCGGCTGAGAGTGAAAAGACGCTTCAAGATTATGGGGTCGGGCAAGACTCAACCGATTCGTTTGGTCGCAAGTGTCTATTGGCGAGAAAATTGGTTGAAAAGGGAGTGCGGTTCGTTCAGCTCTATCACGGTACTTGGGATAGTCACGACTACATTGAGCGTGCCCACGGCAATCTTGTGAGGGGAGTGGATCAACCAATCGCCGCATTGATTCGCGATTTAAAGGTTCGAGGTTTACTCGATAGCACATTGGTTGTTTGGTGTGGTGAGTTTGGGCGTTCTCCTGATAATGGAGTTCGTGGTGGCACAGCATATGGGCGCGATCATAATCCTAACGCGATGACGATCTGGATGGCTGGTGGAGGGTGCAAAGCGGGCCATACAATCGGAGCTACGGACGAGACGGGGATGGAAGCGGTGGAAGAGGTGCATCATGTCCGCGATTTCCATGTGACTCTGCTCCACTTATTAGGGCTGGATGATAATCGCTTGACGTATTATCACGCCGGAAGACACAAACAACTCAGCCAGTTTGGTGGGAAAGTTATCGAGTCGCTGATTGCTTGATTTGAGAATTGTGTTCGCATGATTTGAGAATTGGAAGCCGGTACGGTCCAATGGATTGGCAGCTCGCGAAGCGGAAGAAATTTAACTTCGCTCGAGTTTTCTTCATTCGCGAGAATGTTACAATTTGCCTTGAAGGATCCGATCTGGTTTCGGGGCCTCGTTCAGAAATGGCTTGAGACGCGAGAGAGTTTGGTATGAGTGATGCAACGGTCAGCGGAGTGATTCACCTGATCGAGGAAACTAAAACCTTTGGGAACAAGGGGTTTAGGAAACGTCTCGTTGTTTTGGAGCAGGACAAAGGATCCTTTACCAATTACATTCCCGTAGAATTCATCCGAGATTCGTGTGACGCGGTTGATGAACTGAACGTGGGTGATGAAGTTGAGGTCACATACCGTCTGAGCGGCCGACGCTGGCAGAGGGATGCTCAAAGCGAAGCAAGGTACTTCTTGAGTGCTGAGGCGATGTCTTTTCAGTTGCTCGGGTCCACCGGTGGGACGATGACAGAGAGGGTCAGTTCGCCCAACGATGCATTTTCTGAAGCCGTTGATGATGAAGCGCCGTTTTAACGGCACATCATTTCGAGAGTGGTTCCGGAGCAAGACCTTGGTATCTTGCTTCAGCGAAAGATCTATACCACTGTGCGCATCTCGCCAGTGACTGTTGTTGTGTCATGCTGAACCGGTCTGTGTTTGCGGTTCGGCTGATCCGATCCGCAAAGTGGCAGAGCGTTTCACTCGGTGCGCGGTGCAGCTCTAGACGCCCCATGAGTCGGTCCACCTTCTTTAGCATTTTTCTAGCTCGGATTTCCGCTTTGGCTTCCGGTTGGCGTGCCTTGCGATACCTCTTCCAAAGGTAGATGGTGAGGATGATGAAGAGAGGGATCTGCGCGACACGGAACAGAATCACAATCGGTTCACTGACACGAACCGACGCGGCCCAATCAATAGCGTTCTGAAGCCATCCATCATCGATCCCTGATTGATCCTCAATCAGATTGCCAGCGGCGTCGGCTGCGTTCAAGTTGAGTTGTTCCGGTTCGATGGTCTGGTACTTTCGACCGGGTGTGGATTCGACAGCGAACCACTGTTGTGTTTCTTCGTCGTACGCTTCAGCCCACGCATGTGCATCGCGGTTGCGACCAAGCCAGAGTGAGCTTTCCTCTTCGCTCGCTTCATCAACAACGTAGCCCGTGACATAACGGGAGTGAACACCGAGACTTCGAAGGAGCAAGACGGTGGCCGATGCAAAGTACTCGCAGTGCGCGTCATGCTGGTTGTCAAGGAAAAATTCAATCGGATCACTGCGGCGGGGGCGATCAATGTTCGTTGTTAAGCTGTAGCCGTATTCAGACTGGAAGTGTTCGCTAATTGCGGTAGCGATTTCTCGTGTGGAAGCCCCATTTTCGATCAGATCGCTTCCGTAATCTTGAAGCCTCGATGCAATTTGTTCAGGTAAGCGTAAGGTGGAATCTTCAATTTCTGGTTTAATAGGCGTCATAGGGAGTTGTTGTCCAACCCCAGCCACATAGGGTCGCCGAACATCAATACCTGCCCGGATGACACCGTGTGCGGTGTAAGAAATCTCTCGACTGCTCGCTTCAATCCAGTAGGTGTTCAGCGGAGTGAAGATCAAGGAGCCTTTGGACGGATCTGAAAGAACTTCGACCGAAATGGTTTGCTGAGGCGGGTCTTGGATTAACTCGAACCGACTGAGTGGTTCCCGTAGAGAGACGTTCAATTCTGTGGTGCCGACGCTTGTGGCCGGGATTGGTTGGTCTGGAATCCTTTCCTGGCGATAGTAGCGTTGGAATTCAAAGCTGCCCGAATCAACCCAGCGACCACGAAAGTATCGGTCGAAAACGGTGCCCCGAAGGTATCCGGGTGGGAGTTGACAGTAGGCTTGCACTGCCACCTCTGCGGGGTCACCGAGCATATGTTTTCGCAAGGATCCGAGTTCGCTGCCGCGAACGTAGCGAGTCCCACCCACGTAAGACTCCTCCGCCATTGCGTTGAAGGACGTCTTCAGTTCCTCCTGCAGTTTACTTTGGATCGTCGGCAGGATCATGTTTGTACTGTTTGCGACACCGCTGGTTCCCATCATCAGGGCTGATAATACGAACAGCGAAAAGATGGGAAAGATCCATTTTGACGACGGGTGATCGCTGACTGCTTCGGTGCTAATTGCTCCAAAGCCATGTTTATTCCGAAGAGTCACTTCACAACCTAGGATAAATCCAAGGCAGATCGTCAACGCTATGGCGCTTTGTGCCGTGAGGGAACTACTTGCCCCACCTGCCGCGCACGCCATCAAGGCCACAATGCAACCAAACGGGATCATGGCGGGATGACCGCTCGTCGGGCGTTTGAGCCAAAGGAAGAATCCGAACGTCAGAGATGTATGAGCCAGACTGTCGATCACTAGGTAGACGTAGTTGAGTTCCTCGCTCAACTGGCTCGTTGCACGCCACTGGGCGACAATTCCAAAGTTGAGGAGAAAGCCCAAGCAGGCGAGTAGAGTTTTCCACCAGCGCTGGCTGCTTATCGTCGGTGAACCTGATTTAAACTTTCTTGATCCTAGAATGACGAGCGTGATGATCGTTGCAAAACCGCAAGTAATCGGCAGCGTGCGGAAGGTACTTCCCACAAATAGACATTGAGCCCATAAAAGGACACCAAGGATCTGCAGTTGTCGGTTCTCGTTCATCGTGTTTCTATCTCTCCCTGCCCGCGTGAAGAGTTTGTTGTTGAGCCTTATCGGGCGCCGCAAGTTGGATCCAGTTCACTGTCCTTGGCAAAGGGTATGGATACGATTCGCTGTTCCGATTAGAAAGAATCAAGGTCGGGCTTTGATGTGCCGATTCAAGTGCGGCTTCAATCTGCTGGTCGGTGGATTCTGTCTCTGTCACGTTCGCGTTTGCTAATCGAATCAGCATCGACTCGCTGTCAATCTGCGTGAAACCGCCCTCTTCGCTATGTCGATCCTGTTGGCAAGTTAAACAGAAGTGCAAGCTAACTCGTTTCTTTCCTAGCTCAAGAATCGTCGTTGTTGCCGCCGAAAGCAGGTGCTCAAAATCTGCTTCTTGTTTTCCTTGTGAGTCATTGCCACTGGCTTCATGAGACGTGTCGACGATCAGGTAAACTTGCTGAATTGAGGGTGATTGATATTCACGTACGATTGGTTTGCCTAGACGTGCCCATGAGACAAAATCCCATCTGCGAACTGGCATCCCATATTCGTATTCACGACTCCCGGTGTAATCGAGTGCATCTCCTGCGAGTAGCTGATGAGACCATTCACCCATCGACTCTAGGAACCCTCGAGATGATTCGTCTTCGTCCGCATCGAGCGGACGGGGAGTCACGGTTATTTCTTGCTTAGGGTCAATGCGTTGTGTGACCTGAAAGAGGTAAAAGGGAAAATAGCTCTGCGTGATGATGAAGGGCAGCGAGTGAGTCCCCCGCGAGGAAAATCTTAGGGTGGAGGTGACGCGTCCAGTCTTACCTGACTCAAGTAAGGTGATGGGTTGTGGCGATGAAATCGCTTCAAACAACTTGTTGAAAGCGCGTCTACGTCTCAAAGACCGACCGGAGTGAGAACTGCGTTGGTCAAAAGATATAAGGAACTGCATGGCAGGAAGCCTACCGCGGTTGATGCACTTGATCGCGATCGGTAATGGAAATCCGTGTGGAACGGATCGTGGGAGAGCGAGGTGGTAGTCCAGCTTTGGACTCATCAGTGAACTAAGTAGTCGGCCGAGAATAAACAAAGAAATCGCAGCTGAGAAAATTCCCAGCCATGGGTAACCCCAGATAATATTTAATGATGCGATGCTGACGACCAGGAGCGTCCCGGAGGCGACAGTCATTGAACGCCGAAACCAATTCACCAACCGAAATGGAAGGAGCAAGACCCAAACGATCATCGCCGGAATCGACTGAATCACTCTGAGTGTTCGCTGAGTGAATGAGAAGATGCGATTTCGCTTGGCCGGTGCAAGTCTTTCCGGCTGTTGCGGAGACCGAGACGCTTGGGCGACGCTCAAACCGGAACCTCCACTTGCGAAACGATTTCATTCTGAATCGCAATCGAATCATCCGCTCCTAGAGAGGCATTGCGGAGGCTTACACGGTGGCTCAAAACCGCGGCGGCGAGAACCTGAACATCATCCGGCAGGACGTAGTTTCTGCCCTCAAGAACGGCACGAGCCTGAGCCGCTCGGAGAAGCATCTTTGAGCCACGTGGACTGCATCCGGTTCGGATTCGACTATCCAATCGAGTTGCGTTGGCAAGATCCACAACATACTTTGCAATTTTTCGATCGACGAGGACGTCGCGAACATGTTTCTGAAGAGCGGTCAATTCCTCTCGAGTCATGACCGCCTGAAGTGAAAAATTGGGATCGTCGGTGGGCTGATCCAGAAGCATCTCGATCTCGCTCTCATGGTCCGGGTAATCCATGGAGAGTCGTAGGAGAAATCGGTCCAACTGCGATTCAGGTAACGGGAAAGTCCCTTCGTAACCAGATGGGTTTTGTGTTGCTATGACCAAGAACGGACGTTCAAGTTGGTATCGTTTCCCATCAACAGTGACTTGTCCTTCTGCCATCGCCTCGAGTAGTGCACTC
This sequence comes from Rubripirellula sp., assembly GCA_049889895.1. Lineage (GTDB taxonomy): Bacteria > Planctomycetota > Planctomycetia > Pirellulales > Pirellulaceae > Rubripirellula. The sequence continues at coordinate 21,728 of JBMHCO010000073.1, forward strand.
TGTGTACGCGGTGAAGCACGATTCACTTCGTCGGCAATCAGGAGATCGCAGAAAATCGGTCCCGGCCGGAATTCGAAAGATGCGGAGCTAGGTTGGTAAATTGAGCTTCCGAGAATATCTGCTGGGAGCAGGTCAGGAGTGCACTGAACTCGTTGGAATTTCAGCTCAATCAACGAGGCGAGAGATTTCGCTAGTGTCGTTTTTCCGACTCCCGGCACATCTTCCAGCAGGATGCTTCCCTCGGCGAGGACCGCCGTGAGCACGGAATCAATGACCGCGTCCTTCCCCCGAATAACACTTTGCAATCCTTGGCGAACTTGATTGAGTTTGCCGTTCAGTTTTTCAATATCCAATTTCAGATTGCTTTCGGAAGAGTGGTGGAGCGTGAGTCGATTGTGGGGCTTTGGAATCTCTCAGCCGAGCGTGGTATAAGCCCTAGGAAATCCTGTTTGCTTCCCTTCTATTCTAACCGATAGGCAAAGAGAGCTGATCTGGCACACGCATTTTACGATAGGATCGTTTTCAACACACTTTCGGTCTGGTTTTTCAGGTCACAATCAGTTTTTGGAGCCTGGAGACAATGTGTATTTCCTTTAAATTTTAAGTGGGTTTTGATTCGGATTCGGAGAAGAGTCTAGATATCAGGAGACGGGTTGGTTGTTAGAACGAGAAATGATTCCGATCGCAGGGCGAGATGATCTTGTGATTCAGGTTACCGACGATGGCAGCCGAACGTTAATGGACCACAATCAGGGCGTCGCTTTTCACAGCGCGGCTGGTGCACGCACAGAAACCCAGCATGTCTATCTTGATAACAGTGGGGTCTCCGATCGAATCCGTCAGGGATTGGAAACACGAGTTTTGGAAATTGGTCTTGGGACTGCCCTTGGAATGTTGATGACGGTGGATCTCGCAATCACAGCTGAGTGTGGATTGCAATATCACGCATGGGAGTCCGATCTGCTGGATGCCGACATTCTTGAATCACTAAATCTTGGACAATCGCTGGAGCAAGCTTGGTTGGTGGATTCGTTTATCTCATGGCGTCGCGGGATCGGTATAGACACGTTACCGGGTGAATATAGGTGGGAAGTGCCTTCGTCGAGTTCCAACACATCGAACGATGAAGTCGTGGTGACGCTGAGTGTTGGGGACTGGTTGAAAAGTGACGCAGCGACGGAGCGATTGGCTGATGCGATCTACTATGATCCGTTTGCTCCCTCGGCGAATCCAGAGCTTTGGCAGGTTTCGCATCTAAAACGTGTGCGACGACAGTTGTCACCGCACGGTCGACTAACAACTTATTGCGTGAGCCGAGAAGTACGGGACAATTTTACTGAAGCCGGCTTTTGTGTGAGGAAGGTTCGCGGACCCAAGGGAGGCAAGCGGGAAGTGCTGATCGCGACGCTCACCGATTAAGCAATTGAGTTGCGTTATGCGGTGTGGATTGCGCGTTTGTCCACCGCAAGGGCTGCTTCGTGCATGGCTTCGGCAAGCGTTGGGTGGGCGTGGCAGGTTCGGGCGATATCTTCGCTGCTAGCACCAAATTCCATGGCGGTGGCAGCTTCGGCAATCATATCTCCGGCGCGAGCCCCGATGATGTGAACACCCAAGACACGGTCGGTCGTGGCATCGGCGAGAATTTTTACACGACCATCGATTTCACCGAGTGTTCTCGCTCGTCCATTTGCTCCGTACGGGCAGACGCCCTTGTTGTATGTCACGCCGTCTTGCTTGAGTTGTTCTTCTGTACGTCCCACCGAGGCGATTTCGGGGTGAGTGTAAACGATTGCCGGAATCACGTCGTAGTTGACGTGGCTTTTCATTCCTACCATTCGCTCCACGCACACGATCGCTTCTTCCATCGCCTTGTGCGCCAACATGGCTCCGCCAATGCAGTCTCCGGCGGCATAAACACTTTCGACAGCTGTTTCAAAGTTTTCATTGACGGTAATGAAACCACGTTGATCCGTTTCGAGGTTAGTTGCCTCGAGGCCAAGATCATCCGTAGCAGGAGTTCGACCGGTGGCAAGTAGGACGCGGTCGCATTCAATGGTATCGCCGTCTTTGATTTCCACGACGCATTTGTCCCCCTGCCGCTTGGCGGATTGAACAAAGGTTTCGGTACGAATGTCGATTCCCTGTTTCTTGAATCCACGGTGAGCCAGTGAGGCAATCTCGCCATCGATCCCGGGCATGATGCGATCGAAAGCTTCGAGCGCTATCACCTCACTGCCCAGGCGATTCCAAACACTACCGAGTTCCAGTCCGATGTATCCCGCTCCGATGACTACAAGTTTCTGAGGGACGGTTGGGAAAGAAAGTGCCGTCGTGCTGTTGCCGATGTACTCGCCATCTTCTTCGACAAACGGTAATTTCGCAGGATGACTACCGGCGCAAATCAACACTTGGTCGGCCTCAATGGTGACACCCTCCTCGCCCTCGACCACGATTGTGTTCGCATCTTGGAAGCGGCCACGCCCGCGGTAGGGAGTAACGCCTTGTTTCTTGAAAAGCATGTCGATGCCCCCTGTAAGGGTATCAACAATTTTTGCCTTTCTCGCCATCAAGGCATCAAGATCTAGTTGAACCCCATCGACTTGGATGCCGTGATCTTTGAAGCGATGCTGGGTCTCTTCGTAGAGATGGCTTGATTCAAGCAGTGCTTTACTCGGGATGCAGCCCACTCGAAGGCACGTTCCACCAAATCTTGGGTTCTCGTCGATGCACGCAACATCAATTCCGAGTTGCGCCGCCCGGATTGCTGCGACATAACCAGCGGGACCGCCCCCAAGTACAACGAGTTCGTGTTTGACTTTTGTCATGGCGTTACTGGATGCCTTGATTTGAAGGAGCTAGTTGTTTGACGCTGGAGATGGCAAACTGCCTTTGCGAGACCTAGAGTCTCATGATTTTCCAGGGAAAGTTGATTATGGTGTTAATTGCATCATTTCATCAATGTCCTGTCCAGATGTGGTTGATTTTCTCCGCCTTGATGGCGTCAGGGGATTTTGTGTCATTCCCGTCCCCGAATGCTTGAATTCTAGTGGTTTGATGCAGTTGGGAGTAAACGCTTGCCGATGATTCGGTTACAAAGGTGACGGCGGCAGGGATCGGTTTGGGTTCCGGATCGACCACCTCATTGATTCTTCTCCATGTCCGCGACCTGAACGCTTTGCCAAAACGAAAATTACGATCGATTGCCGGTCCTGTAATGGCCGCCATCCTATTCGGATTGGCGGTGCGTTTGTTGATACGTGAATCTCAGAATATCACTTGGCTGGAGTTCAAAACTGGGCTTGTGGGAGTTCCGCCGGTCTATCTGGGGATTGCCCTCTTTTTGGTGGCCCTCAACTATGGTTTGTTAACCGGATACGATTTGCTGGCGCTGCGGTATGTCTGCCGCTCGCTGCCACTACGCCGCGTGGCTCTCGTTTCGTTCTTGGGTTATAGCTTGGGCAATAATCTTGGGACGCTTTTGGCGGCGACGCCGATACGATTTCGCTTCTACACACGGTGGGGGCTATCGCCGAGTCAGATTGTGGTTCTGGTCACCATGCTCGGGCTCACATTTTGGAGTGGTCTTTGGGTGCTCGGTGGAGCAGTGTTGGTGGCCGTTCCGGTGGAGTTACCAGAGGAGGTCCCGCTTCCTTTCGGAACAAGAACCCTTGGAGCCATCCTGCTCTGTTTAGCCGCTGCTTACCTAACCGTCTGTTTCGTCTGGCGGAAACCTCTTCCGATTGGGAAGCTACGCTTGCGACCACCCGAACCCGGCCTGATGGCTGCCCAGGCATCTGTTGCCGCGATCGACCTCCTGATCTCAGCAACGACTCTGTATTTGGTGATGCCTGCTGATACTCTTGTGCCTTTTTCTTTAGTGTTGGCCGCATTTCTGGTTGCGATTGCGGTTTCTTTGATCACGCAGGTCCCCGGCGGTCTCGGGGTTCTTGAAGTCATCCTGCTGACACTGCTGCGGGACTCTGCTGGTGATTCCGTTTTGGCTTCAGTGCTGATTTTTAGACTGCTCTACTTCGTCCTTCCGTTGTTCTTTGGAATGTTGGTGCTGGTCGGGCACGAAATTTATGGCGGTGCCGTCGAGGCACGGTTGGCTAGAGAAGAAGAGTGACCAGCATTTGACCGACCCAAGCGGTGAGTCAAGCGTCCGGAATTGCGGTATGCTTTGAGGAACATCTGGATTGATGTCGGCAAGACGTTTTGTCATTTCTCGATCCGCAAAGTTCAGCTGTTTGGTTCTGTTTTTAGGTCCTGGTATTTGAGTTTCGATGTTACAGCCTAAGGATTGCTCTGGGGTGTCCCTTTCAAACTGGGCATTAACCACCGGTCACCATGGATTGAGTTCATGTGTTTGTGCGGTGCCAGCCAAGCTTCTGCTGATTTTGATCGTGCTAGTCGGTTCAGTGGCTACCGTCTCTGGCAAAGATTTAGAGATCTCGTACAACCGTGATGTGCGGCCGATTCTTGCCGGAAAGTGCTTTCAATGTCACGGGCCCGATAGTGAAACCCGCGAGGCGGACTTGCGTCTTGATCAGCAAGCCGACTCGCATCGAGACCTTGGTGGTTATGCGGCAGTTGTGCCGGGGAGTTTGGAGGAGAGCGAGTTGATATCTCGGATTACCTCCAATGACCCCGATACCGTGATGCCGCCCCCGGAAAGCGGAGATGGTTTATCAGAGACTGAGATGCAAACGCTCAGGTCATGGGTGCTGCAGGGAGGCGAGTACGAGTCACATTGGGCCTTTGTTCCCCCAAGATCACAGTCTGTTCCTGATGTGATGGATGCGAACTGGTGCAAAGATGAGTTGGATCGCTTCATCTTGGCGGAGCTTGAAAAGCAGGGTTTGAAGCCACAAGGTCCGGTTGATCGTAGGCGTTTGATTCGACGCTTATCACTCGATCTGCTTGGCATTAACCCGAACCCCGAAGAAGTTGAACGCTTTGTCGCGGACAAGCATCCTGCGGCGGTGAAACGTCTAGTGGACCGCTTGTTGGCTTCACCTGAGTATGGAGAGAAGTTTGCCAGTTCATGGCTTGATCTCGCGAGATACAGCGACACCAACGGCTATGAAAAGGATCGCCCGCGTTCCATCTGGCCTTATCGGTCATGGGTCATTGACGCACTCAATCAAGACATCCCATATGACCAATTTTCAATCGAGCAACTTGCTGGCGACATGCTACCCGACGCCACGCAACAACAGCGAATCGCCACGGGGTTTCATCGCAATACGATGCTCAACGAAGAGGGTGGGATCGATCCGCTGGAGTATCGTTTTTACGCTTTGGTCGATCGGGTTGCCACGACGGGAACGGTCTGGATGGGGATGACAATTGGGTGCGCCCAATGCCATACCCACAAATTTGATCCGATCACACACGATGAATACTACGGATTGATGGCGCTTCTGAATCAAGCCGATGAGCCTGATTTGATTGTGGACGATCCCCAGCGTCAGGCAATGGTGAATCGTACGGAACAACGTGTTGATCGTTTGTTAACGGATTTGATCCAGGCTCGACTGCCGAGTTATGAGAAGTGGTTGGGAGAGGAGCTGGGTGATGACCCAATCCATCAAGCTTTTCACGACTGGGTAACTGGTCAGATTGACAACGCGCGGCAGTGGCAAACCCTATCGATGACGGATTACGAATCAACAATGCCGAAGTTGAGCCGTCTCGAGGATGGATCCATCTTGGCACGCGGGGATGTTACCAAACGTGATGTTTACCGCGTTCGTTTTGCGCCGCTGCCTGAGATGGTTGGCGCGAGGTCTTTGAAGCTGGAAGTCCTGCCCGATCCATCGCTCCCTGCCAGCGGTCCCGGGATGGCGTATTACGAGGGGCGACGCGGAGATTTTTTTCTCAGTGAATTACGGGTTTGGATTGATGGCGAGGTGGTACCTCTAGCCTCGGCTTCCCACAGTTATGGGAAGATCAGCGTTGGTTCTGGGAGTGCGGACGCCGCAAATGTCCTCGATGGGGATGGGTCGACCGGTTGGTCCACCTCTGGGCGTGAGGGGAAGGCAAGCGAATTAGTGATCCAATTCGAAGAAGCTCTCACCGAATCCGGAGAGCTTGAGGTTGAGATGCTTTTCGAGCGGCATTTTGCGGCTGCCGTCGGCAAATTCCGGTTGTCGGTTGCATCGGGGCCGCCGGCCAACGCGATGACGGTTCCTCCCCTGTGGCAAACCTGGCTTTCGGAAGCTGAAGTCGGAACGCTCACACACGAACAATATCTGATGCTTGCCAAGCATTTTTCACTTCAATCTCCCGCCATGAAAGACCTGCGAAAGGAGATTGATCAAGTCAACGATTCGATTCCCAGCCCGCTGCGAACACTAGCGATGGCGGAACGCTCAGAGGATGATTTGCGAGTCACCTACCGACACAACCGCGGCGAATACCTTCAGCCGCAAAATGAGGTCAAAGCCGGTGTGCCAGCAATTTTTAGCAACTTCACACCGCAGGCGGTGCATAATCGACTCGAGTTTGCTCAGTGGTTGGTCAGCGAGGCAAACCCGTTAGCGGCCCGTGTTGCAGTGAATCGAGCTTGGAGAGAGTTCTTTGGTAGGGGGATCCTCAGCACTGCTGGGGACTTCGGTACCCAGAGCGGTCAGCCATCGCATCCGGAGTTGTTGGATCATCTTGCGGTGCGATTTGCCGGGGGCGGTTGGTCAACCAAGTCGCTGCATCGTCAGTTGGTACTGTCCGCGGTATACGGTCAGCGGGTGGTCGGGGCGCCAGAGTCGGATCCGGAGAATCGCTTGCTTTCGGTATTTCCGGCTAGACGGTTGAAGGCTGAAGTGCTTCGTGACTCACTCCTTTCGTCGGCCGGGGCTTTGGCATCCAAGATGGGTGGTGCAAGTGTTTATCCGCCGCAGCCAAAGTCTGTGATGCAGCTCGCCTACGGAAATCCTTCATGGGACGATTCCCAAGGTGAGGATCGGTTTCGTCGTTCACTGTACACCTTTCGTAAACGTACCGCGCCCTTTGCCGCGTTCACCACCTTCGATGGCCCATCGGGGGAGGTTTGTATCGCGCGGAGGGATGCCAGCACGACTCCCCTGCAGGCACTAACCCTTCTCAATGATCCGATGTTTCTTGAGATTGCCTCGGCCTTGGCAGACCGGGTTCAGCGGGACTTGGGGGCTGAGGCGAGTGACTTAGCGATTGTCAAAACGCTCTTCACACGACTGCTAGTGCGTGAACCAAGCGAAGCGGAGATCGAGACGATGCTAGCTTTTGTGGCTGATCTTGGTTCGCGGGACGATCGATGGATATTGGTGGCAAGAGCGATGATGAATCTGGATGAGTCAATTTCGATTCCGTAGCTGGATTGCTATCAATGTTCAGTGTGTTTGTTGTTGTGTTTTATCAGTCTGATGCAACGTTGTGGCGAAGCGTCGGTTCGGTGTAGGATCTGAGAAATCCCAAGGAGCATGGTTGGCTCGGGCTTGTTTACCAAGCACCAAGGAAGGTGTGACTTGTCAGCAGAACCTCTTCGCGACCGCAAGGATGTCACCTATCCGGCGACGTTAATCGAGCGACTCGGGTCGCTTCGACACAGCATGAAGGTTGAGGCCGAGGCGATCATGAGTGCCTCGGAGCATTTATCGACTGAGGCGGTGCGTGCGGCCGAGTGGATTGCAGAGATCAATGGATCAGTGATTGTCACGGGTGTTGGCAAAGCTGGTTTAGTTGGTCAGAAGCTAGTAGCAACCCTCGCCAGCACTGGGACCGCTGCACATTTTCTGCACCCGTCGGAGGCAGTGCACGGCGATTTAGGTCGTGTTCGTTCCGGCGATCTTGTGTTGGCTTTGAGCACATCAGGCCAGAGTGAAGAGGTGGTTCGAATCGCTTCTTTTTTGCGGGAGCACAGTGCAGGTCTCATTTCTATCACCGCCGATCATGATAATCCGTTAGCGGCGGCGAGTGATTGTGTCGTGAGTGTTGGACGGCACGCCGAGGCATGTCCAAACGGCCTGGCTCCCACATCGAGTACTGCAGTTTTAATGGCGGTTGGTGATGCGATTGCGATGTTGGCGAGTCGGCTGAGGCGTTTCACTTCGCAGGATTTTGCTTCGTTTCATCCTGGTGGTGCTTTGGGACGCAAGTTGTCGTCGGTAGACCAGTTGATGCGACCTCTTCAGTCTTGTCGTCTCGCGAACGTTCGATCGACCGTGAGGGACGCGATGGTGACCGCTTCGCAGTCCAAACGACGCTCCGGTGCAGTCATGCTCGTGGATGATGAGGGCAAGCTAGTTGGGCTTTTCACCGATAGTGACTTGGCGAGGTTGCTGGAAAATCGTAACGATTCGGCTCTGGACCAATCCATCGAGTCTCGTATGACCAAGCATCCATTGACGACGCTATCAGGGACCCTTCTTAGTGAAGCTGTGGCAATTATGTCACATCGAAAGATTAGTGAATTGCCTGTCGTCGACCACGATGGTTCACCGATCGGTTTGCTGGATATCACGGATGTGGTGGCTTTGGGTGATGATCCCGATCAGCAAGCGTGCATTCCGTTTGAGTCTTCACCAAGTCGGCTTCGTCTCAAATCCTAAATCTGCTTGTCGCTTCGCAATCGTCCGCGATTGACCAGTGCGTTGCTGTATTCGTCACTTCACGATCCCCGCCTACGTTCATGTCTCCATCACTAAAATCAGATCTTGAATCATCAGCGAGCATTCGGTGCATCCTGTCGGATGTGGATGGCGTGATGACCAACGGGGCGATCACCTACGGTCGTTCTGGAGAGGAAATGAAGTCGTTTCATGTCCGCGACGGACTCGGCATCAAACTATGGATGCGAAGTGGTTTTTCTTTTTCCATCATCACGGCACGGGAAAGTGAGGTGGTTCAAAGGAGAGCAGCGGAGTTGGGGATTTTGGAGGTTCATCAGGGAAGTGCCGATAAACACCAAGCGGCCTCAGAGATCGTTGCGTCCATTGGATGTGACTGGAGTGAGGTTTGTTACGTGGGTGATGACCTTCCTGATCTGCCGGTAATGAACCAAGTTGGTTTGGCGGTGGCTCCCGCTGATGCCGCGAAGGATGTTTGCGACGCTGCGCACTGGATTTTAAAAAGTAAGGGTGGTGAGGGGGCTTTGCGGGAGTGCATTGAAAGGTTGCTTCGAGCCAAAGGGCGTTGGGCCGAGCATCTACCGAGCCGTAAAGTGTGATGCGAAGAATTACGAGAATATTTTCCTTTTGAAATCGATTCAGAAACGATAGACGGTGTTCATTGCGTGATGCTGACTAAGTTGCGTCAATACACGATGGCTTTGCTTGTGCTGGTCGCTGCTGCGGCGGGTTATCAGGCTGTCGTCACGCCTTGGCTTGAGCCGCCGAAGGTCGAATCAATCGGTCTCGGCGGTGATTCGGTTCTGGAAATTGACGCATCGATTTTGAGTTTGTTCCCCGACGATGCGTGGCAAAGAGGTGTTTGCAAGCAGTTGCAAACCGCGGATGGAATGCTGCTCTTCCAATCATGGGAACAGGTGGAGAACGATCAGTGGCGACTTTGGCCGGTAACCGTCATTGTTGGACGCGGTCTCTCCTCGCGGGAGTCAATGCAGCCAATTCTGTTGGAGGCGGCTCAGGGTGCTGAGATTAAATTCACCGAGTCCCTCGATGTCATGAGCGGCGGTGCACCGCCCATTCAACGCGGACGTTTGATTGGAGACGTTCGCATGTATCGCCAAAGTGATGGTAGTGGCCAAGGGGCACTGGAACTCATCACTTCAAATGTCGGCATTGATAGTCAGAAAATTTGGACGACCGAATCGGTCGAGATGACATTGGGCACCACGCGACTGGTGGGGCGTGACTTGACGTTTCACCTTGATGGTCCGAGTCAACCTGGCGATTCGGGCGGTGGGGCTGCCACCGTTCTGGACCGTATGGAATTGATTTATCTCGATGAATTGGTGATGCCGCTTGAGGGTGGTTCAATCTGGGGGCAGGGGAATCATGAAGGGGGCGAGAAGCAAGTCGGAGCGGCGATGGTTTCGCTGACCTGCGGTGGTCGAGTGGAGTATGACTTCGCTCTTGATTATCTTTCGCTTCGTGACTCCGTTTCCCTCGTACATCATGTTGAAGGAAAGCTCACGGATCGTTTTGATTGTGAAACAATTGAGATTGCGCTCAACGATCCAATGAATGATTCCTTGGAGCGAAAATCACCACTTGATTGGATCATTGGAGTCGTAGCGGAGGGCGATCCGGTCGTTGCAAAGCTTCCAACATTTGATGCCGACCTTGCAGCCGAGCAAATCAGTTTAAATGTTTCAGATGGCGTGATTGAGGCCAGTGGCAGCAAGGGAGTTCAGCTGCGTCGTGGAGCCGTGACGGCACGGATTGCAAAATTGCATTACCGTTTCGATGCTCAGCGTCCAGACCAGATCGGCGTGATTGACGCGCCGGGAGCAGGCATCGTCCAGGTCGATGATCCTTCATTGCCGGTGCGTCGGGCTCAGTGGCGTCAGGGTCTGCGGGTTGTGCCCAAGAAAATTGAGTCGCAATCTGTTGGTTCAAACGCATCCGTCGCTGGTTCTACCGGCGTTGAATCCAGCGACGATGGTTCATTCGCGGCGGTGGATGCTAACACGAAAGCAGGCAACACAACTGATTCGGATATCAACCTGGCTGGCGATTCTGTGAGGTCGAGAGGAAGTCGTGAAATTGAATTTTGGGTCGAGGGGGATATTCTCGCATCCATGGCTGATGGTGGTGATTTTCGCGCCGATATGATTGCAGGCGTTTTACGTGAATCCAGTAGCGATCAGCAGCAACCCCACTACATTCCTGATCGTTTTGAGATCACCGGAGCGGTGAACTTGAATACTCAGGTGTTAGCTGCTGAGGCAGAAAGAGTGTTGTTGTTTTTTGTCGAGCAGCCAGAAGCGTCTGATAGTGATCCTCCGTCGGGCTCTTCTTCGGAAGCATCGATCCGGCAATGGGTGGTTCAACCAAAAGCGGACGATGGAAAAGTTTCTCCGGTGGCTCGTTCACGTCCCACGATTCGGGGCGAATCCATCCGAGCTCAGCTATTGCTTGCCGGTTCAGAGATTGAAGCGAAGAGACTATCGGTGATGGGTGACGTCGAGGTTTTGCACGAAATCAAAACGGGCACCCAGATGCTTCCGACCCGTTTGACGGGGGATCATCTTCAGTTGATAGATGGGGGTGGTGAGGACGTTTTGCAATTAACCAGTGCTGACGGCGTGCCCGCTCGACTCGAATTGGGCGATGGGTTTTTCGTAGGTCCACAGATTCAAATTCGTCCGCGGGACAACTTGATTTGGATGAATGACGCAGGGGAGTTCCAGTTGCCTCGTGCGGCTCTGCCTCTCGGCGCTACAGAAGAGGGAGAGGTCGGTTTCCGGTGGGGAAAAACCCCGTACTGTCGTTGGAATGGCGAGATGATCTTTGACGGTCGCACGGCGGTGTTGTCGGACGGAGTGGAGTTGGATGCGACCTTGATCCGCGGTGCGGAGGTGTGGGAGTTGGAGCTGTCAGGTGACCGATTGCAAGCCGAGCTAACCGAGGCCGTTGACGTGGAGAACGTCAAGGCGATGCGTCAAGCGAGTGTTAGTACGATCACGCTGATGCAGTCCGAGCAACGTCCTGTGTTCATTCAAGCTGTTCATCGCGGTCTTGATGGCGTCATGGAGGCTCGGCATCTTCTCAACGCTCAGATGCTGACGCTCAAGCCAAGCGATTCAGGAACACTCAAAGCGGATGGCCCCGGATGGTATCGAGGATGGGTGGTGCCAAAAGCTGATCAACCGCTTTTGGCCTCCGGGGGGAATCGTGTCGGACTGGATAGTGATCCAAATGATCGTCCGATCACGGGTGCTCACCTGGTGTTTTATGATCAGATGTTCGGATCCTTCGATCGGCAACAGTTAGAGTTTTCTCGTGGTGTTCGAGTGGGGGTTCGACCGGTCGAGAGCTGGGAGAGCCTTTTTGATGCTCAAAAAATGGACGCAATTTCAATCGGAGAATCGACGCTGGATTGCGATCAGCTACGTTTCAACTTGGAACCACGTGGGCAAGTGCAGAGTCGTATTGCCGGCGTTTCCGCAAGGTGGGAAATGACGGCATCTCAGGGCGTCGTCTTCAGAAGTCGCAATGAGCGTGGATTGGTCGAAGGGACGGCGGTGCGTGCGGCCTATTCTTCGTCCAAAGATTTATTCACCGTCGAAGGGGGGCCCAGCTCGCCGGCCATCTTCCGGCAAACGCTACCTGATGGATCGCCCGGGCCAGAGGGCGCCGTTCGGTCAATGACGATTCGCCCCGGCACCATGAAAGTAGAGAATGCGGTGATCGAACGGCTGAATATTGCGACTCCTAATGATCCAGCAAATCGCTGAAGGCAATCAGGATTCGCCCATCTCGTCGATTTGATAATCCTTGATCTTTTTGTGCAGGGTATTGCGATTGATACCCAGTTGAGTTGCAGCCTTGGTTTGGACTCCACCGCACGCGGCCAGGACCTGACTGATCAATTCTTTTTCAACCTGCTCGACGATTACCGAGTGAATCATCCCACTGTGTGCACCTGATTCGCTGAGCCCTCGCGTGACCACTTCGCGAGTCAGTGCATCAAAATCATTTCCAGTTGTGATCAAAGCAGAGTTTGTTTGTCCCGAGATCAAGCAATCAGGTAGCAGGTCGACCGTTAGTTCATCGGTCTCGGACATCACAACGGCTCGCTCGATATAGTTTTGTAATTCACGAACGTTGCCTGGCCAGTGGTAATCCTGCATCGCCTCCATTGTGCCCGGACCGATGTGGACCACGTAGCGATCATTGATTTCGTTGTAATGTTCTAGGAAAAACGAGACGAGTGCTGGGATGTCGTCTCGACGTCGACGAAGGGGCGGTATTTCGATTGGCACCACATTGAGGCGCCAGTAAAGGTCCTCCCTGAATCGCTCCTGCTTGACCTCTTTCATTAAGTCACGATTGCTCGCCGCGACAATTCTCGCATCGGTGCTGAGTGTTCCCGTGTCCCCTACTCGCTCAAACTCGCGTTCCTGCAGTACTCGCAGCAATTTCACCTGGAGAGTAAGCGAGGTGCTGTTGATCTCATCAAGGAAGATGGTGCCACCGTTAGCCGCTTCGAATCGACCGGTGCGGTTCGAGACGGCGCCGGTGAAGGCTCCGCGTACATGGCCAAATAATTCACTCTCAAGCAGGCTTTCGCTCAGTGCACCACAGTTCACCCGCACAAACGGACCGCCACTACGACGACTCAGGCGGTGAATCGCACTCGCGATCAATTCTTTGCCAACGCCCGTCTCGCCCAAGATGAGGACGGATGCGTTACTGCCAGCGACACGTCGGGTGATGCGATACACCTCCTGCATGGCAGGGGAATTCCCAATGATGCCTGGAATAGGCGGGCCGCCTCGTGCGCCAGGGGGAGTTCCAAAAATCGCCATAGGAAACAGAGATGAAGCGTTGGTGACGTGCTTGCGGTTTGCACGAAGGGACGACTCTGCCCGGTCAGACTCGCGACTCGTTCACCCGCGACGGTAAATCGAAATCAAGAATCCACGACTTTTGGCAGTCTTTTTCCGCACGAAAAGATTGTATCTCGGCCGTCCAGTCAGTCGGCCTCGATCTCGCCCTAGATTCTACCGAAATTCCAGTGTGGACGGGAGTTGTCAGTCGTCGGCCGATCGCATTGATTTATAACAACTCGTTCTCAGCTAGCTCGCGGAATGAACCACGATCGACTGGCGAGAGCGGAGGAAGGTGGCTTTGGTGTTTTGAACGCTCAATCACCTGTCCGAGTGTGACTTCGGTCACGGGGTCAAAGAGGAACGCGGTCGGAGCCTTCCAGCGATGTGCGCCGATGTCAATTTTCTCTTCACCGTAGATGCCGATCGCGATTCGCCGTCCACGAAAGGTTCTTCTGACGGTATCAATTAGCTCGATGGCAGTTCGGTCCGAAAGTTGTTGCTTTGCCAGGATCAAGCGTAGATCCCCGCCTTGATCCACGAGTCGCTGCGCTTGAGACACTGATGAGGCACTCAGCACCTTGAATCCCATGCCTCGTAGCAGCTGTTCGTAGTCTTGAATGTATTCCGGTCGCGTTTCAACCAAGATTGCTGTGGGGGTTTCCTCGAGTCGAGCCATTTCACTCAACGTTCTTCTGACCTGACTCACACCTGGATATGAGGGTTGCTGACCGAGTTTGGAGATTGCGCTGGCTGCTTCGTATCGCAATTGTGTCTGGTCTGCGACCGCTGCTTGCACGAGCGAGCTCGGTGACCCATACGTCCCCCTGACGAATTGTTTTTGCTGCTCAGGAGTCCACGCTGTATTCGAGATGGTTCGCACCAGTCCGATAGCACCAGGGATCAAATCCTCTTTCAACGCAATGGCTAGAATGTCAAGGACCGATTGAGCGTCACTCAATACCTCGAATCTCTGAGTCACTTGATCAACCTGTGCTTGGTCACCCCAGTCAGGATCCGCCATCAGCTCGAAACCGATGGTGTGGAGGATGGTCAACGCCTCGGTCTCTCCTGTGAGTTGGCCAAATCGTTGCAGGCGTGCTGCGGCGTCATAGACGTCCCGGTATGACGCAAGATACGTTGGCGTATTTTGAATGGTCACACCGTCCCTCGATTCGTTGATCGACCATAAGCTTTCGGTTGATCCATCGTTGAGTTGTCGACTTGCTGTGATAGCGAGTTGCTCGAGGTCAAGCGTCAGTGCTTGAAGCGTTTCTGATCTGCTTGGAAAACTTTGCCCACGCTCCAGTTGTGATTCCGCAATGCTTCTTTCTGGCTGAGTTGAATCTTGAGCATGAGCCGCGGTGGCGAGATCAATGATGTTCTTTTCAAGATCGATTCGAGCAAGTGAGTGGATGGCGTACTGCCGACACTCAGGGGTGCCGTAGAGCGCCATTTGCCTTAATGCGTCGGTTCCCCCACCTCCAAGTGCAACAAGGGTGCTCAGCATTCGATTGAGTTTGGCGTTTGGTTGCGGCTTGCAACAAGCAGACACCAATTGCTCGATTGCGGCTGTTCCGCCCGAGAGGAGCGTTCTTGTGGCTTGCAGTCGGGTGTCTTCGTCTTCCGCAACCAGTTCTTCTATCGCCTGAAGTAATCTCTGGCTTGATTCGCTGTAGGAGCTCGCTGCTGCTTGGAGTGCATCGAGGCTTTGGTTTCCTTGGGCACTTAAGATTTCTGGGCGTTTGAGCCGCAGGTAGTTGTCAGCTCCGATCGTTAGAAACATCTGAGCAAGTGTGGCTTCATCAAGCTGTTTTCCGGGAATCGATTGCAGCAGCTGGTCAGCCTCTTGCCAACGTTGAAGCGTTGCTAATGAGCCGATGGATGCTGCGAGCTGTTGGTTTCCGCGTCCCGCTTGCTCTAGGAGTTGCTTCAGCAACGGATCGTTATCCGCGAGCGGCACCACGGAGGGCTCGTCCGTGCTCGTTTTTTGGGCATCAGAACCACCCTCGATTACCGGCGCTTGATCAGGACCAAATAATTCCACTTGGCCCCAAGATGGTACTGAAAGCAGGGTGATAAGCGGGATCAAAGCCAAGGATCGGGAAAGCATCATGAGGTTAGCATTGTTCAACGAGTAGATGGACGCTTCTGCCACATCTTAGTCTTAACTCGGTGAAAGAAAAAAGAAGGAATGTAATCCTGAGCAGTTTGGGTGCGGAAAATCAGCGTGGAAAACCGCTTCGGCGCTCCCAGAATGTTCCTTAATGACTGAATCCCTGCCATTTAGGGCGAATTGCTAGCTAGCAATCGGTTGCTCGGTTGGGGCTCAATTCTGTTTTTGCTGATCAGTAAGCCAGTTCTGCAGTCTTTGTAATTCCAGATGCTGGACGCTCCTTGCAGTGGCAGTTGCTGCGGATGCTTCAGACGCTCTGGATTCTCTCAATGACTGGAGTTCCGCGAGGCCTGTGGGGAAGGCAGCGTTTAGGAGAAGGATCTGTTTTCGAATCGCCTGGACTCGCTCTGTGTGGGACCGCACGCTAGAAGTCAGCGGTAGGGATTCTCTATTTTTTGAGGAACCCGACATGTGACGGTCAGTCAGATTGTTTTGTTGTCTTTGGCGAACTTTATTAAGAATCCTTTGATCCGCTTGTTCTAAGGACGCTTCGGAATCCAGTTTCAGCCCCGAATCCAGTTCCGGTTGTCGACCGAGTTTTTGCGTTGGCATCCGTCCTTGCTCTGGCTGAAACTCGTCTCGGTATTTGTCTTCATTCGAAAGATGATTGGTGCGTTGGAACGAAAGCTTCTTTGCTGAACAGATCAGCGGGTTGGAAGGTGTGAACAACACCATCAAAGCGGTGGCCAGATAGGTGAAGGATAGGAGCTTCCACATCTTTGGTGCCTCGTTTTTGTTCAGTGATCGATTGGTCGAGATCTAATTGTCGATCAGTCGATCAGAATGGTTGGTAAGTTGTTGGCGATTTCTTCGAAGATTGAAACGAGTTCCTGTGCGTCTGATGCGTGGTAATGTTTTCCTCCGCCAATTGCGGCGACGGTTTGCATGAGTTGTTGGTCGGCCGATTCGCCAAAAGTGATGGTATGGATGACGACATCAAGTAGTGTCCGGGTTTCTTCCGCGACGCGATCAGGATCGATGCCGGTGTTGTGAATCCCATCGGTCATTACCACCATTGTTTTGGCGGCGTAGGGTCGTGCCTCAACTCGCTTCAACGCGTCTAGTCCGCGTCGCATTCCCTCGCCAATCGCAGTCATACCGTAAGGACTCAGGTTCGTAAGACGATCTCGTGTGTTGCGGTAGTTTTTTTCTAGCGGGCTATTTAGGGTCGCATCCGAGGCGTAGCTCGCAATCGCCACCTGCTCCTCTTGGCAGGTATGTTCGAGTACACCGAGGAATGCTTCAACGGCGACCAGTAGGTCATCCCATGGAGAGGTGGGGGCAAGCCCATTTTGGTAGTACGTCTGCCAGACCCACTGTTGATAAGACGTAGGTGTCACCCCCTTGGCATAGTAATAGTTTCCTCTCTTGCGAATCAGGATTCCGTTTCTGACACCTGAATCGAGCACCGAGCGATCCCAAGGGGACTGTCCACGTGGCCAGTCAAAGAAAACTTCCCCCATGGAGCCTGATCGATCTAATACCAGGGCGATATCACGATCCACCTGCATGGCTATTGCATCTTGTTGTACCTCGAATTGATTGCGATCAAGGATTCCCGGCAGCAAGAGTGGGATGGTGCCTGATTTCGATTGGTTCGTCCGTAGTCCCGTCACTCGCACCGCATTTGCAAGGGAGATTTGGTCTCGTACAGCTTTGGTCGCAACTTTTGTGAATCGATAGCGTTCCTGTTGTCCAGCATTTTGATCGGTTCGGCCGAATTCAATTTCGTTCGCGGAGTCAGCGGTACGAATTCTTAGTCTCTCTCCCTGAACGAGGTTTCTTGCAGCGGTTATCTTTGCTGCGAGTTTTGCGTCGTCGGTCGATTGCAGTTCGCTGAATGCCCGACCACCCGCTTTTGCTGCCGCATCGGTGGCAACCATTAATTCAGTTCTTGCAAGTTGGATTTGTGCCGTGTTGATGCAGAATGCGGCAAGAAGCGTCAGCACAGGGAGAAGGAAAGCGACGACGGTTAAGACACTACCTCGATGGATGTCACGGCGGCTGCGAGCCTCCTTTCGCCGCAGGTCACCAGGGTACTTAATGCGGCCAATTGAGTGGAGTTTGGTGACATCTTGAAGCCCGGTCATAACGATCGTGTTCTCTTTGTCGCGGTGAAAAACGTTTCTGATGGTGACGATGACAACAAGAGGGGCTGCGATGCCCGGAATGATTCGATGAAACTGTGGTTTAGGAAGTGGCTTGTTGATAGTAGCCTCGGTACCGCTCGGTTTTCAGCGTCGCGACGCTGGTGAGTTTTCCGTCAGGCAAGAACATCGGTGTGAAGAACGCGACTTTGTGAAGGTCAACCGACACTGTCACCACCACGTAATCCGCTTGCTGCCCCAATGGGTCGATGACCACTTCATAGCCTTGGCTAAACATGGCGGACAGGATTTTTGTCGCTTCCCGTTGCGCCTCGGCGGTCGTGGCACCCGGCACCATTGCTTGTCGAGCAGCGTAGTAGGCAGCGTCCTGAGTGAGGTTTCGCGCGAGATGAAATCTAGCAAATTCAAAACTGACAAAGATCATGCAAAACAGGAGGTTCGCGACGATCGCCAATTCAACCATCACCACACCTCCGCGTGATTCCTTGGGTTGCCAGATGCGTCGCTGTCTGTTTGTTGCGTTGAGGGCTAAAAACGGATTCATTTTGGATCGGGGGTAAGTGTTATTTGCGTTGTTCGACGAGGTTGTCTTGCTCAACCTTCTGCACGGGAATTTACTCGCTTTGGATACCCGACTCTTTGGATACCCGACTCTTTGGATACCTGGGCGGCCGTTAAGAACTGGGGGTGTTTTCGTACTCTTTGCGCATGGTGACCTTGGCAGAGAGTTTGAGGTTCTGCACCACCTGCGGAGCAATCAAGAGGTTTCCCTTGATCGGCAATGTGACGGTCACGGAAACATGCTGGAGCGTCTCGGCGTCATCAAAGCTGGGCGTCGAGATTTTGACGCAGTTACTCGATGAGTGCTTAATGTCACGTGACTTCAAGAAGGTGATAACGGATTCGATCGCATCGTCGTTGGTTTTCCCCTTTTCGATTCCGTTCCTTGCCCCTTCGTAAGCCGCCAAGGTAGCCGCCTCTTTTAGGAAAATCATCGAGCAGATATCGAGAGTTCCAAGGGTGAGCAGCATAAGCAGTGGAGTGATGATCGCCAGTTCAACCGTTGCGGTTCCTCGCCGAAGTCGTGGTGCTTGATGTTGACACTTTGCGGCGTAGGTGTGATCGGAGGCGGAGGCTAGGCCTCTAGGCTGTGTCATGCTGTAAACCGAATTCGACGTGGCTTGTTATGGATCGAAGCTCTATTGAATTCCTATTTCAACTCTTTTGATGAGGCGGGAGAACTTTTCTAAAAAAAGTTAAAAACGAGTAGGACACGTTGGGAGTTTCTGCAAGTGGAATGACGGACCACCCGTTTTGGAGGTCGCTAATGCACCAGATGCCATCACGCGTTAATATCTTGGCGAGTAGCAAGAAATACTGGGTCTATCATGACCGAATAGGAGGGTTGTTTTGGTTCGAAACGCAGTGGTCATTGGATTGTTTCTTTTGGGCATCGTCCCGCGAGTCGGGTGTTCCGAAGAGACAACACCCGTTGTGCAGAATGTACTGTTCCTTATCGCGGACGATTTGCGGGCGAGTGTGTTGGGTTGTTACGGCGATCCATTTTGCAAGACACCTAATCTCGACGCACTTGCGAAGCGAGGAATGTTGTTTCGTCGCGCCTATTGTCAGGGAACATCTTGTGCGCCGTCGCGTCAGTCTCTGATGTTTAGCCGTTATCCCGAACAACGCTCTCGGAAAAATTCTGATGCGGAAAATGATGCGGCCGCCGATAACGAGACTGCCGTTAACATGGGGCAGCACTTTCGCGAGAACGGTTGGTACAGTGCTCGGGTCGGCAAGATCTATCACATGAGGGTTCCCGGAGACATTATCGCGGGCACCAATGGGCTAGACGTGGCATCGTCTTGGACCGAACGGTTCAACTCACCGGGGCTCGAAGCCCATACTCCGGGCGATTACGCGTGCCTGAACCTGAATGTCTTCACGGATTCTCTGGAGAATCGTCAGTCCACGAAAATGCCCCATCGAATGTTCGTCACCGTTCAGTACGATGGTGATGGATCAGACCAAGCGGATTACAAGGCAGCATCGAAAGCAATCGATCTGTTGGAAAAGCACGCGTCTGAGAGATTCTTTCTCGCCGTTGGATTAGTGCGTCCACACTACCCAATGGTGGCACCGAGGCAGTATTTCGATCCCTACCCTTGGCAGCAGATGCTGTTGCCTCCGCAGCAGACTGGTGATCTGGATGACATTCCTAAGTTGGGGCTCGCCGGTACCATCTCGTCCCGTAACCCTATTGGTAAGTATCCAGATAATCAAAAGCGGATGTGGTCAGGTTACTATGCGGCGGTATCCTTTATGGACGCTCAGGTGGGGCGGATCCTCGATCAATTAGATCGACTTGGGCTTCGTGAAAATACGGCAGTTGTGTTCACAAGTGATCATGGCTATCACCTCGGAGATCATCAGTTCTGGCAGAAGTCAAATCTGCACGAGCAAGTTCTTAGGGTCCCGCTGGTGATTTCAACGCCCACTTTACCAGCCGGTGAATCAGATTCAGTCGTGGAATTGGTTGACCTTTTTCCGACACTGGCAGAACTAGCTGGCTTGCCAACCCCTCAGAGCGTTCAGGGGAAAAGCTTGTTGCCAATTCTGAAAGACTCTGCCGCGGAAGTGAAGTCTCATGCATTGTCCTTTCATCAGGGCCACTCGCTGCGAAACAGCGCATGGCACTACATGCGGTATCGCGATGGAAGTCGTGAGCTTTACGACATGAAGCGTGATGAAGGTGAGTTCGACAATCTGGCAGATGATGACGACTACCAGAATATTGTCTCTCAGCTCGATCGAGACCTTGATCGGAGTCTGCGAGTAAAGGGGTTGGCTGACTAATGTATGACAGATTAATTGTTTCTGTGTGACGACAGTGATTTTGAGTGATGAGAGGGAGTACTAGATGGCGAACGTTCGACCCAGAGGTCAGGTGGTTTATAGAAACGACGAAAGAGTCGTTTTAGTTACCGGTGGCGCGCAAGGGATCGGTCACGCGATCGCGACGAGCTTTGTTGAGTCAGGTGCCCGAGTGATCTCATTGGATCTCGCGGATCGTTCGCAAGGAACTGTTCGTGAATCAAAGATTGAGACACTACGGTGTGATGTGACTGACACCGAAGCGTGTGAAGCAGCAATCAACCACGTTCTCGGGAAGTATCAAGCGATCGATGTATTGGTCAATAATGCAGCAATCCAGCCAGTTGAGAGTTATCACCCGATTCACGAACTCGACGAGTCGGTGATACGTCGAATGACCGATGTGAATCTGTTGGGGTATTTGCGTATGGCTCGTTTGGTTTTGCCGATCATGATTGAGCAAAACTCTGGTGTGATCGTTAACCTCGCGAGTGGGCAGGCGCATCGAACGGCGCGAGAGGTGGGGGTCTACGGGCCCATCAAGAGTGCCAACGTCATGCAAACCCGCCAGTGGGCAGTCGAGTATGCACGTCAAGGCGTGAGGGTGGTTTCCGTTTCACCTGGAGCCATTGACACTCCGATGGTCCGAGCTTCTTTAGAAGCACAAGGAGGTGAGGCGTCACTCGCCAACAGACATCCAATCGGAAGAATCGGGAAGCCGGAGGAGGTAGCCTCGGCGGTTCTTTGGCTCGCGAGCGATGATGCCGCATTCGTTACCGGGACCGACCTGGAGGTCGACGGAGGGCTCGGCGCGTTTGGTGCCTTCGCGGATCCATATTGAATCCGATAATCTTGCAATTGAGACAACGATTATTCGGATTGAGATTACCCGCTGAGAATCTCAGTGATCCTGTTTGAGCTTTCTTTAGTTGTCTTTGGGTGGTTGGTAGGTGTCGTGAAGGTGACGCACAATCCTACCTTCAACCAGGTAAATCAAATCCTCGGCGATATTGGTCGCGAGGTCAGCAATGCGTTCCAGGTGTCTTGAGGCACTGAAGCAATGGAGAGCTGGATCCACATTGTCAGGTGATGAACGCATGGTGTCTTGGAGTTGCCCGATCACGTCTCGGTTGAGTGCATCCATCCGATCGTCATCACTAATGACGCTCGCAGCCTTAGCCGCATCCATTTCGACAAACGAATCCAACGCATCACGGACCATTCTGGTTGAGATGTGAACCATTTCCGCAATTTCCAGCGGAGCTGGGAATAGTGGGTAGGTTTCCAGTGACTTGGCACGTTCGGCGATGTTGCAGGCAAGATCCGCCATTCGTTCAAGATCGCTGTTGGTTTTCACCACCGAGATTAGCCACCTCATGTCGGTCGCAACCGGCTGATGTAAGGCGAGGAGTTTTAGGCATTCTTCCTCGATCGAGATTTCACGACGGTCAACGTCAGCGTCCCCTCGGATTACCTGATCGGCGAGCTCTGACTTTCTCTCGGTCAACGCTTTAACGGAGTGCTGGATCATTTGTTCAACGATACCAAACTGCTCCACGAGGCTGGTTCGGAGCCGCTGCAATTCTCGATCAAGATGTTTCGTCAACCTTGTGCTCCATTCGCTGTAATCGAGTAGGTGCTTTACTCAGGTGAATTCTTTGCGATCTTTACGACAACACGCGCGAGCGAATTAATCTCGAGATCGATCCGAGGCCTTGCTTGATCATTATCTGAGCCACTACCTTAGCCAAATCGTCCGCGGACATAGTCCTCGGTTTTCTGTGAGCTAGGCTTCGTAAATATCTTTTCTGTTGTATCGAATTCGACAACCCTTCCTTCGAAGAAGAAGGCGGTCTTGTCGCTGCATCTCGAGGCTTGCTGCATGTTGTGAGTCACGATCACGATCGTGTACTGATCGCGAAGTTCATCCATGAGATCCTCGATCGCAAGCGTGCTCGCCGGATCGAGAGCACTGCATGGTTCATCCATTAGCAGGACTTCTGGTCCTGTCGCAATAGCGCGTGCAATACAGAGTCGCTGCTGTTGTCCTCCGGATAGGCCGAGTGCGGGCGCGTTCAACCTATCTTTTACCTCTTCCCAAACTGCTGCCTTCCTGAGGGACCACTCCACCAAGTCAGACAATTCGCTTTTGTCTAACTGCATGTGCAGTCTAGGGCCAAATGCAACGTTTTCAAAAATCGATTTAGGAAATGGGTTTGCCTTCTGAAAGACAATCCCTACTCGGCGGCGAAGATCAACCACGTCGGTCGATCTAGCAAGAAGATCGATGTCTCCGAGATGTAAATTACCGTTCGCGTGAGCACTGAAAATGGTATCGTTCATTCGGTTGAACCATCGCAGCAAGGTACTCTTGCCGCAACCACTCGGTCCAATGAATGCAGTGACCTCATTCTTCGGGATTTTAAGTGTGATCTCGTGTAATGCCTGAAACTCCCCGTACCATGCGTTGAGTTTCTCTGCCTGGATCGCATATTGCGTGGAATCCGAGGCGTCGGTTGAATCGTTTTCTGCAATCGGTTGGTGGGCAACTTGATTCATGATTCGCTTCGGTCTGGTTTCAAGCGTACTTGTATTCATGACAAACTCTAACGGACTTTGTTTTGCATGCGTTGACGCAGAATCACCGCAATCGCATTAAAAGACAGTAGGATGATAAGCAGGACAACGATTCCTGCGGCCGCAATTGCGTGGAATTCTTCCTGCGGCCGACTCGTCCAATTATAGATTTGCAGCGGCAGCACGGTGTAGCTGTCCATCAGGTGATGGGGCGCGTTTCGGATGTAGACAATACCCGCGATAATCAAAATCGGTGCCGTTTCCCCGATGGCCCGGCTCATCGCAAGAATGGAACCGGTAAGAATGCCCGGGCCCGCTGCAGGCAGTGTTATATTCCAGACGACTTGCCAAGGAGTCGCACCCAGACCACGTGCACCGTCACGAAGAGATGAGGGGACTGAACGCAGCGCTTCCTGACTGCTGATGATGATCACAGGGAGGATGACTAGCATGAGTGTAAGCGAACCAGCCAAGACTCCACGTCCGAATGGTAGGCTAAAGTAGTACCACGACTTTTCACTAATGCGACCAGGGATCGTGTCGGCTGCGATTGCGAGGCTCAATTCTTCCGGGTCGGTAGGGAGCTCGCCGAATGGATCAGCCACGGTGATTGTTACGGGAACCTTTTTGTCGCCCCTGTACTCAAACATTTCCATTCCCGACTTCGCTACCGTCGGCGGGTCGGAAGGAGATCCGACGGGTGCGAGAAAGTAGCGTTCTTTTGCGTCCTCAGCTCCCATGCTGAGAAACGGGTCGCTCGCAAGATTTGTGAATTGATCGTAGTAGATCGCTCCGATTTCAAGGGAACTTTCGCCGCGATTGAGTGAACCGAATAATCCAAACATAGAAACAAATGCAGTCAGTCCAAGGATTCCATACACAACGCTTGGAACCCCGGCGAGGTTGCTGATGTTTAGCTGAATGATGGAGAAGATTCGGTTTGCCCAGCGACTTCTTGGTTTGAATTCCTCGATCAGCACAGCAGTGCCAATTCCAATCGGCAGTGTGATGAGGGCGCAAATGGTGCAAACCCAAATGGTACCAGCGATTGCGGGCCAAGCTCCGGCTTCACTTGGTTCAGGCTCAGGCGTACCCGAGAGAAGTGTCCATGAAAGCGATGGCACGCCTTGGTAGATGATTGATCCAATTAGAAAGGCGAGAACGACGACACTGATGCCGGCAATTCCGATGCAGGCGAGACGAAAATAGTGATCCAGTAGCATCCGTCCGACGGAATTCCGAAGTCGTCGCTGCTGGGCTTGGCCCTGCTGGTTCGAAACCTCTTGGCCTTCCAAGCGGTCACGTTCTTGTGGAGCTTGGCTCATTCATACGTCTCCCGATAGCGGCGACGAACGATGTTGCCCACCATGGTCAATGAAAGCGTTATCAAAAACAAAGTGAATGCGACCGCATACATCGAGAAGTATTCGGTTCCAAAATTGGAAACGTCACCACCAGCCATCTGCACCATGAACCCGGTCATGGTTTGGATCTCATCACGTGGGTCGATTGTCGCTTGTGGGCGGCTTCCTGCTGCTAGTGCAACGATCATGGTTTCACCGATCGCACGTGCTACAGCTAGGAGAAATGCACTGATGATGCCACTGAGAGCTGCCGGAAGAATGACCTTAATTGTGGCATCAAATCTCGTTCCCCCTAAGCCCAACGCACCGTCACGCAGGCTTTTGGGAACTGACTGCAACGCATCTTCGGCGAGTGAGCACACTGTTGGGAAGCACAAGATTCCGACAGCGAGACCGGCGCTCATTGCGTTGTAGACGTTGAATCCCTCGTGAAGCCATTGGAGAAAAGGCGTGATGGTCATAAGAGCAAAGAATCCATAGACCACCGTGGGTATCCCCGCTAACACTTCAAGAATCGGCTTCAGGAAGTCTCGGACTTTGCGTGGTGCGTACTCACTTAGATAAATAGCGGTCACCAAACCGAGGGGAAGGGCGAACGCCATGGCGATTCCCGTAACCAGCAGTGTTCCGCTGATCAAACCCCAGATACCGAAGCTTTTGGTTTCACCAAGAAGCGGTGTCCACTCTGCGGAACCCAAGAAGTTTGTGAGCGTGACCTCGTCAAATTGAAAGAAGCGTAACGTTTCGGTCAGTAAAACACCGATAATCGACACCGTGATCAGCAGCGAAAACAAACCACAAGCGATCAGCGCAACGTAGATTGCGATTTCCTTCAGTCGCGTGATCGCAAGATCCTTCCTCCCGCGAGAGAGCAAATCACTCACGCGTGTATCGAGGGTGGTCGATGATGCTTTCGATTCCGCCACGTCTCGGTTCATTCCGATGGTATTCCGATGTCTGGGAATGACAGATTCAGTGATCTGTTACTGACCCGGAGATCCCTCCCCAATCCTAACTCGGAAGCGTCGCTTCGACGCGACGATACGTCAAAGAATCACGCTGATTAAGGTTTGCCTCATGCAAACCCAAGTCAAATTCCTCAACCGCATTCCGCGTCCTTTGGGACGCGGGGAACGGCGGTGCATTGAGATCGTCCATCTCGTGCCACACGATTTCTAACCGCCACGAGATGGAAAGCAATCCCCTCTAGAGAATCTTTTTCTGGCTCGGTATTCCGAGTGATCCTCAACACGCCAAGATCGTTGACGCTGGGAGACTGCCTGTAAACCCAGCTAGGCCGATATTGCCGAGGATTCTCAGCAATATCCAACCCGCTGCTAGGCCTACTTTACCAAGTTTTCCGACGTGTAAACTTCGGTGACTGCGCCACCTCGCTTCTCCATCGATTCGGTGAGATAGTGCGTGCCAACGCCTTTTGCCTGTGATCGACAACGCATCATACCTTCGCGGTAGATCGCCGCCGGAAGCGCTACATATCCAGTGGTCTGAGCCATTTTGGGGGCATTTTGGAGGTAGTAGGCGACGAATTGACGCACTTCAGCTCGCTGGAACGACTTCGCATTCACGTAGATGAAAAGTGGGCGGCTGAAGGGGGCGTACGTTCCATCTTCAATGGTTGTTGCGGTCGGCGAAACCTTAGCTCCGGTCGATGGATTTACCACCGCGACGCTCTTGAGCTTATCTTTATTCTCTTCGTAGTAAGCTACGCCAAAGAAACCGATCGCATTGGGGGATCCGGAAACACCGGTTACCAAAACATTGTCATCTTCGCTCGTGCTCATGTCAGCTCGCAGTGAGGTCTCGCTCTTCCCAACGACTACCTCTTTGAAGTAGTCAAAGGTACCTGAATCGGTACCTGGAGCGAAGATTTTGATTTCGCTCTCGGGCCAACCCGCTCGAACCTCACTCCAAGTCTTAGCATTCCCGGCCGTGGTGAAGATCTTTTTGATTTCGTCGACTGTTAGGTGATCGACCCAGTCATTGTCCTTGTGTACCACGAGGGTCAGTCCATCGTATGCAACGGGGAGTTCATAGAAGCTGACACCCGCATCTTTGCACGCCGCGAACTCAGAATCCTTGATCGGCCTCGAAGCATCGGAGATATCGGTTTCACCCTTGGTGAATCGCTTGAAACCACCGCCGGTCCCGGATACACCCACGTTGACTTTGACGTTTGGGTAGCTCTTGTTGAAACCACTCGCTGCAGCTTCACTAATCGGATAAACGGTGCTGCTTCCATCGATCTCGATGGTACCGCGAAGACTCGAGTTTTGCGCGAAGCCGGATAGCGATACGGCAACGCTTAAACAAGCGGTGGAGAAAAGTCTTGGATACGAAATGCTCATCGTTATCTCTGTCTCTTGGAGAGGCCAAAAAATTCATCGGGAACCCATTCCCGACGATGGCAGAGAAGCTAACAGCGGAACTGATTGATAACGAGGCAGAGAACTCTTTAGATTTGGTGAAGGTTTGGTTAAGAAAGGTCGTGTGCTTGTTTTGGTGTCATCAAGCTAATCGATGACCTAACAGTGGTCCGAGAGCTCCGTTACGACTTACAGGCTGAATGCGCAGTTTGAGCCACTTATCTGCGGTCGGTAGCCAGTTTTCGAAAGTACGCTTCAATTGCCTCTCGATAGTGAGTAGGCAAATCGCGGCTGATTTGTTGGATTGCCTCCTGCCGCTCGGCTGGCGGAAGGTTACCCCATCCGTCTTTTTCTTTGAGCTTTTTGCGATCAACGTCGCCATTCCCTCCACCGCCAGCAATCTGGCTGTCTTGCATCGGTGAGCTCTGTCCCCCTTGGCTACCGCCTCCTTGGCCACTGCTCGCCTGCTGTTGTTGTTGCTGTTGCTGCTGTTGTTGTTCCTCAAGTTCTTCGATCAGCTTATCGAGTTTGTCAATGATTTTTTGTTCTTGGTTTCTGACTTGCTTTCCCGCCCGCCCAAGGTCAAGGCGTCGAGTGACATCACCCATGATTCTTGAAATTTCATCAAGGCTGTCTTCCTTGAGAGGCTTGAGGTCCGCCAGCATCATCTTTGCCGTTCTCGTGTACCGAACTGGGCATTCCTCCTCATTCTCGAGAAGTTTTTCCAAGTCAGCGATGGCAGCATCTTTATTGAGGAGAGCGTGGTGACACGCTCCACGATAAAAGAACACAGAGGCAGGATCAAAAGTTGCTATAGGGTCGACGGTCGTAAATGCAACGATCGCTTCGTCAAACAAGCGGTTTCTTGCTAATTGTCTTCCCAACCATGCAGCCGTTGTCTGCTGGACAAATTTCGGTAACTGCTGCCACCGCTCGGATTTGAGACTCTGCAGATTTCGCTCAATCACTTTTGGATCCGCACTCTCGATTGACTCCTGTGTCAATTTGTGGATCTGCTCAACCAAAATCGAATGGCGTGAGAGTTCTTTGATCACGCTCTCGAGTGAATCGAGTTGACCGTTTTCGCGTTCGGCGCGGAGGGATTGTATTGCTCCCTCAACAGCTTGATCGGTAACACCAAATTCGCGGAGCGCCGTCTCGATCAATTGGCTCTGTTGGGACTCGGTAGGTTGCGTCCAGGTTGATGATCGCTCGAGAGAATCCGCTGATGTGATCAGGCTGGGTTGCACTAACCATAGGGTCAGCGAAACGACCAACGTTAGTGACTTGGAATTGGTGCTCAGTTCGCTCGGTTTAACCGACTTGCATTTTTGGGCAGCTTTCATTTTCTGACTGTTTAGCAGGGTGTTTGCGTACCGAGGTGATTCGAAAGGGAATTTGGTTCTTATAAAATTCGGCGTTTCCAATGCTTACTTCAGTGGCCGATGGCTACTGATTTCTCTCCATCGCAATATCGCGGGTAATTTGATCCAAACGGTCCTGTCGCTCGGCAAGTTCGCGTAGTACCGGCAAAAGATCTTGCGCTGTATTTTGCCCTTCTTCGATCAGATCGGCGTATCGGTGTGTGGTTCCTTGAATTCTCAATTGCATGGTGCGAATCAATTTCAGTTCAGCAATCGACTCAACGAGTGGCTGCTCTGACTGACCCGACGGAGGAGGACTACCAGGTGGTTGTTGCTCTTGCCTCTGCTGTTCTTCGAGATCCCGCTGTGCTTTTTGCAGAGCGAGGATCATTTCTTCTAGTGCAGCGAGAATGTCTTGCTGAATACCCTGAGAAATGATGTCAATTTTTGTTTCATTCAGTAGATCAGCTACTCTTGCGGTGTCATCTCGAATTTGCCGGACGACTTCAGGAAAGGCGACACTTGATCCTTCTTCGCGCAGCAAGAGCAGGGCGCGGTCAGCTTCGAGGGTAATCTTTTTTTCCTCGAACGCGAGTTCTCCGGCCTTTAGATCAGTTTGTCGATTTCTTTGGGAGCTTGGTGTGGATGCAAGCGTGATGGTGTCTTCTAGCACCTTGGCTTGCATGGTTGCCATTTTTTTGAGTCTGGCTTCTAGGCGAGCGAGTTCACGTTGCATCTCTTCTTCCCGAAGTTGACGCAAGATTTTTTCGAGTTCGTCGATGGCTTCGCGGAGGTCTTCCTCGGCCGCTCGTTGTTGTTCTGCGGCCTGATCGCGTTTCGCGTCCTCGAGGGCCTTTTCGGCTTGACGCATTTTCTCGACGGCTTTTTCGAGTTGTTGTTGCGCTTGCTGCTCTGGCGTTTGTGGTTGTGATGGAGAGGAGGAGCTAGGTGGTTGCTGGTCTGATGAGGGAGAAGACGGATCAGATTGGCTCTGACCTGAGTCACCCTCGGATTGTGGTTGGCTATCTTGATCGGATGTTGGGCTTTGACCATCCGCCTTTGAGCCCTGTTGTTCGTTATCGGGTTTATCCGATGAGGATTTGGTCGAGCCAGAATTCTGCTGCTCACTCGTTTCCATGTTCTCCGAATCTGGCGGCGTGGAGTCTTCCTGCTCGTTACCCTTGGGGGGATTCTCTCCGCCTTCCTCGGAGTCTCGTGGCTCCCTGTCTTCGGATGGTGAATCCTGAGATGGGTCTTCGGATTGCTCGTTGGACCGCTCGGATCCCTGAGATTCCTTGGATTCGCTCGGTTTGTCGCTGGTTTCGTTTTCCTTCGAAGATTCGCTAGAGGAGGCGTCTTGTGACTCGCTCCGGTTGTTTTCCTGAGATTCACCGGGTTCGATTTGATCGTTGTCTTCGCGCATCTGATTGTTCAACGCGTCACCGCGTTCAGTGACCGATTTTTGTTCAGACTTGAGTTGCTCGAGATCGACACCATTTTCTGTCCTGGCGCGTACACTCCGCTGGTTATTCAGAGTGCGTTTTAGGTCTTTGACCATCAGCTGAACACGATCCTTCTCTGCTCGGATTCTCTCGGATCGGTCTTCGCTCATCAGCAGAGTAAGTAGACTGCCAAGATCCTTGGTTGCTGCTTCTTGGTTCTCGACTGCTTTTTGAAACTCTTCGGTCTCGAGTGAGTCAGAGGCCGTTTTCAGTTTTTGGAGAATGAAC
The DNA here is from genome assembly GCA_049889895.1 of Rubripirellula sp. Lineage (GTDB taxonomy): Bacteria > Planctomycetota > Planctomycetia > Pirellulales > Pirellulaceae > Rubripirellula. Next base: position 51,800 of record JBMHCO010000073.1, read on the forward strand.
TGGTCGCTCGCTTGTCGCGCCGCGCGTCGCAATAAAGCCGCTCGCTCAGGATTCTCTGCGGCCTCGATCTCTGCCAGGCGCAAAAGAAGGTCCTGTAGCTTTTGAAACCTCTGGGCAACACTTGCCTGACGATCGCCGAGCGTCGTTCTGTTGTTGGTCTCCTGTGCGGGCAAGCGTGAGTGCAACTGGTACGTCAGCAAAACCACCATGAGTGTGGTGGTGACGAGACGTCCTGAGGAGCGAAACGGTGGCGAAGACAACCATGTGTTGCTACGGCTATGGAATGCAGTTGCAATCTTCAAAGGGTAACTCTCTCGGTCGGATTGTGTGATCGGATCACCGCGTTTACTTGAATAAGTCAAGCACTTTCTTCTTGCGTTCACTCTTGGTGTCTTCGGTAAGGTTGTTTTGATCCTCAATCAAGCCTCGAACCAGATCTAGTATCTCATTATAGCTCTCAAGGTCGAGCATTTTCTCGAGCACAGCGGTAAGTTCGAGTATCACTCGCTCGCAAGCGGCGATCGCAGCATTGCTCGTCTCGCTTCCCGTGTCGTTATTGCTTGATGCGTCTTGCAGTTCCTGTAACTCATCAAGCAGGTCTTGAAGGGACCCTTTGATGATTAGCTGAATGGGATCTCGAACACCGCTGCCCAAGCGGTCTTGTCGATCCGCGGAATCGACGCGATTGTTTTGCATTTCGAGTAGAATGTCGTCGAGTGACGCAGCAACTCCAATCAGCTCGTCCCGGGTTTTTTGAGATTGAAGCATCGCCTGCTGGATGCGAAGGCGTCGCACTTGGTCGTCTCGGTTGACGCTGCCGGCAGTTTCGGACACGTCAGTAATTGATTCGTTTTGCGTCTTTAAACCAGATTCTTCTGTAGTTGGCGTTTCGCTCGCTTTCGATATGGTTGCTTCCGAAGTAAATTTCGCAATGCTGTCTCGTAATCTGCGGGATTCTTCAAGCGTCTGCTCCAATCTCGCGCGCAACGATAACTCGCGTCGTTCCAGATAAGCCAGCAGCGCTTCATCGCTCACTACCGGCAGCCTGATCACCTGTGTTCGAGTGAGATGCCGTTGCCCGAGGTCGTAACGATCTTGGGTTTCGCCAATCAGGTCGATAGTGAAACCGGGCTGCAGATCGGGTAGTTGTTTTTGTGCGATCAGCTCTCGCAGATCGGCTGTCACTGATTCTTCCCCAGAACCGTCAGGAAGCGGGATCGCCGCAGCCTCCTCTGACTTAGCCAATGATGAATCTGTCGTGGTGGGATCGCTCGCTTCCGAATCGGGATCTCCCTGATTCGATGTAGGTGGTTGGGATTTTCCGTCGGGTAATGTCAAGGGTTTATTTTCTGCGTTAGTATCGCGTTGACTAGCAGCAACGGTAATTGCCGATTGGTAGGCTCCGTAGTCATCACGCACAGTGGTTTCCATGGGCAGCTTAGCCTTGGCGGTGATGACCGTTCCGATGCCTTGAAGCTTTAGACCCATTTCGGGAGGCTCGTCCTTGATGACTCCGAGGAAATAGCGGTACGGGGTTTGTGCCGTGATGTTGGTCTTGTCTCGAGGTACAAGGTTGATGGTTGCCGGCGACTGAAAGTTGGGAAGGCTAAAGCTTGCAAGCATTCCATCATCAGTGATTTTTACCGATGGCATTCCAGCCGATCCCACTTGGTTCTGAATCCACAGGTCAACGGATCCTAGTGGAGTCGTGCTTTTGATTTGCAGTTCCACCGTGCTTCCCTCTTCGATCCGAATACCGGTCTGGTAGCCTCGGCTCCAATCGGTCGCTTGGTTGTCCTGCTGCTTCAGGTATCCGGGGTAAACAACGGAAACAAGTGTTTCGGTGACTGCGGGTGGATCGACTGCCTCAATGCGATAGTCGTCCAGCCGCGCATCGAGACCACGGATATCTAGGGTGACCGAGTCATTGAGATCCGTAAGGGGAGGGCCGTCGAGAACAAAGTGCTGGTAGCCATCTACAACACGCCCCACGCGTCTCATGTTGGATTGGCCTTTTGCGCCCGAGTCGGTTTTGTAGTAGACGGTGCAAACCGAAGGTAATTCTGCGTCCACTGCTTTCGCACGAATCCGAAGTGTTGAACTGCTGCCGGCGGGCAGTCTCGCGTATTTGTCTTTAAAGACAACTTCTTCAACCTGATCGGTTGCTTCTTCAGATGCGAGTACAGATGGTAATTCGATGCCAACCATCTGAAGTTCAGCACGGCGGGGCCAAGTGGCATCTGATAAGAGGCTGAGTCGCTTAGCCGCGAGCGCCAAAGAAGCCGGATCAAGCAACAGGAAACATGCGATCGCCAATGTAAGTGGAACTGTAACGAGCCACTTTTTTATCAGGGTGTCGCGTCTAAGGAGGCGACTCGTCTCAACTTGGGAAATGAGCTGTGTCGCCTGACGGTGGACCTGATCGAGCAATGACTTGGAGTGGTCGTCGATCGTGCGTTCGGATCCTAGCAATTCGACGGCAGTGGTAAGTCGACCTCCGATCTGAGGGTGAAGACGTTCGATGAGCAGGGCGAGGCTGGCATCCGGGAGCGGACGAATAAGGCGGATAAACAGCCATTTGATCGAGGCGAAGCCAATTAAAGCCACAGTGGAGGCTAAAAAGATCCCTCGCGCCGACCGCGGCATCTCGGTACCGCCGAATCTGACCGGGAGGTAATCTAAAAGGAATCCGACCCAGAAGGCTGCGGCGAAAAGTCCAAATAACGCAAGGAGTGAATCTAAGGCGATAAATCGTCGAATACGCCTGCGTGTGTTCTGCAGGAGTTGCGTGAGTTCTGGAGCGATTTGATCGTGTTTACGCATTCGGTGCTGGGTAAGTGCCAAGATTGGAATCGGCCAGAACACTAATTGGTTGGAGCCGGAGCTTTAAATGGTTGGAACTGGAACACTAACTTCTTGGAATTGTCCGGCGATGGCTAGTGCAAAGGTGGCTGGTGGATGGAGCACGTTCTGATCCGATCGCCACCGCCAATGCTACGGAGTATAACGCTTTCTTTCCGTGAATTAGCAATATCACGGTTCTCTGTTGCCGCGATTGGGAATAAAGTTTGTCCCTGAAACTTTCATCCAACGGAACTGGATTCACTTCGCCTAATGATCCACCCCTGCTGGTGGGAAAAGGGCTTGGGTTCAGGGTCATGCGAACTGATGGATGATCAATTCATGCTTCGAGGAATATTTGATGACGCTTTTTCGTCCATGTATTGATCTGCATGACGGTGCAGTGAAGCAGATCGTCGGCGGCACGCTTCAGGATGTTGGCCCAGGGCCGAAAGAAAATTTCGTCTCAGAGCGGCCCGCAAGTTGGTTCGCTGAGCGGTATCGGCAGGATCATTTACGCGGTGGGCACGTTATCAAATTAGGTCCGGGGAATGATGAAGCAGCAAAGTCTGCACTCTCGGCATACCCCGGTGGATTGCAGATCGGTGGCGGCATCACCTGCGACAATGCGGAGCAGTGGATCGATGCCGGAGCAAGCCATGTGATTGTGACCTCTTGGTTATTTGATCAAGCTGGTCGATTCTTGATCGATCGACTGCAAGAACTTGTCTCGCGGGTCGGTAGGGATCACTTGGTGATCGATTTGAGTTGCAGACGCGTCGTATCGGGATCTGGTAAGCCGGAGTGGCGGGTTGCCATGAATCGTTGGCAAACGTTGACCGAGGTGTCGATAAGCTTTGAATGGTTGGATCGGCTTGCCGGGTACGCGGACGAGTTTTTGATCCACGCCGCTGATGTTGAAGGACTTTGCGCGGGGATTGACGCAGAGCTTGCGGAAAAAATTGGTTCCTGGGGTCAGATCCCCGTGACTTACGCTGGAGGTGTTTCCTCAATGAAAGATTTGCAGCGAATCAGGGGTGCGAGTGATGGGAAGGTGGACGTCACCGTTGGCAGTGCGCTGGATCTTTTTGGTGGAAACGAGATCACTTACTCCGAACTACTTGAGTGGAATCGCGTGCAGTAGAATCTTTAGTTTGATCTCGTGGGCTTGCTGCGTCCAACTGTGTTGCATTGAACTTGCATCGCACTGGTTTGCCACATCGGACGAAGATTCGGTCGATCCGTTCGGGGGCCGAGGTACCTTTCTTGGCGATGGTGCGCCGCAGTGTGCATGAAATTCTGTTATTTTCATATTTCGCTGCGGCGAGTCGCTTGGTTGCGGGGTCGTCTCAGAGAGTGGGTTGTAACGAGAGTTGCCGCTGGAAATAAGAGAGTCGAACTGTGTTTCGTTCACGAGTTAAAGGCAGTAAGCGTGAGGGGTTTCGTCGGTCGCTGATGGAACAGGTCATGGGGCTGCATCACGGTAGTGATTTGTCGCGTCGCAGGTTGAACGATTGTTCAATGCGGTGTGTGCCAAGGCGGTTACCTCGGATGGAGAAATTGGAGACTCGAAATCTTCTCGCTTCGGTTTCGGCACCTCCTATTTTGCAATGGTTCGATAGTTCGTTCGACACGATTGAAGAACGTCTACCCGATCTTTTTCAATCGGGTTACGGAGCGGTTTGGTTGCCACCGCCCGGGCGTGCTGATTCGGGTAATCAGTCCGTCGGTTACGACGTTTATGATCGCTTTGATCTGGGGTCAGCAGACAACGAGACGCTATACGGGACACAGACGGGCCTGCAGCAGCTCGCGGGCCTTTTGGATCGCACTTCTACTTCGTTACAAATCGACGCCATCCTGAATCATGCTGGGTTTTCCGATCAGGGTACCGTCGGGTTCGTCGATTCAGGTGGGTATCCCGGTCTGGCGATCACGTTGGATTCTGCGATCGATGGTGATTTTCATACGGGGTTTGCAGTAGGGGATCTTGAGGGACGACTCTCGGGTTTAGTTGATATCGATCACACCACCAATCACGAATTGATTCGGCAGCCTGTGGATCCGAATGCGAATAACAATATTCCAGCAGGGACGGTGACGGATCCGTTTGGCCGTTTGGCCAATCAGCCTGATTCAAACAATAAGATGTTCTACCCCGATCGAGATGGGGATGCGATGTTTCTGTTTGATCCCGTAACGGGTGAGGGTGATATCGCGGTCTACTCATTCGATACATCGGATCCGTCAAGTGGTGATGCCGTTGCTGAAAACGCGTTGGGTTATCTGATGCGGTATATGCAGTGGATGGTTCAGGTCAACGGTGTCGACGGATTTCGCGTTGATGCGGCAAAGCACTTTGAGGGCTTTGTGATGGACTACCTTGATCGTGCTGTTTATCGTTCTAACCCACGACTGCTGCTCGATGGTTCGACGGAGAACGTGTTTAGTTACAGTGAAGTGTTCACTGGCGATAAGCCTACGCTCCTGTCCTACGTCAAGAAGAATATCGACCCTTCAGATCCCGGAAGAATTGGAGGCAATCGTGACGCGTTGGACTTCTCTGCGTTCTTTGCGATGCGTAATAACCTGTCGTCGCCGGGTACTGCCAACGCTTGGTACAACGTGCGTGATTCGCTGCTCGATCTAGCTGATGACGGCCTTCATAACGGATCGGCAGGTGTTCTGTTTGTGCGTAGTCATGACGAGTACGGACCCACCAGCCTTGGTAACGTTGCACACGCGATGACTCTGATGTACCCGGGAAATGCCGTGGTGTATTTCAACGGGAAGGAATTTGGAGCGGAGCGAGATTTTCCCAAGGATGGAAGAGGAGACGCGTTAGGAGGTCTCTACGGTGAGACTTTGCAAAAACTCCTTGCCATCCGGCAATCTCATGGACGCGGTGATTTCTATGAACGCTGGATCGACAGTGAGGGGATTTATGTTTTTGAGAGGGATCGATCTGCGTTGGTTGGCTTGTCCAATCGAGGTGACGGTGGCTTCGATGAGCGTACCGTGCAGGTGGCGTTTTCGCCGGGAACCAAGTTGGTTGAGTTGACCGGCAATGCATCCAGTTCTCTGATTGATCCGTATGATGATTTACCTGACGTGTTGGAAGTTTCGGAAAATCAGACGGTCACGCTGAGGGTGCCTCGTAATCAAAATGCGGATGGTCTGTGGCATGGTTCGGGCTACGTGATTTATGGCTTGGCGACTCCAGAATCGTCACTCGGTATTGAATTAAGTGAAGTCGCTTCGGTTTTGCCGGGCGGTGTGCCCGATGCCAATGATTATTCCAACGGCGTGACTCGCCTGTCGGACGTTCACGTGGTGACCGCTGATGAGTTGACGATCAGCCTGAGTACTCAGGAAGTCAATCTCCCAGGCGATGGAACCGAGATTGATCTCGCTGCAGGTGGTGATCAAGCGCTGCTGAGGCTTGATGGTGGGCTGGATTTAAATGGGAACGGGTCGGTTGATCATGTGATCCCCGGGATCGTTACTTATGGGTATGAGTTCTTTCAGGATGTCGCCAGTCCGCTGGTGGGTTCTTCGGGGATCACCGGCGAGGCGGGGACCGGACAGTTTAGTCAGACCATCGATCTAACCACTTTGGATGAGGGGATGCACTTCATTGAGGCAAGAGTTTTCCGTCATCGTACAGATGGTGGAGAAGCTGTCTTTAGTGACTTTCGTGAGAGTATCTACGTGGACCGATTGCCGCCGGAATCTGAGGTTCTCAGCTTCTTGCCCTATCAGGAAGGGGTTAACGAGAACCGAGACTTGATCGTTCGCTCGGTGGATCGGACCGCAGACAGTGTTCACGTTTTTCTTGATTTGCCCTCGGCGACTACCGAATCTGAAATCTTGGCGATGATTGGAGCCGAAAATAGCAGTCGGCAGATTGATAGGGATCAATTCGTTTATGGTTTTAATAATCTGACATCGGGGAATCACGTGGCAACCGTGGTTTCATATGAACGTACCGGAAACGTGAATGTTCAGAGATTCCCCGGCTTGTCCGTGTCGAGCGTTTTTGGCGCCGGTGTGGGTGATCTCGATTTCAATGGTCTAATTGAAGCGAATGATCTTGATCTCTTTGAAGTGCTTGTGCTCGGTGCACAAAGTGAATTCAATCCTGCTGCCGATTTTAATGGAGATGGTTTGATTAACTATCTCGACTTGCAGCAGTTCAGTGAGTTGCTGAATTCGACCTCTGCAAGTTCCGAAATGCTTGCTGCGATGGAGGAGTTGCGAAAACTTCTTTTCGTCGCCGCTAATGATTCCGCCACACTGACCGAGGATCAACTCCTTGCTGTTTCATCACCCGGCGTGTTGACGAACGATTTGATACCGATTGAGGCGGTGGGTGCAGCCATCACAACCATTGGTGACGTGACTACGGATCTTGGTATGGTCGTTATCATTGACCCTTCGGGGGCTTGGTCGTACGACGCGAGAGGTAACTACGAAAGTCTAACTGGTGGACAGACCGCTTCGGATTTCTTTGAGTACTCGATCGATGATGGGTACGGCAATTTATCGACCGCTCGGGTGAGTGTCACCATTCAGGGTGTCAATGACACTCCGATTTTGCCCGAGTTGCCGAATTTGGCTCTTGCTGTTGGAACAGTAGCTCATGAAGTTGAAATAACGGGGATCGATGCCGGAGGGGGCGAGAATCAGGGTTTGCTATTAACGGCTTCGGTTGATGATCCTTCCTTAATCGACCTACCCGCTGAATCGGTGTTGGTTTCGGGAACTTCAGTCAATTTGGAGTTGCGGCCCGCACCCGGTGCGATTGGGTCAACGCATGTGAACATTGTCTTGGAAGACCCAGGCTCAGATGGTGACATTGAAACAAAGGACGATAACTTGACGGTCAGTGGCCGTTTTGAGGTAGCGATTGGCTTGTCTAGTTTTGCGGATTTGGATGATCAAACGCGGATCAAACTTCGTGGGGACGCCGCGGTGTCTTTCGATGCGATAGCGGAAGAATTGAGGGTCGATCTAGCGAGCGGTATCTGGTTTGCGGTCGCGCAGGCTGATTCAACGGCAGTAGATGGGCGACTGACGATTCCGGAGCAGCCTCCAAGAAGGGTACAGATTGAAAGTGTCACGCCAAGGGATTGGATCTTTGCAGGTGGTTCGCAGTGGCGGATGGGAGATGCGGAGATCATCGAGGGACAGTTTTATCGCACGGCGGTTTGGACCGATGCTGGATCCTCGTACGATGTTGCGATCTCGACGGTTCACGCTTGGCGTAATTTGGTGCGTCCAAGTGACGTGGATAATAGTGGCGAGTCCACTGCGGGAGACGCCTTGCGAGTCATTAATGAACTTAGGAATCGTTTGTACAGCCGAGAGGACGGTGGCACCGATCCTCCGGAGAGTTACAGCGTTTGGCCGGGGTTATATTTCGATGTAAGCGGTGATGATCGCGTGACTGCTTTGGATGCACTACAGGTCATCAATCGCTTGGGGGCAAATTCAATCGATGAAGGCGAATTGGTAGATGACGGTACGACTGCGGTGAGAACTCCTGTGTTGTTCTCATTGTTCGATAATCCTGTGGATGCGGAGGCGACCCAGCTGGATCTGCTTCCTGCTGTTGTTGGGAAAATTACTTCGCAACTTGTTGGGTCGAATGTTGACCTTGCATATCGTGGCAGTGGCGTTTCCACAGGTTCATTAGGGCGAGGGCAGATCCTCGGTTCGGCTGAAGAGAGTCGCGGTGGGGTTTGGTGGCAACCGGACGCAGGTGAAATCGTTGAGATCGTTGACGCTGCTGATGCAGAGGAATCGCTGCTGGGTAGCTTTTGGGACCAGGTCTGGGGTAGGTTTCGAAACAGAAGCCGCTCACAGGACGCGTTGATTGATCGTGTGTTTGATGTCTGGGAATGAGACGGGGGACCGATCAACCTGATAATCCGCAGAAACTTAATTCGAAGCACATTGCGACATTGTCGCTCGTCGCTGTTGGTAAATCCCGATGGAATCTGATGGTTGGAGCCGGTCTGCGGCAGATTCGGTAGCTGATTTGAGACCGTTTTGAGCATTTGATCGCGGTTTCAAGAGGATCGACAAAATCCCCGTATGACGCAAGAATATTGTCCATGATCACGGAGAATCGACACTCGTTTGGAAAGCACGAATCAGCTTGTTAGGTGACCGAGGGAATCGCCGATTTTTAGATCCGGACGCGCTCGGTAGGCTAGCGTCGATTCCACTCTTTGCGCGGAAGGCCATGGTGGGCAGTGTCTCGGGGATGCATGCGAGTCCGCACCGGGGAGCGAGTGTTGAGTTTGCTGAATACCGTCGATACATTCCCGGCGATGATTTGAGACGTCTTGACTGGCGTGCTTACGGTCGAACCGACCGTTATTATGTGAAGGAATTTGAAGCGGACACGAATCTTCGGCTTTGCATTTTGCTTGATGTAAGCGGTTCAATGGAGTTCGGTGCTTCGAATGTAAGCAAACTAGAATATGCCAGGCGACTCGCCGGAACGCTCGGCTATCTTGCGATTCAGCAGAGCGATGCGGTTGGATTGACTTGTATTGGGGAGAAGGCACCGCCGAGCTTGCCGCCTCGGAGAACGCCCTCGCACCTCCGGACTGTAAACGACCAACTTGAACATGTCGTTGGTTCGGGTGAAACAAATTTAATCAGCGGTCTGCACGAGTTTGCCGAAACCGTTTCTCAGCGTGCTTTAGTAGTCGTGATTTCAGATTTGTTTGTGGATAGCGAACAACTGCGTGCGGCTTTGGAACACTTGCGGTTCCGCAAACATGATCTAGCCGTCTTTCATCTTCTTGATGATCAGGAAATCAGCTTTGATTTCAGCCGACCGACCAGGTTTGTTGATATGGAGGGAGATGCTGCGGTATTTGCAGACCCGGTCGAAGATGCGCAGCGTTACCAAAAAGTGGTGGCCGGTTATTTGGAGTCCATCAGGAAGATCAGTCTTGAGACGGCGGTTGATTATCAACGGGTGTTTTTAAGTGAGGACTATGAGCAAACGTTGCATCGTTTTCTTGCTGGCAGAGCACTCGCAAGGAGTGGTCGATGAGCTTTCTCCAACCGTTGCTACTGTGGGCGTTGCCGTTGATCGCACTGCCGATCATTATTCATCTAATCCATCAGCGAAGATTTCAGACCGTGCAGTGGGCAGCGATGGCGTTTTTGCTCGCTGCTACGAAGATGTCAAAAGGCTATGCCCGCCTGCGACAATGGTTGATTCTCGCCGCACGCACGCTCGCGATTGCAGGGTTAATTTTTGCCATCAGTCGGCCCCTTTCCAGCGGTTGGCTCGGGCTCGCTGCCGGAGGAAGAGTGGACACGACGATCATCCTTCTCGATCGCTCCGCGAGTATGAGTCAGGTTGGTGCTGGGGGACGGACAAAGCTTCAAGCAGGGATCAAACGCCTTCAAGATAGCTTGGGTAAGCTTGAGTCTGCACACTATGTCCTGATAGACAGCGTGGGCATGAAAGCGATCGAACTCGCTTCTGCCGATCAGTTATTAGATTTAGCAGAATATGGTGGGGCAACTGCGACGGCACAAATTCCGGAGATGCTTGAATTAGCTGATGACTACTTGCGTGATCATCAGCCGAGTCGGACCGAAATTTGGATCTGTAGTGATCATCGATTTGCTGACTGGGATCCGGCGAGTGGGCGGTGGCAGGCATTGAGAGATGCCATTGGCAATCGCACGCAGGTTGTGCGATTTCATTCTCTGGCGTTCAGTGAACGCTCGATTGGAAATCATCGCCTCTCCGGGCAGCAGGTTCGACGCGTGGAAAAAGATGGGCGAGCAGAGTTGTTATTGAGTTTCCGTGTGGACAATCAGGAGTCACAGCGTGACTCAGAGAGGATTGCGTTGCAGTTGGAGCTAAACGGAGCGACTTCGGAGATAGAGTTCGATATGACTGGCGCTTCGCTTGATGTCGTCGACTACGCCATCGAGATTGAGGCCGATAACGAGAGTGGTTGGGGGCGATTGTCTTTACCCAAAGATGTAAACGAGCATGACAATCATTTTTATTTTACCTATCAGACGGAGCCTCGTCGGGAAACGCTCATTGTTGCGGATGTGCAGGAAGAGATCCGCCCATTGGAGTTCGCAGCGTCGGTCGCAGCAGATCGTGCGACTTCGGTTCAAACAACTGTCTGCTCTGTCAGTGAGTTGGTGGCGTTTGAGTACCAACGATATTCGCTAGTAATTTGGCAATCGGATCTTCCTGCTGCGGACTCGGCCGAGCAACGTTGGCTCGAAGCCTACTCTCGGCGTGGGGGTTCGGTGATTTTTTTTCCATCCGATACACCGCTTAGTGATGCGTCCGACAATGAATTTGCTTCGATCCGATGGGGGCAATGGAGTGATCAAGCGGGGAATGTTACCACTTGGGAGATTGAGCAGGACCTACTGGGCAAAACCCTCAGTGGTGAATCCTTGCCGGTTGGTGAGGTGCGTGCGGAGCGTTTTCGTGGTATCGAAGGTGAGTTCACAACCCTCGCTAACCTCAGTCAGGGAGAGCCGTTTCTTGTGAAGTCGGTGCAGGGTGATGGTGAGGTCTATTTTTGCAGCACCACTGTCGATCCGTTGGACTCTAATTTGGCAAGCCGCGGAGTGGTAATCTTTGCAATGATCCAACGCGCGATGGAGAAGGGGGCTCGTTCACTCGGACGTTGCCGATCGACAGAGGCTTCGGCAATCCCACTTTCGGTGCAGTGGCCGGTTGAAGCGGGGAGTCAGGAAGCGGAGTGGGTTCAGGTTGACGGTGCCGAAGGTGTTCTTTCCACGGAATACTCGAGTCATGCCGGGATCTATCGCTCAGCGGATCGACTGTTTGCCGTCAATCGTTCTGTCTTTGAGGACGACCCAAGGTTGGTCAGCGATCAACAGCTCGAAGAATTATTTGAGGGGTTAAGTTTTCGGACGGTTCAGGATGAAGTTGGAGTGGAAAGTTCCTTGATCCAAGAGATTTGGCGGGTCTTTCTCATGTTGATGTTGTTGATGTTGCTCGCTGAGTCGGCTCTTTCCTTGCCGCGTAAGCAGCAGACGCAATCGGATTTATTGTCTGGTGACCTCTTTCAGTCAGGGGCGTCAGCACGATGAATCAATCGTCACTGAATCTCAATCTATCAAGCGGCTCGCTACTGCTCTCTTGTCTTGCGATTGTGATTGCATTGACACTCTCCTGGGTGTCACTGAAACGCAGTCGGTTTGCATCGTCAGTGATCCGACTCGAGGTATTGCGATTCGTGATCATTTTGTTGGTGATTTTTCTTCTGCATCAGCCGGAGTGGAGGAATCAGTATGAGCCCGATTCCAAACCACGGCTGTTGGTTTATCACGATGACTCACCAAGTATGCAGACGATAGATGCATTCAGAAATGGTGATTCAGATGGTATTGCGGTCACTCGCGCTGAGTCGATTCAGCCGCTGTTGGAACAAGAAACATGGCGAACGCTTTCGTCAGAATATGAGTTGGTGATTTCTCCTATCGGCGGTCAATCGGGCGGCAATGACAGTGTTGACGAGAAATCGAATGCTGAGCTAGTCGAACCGTCCGATTCAAACTCCTCTCAACCAAATCGATCAGGACTTACCGATCTTGACGCACCACTCAGGGAAGCGATCGACCAGCGTGATGGGTTGGCTGGGGTGGTAATGGTTTCGGACGGTGACTGGAATGAGGGACCCTCTCCGGTTGATGCCGCAGCTAAGTTGCGAGGTTTGCGAATCCCCGTTTTCACGGTCGCTGCTGGGAGCAGGGTTAAGCTGCCTGACCTGGAATTGGTAAGTGCAGATGTTCCAACCTTTGGAGCTGAAGGGAAGACGGTGCGAATCCCTCTCACAGTTGATAGTTCGCTTCCTCGTGAATCAGTGGTGACGGTGAAGTTAATGACCGGTGGTGCGGAGGTTGCAACTCAGGAGATTCGCATTGCTCCGATGGGACGCACGTTCGATGCAATTCAGTGGACACCAGAAGAGGTGGGGGACTTTGTGCTCACCATCGATCTGCCCGTTCAAAGTCAAGAAAAGATTGCATCCAATAATCGAATCACGTTACCGATTTCAATACGCAAGGAGCAATTGAAGGTACTGATCGTTGAATCACTGCCGCGTTGGGAGTATCGCTATTTGCGCAATGCTTTATCGCGAGACCCTGGGGTGGAAGTTTCCTGTCTCCTCTTCCACCCTGGGCTAGAAAAAGTTGGTGGCGGTTCACTTGATTATCTCAAGGTTTTCCCAGAAGAGTTAGAAGATCTCTCGCAGTACGATGTTGTCTTCCTCGGTGATGTCGGCTTGGACGATGGACAGTTAACCGAGCAACAATGCGAGTTGGTGCGTGGGCTGGTCGAGTATCAAGCGAGTGGGCTTGTGTTCATGCCAGGGTTTCAGGGGCGTCAATTCAGTCTTCTCACGACAGAGCTAGCAGAGTTGTACCCTGTCGTACTTGATGAAGGTCAACCCGAGGGGTGGGGTTCGAGGTTGCCCGGGCATTTTGAGTTGACTCAACGCGGACGTAGCAGTTTATTGACGAAACTGGCCGATTCGGCGGAGGATAATTTTTCAGTATGGGAAGGCCTACCCGGATTTCAGTGGTACGCTCCGGTTGTACGAGCCAAGGCGGGCTCTGAGATTCTCGCTGTGCACCAAGATATGAGCAATGATTCTGGAAGGTTGCCGCTACTGGTGACTCGTCCTTTTGGAGCTGGCAAGGTTCTCTTTATGGGGACTGATGGCGCTTGGCGATGGCGAAAAGGGGTCGAGGATAAATACCATTATCGTTTCTGGGGTCAAGTGGTGCGATGGATGGCATATCAGCGCAATATGGCCAAAGGCGAAACAATGCGGTTGTTTTACACGCCTGATCAGCCCAACGTCCGGCAAACGTTAACGCTGAACGCCCACGTGATGGACTCGGGCGGAGAACCGCTGCAGGATGGGACGGTCACCGCAATGATCACCGCACCTTCAGGGGCTTTAGATACCATCGCGTTATCAGCTGAGGGTGAACGTTGGGGTGTTTTTGGGGGAAGGTTTGAGACTTCTGAGCCTGGGCAGCACGAGGTTGTGCTTTCGTGCAAAGAAACCAATGCGACTCTGGAGACCTCATTCTTCGTGCAAGGTCAGATCAATGAACCACTCGGTCGACCCGCGCGACCTGAAGTGCTTGAGGAGATCTCGCGTGTCTCCCGAGGCCGTCATGTGACTCCAGCAGAGATTGACTCGCTACTCGACGCGATCGCTGAGTTGCCAAAACCTGAACCGACGACTCGTACCATTCAACTTTGGGCGCACCCAGCTGTGGCCGGCATCTTGCTCGTTCTTCTTTCCGCTTTCTGGATCAGCCGAAAAGTCGCCGGACTGATCTAGCTTGGGTGCTCAGAAACCGAGGCGGGCCACGGCGACTTGGTAGATGCCTAGGGGTTTGTTGTTTCAGGTTTTGTTGATTTGGGTTTTATTGATTCAGTGGGTGGCAAGATTTCCCGAGTCGGTGGTGATAGTTCAGCTTTCTGTTGTGCGGTTGCGGGTTGAGAATCGTTGTTCGATTCTTCGGGTTTGTTCGAACCGACAGGAGTATCAATTGGGATCGGAGTTAAGACCATTCGTATGGCGGTGCCTCGTTCGGGAATCGCCTCGGTGTTCGGCGAGAACTGTAGGGAGTTAGCTTCCGCGCTACTGGCAATGGGCAAGTCCATCATTGCGGTGCTAAAGTTGGAAACACAGATCATGTCCCCTCCGTCAGCCCGGTAGTACTCGCGACCATCGTTTGGATCCTTCCAAAAACCGCTGCCGGAGAAGACCCAATCGATTTCGAGCGTCTTTTTTGTTTGTGTTTTTAGCACCCAAGTTTTGGCGTCCGCCGCTTTGAAGTTGCCATCTTTATCCAGGTAGCAAATCCAGACACGTACTCGCTGCCCGGTGGCAGGGACAAACTCGGGTAGGAACTGAACGGGTGTGCCAGAGCGAGTTCCGATCGCTAACAGTGCCGCATGGACTTCGCTGGGTTGAGCAAGAGTGGCTATGATGGATTCATGTTCCTTGCTGCCAATTGGGCACGCAAACATTTCCAATGGACCTTCACGCATGGTGACATAGCCGTCTGCGTAGACTCTTTTCTGCTTGAGGTCGACCCAAAGGTTGCTTTTGCTGATCGGTTTGGCGTTTGGAGGTGGGGCAAAGGCTGCCTTGACTTTTTCTTCTGGGCCGACATAAACCACTTCACTCTGTGCTTTTTCTTCTTCGGATAGTGGCGTGTTAAGGGAGGTTGGTTGCGGAAGTTTTCTTGAATCAGTCTCGCCGGATTCAGCTTCAACACCGGTCGTTTTTTGTGCCAGTAGGGGCTGTGCCAAGATGCCCTGTGCGAAGAACATCGCGACGGGGAAGGCAGCAGAGATGAGACGAAACTGGCGGCTCGAAGTCATGTTTGAACCCGAAATAAATGGTGGAATCCGAAGAATAGAATGGAAGCCCATCGTATCGTGGTTGAGCCTCGAGATAATTGACCTCTAATCTTATGCTTGACGTAGGCTCTCGGGGAATAGAAGGAGCGAAGAAATCGCCTAGCCGTTGCGGAATCGTTGGCCTCGATGCCTGAAATCGCATTGGAACTTCACGGGGAATTCCCGATTGGCTCTGGTCGATTAAGTGTTGGGAACATGATCGAAGGGCATGGTGAGGGTCACGGTAAACCTCGTTATTGAGAAGAGAGCATTTTGCCGATCCCGCGGCGGTTTCATGATCGGTTTGATTCTGGTTGGGATTCAGGTTCTGAACGGAATTCACGTTCTAACCGGGATCTAGGGGAGTTATCTGGTGATTCCAAGAATTGCAGTTATTGTATGAACCGAGAGCATCCGTTGTTCTCCAGCGTGTTTTCAACTGGATCTTGGTAGGCTCGGCTCGGCTCTGCTCTGTTGATCTTTGTGCGGCTGAATGTTGCGGTATTGGAGCATGGGGATCGAGTCTGGGTTGCAAGTGCGCAGCGAGTTTGACTTGCGACTCGTGTTTAATGGGTAAAGCGTTCACTGTTGTCTTGGCTCAAGTTCATTGGAACAAGATCGTGTGAACAGATGTTTGGGTGTTTCATTTCTGGAGTTGATAATAGGTGGTCGAGATAATTCCTAACTGGAGTGAGCTGCGTGACCGTTGGGGGCGTGAAGATTGGCAGGGCTCCTTTCAGGATGCATTGGGTCCCGCCTCACGAGATGGAATGGCTTTTCGATGGGGCATGGCAGCGTCAGCCGAGCAGTGCTGCGACGAAGAATTGCTGCTCCTCTCTTTGTACGCTTGCGATGCGAAGGTTTCTAAGAAACTGCGGCAGATCGAAATCGTTCCCTACCTGCGTCAGTGGCAGGAACGCACCGCTTCGGGCGAATCTGTTTCAATGCTTGATGCTGCGATTGCTTGCGTGGTTGCAGCCGCCCTTCCGAAATTGCTATCAGACCTGAGTTTGGAAGAGGTCGCTGAGGTGGGAGACGCTTTGGTGGCTCTGCATGAAGACTCCGTTTCTCATTTGAGAGCCTCGGATCCTCTTCGCTTACTCTTAGGCGCTGAGCTGGGTTGGCTATTGCATTGCTTGCAGGTTGGCAGTGTGGTTAGCGGCTCCCGTACGACCTCTTTTGCAACGCAGAAGACATCTTTTGCAAAGCAGGCGACTGATGCAATCTCACAGTGGTGCGAGGCGCACACCGATGCAATTCCCCAAGCGATTCAGGGAGGAAAAGATCTTCGCCTTGTGCTCGCGTCATCGGTTCGTTGTAAGAAGTTGGGATTGCTGCGGGGGACATCTAAAACAGTTAAGACTCAGTGGAAAGCACTGGGGAGTGAGTTGGCGAGGTGGGTTCTCGCCTTCAGTGGGCACCGTGGGGCGGCTGGTTTTTCCGCTGCGGATGCGGCGATGTTGCGTGATGACTTTGAGACTGACGGATTGCTCGATCAGGCGATCAAGTTTGATCGCGAAACGCTTGGCAATGCAAAGATCGCTGCTGTGGCTAGGGCTCCCAAAGGTGCGGGCTTGTCGTGGGAGGTCTCTCTTCCAGATTCAATGCTTCATCATCCAACCGCAAAGTTGTGCTCGATGATGGCTGGCTGGAACGTTCGGCGCGGAAAGCTGCACATCGATTATCACGACCAAAACGTTGTGCTTCAGATGTTCAGTGGAAAGCGAGTGATGCTTTCGGGCTCGGTTGGTGTCGAGCTTTGTGTGGGAGGCGTGGACTGTCAGCCGATAGGTCCGTGGGAAGAAGTTTGTGAGTACAGTGATGATGACGTTCACTATCTAGAGATTGAACAGGACTGGTCGGGTGGAGTTGTGCTGCAGCGTCAGTTTGTATTACTTCGCGATGACCGTTGTGTTCTCTTTTCAGATGCTGTGATTCCTAAGGAAGCCGCTCCAGATGAAGATGGCTGTGGCGGTTTGGGAGAGATTCAGTACCGTTGCCGAATTCCCGTTGCGGGCGGTACCGAGGTCGCGTTTGACGATGAAGTACGTGAAGTTATTTTTTCAACAGGGAGTCGCAAGGTGATGTGTCTCCCTCTGGGGGCGCCGGAGTGGCGAGTTGGGCCGACCCAGGTTGATGTGACGGTTTCCGCTGATCAGCACCTGGTTGTGACGGCTTCAGGTAAGGAGCGACTTTACACACCGCTCTGGTTCGATTTTTCCCAGCGTCGATTTGCAAGAAAGCGTACTTGGAGGCAATTGACCGTCGCTGATCAGCTGAAGATTTTGGATCGATCCGAAGCGGTTGGTTATCGAATTCAGATGGGTTCAGAGCAATGGATGATTTACCGTTCTCTCTTTGGCGGGCAGAACACAAGAACCGTCCTCGGGAAACATCTGATCGCAGATTTCTACTGCGCGCGTTTCGATTCGGGTGACGGAAGCTACGACGAACTGATCACGGTTGATGACCACGGTGATTGATACCGGAAGTGTTTTCCGATTCTGGAACCGTTATTTATAAAATTGACGATAGCCGTAAACTGAATGTGCCATGCTAAAAGATGTGACCGATGGGTCAGACGGCATCATGTTACAGGCGAGCACCTCAGGAAAAACGGATACGATGGAACGGCAGCAGATTCAACAACGCATTGCGGAGAACTGGGCACACGTCTTGGATGAGGTCCGCGATGCCTCAAAACGCTCAGGGCGGGAATCCGATTCGGTTCAAGTGATTGGTGTCACAAAGTATGTCGATGCGGATTGGACGGCCGATCTTTTTGAAGCAGGTTGCAAAAATCTGGGTGAAAACCGTCCACAGGTGTTATGGAGTAAGGCTGATTCACCAGGTTTTCCATGTGAAGTTCGTTGGCACATGATCGGGCATTTGCAAACCAATAAGGTTCGCAGGTTGCTCCGCTACGAGCCCCTGATACACTCTGTCGATAGTGAACGATTGCTACACCTGATTGCGGCTGAATCTCTGAAAGCTGCTGTCACCACGAAGATTCTGCTCGAGGTGAACATCAGTGGCGACGAGAGCAAGACGGGGATGTCAGCGCTGGAGGTAGATCGTCTTCTGCAGCAAGGCCCTATCGACGGGGTCGAAGTGATGGGGCTGATGGCAATGACCGGTTTAGGAGCCGATCAGGAGACGGCTCAGCGTCAGTTTGATCGAGTTAGAGAATTGCGTGATCAGCTTTCTCTGAGCTCAGGCCTACCGCTACGTGAATTGTCGATGGGGATGAGCGGTGATTTCGTTGAGGCGATCTCGTCTGGGGCCACGATGGTACGAATCGGGTCACGACTTTTTGATGGTCTGCTGAGCTAGGTCTGTTCTCTGCACAGGTGCATTCACTCGCGGACGCGTGTTTGGTGAAAATCTGTCGTCACACTAAGGCTGAGAAGCATGTCTTGGCCACTGTGATGCATTCAACTTTGCTAGAGCGAGAATGAGTGCTTGGGTGCCGTCCTTGGAGTGACCTTGAGCTGAGACAGCTTGGTAGAGCTGGTGAGCCAACGCGAGGCCGGGTAGAGCTAGATTCATCGCGGCCGCTTCTTCTAATGCAATCTTCATGTCTTTGATGAAGTGTTCAACATAGAACCCCGGCGCGAAATCACCTTGCACCATTCTCGGAGCGAGATTGGCAAGCGACCAGCTACCTGCCGCGCCGGACCCCACGCTGCGAAGCACCGTTTCAATATCGAGTCCCGCTTTGGATGCGTAAAGTAATGCCTCGCAGACCGCAATCATGCCTGATGCGATCAGGGTTTGGTTCACCATCTTGGTGTGTTGCCCGCGTCCAGGTCCACCTTGATGCACAATCGTCTGAGCCATTAGTTCAAAGAGAGGCATCACTCGGGAGACCGGTTCCGGGTCACCGCCGATCATGATCGACAAAGTGGCATTCCTCGCCCCAAGGTCTCCTCCGCTTACCGGAGCGTCAATGCAGCTCGCGTTTCGAGCGGATGCTTCATTAGCCAACTGCTCAGCAAGAGATGGTCGGCTGGTGGTCATGTCGACGAAGATTGTGCCCGGTTTGCAGGTGCGGATCGCACCGTTTTCTCCCAAGAGCACTTCGGCGACATCTTCTGGAAATCCCACAATTGAGAAGACGATATCGCTCTGCTCTGCAACCGCCTTGGGCGAGTCAACCAGAGTCGCGCCTTTCCCGACCAGGCTCTCGGCTTTGCTCGGAGTACGAGTGAATACCGTCATCTTGTAGCCAGCATCCATGAGATGACCGCACATGCTACGACCCATCACCCCTGTACCGATCCAGCCAAGTTGAGTGTCCTCTGGTGTCGCGGTTTGCATATCAAAGATTCCAATTTCGGAAACGAAGTTTGAATGTAGGAGCGATGCGAGATGCAGTTGTATTAGGCCGCGATGCCACCCTGAGTAGTGTCTTGCTCGCAGGTCTGATTGAGGTTTTGTGATAACGACGAGTCAAAGAGATGAATCGCGGCAGCCCAGTTGGGCAGTTTCTGGGTCTCATCTGCCCAACCAACCACAAACTGGCGATTGCGTCCGCCGGGTCTGGCGAGCATTGGCGTGATCTGCAGGCTTGTCTCTCCGGCTACAGCGGACGTGCGGTAGCGGGTCAGTTCGCGATTGACTCTTCTAGAGAGTCGCATCGCCCAAAGATCATTCAGCAGTGGTATTCCACGAGGAACTTGACGAAACCAATCAAAGCGAATCTCTCGACAAACGATCCCATGGAGTTTTGATGCGAGTTGGCGAAAGAAAATTGGCTCCGGCGTGATGGATAGAGGAGTAACCATCACGGGTGTCAGGCCCCGCTGTTGGCTCAATTCTGCCATGACTGACGCGAGCGTATTGAGTGACCGCTGCGTGGAACCTTCACCGTGCGTCGAAGGTTCATGATCAGCAGAAGTCAATTGAATCTCAGGCATTGACTCTTTCACGCCCCTCTCGCTTGTCTCATGCGACGAAGCATGGCGTTGACATCGTCAGCCGTTGGCGTGGTTCGAGTCGGATGTGCGTGTGGTGGATCAAACAGCAAGGTTTGTTCTTCGTTACCTATCGCTGATCCTGTGATTTCTTGCCGTGTCACGTGGTGACCATCTTTTTGCGATTCACTCTCTGAGCGAGTGGGCTTTGTACGCGTTGAATTGCCTGTCTGTGGTGTGCCTCGGTTTAGATCATTGATGGCGTCCACGTCGATAACTGGACCCACTGGTTGATTGAGCCGGCTCTCCATGATTTCAGTCGCGTGCCCTTCACCGAGAAGGCTGATTAATGCGCGACGCTCGGCATCTGCATCAAAGTCTTCATCGGATTGCTCGATGTAGGCATTGGGTAATTCTTCATCGATCAGAGATTCAATTTCTGCTCGGTGGGTGTGTGGGTCAAACTCGCCAGCTTGCTCAAGAAAGACGTGGGTGTTTTGATTTCCTGAATTCGGATGTTCGCTAGGGGTGTTTCGTGCTTTGTAATCAGCCACACCAAGCTTTTCCTCAATGATGGATTCCAAACAAGGGTCTGCTTTCTGAGAGGCGTAGTCATGGTCGCAGATTGCTTCGTCGCTCGACTGAATCACGACCGGATAGTCGAGTTCTGGAAGAAGGGGTTTTAGTGCCGCTTCCTGCATAGACTGTGCGTTGTCGTGATGTTCAGGAGTCACGTTATTAGCGTACTGGGCGACGTCGTCCGTGCTTGGGGAATCGGTTTCCAATTCAAAAGTGATTTTCCCAGCATTCTCAGTATCGCAGACGGCTTGATCTGATGCATGAGCCGGTTCGAACACTTCTGATCCCTCATCGCCAAACTCAGAGAGTTCTCCAAATTCGATTTCACCTGTGTCGGCGACTTCAAGCTTGTCAGCATTGGGATCTGGCAGTTGCTGGAGGCTCGCCCAAGCGGATTGAATGAGTGCTTCGTCGATTTGACTTTGTTCAGTCTCTGCTGCTAGGTCAATTGACTCAGTCATCAGTTGATTGATGAGCCGCGGGGTCCCACCGGTTGAATGATGCAAAGCGGAGATAGCAGCATCAGTGATCGTTTCAGATGGATCTGCATTGAATCGAGTAATGGTTTGATGGATGTAGGCCTTCGTTTCAGCCTCGTTCAAAGCGTGGAGATAGCATCGAGTGGCGATGCGTTGTGAGAGTGACTCGGAGCACGAGCCGATAAGCATGTCCTCGAGTTTCTGTGTTCCCAAAAGGATGGACTGAATGCGCGGACGATCATCAATCATGATGTCCGTGACGCTTTGCACTGCCTCAAATGCCTTGGCCGTTAGACGTTGTGCGTTATCGATGATCAGCAGGATTTGCCGCGGTGGGTCGGAATCATGGCGAAGGCATTTCCTCAACTGCAAACGCAGGGCTGTCTCATCTCGCCCCGTTGCTTCTTGCTCGAATGAGTCCACGAGGTACTGCAACAGATCTACGCTGTCGGCAATGGAGCCGTCAAGTAAGGCGATTGTTCGATGCGTCTCTTGGTACTGCTGTTGCAGAAGTTGTGCGAGCAGGGTTTTGCCAACACCTGCCTGTCCGAAGACCGCACAGATCGGCTCGAATGAGTCGATGCTTTTGCAGATTCGAAGCAGACTAGGTTGGATGTCGCCAACTGATACGAAGCGTTGGGTTGACGGAAATGCGGGAAAGGGGGCAGGCGCGTTCATTTTGTACTGCACGTTCGTTACGAATCGTTGTCGGCTCGAAAGTCTGGCTGCAAACCGGGGCGACGATCTTCGCAAATGACGATGATCCCTTCGGATTGCCGAGCTGCGTGATCTGCCATCAGCGACTCGGGTTAGTCGAGATGGCATCAACATCGGGATAATCGGCAGAATCGGACCTTCGACTCAAACGATTTCTCGCATTAGGTTGACGGGGAGGGATAGGTAGAATGGGTGTTTCTCTGGGCGGTTCGATTCGCTGCCACCGCTCGGGTACGCCGCGTTTGCCCTGGTTGTGAAACTTCCGGTTCGGCTCGGATTTAGAATCCGCCGGGACTGGAGAATTCGGCATAGTCGTCGAATTCATTGTGCCGTTCCGGCGCGCGATCACTGAACCGCGTGAAATCTGCTTCCCATGTTAGCTCGACATCCCCGATCGGGCCGTTACGCTGCTTGGCGATAATGATTTCGGCTTGACCGGCAAATTGTGCCTTCTCATCGCCTCGATGGTAATACTCTTCGCGATGGACGAACATGACCACGTCAGCATCTTGTTCGATTGCACCGGATTCACGAAGGTGACTGAGTCGCGGTCGATGATCTTTGCTATCTTCGGCTTGTCGATTGAGTTGGGAGAGGCAAAGCAGTGGGACGCTTAGCTCTCGCGCGATTCCTTTCAAGCGTCGAGCGATTTTAGCGACCTGTTCCTGTCTTGGATCGCGTGAGTTATCGGGCTCGATCAATTGCAAGTAGTCAATCACGATCATTCCAAGTTCGCCTTCGCGACGTTTGATTCGACGGGCGGCAGCGGCGATTTCGCTAACCGTTCGACTCGGGGAATCGTCCACGAATAGGGGAGCTTGACTGATTTCGTTGGCTTTGCGGACCAGTCGTTCGCGATCATCAGGCGAGATCGTTCCATTTCTCAGCCGGTGCCCGTTGACGCGTGCAAGGGAGCAGAGCATTCGGTCGGCTAGTTCGATGCCCGACATTTCCAACGAGACGAACAGGACTGGCAGTTTTTGGTTGATCGAGACATGTTCTCCGACATTCATCGCGAGTGCGGTCTTACCCATCGAGGGGCGTGCAGCCAAGATAATCAACTCGCCGCTATGCAGTCCGCCAGTCATTTCATCAAATTGAGTGAAGCCTGATTCGGCGCCGCCTGAGTCGTAGTCGTCGCGAAGCCTCGCTTCCATACGGTCCATCGCCTCATGCAGGACATCGCTGATGCTGTGGACCGATTGAGATGAGCGGCCATCCATGATGGCAAATATCTTTTGCTCTGCTTGAGCGCAAAGCTCCTTTGCTGAACTATTCTGCTCATAGGAATCTTTGAGGATCTCGGTGCTCGATGCGATCAGCTTCCGATAGACCGCTTTCTCTGTGACGATATCCGCGTAATAAACCGCATGAGCCGCATTTGGTACCGAAGCGGAGAGTTTTGCGAGGTAGGCGGCGCCCCCGACTTTTTCATAGTCACCAGAGGTGCGGAGCTTTGAAACCAACAGGGTGATGTCGATTTTTTCACCGGTGTCGTGCATCTCTCGCAAAGTCTCGTAGATCTTGCGGTTCGCATCGTCAAAAAAATCGTCTGCGCGAAGTGAGGCTATCTCGTCGGAGATCTCGGGCATCAGCAGCACACTGCCGATAACTCCCATTTCAGCTTCGAGGTCAAAAGGCTGCTGTCTTTGAAGAATCTCAGCCGCACTCGTCTCTTTCTTTCTTCGGCGTCCGTTTGATTCTTCAGAGATCATGATTCCTTCCGTGGAAATGGTCCGTGGAAATGAAGTGGTAAGTGAAGCGATGCTTGACTAGCTGATCGTTCAAGCACAGATGGGTCGAGTGCGTTTTAAAGTCAGCTGTTTGTGGAAACTGTAACGCATGTTTGCCTTGAACGCGAACCTTGCAACCGCTTCCATCCATTTTGCAACCAAAATGATTTGATAGCGAGAGTGATGGAGTCTCAATCTACAATTCGTTTGGCAACCCTATAAACGGTTCGCCATGAGTTTGGTCGCCTGTTTTACCTTAACCGGTTCGCAACAGAGTTTCGATACGGTCGATGGCTTCGCGAGCCGACATCGCCGTCACGCCACGCCCAATGGCAGCTCCCTCAGTGATCCATGATTTGACATGTTGTTCTGCCGAAATTGCGGTGCTGTGCGAGCGACCACCAAAATGGTTCCCGATTTCAGAGTAGGCAGAAGGGGTGAGTTGCCTTGACAGATACATGGCGAGTTTTCGGGGACCGGACACCGCGCGAGTTTGCGATTTGCTGCGAAGTGAATCCTCTGGCAGGTGAAATGCCTGACAGACTGCAGACTCGATCAATCCCAGTGTGGTTACCGCTTGGCTAGATCGGAGCATCTGACCTGAGAATTGGCGAAGCTCTTGGATCGAGGGCGAACGACCAAGCATGCGCTGGAGTGTGTTGAGCACATTTACGATCCCACTGATCACGCGTCCATCGCCCGCGAGAAGTGGCGTGATTGCGTCGATCAGTGAATCGGAAACCTCTAAATTACAACGTTGTCCAATCCATTGCCGGAGTAATTTTTCGCGAGTGGCTGAATCGAGAGGTTGAAGGTGACACACCAGACCTGATGCCATGCGTCCAGCGAGTTCGTTGGATAGACCATCAATTTCGGTGGGTGGTTCTGAGCCGGCAAAAATCAGCGGTTTACCTTGGCCCCCGAGCGTTTCTACGGTGTAGAGCATTTCTCGGAGCGTTGCTTTTTTGGAGCCTAGGAATTGGACGTCGTCGATCAGCAACGCATCAACTTCGCGATAGCGACGCCTGAATGCGGTGATTCCACTGTTGCCCACTGAGCTAATGAAGTCATTGGTGAACTGCTCAGCCGACAGATTCATAACACGCCGGAGTCGGAAGCGGCGTCGCAGTTGATCAGCGATCGCGTGTAGTAAGTGCGTCTTGCCGGTCCCAGTTGGTCCGCAGAGAAATAGTGGTGATGCGGTCGCGGGGTCTTGGCACGCCATGATCATCGCAGTGTGCGCAAGGCGATTGCATTGTCCGGGAATGAAGTTGCTCGAATTCATATTCGATTCGAGCTTGACCCCAACGGAGCTAGCACCAGCTGTTCCAGTGGAAGGTAAGCCAGTTGCGTTGCTGGGCTGCGAGGCTGAGGCGGCATTGTGGCCCTTCTCGAGCGAGCTGAAATCGAGTTGCACCAAGTCGCTCTCTTGGGATCGCCTCTTTGTCGCTTTTGCTCTCGGTCCGTTTCGCTTGACGGTCGCGTTCTGAGAGACTTGACGCGGATGATCCTTCAACCGATTTTTTTCGTTCCCGTCACCAAGCGGTGAAGAGGCGAGAAGATTGCCCAAAGACCGACTGCGACGTTGTTTGCCATGTGAGTCAGGCTGTCGGGAGACTCGACGGGGCCTGGAGTTGCCGGGCGTGCTGTCATTCCGTTTGCCGCCGCTGTGGATGCTACGGTGGGATGGATCAACACGATGAAGTGCGTCGGCTTCTGAGTTACCTGATTCGGTTTCCTCGCTGCTTGCGAACGGTAATTCAACCTGATGAGCCTTGGTCTCAACGAGTTGAAATGCAACCTCCACTCGCCGCCCCATCGCTTGGCAAGCGGCACCACGAATTGCAGGGAGGTAGTGGTTTTGTAATCGTTCGAGTGCAAATTTGCCGCGGACAGAAATCAGAATCGTGCAGGAGTCGTTTTGTCCGAATTGTCCAGTTAGCTCAGGCGCGCCACTTTGTGAATCAACTCTGGTGTGGTCGCAATTAGTGTCTGCATCCGATGCGGTTTGATCAACCAATGTGTACTCAACGACCTCGCTGAACCACATGCGGTATCGATCTGCACCGACCTTGTCTTTCAAAGCCTCCATGAAGATTCCGACAACGGCCTTGTCGTCGGTGCAGCCTTGCGGTGCGGACATAACGGTAGCGCAATCCTCCATCATGGATGTGTCGCGGCAACATCGGTGATTCGTTCAGTACCGCTCCACCGGTCTCTCTTTCAAGCCTCGGCCTGAAATTCAAAGTGGTGGAACTGGACAAGAGTGATGAAACGCATGGCAAGCGGATTCAGAAATGCCTCCCCCGCAATTCCAACAACAGAGTGCTGGTCCGCCTTGCAACTTCATCACCGGTGTGAATTCGATCCTTGCGAGTCATGTTCGCGTGGTCGAGTGGCAAGATTCTAGGCTTGCTAGCAACGAAGTCAAATACGCCTCGAGCGACTCTTTGCCAAGAATCTTCATGGTTCCCGACCAAAGTCTTAATCTGGTGGGAAAAGGCCGATTTTCGCACGTGTCAAAACATTGGAAAAAGATCCGCTCAGAATTCGATTTTAGTGTCACAGTTCGTGGATAAGCTGTTAATGATTGGAGCGGCGACGGGGTTCGACGACGCGATGATTCGGCAAATAACGTCCTTTTTGTGAATGTTCACTAATCAGACGCTTCCACGGTCCAATCTTGTGACCACTGCCGACATAGGTTCTTTGGCGAGACAAAACGATTACGCTAAACCGACCCATTCAGTCTCCGGATCGCCGGTTATAAATCACTGCAGGTCGTCAACGCTCGATGATCACGTTCGATGACACGACGGATTCTGCATGATGGGGGTGATATGACGGGGCCCAGATCACACAACGGGTCGTGGTGGCTCAGTCGCACTCACTGATCTGAAGATGTCGGTGGGGCAAGGCTTTCCGCTTGAGGGGGGATTGCGCGGATCCACACGCTTTCCCGATGGGTCGTCTTCAGGCCAATGCGACGATAGAGATTCATTGCGGGCTGATTCTCGTGGTCCACGGCCAGGATAAGGTGCTGAGATCCGCGTGCTACTGCTAGCTTCGCCATTTCATCAAGGATCCATTCCCCGAGTCTGCGTCCTCGAAACTCTGGTAGCAGGCCCATATACACCAGTTCTGAGGTTCCCCTCTCTTGCTCATCTCGGCTGTCGGCACGGGGTGTATCTTGCTCATCTTTTTCGGGAGGCGATTGAGCCAAGATGACGCAGCCAACCGGTAAATTGGATCGGTCGTCTACCACCGTGAACCAGCTGCTGGGATCGAAATAAGCAGCAGCGGTGTAGTTTTCCAGTGTTTCAGAGGCGCTTTGAGCTCTTGAGAGTGTTACTGCGTCATGGCTCCCCTCATAAGTTGCTGCAACCAGCTTGCTGAATAATTCGCGCTTCGAATTAGACTTCCAATCGAGAGGCTCCAACTGGAAGTTTGGAATCTCGGACTGATTCTTGGTGGGGCTTTGATCGGTCGAAGAGGTGGGGGGCGGAACACGGCTTTTAAATGGCAGTGAACTTTCCATCTGCTGGATGATCGCGAGGTGCTCAAAACCGAGCGACGGTGGAGTCAGCGGCGGACGATTATCGCTTGATCCTTCAACAATCGGATCGGCAACAATCGGATCGGTTATCCAGTGCACCAGTCGCACGCCGCGTGATCTGAATTCCTGATCGATTCTTAATTTCAGTAAATCATTAAGCTCTTGCGTCGCCTCCTCATCCGTTTCCTGAATGTGATTCGCGTGTAGGAGAGAACCGATGGTCGCACGGTGAACCGATTCAGTGCGGTTGGTGACGTCTCCATCGATTGTGAACCAGCCGTTGATCGTGGGGCTCGCGGGAACACGCGCTCGTGCCGATCCATCAGGCGATGCGCTGCACAGGGCGACCATGTGATGGCTCTCTGGCTCTGATGGGTCATAAGCAGAAATGCCAAATAAACGGTTTGATTGACCCGTTTTGGGTTCGGTGTGGTTCTGCATGAAGGCGTGCTGCAACAGGTGTGCTCGTCCCAGGCTGAGGTTCTCAGTCAGTTTTGGAAGCACTTGCAAGACTTCTGTCGTTGACAGCAGTTTTGTCGTGAACGAACGTCCAGCAGCATTCATCATGACTCGTTTCGTTTGTGTTGGGCAATGTGGACCGTGGAGGGGAAAATCTAATGTCCGGGAGCGATGGGTAACGGTGTGATTAATGCTGGCGCTGATGGGGAATCGTTGATCCGGTTTTGCGGTCCGCAAGACTCGACTTGTGCTCAGCCACCAATATGGATTCTGATAGGGCGGCTCGACGCAGCTTACCAGAGTACCGTTTTCGTACGGCTCGAATTCCGAGTTTTCGGTTCGGTGCTAGTCGGTTCGGTTCCGGGTGGAGCGACAATCAATGGATGACTGTCGGCGTAGATAATTGCTTGGATGCACGATATGAACATCTCTACAAAATTCTTTGCGGTAAAGTTTTTCTTTATATCGTGGATTGGTTTGGCGCTAACTGATAGGCCGCTAAGTGCTCAGGATACGTCTGTCGCTGATCCTCCATCGATCAGCGTATTACCGTCTTCCAGTCTTTCTTTCACGGAAATTTCGACTCTCGAGCGATCGGGCGATTCGGAAAGTTCGAACTCTCCCGTGTCAGGAGAGCCTATCGAGAGGACGGCAAAGCGGCTGCTTGACTCTCGTGTTCAACCCAATGGTAGTGACGCCGCCGCAATGGATGCGGCAACCAAAGTCGATTCGGTGTCGTTGCATCAAGCCGAACTTGGAACCGGTTATTCTGACCAGTTCATGCCGAGAATTGACCTCGGTGTGATCGCAGTCAACGCCTCACCCCGAGCGGGCGTAATCGTCGAGGAGATCAGAAGCGGTGGACCAGCCGATCTGGCCGGACTTCGTGCGGGGGATCGTTTGGTTGCCCTGAATCACCGATTGATCCGTGATATTGAGTCTTTGGCTTCAGAGCTGCGCCGTTTCAACGCATCTGATCAGCCAACCTTGCAATTCGTTCGTGATCAGAGACTCCATCGGATCAGAATTCCTCTGATGGTGGGTGATGACCATTTTGCAAATAGTCAAGATTCGCTCGCTTCTGGACCTGGAGCTGTGTTGCACGCGCCGAGTTCAACGTTGGGGCGACCTGCCGGTGGCGTGACACAACAAGCGGCAACGGCTGCCAATGCAGTTGGGCAGGCGGTTTTGGGTGGACTTGGCGCGGCTTTCGAACAATGGTTTCAAGAAAAGTCAGTTGTTGGAAACGAATCAGCTAAAACCAATGATTCCTCATCTGCTGAGTCAAAACACGCGGGTCGGGGTAATGATTGATTTGATGAGGCGGTAAACTAACCAGACGCTGACGTTTCATTGTTCGTTCTCTTGACTCAGTCACACGACGATCAACGCGATCGGCTCGACTCAACCTGCCCACTTCGTTCCTTGCATGTGCTGCCATTGATGCCTGACCGTGATGATGAGTGCGATCCGGTGGAACCTTCGGTCCATCAATCCTCCCCCGAGGAACCTGCCCCCGAGGACTTTGATTCCGAGGACTTTGATTCCGAGGACTTTGCCCCCGAGGACTTTGACTCTGCTGCTGAGGTGCACGCCGACATTGCAGGTTTTGGTTTCAAACAGGCCGCGGCGAAGGTCCGACGGTTTCCGCAGGTACCTGGCGTTTACCTGATGAAGGATATCGCTGGTCGTGTGATCTATGTCGGTAAGGCGAAGAACCTACGTAGTCGTGCCGGTAGTTACTTTTTGAAGGCCGCACAGGAAGATCAGAGGACTGCGAGCTGGGTGGGTGAAATTGCCGATGCCGATTATCTTGAAGCTGAGAGCGAAGTCGATGCGTTGCTGATGGAGTCACGTCTCATCAAAGACATTCAGCCAAAATTCAACAAGGAGCTGAAGGACGACAAAAGCTTTCCTTACTTGATGATTACAACGCGTGAGGAGTTCCCCCGTGTTGAGCTCACGCGGGAACCAAAGTCAAAAGGCGTTAAGCTCTATGGTCCGTTTCCGAGTGCGGGAGCGCTTCGAGGTGCAATTCAGGTGATGCAACGCATCTTTAAATTTCGCACCTGCACACTCGATATTACGGAGGAGGACGAACGGTGGAAATGGTTCCGTCCCTGCCTCTTGGCGAGCATCCAGCAGTGTACTGCACCGTGCAATCTGAGAATCAGTAAGGAAGATTATCGCCGAGACATCAAACGCTTGCAGACTTTTTTGGAGGGCGGAAAGAAGCGTCTTCTTGATGAGATGCGACGTGAAATGCAGGCTTGCAGTAAGGCATTGGACTTTGAGCGTGCGGCGACGTTGCGAGATGAGATCAAGATGCTCGAGCGACTTGAGGAACGCGGAGATTTAGAGACGCACGCACAGCCGGAAGTCTTCTACATCGATCCCAAAAAAGGGCTAGCCGGCTTAAAGCAAGTGCTTGGGCTGAAAGAGACTCCGCGGGTGATCGAGGGCGTGGACATCGCACACCTTGGCGGCGGAGAGACGGTCGCGAGTTTGGTGCAATTTCTTGATGGGCTTCCGTTCAAGCCGGGTTATCGAAGGTTTCGAATTCAGGACGTGGATGGAATTGATGACTTTCGTAGTATCTATGAGGTCGTGTCGCGACGTTTTCGTCGGTTGAGCGACCAGAGTGAGTCGTTTCCTGATCTGCTTTTGATTGATGGCGGTAAAGGGCAACTCAACGCCGCGATGGCAGCCTTTCGTGACCAACAAATCGATCCGCCCACGGTCATTTCACTCGCCAAGCGTGATGAAGAAATTTACCGCCCAGGGCAATCCGATCCGTTGGTACTGAGTCGAAGTTCCTTTGCGTTGAGGCTGCTGCAATACGTGCGTGATGAGTCTCATCGATTTGCACAGCACTATCACCACCTGCTGCGATCTAAATCGACATTTGACCGCTAAGGATTTGAAAGCTAGGGAATCGGGTTCAAAGAGTATCCGCTCTAATCTGCTCAGAGGGCAGGGGAATCTCGGTGACGTGAATCAACACGATGAGTTCTCGATCGCTTTGGTCTTCACCTTTTCCTGAAAGCATCTTGGGGCCAATGCCGCGTTGCGGTCTTGTTGGAGCAAAGACGATCGTGTCCCCTGCTCGCATCTCGGTGGTCAGATTCAACATGGTGAGATCCCACGTTTCGCGTCGGGTGTCGATGCGAATCGCTGATTCGCTGCTGACCCACTTTTGCTTTGCATTGCCATGCTGGATCATTGGCTCGATCGCGAGGCGAATTTGTTTTGGGTGGTTCGCCTCGGTTGCGGTTAGCCCTAGAAAGTACTGGGCGTTATCGAGCGTCTTGCCGATGGTTTGCTGCTCGGCTCGAATCAAAGCGACATGGCTTCCTTCGAAAGGTTGTCGCAAAGGAAATTCGCTACGTTTTCCAAGACGCAGTGGAACGGTTTGTGTGCCGTGTGATACCTCACTTGCAACGGATGCCTCGGCAAGGAAGTCATCAACGACGTTTGTCTCGGTGACGCTCGTTTCGACTGCTTCCCGGAATCGGTCGAGATTTTGGATCTTCCCAACACGAAGACCATTTTCGAGAAAGGCATGGCGTCGGTCGGAGTCAATCACCGTTTCATCGACATACTGCCAAAGTGATTCAAAGCCCGAGTCGTTGATGAACGCGGTTGATGAGTTGATAAACTCGACTTCCACGACGATTCGCGACGAGTCCTGACGTACCGGCAGGCCAAGCAGATCATTCGTCTCAAGATAAGGCGTGCTCTTCCAAGGTGCGCAGCCGGCGGCAGCGAGGCCAAATATGAGTGTCGTAGCAATCATCAGCAGCTGCACCTTGATCGCAGCGGCTTGAATCACAGCGACTGAAATCGCTGCGTTTTGACATCGCTGAGAAACACCTGAGGGCATGGCTTGATACGATCGAGGAAGACATGGGACGTGAACCGCTTTGCTGACGGTAGCACTGAGTGAAGTCACGAACTGAATCTTTTCTTATTGCGACTTTCTCGCAATTCCTTGGCTGACCATAGAAGCCTCGGCTGAGCAGCGTCAAGATAGCCTTGGTAGCTTGGGGTGATTACGGATACTGGTGGGATTTTCGCATCGAATCGACTCCGCGATTGGTGACAGAGAGATGCTTAGGGCAGGGAGCCAGCTGCCAGGTTGTAATTTGCAGGGGCCTAGTTTGCAGGGGCCTAGTTTGCAGGGGCCTAGTTTGCAGGGGCCTAGTTTGCAGGGGGCTGGAGCTTAGATTCTCGCTTCGTGGACGGGCCAAAACCGATATCCAGCGGCCGAGGGTTCTCTTCGGTGGAAACAATTGCTCCCTGGTCATCGATTAAATTCGGCCCCACGCTGTAGATGAGCAACTTGTTCTGGAGCGTCTGTGAAATCAATGGTTTCTGGGTAAAAGGGTCAAGCTTCAGTTCCGGATCGACTTCAATGGAGTTCAGACTGGTCGCGTTGATTCGACTCGCGATGAGGCTGAGTCTTAGGCAACGGATTTGAGCCTCAAGGCGATCGGACGCATCGACAACGTTCCCGAGTGCGGGGAGGATGAGTTTCGTAAGGATGAACCTTAAATTTGATTTTTGAAGCGAGTTAATTGCTTCATTGATCGCACGATCCCGAATTTCTTTCGGTTCACGGAGAACCGCTAACTGTTTCGAGATGATGGTCAGATAAGCCGCCTCGTCATCATTGAGGTAGGCGTCTGTGAACCAGTAACCCGACAGCTTTGATACGCCAGAGACTTGAGAGTCGATGTCCGCATTGAGCGTGCCGCTGCGAATCTGCTCAAAGGTCATCACGGCCATCGATCTTTCACCTTTGATTGCGTCGATAACCGATTGATATGTATCGATCTCGTTGAGCACGCTTAAGTATTGATCGATTTTGTTCGTCGATACCTCCGAAATCTCGCAGACTTGATAAGTGGTTCCGAGCGAGAGTGATTCGCAGGCGATGGACACGAGATATGTAATCAGGAGCGGTTCCGAATTAGCGAACCTTCCTATTCGAAGGATGGCTAGTGAAGCGTTCATTGCTTCATCGCCCTTTCCTTGTGATGCATCAACGAGCGCTTTGACGGAAAACGCACGGCATGCACTACGAATCTGAGTTAGGTGAGGTAAGGCCGCGGCGAAACCGTCCGTCGGCTCAAATTTTGAGCGAAAACCTTGGCACTCTGCGACTTGGTAGAGATTCGCGAAGAGCTCTGTGTTGCCATTAATCAGCTCAGTGATTTTCTCGAGGTCTTCAGCGGGGAGTGAATTCCATTTGTCTGTATCAAACGCGACATCAAGTTCCGCATCAAGGATTTGCTTTTCAAACGCGTTGAGCTGATCCTCAATCTCGAGCAAACGGTTGTATGCATTCTCGCTATCCGGCACCTGCGTAAGAGGGTAATCCTTGATGTCAAGATAGTCCCCCGATTGAATGATTTCATCACGGAGTTTGGTAACGGAGCGGTTTGTGATACTGGCAAGGATAAATGAAATCACGATGAATGAAAAAACGAGGACTCCGGCACCAACAGCGAGACGGATGAGGAGCTTTTTCATGCTGATGGTTCTCTGGGAGCGGGTGAAGACTCTATCGCGGCCCGTTACCCGAGCCTCCGGTAATCCTGATGCGACTCAGTGTATCTGATTGAACACAAAATGCCTCCGACTGACGTGACGATCTACGGTCAGATTCAGGGATTAGGCATCAGCGATCGTGCTTGGGGCTGATTTCACCCGATTGATGGCGGTCATTGAAAAGTCTGCGAGAATCGAAGAGGGGGCTCGATGGCTAACGGGTGTGTTTTAGGTTTTCTTTAACGGCATCTTCGGTGTAGCAGTGGAAACGTGCTAAAACATTGACCGCAAGAGGGGATTCGTTTTTTTGATTTTGGTTGAGGGGGATTGGGAATGTTAGGTCAATCGATGTCCATGTCGCGGTCCAGTCGGCAATGGTTAATTCTCATCGTGCTGATGGTTGCTGGCCCGCTGTTTTCAAGCGGGCAGGGGAGCGACGCCAGTGACGCTGCCCAGGCCGCTGAAGAACGGTCTCCTCGGATCGCCCTCTGGGAGCGTTTTGCTCCGATCGGCGGTGGAGAGGAAACGTCGGTTGATTCTGAGAACGCCTACATCACGATCCATCGTCCGGTTAACGCGAACGGAACAGCGGTGGTGATCTGCCCTGGCGGTGGTTACGGAGGTTTGGTGGTCGGTCCTGAGGGGCACGGAATTGCAAACTGGTTAAACGGTTTTGGTATTACCGGTGTCGTTCTCGAATATCGGCTACCGAAACATCGGCACGCTGTACCGCTGCTCGATGCGCAACGTGCGATTCGACTTGTTCGGTCCAAGGCAGCATCCTTGGGACTTGATCGTCAGCGCATCGGAATCATGGGTTTCTCGGCAGGAGGTCATCTCGCATCGACCGCCGCCACGCATTTCGACGCGGGGGATGTTTCATCATCTGATCCCGTGGCAAAGGAAAGTTGTCGGCCTGATTTTGGCGTGCTCGTTTACCCTGTGGTGACGATGACGGCCTCAACGCATGGTGGCAGTAAGGGGAATCTGCTTGGGCCGAATCCCACAGATGATCTCATCGATTTTTACTCTAATGAGAAGCAGGTGACCGCTAACACGCCACCGATCTTCACGGCTCACGCTCTGGATGATCGTCCGGTGCCGATTGAGAATAGCCGTTTGCTGAATCGTGCACTTCACAAGCACGGCGTGCCCAGTGTGCTCTTGGAGCTCGAATCCGGTGGCCATGGTCTCAATGGCTACAAGGGACCGATGTGGGACCGATGGCAAAAAGATTCCATCGAATGGATCAAGGGGCTATAGACGAACTCTCGCGTGAGGGTCAGGACTTTATCGCTGCACGAGAAAGAGTCCTGACCCCTTATTGCGGTTGTTAGTGATGATCTCGACCTAGATGGGTGGAAGCGATCTTCGGTATTCGTCCGCCGCGCCGGTAGTATCATTGTTCAGTGGGATGTACTGGTGTTCGTCCGGTTCGTAGGCGAACACTTCTCCGGTTTCAAATTTGTAAACCCAGCCATGAACCTTTAGCTCTCCTCGGCCGAGAGCTGCCGCAACGGATGGATGCGTCTTGAGGTTTTCAAGTTGCACAAGGACATTCTCTTGCACAGCTAACATCAGCCGGCGATTGGGATCCTCGACATGGTTGTAATTTTCTTCGACGATCCGCCGAGTGGCTTCGGCGTGCTGTAGATAAGCCTGCACTGCTGGCATCTTTTCGATCGCTTCGGGTGAGAGCAACCCTGCCATGGCACCACAGTGAGAATGCCCGCAAATAATGATGTCTCGAATGTTCAAAGCTGCGACCGCGTACTCGATGGTACATGCTTCACCCCCAAGGAGGCTCCCATAGGCGGGAACCACGTTGCCGGCAGTCCTCTGAATGAATAATTCACCCGGCTTGGTTTGCGTTAGTCGATTGGGGTCAATCCGCGAATCGGAGCAGGTAATAAACAGAGCCAGCGGGTGTTGCCCCTCCGCGAGTGTCTCGAAAAGCTTCTGATCTTGGCTGAAGGAGCCTGTCTGGAACCGATGGATACCGTCCACTAATTTTTGCATCTTGATCGCCTGCCGATTCGTCCTAAGGTGCTATCTTGTTGATGTGCATGATTTTGCACGGCTGTGCAGAATTGTGCATGTCCTTCAGTGTAGCGAAGCTGTCAATGACGGTGAAGTGACGTTTGGGTGGCGATTCGATTACCGTAACGAATCCGGTGGCTCGGAAAGGTAGCCCGGAAAGTTCGCCTAGAAAGGTTGGTTGGAGATTCAGTCGTTGCTTCGGGTAAGATGATTGGGGAAGTCATTCACAAAAGAGATCTGCGGCAGCAATTGCATTTGCTGATTGAGTGGTCTTTTACGCATGGGGCTAGAGTGATTTTGTTGCGTTCGTAGGAGAAATCGGGAAATATGAGATCGATTTTTATGTCGTGGTTGGCGTCCAACGCTTGGTTTTGGGGGATCGTTTTGGTCTCGGCCCAAATGATTCCGGTACAAGATGTCAATGCAGCGGATAGCGAAATCCGATTCAACCGTGACATCCGTCCGATCCTTGCTGATCGCTGCTTTCACTGTCACGGACCGGATGAAGGGGATCGTCAGGCGGATTTGCGTCTCGATCAACTAGATGAGCAAGGGCATACCGCTGAAATTCTTGGTGGCGGGCACGCTGAGACGAGCGAGTTGGTACAGCGAATCATCTCTACCGATCCTGACGTCGTGATGCCACCTCCAGATTCACACAAGAAACCTTTGACGCCTGAAGAGGTGGATCGTTTTCGCGCTTGGATCGATCAGGGGGCTGCGTATGAATCCTTTTGGGCTTTCAATCCGATCGAGAAGCCAGCGCTGCCTTCCCTAGACACTGACGGAGAAGCTTGGACCCTTAACGCGATCGATCATTTTGTTTGGCGTCAGCAGGAACGTGAATCCGTCAAGCCATCACCCACAGCAGATCTCAGAACATTGATTCGGCGATTGGCTCTAGATTTAACCGGCCTTCCGCCTAGTCCAGAGGAGATCGATCGCTTTCTGTCTGATGGGTCATCAAATTCTTACGAGGCGATCGTGGACCATTATTTAGGTTCGTCTCGCTATGGTGAGCACATGGCTCGATACTGGTTAGACCTGGTCAGGTTTGCAGACACCAATGGGATACATCACGACCACTATCGTGATTTGACACCTTATCGCACTTGGGTGATCAAGTCATTCAATGCCAATCTGCCGTACGATCAATTCGTGCGCGATCAGGTTGCTGGTGACCTGCTTGATGATCCTTCAGATGAACAGTTGACCGCGTCAGGGTTTAACCGTTTACACATGATCATTGATCGTGGAACGATGTTGCCTGAGGAGAGTCTTGCAAGGAACGTTATCGATCGAGTGACTGCCGTTGGGACGGCGTTCATGGGGCTTACCGTTGGATGCGCTGTTTGCCATGACCACAAGTACGATCCAATCACCTCGAAAGAGTTTTATCAGCTCTACGCGTTCTTCAATAACCTTGACGCAACACCAGAGACCGGTGGGCGTTCGGGGACGGATTTTCAGCGTGGTCTACAGCCGCCGTACATTGAACTACCTTCCGTGGAGCAGCGGACGCAGCGAGAAGACCTAGAGAAACAAATCGCCACAGCGAACGTTGAACTCCAGTCTTTGAAAAAATGGTTCGCTGCGAATCCGGAGGAGACCAAAGCCAAAGAGGATGCGGCCGAAAACGCTTCTGATGAGGCTGTTGATAAAGCGGAAACGGAGTCGAGTCAGGCAATTGCTGCCGAGCGAGAGAGTAATATCTCGCGGCAGAAAGAACTCGAGGCGGAAATTAAGTCGCTGACCGATGAGCGAAATAAGCTGTTGCTCGAGATACCGGCGGCAATGGTGATGAAAGAGCGATCGGAGAAACGTCCGTCTCACGTGATGATCCGTGGAGCATATGACCAGCTTGGCGAGGAAGTGCAGCGGGGAACACCAGCGTTCTTGCCGCCATTACAGACAGCAATCCAAGGGGAGGCGACGCGGTTGGACTTCGCTCATTGGTTGGTTTCTCCCGACCACCCACTCACTGCTCGCGTGACGGTGAATCGTTACTGGCAGCAGCTGTTTGGTGTTGGTCTCGTGAAGACTTCAGAGGATCTCGGAGCACAGGGGGAATGGCCCAGTCATCCTGACCTTTTGGACTTTCTCGCTTACCAATTCATCGATTCAGGTTGGGATGTTAAGAGCTTGATCAAGCTCATGGTAATGTCTCAGACTTACCGGCAACGAAGTGAAGCAACGCCAGAGCAGTACGCGAAAGACCCAGAGAATCGGTTGCTCGCTAGGGGCTCTCGATATCGTCTCGATGCGGAGGTGATACGTGATCAAATGCTTGCGGTCAGTGGGCTCCTGAAAGAGACGATTGGAGGAAAGAGTGTGAAGCCACCTCAGCCCGATGGATTGTGGCAATCGGTGGCATTGCCGAGTTCTTTTCCGAATCGCTTTGTTGCTGATGAGGGGGAGAAAATTCGCCGCCGGAGTGTTTACACGTTCTGGAAACGCGGATTGCCTCCGCCGCAAATGACCATTCTCAATGCGCCTGCTCGAGAGGAATGTGTTGCACGCAGGGAGAGAACGAACACGCCTCTGCAAGCGTTGTTGTTAATGAATGAGCAGCAGTCGCTCGATGCAGCAAGAACGCTCGCTGTGGAGCTGTGTTCGAGGGAGTCGCAGGACTCGATTGCGGATCTTTATGAACGGGTAACCGGCCGGTTGCCGGATGAGTCTGAGAGTGGAATGTTGCGTTTGGCACTGTCTGATTTTCAGGCGTATTACGAGTCGAATCCCGAACTAGCGGCCGAGTTGGTGCGTTCGCTGGAAGCCGAGGGAATCGAGGCTGAACGACTTGCAGCGTGGACGATGTTGGTAAACGCCGTGTTCAACCTAGATATCGCCAAGACTCGTTCTTGATGTTGGAACATGCTAAGCGTTGAACCTTGCAATAAAAATGAAAAACCGCGAATGAGATGAGTGTGATGAACGGTGAAAAGATGGTGCCATCAGCACTGGATCAACTTTTGACAAGACGCCAGCTGTTGCAAACATCACGGATGGGTCTCGGCGCCGCTGCCTTGGGTGCCTTGCTTCCTCAGAACGCCAAGGCTCAGACCAAGCCAGCAAAAGCGAAGCATGTGATCTTTTTGTTCATGGCTGGCGCGCCTAGTCAGGTCGATTTGTTTGACTACAAACCAGATCTCGATAAGCAATTCAAGCAACCGCTCCCCGAGAGTATTAGCAAGGGGCAGCGAGTCACCGCAATGACTCGCGGGAAAGAACAGTTTGTGGTTCCCACAATGTTCAAGTTCAACCAAGCCGGTGAAAACGGACTTTGGGTGAGCGAGCTTCTGCCGCATCTTGCCAAGCAGGCTGACCGACTCTGCATGATCAAGAGTTTTAACACGAACGCGATTAACCATGACCCGGCCAAAACGTTCATGTGCACAGGTTCTGAACTTCCAGGTAAAGCCAGTATGGGGGCTTGGCTGAGTTATGGTTTAGGGGCAATCAATCGTGACCTGCCGGATTTCATCGTTCTAAACTCAGCCTTTTGGACTGGGGGGACTCGGAACGTCCAAGGTCTTTACAGTCGTCTCTGGGGTAGCGGGTTTTTACCGTCAAAGCATCAGGGAGTGAAGTTTCAGACCAATGGCGATCCTGTTCTCTTTCTTTCCAACCCCCAAGGAGTGGATACGACCGTGCGGCGGCGCATGTTGGATATTACCGGCGAACTGAATCGGAAACATCTAGAGGAAATCGGTGACGCAGAGATTGCAACCACCATCGCTCAGCAGGAAATGGCATTTCGGATGCAGAGTTCGGTACCTGAGCTGACAGATTTGTCGGGAGAGACTCAAGAAGCGATGGACTTGTACGGACCTGAGGTTCACAAGAATGGGTCGTTCGCACGAAATTGTTTACTTGCTCGTCGGATGGTGGAGCGGGGAGTTCGATTTATTCAGCTGTTCCACCGTGGCTGGGATCATCACTCCATTCTGCCAAAACAGTTACGAGGGCAGGCGTACGATGTGGATCAGGCCAGTGCGGCACTCATTCAAGATCTCGCTGCTCGCGGACTTCTCGAGGATACCTTGATTGTGTTTGCCGGCGAATTCGGCAGAACGGTTTACGGCCAAGGCAAATTGGCACGCGACGATTACGGTCGAGACCACCACCCTCGCTGTTTCTCGGGCTGGCTTGCCGGTGGGGGTATACAGGGAGGGATGAGCTACGGGGTCACGGACGACTTCAGCTACAACGTTGTGGATCAGCCGGTCGCGGTTCGTGACCTGCACGCAACCTTGTTACATCAACTCGGGGTCAATCATGAGCAGTTGAGTTTCCCTTTTCAGGGGCTCGATCAGAAATTGACGGGCGTGGAGCCGGCTCGGGTGATTCACGAGATTTTGACCTAGTCCGGCGGGTCACCGTTTTCCAAAAGAAGAGCTAAATCTTTCCGCCCGAATTGGGGGGTGGGGTGAGCTCGTGCCGTCGCCTTGCACAATTCTTTGGCGGGAAAGTGCGTGCGCAGCAGGTTTTTGGGCTTCTCTCTCCGGAATTCATCGGCCAGAGGTGACCTTGGCTATTTTTTCGGTGCTCGAGGGTCATAATCGGCCTGATTTTTCGTCAACAGCATCTTGGAGAGTGATTTATATTTGACGTAAAGGCCGCCTTTCGGGGATAATAAGTGTTCTAGTCTTTCGTTGAGAACGCTGTTTTCACGACAACCACTCATCAGGTGAAGTCGCACATGAGTACGCAACAGATCTCCAATCAGCTCGCATCAGTTAGTAACCCCAACCGGTCAACGATGTCTCAAGCCTCTGACTCAACTTCACCTGCGGCTGTAGCCGCGACCATGCCGCAGCAGGATCAGAAAACGAACCAGTTTGGTATCTTCATGATCCTCGTGTTAGCTTTCATCGCGGGGATCTTCATGGCCGCCAAAGCTTCTGGGCAGGCCGCTACCCCCTATGAATCGGTTGCCATGCCAGACGGGCTCAAAGACGAGACGGTGGTTCGTCGAGTGGAGGGGATCGCCAAGTCGTATGCGACGACCGGGAACGGCGATCCAGCAATGGTTAGCGGCTACTTCAAGGTTTACATTCCAGCGAAAATGACGGACCCGAACGGCGTCCAAGATATCTCCACGGTCGCTCAGGATGCTGCAAGTTTGCTGGTTCGTGCTCAGCGTTCAAGCAATCAGCAAGTTGCTCAGCAGATAACGGTTCTATTGTTTGACAGCATGAAGGGGATTGCAGAAGGTAACTATCATCCTGCTGCGAGAATCAATGCGATTTTGTTGCTCAGTCGATTGGATCGGCAAGCGGCTAATCCCTCTACCAAGACGCCGCCAATCCCATTGGTGAGGCAAGTATTGCCCGTCATGTTGTCGATCTACCAAGATGCCAACAACGTCGATGGTGTGCGTGCAGCTGCTTTGCACGGAATCCACCGGCACGTGCGATTCGGATTCCCCGATATCGATCAGGCAAGCAGTGCTGCAATCACTCGGGAAATGACAACTCTTCTGAGTTCCGCAGCACCAGCCGGAAGAGACGCTAAAGCTCACGCATACTTGCAGCGGTTTGCGGTCGATATTCTCGATACCCTTCGAGCTGATCAAGACAACACATTGGGGACTCAGCTTGTCAGCATCAGCACCGATAAGAAGCGACCCGATTTGATTGCTCTCTACTCTGCAGCAAAATCTGGCTCCTACGGACCTGCCATGCAGGGTCAGGTAGCCGAACCCAAGAAGGTACTCACCAGTTGGGGACAGCGAGTTCTGCAAGCGTTTGAATCCGAAATTGAGCGTTATGACCGCATGGAGAAGGTGAAGCCCGATAATAGTCAACCTGTGAATCCTGAGTCCTTCCTGGAGAAGAAGACCGAGGAGACCGCGAAGCCTAGGACGGGTCGCGGCGGCGGGATGGAGATGGACATGGGGATGATGGAAAACGAAATGGGAATGATGGATCAGATGGATCGTGGCGGATCCGAGATGGACATGGACATGGGTGAAATGGGTATGGGCATGGAAATGGACATGATGATGGGGATGTCTGGCCGCGGCGGGGTTATCGAGGCAAAACCACAACCGCCTGAGGTGATCGCCACTCGGAAGAAACTAAATTACGTTCTGCAGCAGGTTCATCTGGGGATGACTGGCTACCCAGCAGCTGGTCTCCCGACTAACGCACCCGGCGGATTGCTTGCATCGTCTACTCCGGAGCAGAAGCCAACCGTGGAGAAATGGGTCACGGCTCTTGAGGGCGTTGTAACGGTTCTGAATGATTCCTCATTGGATGACATGAATAAATTCCGTGAAGGAATTGAGGAACAGATCGTTGTCCTCAAAGATCTCGTTGGAGAAGAGATTGAAGACGTTCCGGCCGAAGAGTTACCAGATGAACTCACACCCGTCGATCCGCTCGCTGGTGCTGGTGTACCCGCGAATGCTAATACCGTCTCAGTTGGAGCGAACTAGTTCGCGCTCAACACAAGTTAAACAAAGGCCTTCGCATATCGCGTGGGCCTTTTTTTATTGTGTTTGAGTTTCTCGGTTAGCGAGCAAGGTTGCTGCAAATGGTGCCAATCTCGTTGCTCAATTCAAGCTTGAATCAATCATCA
Source organism: Rubripirellula sp. (assembly GCA_049889895.1). Lineage (GTDB taxonomy): Bacteria > Planctomycetota > Planctomycetia > Pirellulales > Pirellulaceae > Rubripirellula. The sequence goes on from JBMHCO010000073.1 coordinate 93,724, forward strand.
GCGGCTATTCCCTACTCATCAGATAGCCGATTAAGTTCGCCATCGCTTCAGGCGAGATTGATTGGTGAAGACCTTCGGGCATGATCGATTTTCTCGAGCTTTGCATCTGCTCGATATCGTCACGAAGGATCGTTTCACTTTGTCCCTCTGCTCTCTGCAGAGTCACCGTTGTCGCATTCTCAGAAGCGATCATCCCGGTCGAGCTACTACCATCGCTTTTGAGGAGCAGGTAGTTGATGTATTGGGGATTCACCTCGAGATTCGGGTCTAGGATATTGGCGAGAATGGCATCGGCCCCGCGGGCCTTCATTGCAGCTAGGTTTGGTCCCAGTTGGTAGCCTTGGTTTTCAACGCGATGGCAACTGACACAATGCTTAAGAAAAACGCTTCTGCCACGCTCTGGATCAGTTGGTCCTTGTAACGCCGAACGATATTCTTCAATCCTGTCTGTGCCGGAGGGGACGGAGGTTTGAGCGAGGAAGGTAATTGCCCGCTGGCGGATTGCCGGATCTTTTGAACTTGCAGCGGATTGGAATCTTTGTCGAGGAATCTCTTCTGCCACAATCTGCTGTTGATCAATTGCGTCAAACAGTGCCGTGATGCGCTCGGGACGCGCGAAGATCGCTTCGATAGATCGATTTCGTTGTTGCTCTGACTGTGTATTCCAGTTCGATATCAGTAGTTTGGTAACTTCTTCGTTCTGAAATCGACTTGCAATCAATCTTGCTTCACTCGCCAATTCAGGAGCCTCTTTGATTACAGTTAGCTCCAAGAGGGTTGATCCAATCGTTTTCCAGTCTCCGATGGCTAAAGCATTTAGTGCAGCCAATCGCTCACTCATCGGTAGTTCCGCATTCAAACTGTGGGTACATGCCTGAAACAGTTGTTCCTGTATTGCTCGAGCTAGATCCGGAGAAAAATTGTCGGCAGCTTTTGAACGCTGAAATGTTCCGAGAATCGGCAGTGTGAATAGATAGGAGGAATCATACAGGGTTGGTAACGCAATCAATGCCGTTCGGAGTGCTGGCTCATGATTTTGACGAACGATACTCTGGGCGAGACGCAATAAGAAATCGCCAGCGGCTTCGGATCGGAACGATGGGTCCGCCGCAAGTTTCGCAAAGACGGTACCGGATTGATCACCGAGAGAACTCAGAACGGCTAACGTGATCCAGCGGGAGTTCACATTTTGTTTCGCAAGTTGAGATAGTAGAGAGACTCGAATTTCAGCGGGTTGCATCGATAGGCTGAAGGCCAATTGATAACGAACTTCGCTGTTTGGATCATTGGCTAGTTGCTGTAGATGGCCGTTGAGACGGTCGTTTTCCGGTAACTGCTCAGAGAGACGCACCGCGTGGCGTCGCACTTGGGGATGCTTGTCGCTCATCGCTTCCTTGATAATCTCTAAATTCAAAGCACCAATACCGCTGAGTGCATAGAGTGAGTGAAGACGCCCCTGGGGCGAGGAATTCTCTTTTGCTAAGCGAGTGAGGTCGGCAATGGTGGCGTGATTTTGATGCTCGTAGAGTAAACGAGCGGCGGTTTCTCGATGCCAAGCATTCGGGTGATTGAGAAGAGTCGCGAGTTCTTGATCTGAGTATTTCGACAGGTCCGAGGTCGAACGCAGTAGCTTTCCTTTTTGCACCACGCGATAGATCCTTCCGCGGTCTCGCCCGGAATTGAGGTCGAGGTGTTGTTTGATTTCGGGTGGCAGACTCTTGGGATGTTCAATGACTTCCCGGCAAACATCCACGACGTATAGACAGCCATCAGGTGCATTGGCAAATTGTGCCGGACGAAACCAGATGTCCTTGGATCGAATGAACTCCGATTCAGGATCCATTCTCTTCGCTTGCATCTCGATGTCTTCCTGCGTGATTCGCTTGCGGTGAATCAAATTACTTCCCACATCACCAACGATGCCAATGCCTTTGTGGTCATCGTTCCACTGGTCTCCTCGATAGATGGTGATACCTGTGGCACCGGTGAAGTAACCAGACGGTCTACCTCCGCCTTCCACTGGTCCGGAAACAACACCGCCCACACGTAGGCGGGTCCGGACGATTCGCCATGGTTCAACGGGACTGATTCGGTAGACCGGACCTTGAGGCCCGTCCAACGCAATGGATCTCCGCGCCGATGGTGCAGTGATGAATCGATTTCCTGCAAGATAGTGATCCTCGTACATCACTTGTTGGATGTGATCGCTATTGGATGAAACAAACTTATGACCCCAGTCATCAAAGCACATACCGTGCTGCGCGCCGCCGCTGGTTAGTCGTATTTCGTAGGTGTTGGGATCAAATGAGATGTCTCGGCCGCGTACATTGACTGCTCGGTCCTCTTCGCCAACTCGATGGATTGAACCGCCAACACTGCTGCAGGCGACATGGATTCGATTGTCGAGTCCCCAGCGAAACGAGTTCACGAGCCCTTGGACATTTGAGACTCCGAATCCGGTGAGGACAATTTTGCGTTCGTCGGCTACGTCATCACCGTTGGTGTCTTTCATGTAATAGATATGCGGTGCATCGGCAACAAAAAGTCCGCCTTTGTAGGGAAAGATAGCAGTTGGCCAGAGCAGTCCATCTGCAAAGACGGTTGCCTTCTCGTAACGTCCGTCGTGATCGGAGTCTGTGAGATATCTAACTTGGGAAATCCCATCCTCTCGGTTTTCGCTGTAACCTCTCATTTCGCAGACAAACAGCCCACCTACTTCATCCCACTCGATGGCTACTGGGCTATTCACCAGCGGTTCGCTCGCTGCTAATTGGATTTCGAAGCCATCGGACACCTCAATCGCCTGCATTGCTTCGTCTGGACTCAACGCACGGACACGCGGCAATTCGGCAGAGTAGTCGACCGGTGAAGCCGTTTGCTGTCCCAATGAAGGTATCGGCCGAGCGATGAGGCAAAGCATCGCGGCAAAGGACAGGTAGCGACGGGATGGGAACGGTTGAGGCGATCGGATCGTCATGCCTTTCGGGTCTCATTAAAACGTGGAACGAAAACGAGCTTTGCCGGCGTTACTTTTCTTGTAACAGGATCTTCATCCCGTCCATCAACACCTTTTCGACTTGGGGTGCAACCTTCGATGCTCGTTGGCTCGTTTCATAACCACCCTGCGAGTAGGCGATTTCCGTGCCAATGTATCCGGGGCCGTAGTCACCATAGGCAGCCATTGCCACAATGCGTTCCGGACGCATTGCTTTAGCCGCGAGCTGGTACTCGACGAACAATTCACCGGGAAGGTGAAGGATGCTCGCATCACCGATGTGGAGGCACGTTAAATCGATTTGGTGTCCGGCGCGACACCGCATGACCCAAGCCAAGTCGTCCGCGCTACCCCAGTAATCATTGATGGTCCAAGTCGGAAGCTTCTCTCGAAGTTCTTCTTCTTTTAAATGCTCCGCGACAGGAAGTGCAACCGGCGCGACAGACCAAGTAACGTCTTTGGGAGTGATTGGCTTCTTTTGAGTGGACTCGAAGGCGAGTCGCATTCCATCCGCAACCCGTTTCGCCAAAGTCAATCGGTTCTGTTTGTTCCCGTCGTTGTACTTTCCAGCACCAATATTGCCCCCAGCCCCATTGAAGTGAACATGCATCACGCCTGGCAGGTCTTGCCCACGCATGAATCTTGCTATTCCCGGAAAGTCCGGGCTAGGGACTCCGGTACGGTAGTAACTTTGTGGATGGCAAGCGTAATAGGTAAGAACTGCGACCGCAGTCTCTTCGTTCCAGAACGAAATGGACGTTAATTGAGGATCGATCACCCCGTCCGGTTCAGCTCGCAGTTTTGGGTCACGACAAGTGGTGTATCGAGTTGCGATAACCTTACCTTCGGTGTCAAGGATTCGGCGATTGGATGCCACCTGCTCAACGTTTGCGACTCCGACTCCGTAGTGTGTGACTGGAACAGCAGTTTCAATGGCACGCTTTACCGCTTCATCTAGGCGGTCGAGGACGATTCTTGCCAGCGAGCCTTCGTGTGGACCAAGGTCGCTGATGCCAATGTTGTGTAAGAGAGATTCTGCGGTGAAGTCACATCGGGGCGCGTCATGTTGATGAAGTGTGTGTACTGCAACTCTTTGTGCTGTGGTTCCGGCAGCTTTAGCGAGTCGTTTTCGGAATGCGTCGTGCCCCTCGTTGCCAATCCCAATCCAATCTACTGCACAAAGCACAATCGGTTTGTTTGCTCCAAGCAATACGATGCCGCGTGCTCGAAGCCCAAGTTCTTCGATTCGAACCACGCGATCATACGCCATCATCGATCCAACGGGGGGCGTTGCATCGACATCAAAAACAGCAAGGTGAAGCGTTTCACTTGACTTGCTTTCTGGAACGATTTCTTGACTCCAAGCAAACGAAGAGACGGCAAGAAAGATCGCAGAGGATAAGACGGCACATTGTTTGACTTGGAAAACAAGCATTGCAATCCGATCAAGTTTTTGGTGAGTGATGCAGTTCAGGTCGGTGTTTGTGATGCCGATACCGACGCCTCCTCAGGCGACACGTGTGATCAGTCGTAGGAGCAAGCCGGATACTCGAAATTGTACGCGTTTCCCAGGAGGTTCTGTCGAAGGACCACACGAGGCTTTTCTGGCAAGGAATCAAGGCGTTGGCGATGGGAGTAAGGGGCGATGGGGCTGAATTTGACTCTGGAAATCTCCGAGGCTGTGCCAATAGGTTGGCTTTTCTAAATCAATTTCGGTGACAACCACCGATCCGAACTCCTCGGCAGCAACGATGGTACTGCCGTCATGTCCATAAATTGCCGAACGAATCCAGTTGCGATTCGACTCTGTGTACGTACTACTGATCAGGTAGATATGGTTCTCGCACGCTCGAGCGGAGGCAAGCAGTGGGTTGCAACCCCACACCGGCCAAGCAATGATTTCTGCACCGCGGTGGGTTAGTTCTCTCGCAACCTCGGGGAAAAATCCGTCATAGCAAATCATCATTCCGACTTTGCCAAACCGAGTATCGAACACCGGGTAGTCCGAACCTGGAGTAAGCCCCGCTTCAATCTCACCGCGCGGGAGGGTGGTCTTGCGGTATTTGCCAACCACGTTTCCATCTGGCCCAATCAGCACCGCAACGTTGTAAAGAAGGTGCCCGTCCCTTTCGACGAGGCCTGCAACGAGATACATCTCGCACTGCTTCGCGAGGTTTGCAAAGTACTTGGTCGAGGGGCCGGGAATCGTCTCAGCGACTTCGGCAAACGTTTTTCCGGTGCCATAATAGGTCAGCGTCTCCGGTAGCACGACCAAATCCGCCCGTTGCTCGTGAGCTTGACGGATCAACGGTTCAAACTGCTCGCGTTTCTCTTGTGGTGTCTTTCCCTCACGGGGTTGATAATGGACCGTCGCGAGTCGAACCCGACGCTCGGGGTTTCCTTTGACGGGAATGAGTTGGGGAATCGTCCAACGAACGGTCGATCTTGGCTCACCCCAACGAAAGTGAAGTTCAATGCGCAAGAAAGCTGCATCTTGAGGCGCTTGATACCTGCCGCCGATGGTGGTCCAGACCGAATCCGAGGAAATCTCGGCTGGGAAATCCGGTTCCGCTCGTGGGCGTTCACCCGGACGGTAGGAGGTAAAAGTTGGTTCGGGACGCAGTACCGCTTTCCCATCGCGATCAACCCAGATGAGTCTCGCAATTGCGGAGCGTCTCGGGAGGCTCATGCCGGTGGTGTTGCGATCAACTTTGAACTGGTACCACTGCCCTCCGGTCACGTTTGTCTCGTGCTGCCAGTAACCTGCGAGCCCTTCGCGGTGATCGGCTTTGATCACGAGATAACGGTTAGCAGTTTGTTTTGTATCACGAACCGCCGTTTTTAAAGATTCATCATCCATCTCGGTTTGAAAGATCGGCTCGATCTCTTCCCGAGGTGAATGTGTGGTCCATGCCGCAGTGGATTTGATGGACTGTGAGTGAACGTTGGGGCAACTTGCTGTAACGGTTGCCAGAAATGTTGACGCGGCGGCTAACCATAGCTTGGCGGACATGGCGAGGTCTTCTCCAGGCGAGCTCAGAAACGGGCAACGCCTAACAGTATAGACGAGCTTGGTATGGACCATGTCGATACAAAGCTGAACTTCGCTTCAGGCATCGCTAAGGAGCGTCAACGCGAATTCTAATTCGCCGATATTCAATTTGGCCGCGGTCACCTTCGAGGCCAATCGCTCCTGTTTCGGGAACCTCAAAGGCCTCTTCGATCACTTCGCCATTGCAAGTGCATCTAGCTTTGCCATTTCGAGCAACAATTAGAATTTCATTCCACTGACCGGGTTTGTAATTTTCTAGGTCTTTGTAGGGGCCAGCGAGCGGAAAGTCGCGGCACTGTAGTTGGGGCCCCTTGAGAAAGACACCGCTATCCGCATTTGGGGTGGCTCGAAATTCAAGTTTGAGAGTGAAGTCACCCGTAAATTCTTTAGAAGTCCAGAGCTGTTGGATTTTTCTTCCTTCGGGCGGTGTGGCGACAACAAGGCGATCCGCAATCGCCCGGTAGCGACCATCGGCGGACTGCTGAAGACCATCAAGTGGGGTGAGTTGTTCAACAATTGGCCAAGCTGGAGCATTTTCTGGATCGCGACTTAGCCACCGTTCGCGTCCTCGCCGCATCTGTTCGGTCGTGGGCCGAAAGCACCATCCATCCAAGTTTTCGCCGTTATAGAGGCTTGTGAATCCATCCTCAATTTGAAAGGGTTTGGCTGTGCGATCGGTGAAGCCGAGGGTAGCGAGTACTGGCCAGAGTGCGGCTTTCCATTTCTCGTAGCCGATACGGTTCGGATGAAGCAGGTCGGGGAACTCTTCTTTCTTGGCGTCGCCCTGTTCGTTGGCGAAAAGAGTCCATGTGTCCAGGAGTGTGATCCTCGGGTCTCCTTTGACTAGCTTTGCAATTCCGAGATTTATTTCTTGGATGCCGCTAGCAGATCGCTTCTTGGACTGATGGCTAGGAAAAACCTGACAGATGACAACCGGCATTGAGTGGTTGTGCTTGTGTAGGGCTTCGATGATCAAGCCAATGTTGTTAACGATCGTGGCTGCATCGGCCCCTTCTTCGAGGTCATTGGTTCCCATCAGCATGATGACTGCCTTAGGGTTCAGGGAGATGACATCTTTTTCGAGACGAAGCAGCATGCCACGTGTGGTATCGCCACTGATGCCTCGATTCGCGACAACTAGATCGCCGAAGTCACCTTGGAAATCATCACCCCAACCTTGAGTGATGGAATCACCCAAGAAGACAATTCCATTCTGTTGCTGAACGCTTTGCTCAGCAAAGGATTGCCTACGATTGACCCAGAGATTTTTGAACCAGTCGTATCGACGTATCGGGCCACTTCCCGCGATGCCCTCGTCCGTCTCTGGGAGGGCGAGAGTGTCCTTTGGCGATGAATTAACCTGCGGAGGCGATGCCTGCCCTGCTGTTTGGAAGAAAGTTGCCAAAAGCAGAAGAGTCAGGGTGTGATGCAGGTAACGTTTCATTGCTTGGGAAAATCCATTCGGTCAAGTGATGGTTCAATAGGCAAAACGGCTTGCTTTCTGTCGCAGCAAGAAGCACTTTTGGGTCGAAGTTTCACCAAAAGTGTGACTTGAGCATGGTTCAGAATGATTGCTTCGTGTTGCCGCGACGGAACAACTCTAACCACTAGCTGTCGGTAACTTCCGTCTCTCGGGCCTTGGCCATTTCGGTCGCTTGGCTCTCAAATTTCTTGGTCAACTCTTGGATCTCTTCTTTGATCTTGTCGCGATCATCTTCGCTAACTTCTTTCGCTTTCTCGGCGCTATCCGCAGCCTTATTCGCATCTCGCCGAATGTTGCGAATCGAAATTTTCGCGTCTTCGGCAAGTTCTTTGATCCGAGAGACCATCTTCTTTCGCACTTCGGTCGATAGTGGAGGCACGTTCAAGCGAATCATGCGACCATCGTTCTGTGGGTTCAATCCGAGGTCACCGGCAACAATCGCTTTCTCGATTTCTTTAATCGTTCCAGCGTCATAAGGTCGAATCACAATCTGTTGCGGTTCGGGTGTACCAATGGAAGCTAGCTGCTTTAATGGTTGCATCGAGCCGTACACTTCGACCCTGATTGAGTCGACGAGACCGGGGGTCGCTCGACCGGTCCGGATGCCCGATAGGTTGTCACCTAGCACCGAAATTGCCTTTTCCATTCTTTCTTCAGCATCCATTTGGATTTCTTCGGCTGACATGGCTTCTTCCTTGTTTGAGACGGGTTGAAAAGAGGTCGGTTGATTGAGCTCCGCAAAGTTTCGAGCTCTTTAAAGTGAGTGATGGGATTGCGTTTCAAAGCAAACGAGACACAAGTCTCCTTAGGCACCTATCACGGTACCAACTTGTTCGCCCGAGATTGCTTTAACGATGTTGCCATCCTTCTTAAAGTTGAAAACGAGAATGGGCTTGCTGTGTTCGCGGCAAAGGGCGATGGCAGTCGCGTCCATCACTTTCAGGTTCTTCTCTACCACTTCAGCATAACTTAGCGTTTCATAGAGCACAGCGTGTGGGTTTTGTTCAGGGTCATCGCTGTAGACACCATCGACACGAGTCGCTTTTAGGACGATGTCAGCATCAAGTTCCAAAGCTCGCTGCGCGGCAGCCGTGTCGGTTGTGACGAATGGATTCCCGATACCAGCGGCAAGGATCACAACCCTGCCTTTTTCGAGATGCCTGATCGCTCGTCGGCGGATGAATGTTTCAGCAATTTTTTCGTTTGGAATAGCCGACATGACGCGGGTCTGCAGTCCAAATGACTCAAGTGCATCTTGCATCGCTAATGAGTTGATGGTGGTCGCCAGCATTCCCATGTAGTGGGCGGTTGCTTCGTCGACTAACGCGTTTCCGCCGGAAAACTGAGCCCCACGCAGGATATTGCCGCCACCGATGACAATCGCGATTTGGCAGCCATTTTCGTGAGCGAGCGAAATTTGCTTGGCGATTTTCCCCGCTTCTTCGGGGCTGATTCCCCGCCCTCCGCCATCTGCAAGGCTCTCCCCGCTAAGCTTCAGAATCACTCTGCGGTAATGAATTGATTGATCGCTCGCTTCCGCTGCTTCACTCATCATGCTTCCATTTCTGTGGGGCCGTTCAGCACTCATTGAAGCGTTATCATACGATATATTTCCTCCGCGGAAAGCTGCACAAAAAAACCTCATTCACTCGATGCTCGAGAGAATGAGGTTTATGAGATTTTGGCAATTCAAAAGGTATTAAGCCAGTCGGTGACACTTGGTTCGCCACCGTGGCTATTTGCTACGCCAACTGATTCGGTTTAGTCCTCGGTCTTTTCGCCGATTACCCAATGCCAGAACTGGGTCACTTTCATGCCCGCTGATTCTGCGTACTGGCCAACCGACTGCTTGTCGTCTTTTACGAAAGGTTGATCAAGCAGACAGCGCTCCGCAAGGAAGTTGCGAATACGGCCTTCGACCATCTTCTCGACAATGTTCTCAGGCTTGCCTTCCGCAAGTGCAGCAGCTTTCAGAATTTCGCGTTCCCGACTCACGATCTCTGGATCGAGCGAATCGGCGTTTAGTGCAGCGGGTTTCATCGCTGCGACATGCATCGAAACGTCTTTTGCAGCCTCGTCGGTTCCGCCTTCGATTGAGAGCATCACACCGGCGGTGGTACCTGCGTGGTGCATGTATCCACCGGTAGGTCCGTCAACGCGAGCCATTCGCCCCACGTTGAATACCTCGCGGATGCGGTTGAACAGATCATCTTTCTGCTCCGCCAAGGTTTTGCCAGCTGCCGATGGTGAAGGCTGAGCGAGCAGTTCCTCTGCGTTACTGATTGAGGCGTTGCCGGCGTAAACTTCCGCAAGATCGTTTGCAAGTTGAACGAAATCGTCGTTGGTCGTAACTGGTGCACTCTCGCAAAGAAGCTCAACCATTGCTCCAACGGGTTTGTCTGAGCCAATGTGTAGGCCGAACCGTCCGAAGGCGGTTTCGCGGTCACTTCGTTTGTCAGCGAGTTGCTGTCCTCGTTTGCGAAGTACTTCTACCGCCGCGTCCTCGTCTCCACCTGCTTCCTGAAGTGCCTTTTTGCAGTCCATCAGCGGCAATCCTGTTCGCTCGCGGAATGCTTTTACCGCAGCTGCCGTGATCTCAGCCATTTCAATCTCTCCCAATCAAAATATCAGTAGGTTGTGTTCTATAAAATGATCGGTTGGAACCGCATGATTCGGAGTCGATAAACCGCATCGGTTTAAATCGACGCTTTTCGAAAACGTCCGAAACTTACGCCAATTGTTCCAACCAACTCCGCAGCAGTCAGGACCAACCCGATGGTTACCCAACTGCCGCTACGAGCAATTATCGTCCTGAAGGAGGTCGATTGACTCTAGCCTTCGGTCGACTCTGGAGTTGCTTCGGCTGGAGCTGCTTGCTCTGCCGCTGGTTGCTCATCTTTCTGCATGGCGACTTGACCCTTGCCCGCATTGATTGCATCTGCAAGTTGGGTGAGGATCAGCTCAACGCTGCGGATCCCGTCATCGTTGCCTGGAATCGGCAGATCGACATCAGTCGGATCGCTGTCGGTATCAATCAAAGCAACGGTTGGAATGCCAAGACGCTTTGCCTCGCGAATTGCATTCTTCTCTTTGCCGGGATCGACAATAAAGATGCACTCGGGCAACCGGTTCATGGTTCGCAATCCGTTCAGGTTGCGATACATCTTGCGGTATTCGCGGTTCAGCGACGACTGCATTTTCTTGCTGTAAGAATTGATTTTGTCGCTGCCACGCAAATCTTCCAATTCCTCGAGACGACCAAGTCGACTACGAATGGTGCGGAAGTTGGTCAGGGTGCCACCGAGCCATCGCTCGCTAACAAAGGGCATCCCACAACGAAGCGCCTGCTCTTCAATCGCCTCGCCCGCTTGACGCTTTGTGCCAACGAACAGAATCAAGCTGCCGCCTTCAGCAACTTGTCCGAGATACTTTTTCGCTCGGAGAAGACCACGAAGGGTTTCGCGAATATCAAGAATATGGATTTGGTTCTTTCGGCCGAAAATGTAAGGAGCCATTTTCGGGTTCCAAAGACTGGTTCGGTGCCCGTAATGCACACCAGCTTCGATCATCTCTTTAACAATGGCTTGTGCCACGATAGACCATCCTTTCGGTTCAAAGCGGGCTACGAGAAACGTCTGGGATTCCACGAGAATCAACCAGAACGCATCCAGAGCATGGCAGGTTTACCTGCGTTCGCCCTTCGTCCCTACTGCTTTGAGGTAGCTGAAAAAATCTGACCTCCCTCTGGCGGTTGGTCAGTTGAAGCGGAGGAAGATAGCGAAAGTCACTCGATTTGGCAAGGCTTCCTGACTTCTTTCCTGAAATGGAGTAGGACCCTGGATCTTGTTTAGAATTCTGGCGTCGCAGGGAATTTAGGTCGATACCGCGTCCGCTCGGGCGATATTCGGGTGAGGGGGATTCACACACGGTACTCTGAAAACGAAAAAAACCGGAGTCGTACAATAAACCGACTCCGGTTAGCGAAGGAAAAGATCGCAGTGAGCAGACTACTTTTTGTCGTCGTCTGCCTTTTTGACTTTCTTTTTACGTTTCAGCGAGACCTTAACGACTCGTACTTTGGGCATTCCGACAATCGAAGCTTCTTCGTCGAATTTGTCGAGTTCCTGAAGACGTGCAACTCTTTCTGCACGGGTCAGAACGTTTCGTGTTTTGATCGCCCCGGCTTGCACCCGGAGGCTTTGGTCCATGGTCATGTGAATTCCGCAGTCGCAAAGAAAGGTCAGAACTTCGTGTATTTGACAGTTGTTAGCAGCAGAATATTGAGTCAACCTGCTTTTGACAAGGTTGTCCTTCAAAGTTGTTGCGTGTTCTTCGAGAAAATTACCCGAGTTCTTCGAGGAAAACACCCAAGCAAGTGTAATTGATTCCCGGATTTGGTCTCTCAAGTTGGGTGTTTGCCCTCCCGATTGATACCGACTTTTCGGGTTCTAACAGTCATTTTGCGTCTTTATGTGAGCTGTCTCAGTCCGCGATGTTTTTCTTGATGCTTGCTGCGTGGTGCTGCAGGTAAGCTTGCTGTCATGAACACGCGACCTTCCAAATTGCCTTGGCTGAAAATCTTGAAATTCACCCTTCCTGCGGTGATTATCGGGTTTTTGTTGATGCAGGTCGAACCGGAGCAGTGGACTCGGTTGGCGGAGCAGGAAAAAAACTATCCGCTGCTGATTGCGGCCCTTCTGGTGGCCATTTTCTCTCTTTCGGTCTCCTTCATTCGATGGTGCATTCTGGTTCGATGTCAGGGAATCGAGCTGTCGATGCTCGAGGCATTTCGTCTCGGTGCCATCGGGTACCTGCTCAGCTTTGTGTCCGCTGGTAGTGTCGGCGGAGATGTTTTTAAAGCGGCTTTCTTAGCCAAAAGACGCCCCGGGAAACGGCTTGCCGCCGTTGCCAGCGTGGTGGTGGATCGCGGCTGCGGGCTGTTCGCTTTGATGCTTATCGTGGCTGTTGGATTGTTATTTATCGAACCGCGGCCCGAAGCTGTTGAGACTGGGCAGAGCGGATCTGAGCTAGCGCAGATCCGCAGCGTTACTTATTTGCTGGTTGGGATCGGCTCTGCGGTGCTAGCCCTATTGGTCTTCGGTGGCAAAAGTGTCGATCGTTTGATAGCGAAGTTTGGCGACCGTGGCCTTATCGGCTCGATTACTTCGCGGGTTGCGCCGCCACTGCGGATGTTTCACGCTCACCCCTATGCGTTTGGGGCATCCTTGTTGATGAGTTTGGCCGTTCAGGGGGCTTTTCCAATCAGCATCTATATGATCGCTAAGTCGCTCTTCACTGATGCCCCAAGCCTGGTTGAGCATTATGTGATTGTCCCCGTCGCGATGCTCGCTTCGGCGTTACCGCTGACGTTCGCTGGGATCGGAGTGCTCGAAGCGGCGATCGATTCGCTCTATCAATGGGTTCCCACCGTTCCTACCGAAGCGTCCGGTTTTTTGGTTGCTTTGGTCTTCGAGATCGTTCGGCTCGTGATCGCGGTGATCGGTACCGTCTTTTATTGGACCGCAAACGCGGAGGTGCGAGAGAGTCTCGCTGAGGCGGAGGAATTTAACTCCGAGTCATCTGAGAGCCCACGAGCATCTGAGACCGCAGATTCGATTGTCGCGACGACTGACGCGTTAGCGTGATCGAATTGTTCTCCAATCGAGGCTTCTGCGGCAGTTACCGCCAGCTACAGAACGTTCTGTTGAAGCGAATCTGAATTCTTTGATTCAAGAGCCAAATTCTGGGACGACTACCGGTTGGATCAGCATGGCGGTTATCAAATCGCTATCATGATTGCGGGTGACGTTCGCTGTAGCGAAATCATTCGCCCAGTGTCGGATGAGGATCGGGTTGCGGTCCAGTCAGGTCTTTGCGGCGGCAAAGTGGCCACGGGCTCTCGATCATGACTCCTCCGGCGATTTTGAATGGATTTGCATGTAACATTTTCAGAAGGTTCGTGAATGTCGACATTTGTTGAAGGGAATGAAGCGTCGGACGCCGGTGATTCGCCATTGAGCGAGGCGGATGCGAGGCGTTTGCACGAGGCGAGAGCCCGCATTCTGGATGAGTTGGGGAAGATCATCGTCGGTCAGGAGGCGGTAATTGACGAGATCCTCATCTGTCTCTTCAGCCGTGGTCACGTAATGCTCGAGGGCGTTCCGGGGCTTGCGAAGACCTTGATGATTAGCACGCTCGCTAGAACCCTTGATCTGAAATTTAGCCGCATTCAGTTCACCCCCGACCTGATGCCTAGTGACGTGACGGGGACAGAAATTATCGAAGAAGACCGTTCTTCAGGGCAACGTTCATTTCGCTTCATGCAGGGGCCGTTGTTCGCGAACGTTCTGCTTGCGGACGAAATCAATCGTACGCCACCCAAGACGCAAGCCGCACTTTTGGAGGCAATGCAAGAGGGACAGGTCACGGTGGGCCGGGAGCGTCACGTGCTCCCTAATCCATTCTTTGTGCTCGCGACACAAAATCCAATCGAACAGGAAGGAACCTATCCGCTGCCCGAAGCACAGCAGGATCGTTTCATGTTCAAAATCTTCGTCGAGTATCCGAGCTTTGACGAGGAGTTTGAGGTGGCGCGGCGAACCACGGGCACCAAAGCGGATGAGGTGAAACCGGTTCTCAGTAGCGAAGAAATTCAGCGACTCCAAGAACTCGTTCGTTTGGTTCCAGTGAGTGATCATGTGGTCCGATACGCACTGTCACTGGTTCGGCAGACGCGAGTTGGATCCGATGGCGTGCCCGACTTTGTTCAGGATTTGGTGGGTTGGGGCGCGGGGCCGCGAGCCGTTCAGTTCCTCATTCTGGGAGGGAAAGCACGTGCATTGCTCGCGGGGCGTTTTCACGTGCAGGTGGAAGACATTCAGGCGTTGGCAAAACCGGTTCTGCGACATCGCATGGTGGTGAATTTCGCTGCCGAGAGTGACGGTATTACCAGTGATGAAGTCATTGATCGAATCATTGCCGCAACCCCAACGACCGAGGATGAACTCTCGCGAGATGCCCGATTCCAAAAGATATTTGCGTCCTGAAGTCACCACGCGAATTCGTCGCCTTGAATTGACGGCGCGTCGCGTGGTTGAAGGCTTCCTCTCGGGCATGCATCGAAGCCCGTATTCCGGACAGTCGATTGAGTTTTTGCAGCACCGGCAGTACACCACCGGTGATGAAATTCGACACATCGATTGGAAGGTTTATGCGCGCCAGGACCGGCTGCATATCAAACAATTTGAGGAAGAAACGAATCTCCGTCTGACCTTATTGGTGGATCGTTCAGGAAGTATGGCTTACGGAGAAGGCGATCTGAATAAATTCGATTACGCCAGTTCATTGGCCGCTTCACTCGCTTATCTCGCGCTTCGACAAAAGGATGCGGTTTCGCTCTACGCTTTCGATCATCAGGTTCATCGGACTGTTGCATCTCGTAGTAACCAGCATCAACTAAGTCGGATCTTGTCGGTGCTCGAGGAAATCGGAGCCGACTCTCGAACTGATCTACTCGCGGTTGCCAAAGAGGTGGCTCAGGCGATTCCTCGGCGTGGACTGGTGGTGATATTCTCGGATCTTCTGGGTGTTGATCGCCTAATGGAAGGTCTGCGGGTGTTACGGCAGAGAGGCCACGACGTCGCGATCTTCCACGTGCTTCACGATCACGAAGTTGACTTTGACTTCAGTGGAGCGACTCGGTTTGAGGGTCTGGAGACCGAAGCGTTTTTGAACTGTAATCCACGGGCGCTTCGTGAGGGATACCTTGCCGCACTCGATGAGTTCCTTGAGCAGACACGGAAAGCATGTGGACGCTTATCCATTGAATACATGACTGTGAGGTCGAGTGAACCGCTTGATGCGGTGCTTGCGAAATTTTTGGCAACACGGCAGTCGATGCCAAAACTAAAGCGATAAAGGTCTCTTCATTTTGTTTCTCTATCCAGCCTTAACGCTCGGGTTTTTGTTTGTCGGTGTCCCGTTATTGGTGCACCTGATCAACATGCTGCGCCATCGCAGGCAGCGTTGGGCAGCAATGGATTTTTTGCTTGCTAGTTATCGGAAGCAAAAGAAATGGATTCATCTCCGGCAGATCCTCTTGCTGCTTTCGAGACTGATCGTGGCTGCTCTGCTGATTGCGTTGCTGTCAGGCTGGTCAGGTGGAAGTCGGATTCTCGATGCCATCGGCGGTCGCGTGACCCATCATGTCGTGATTCTCGATGACAGTTATTCGATGGGTGACCGTAGCACCTCAGGACGTGCCGAAGCGAACTCGGCGTCTGCCGCATCGTTGCCGAATAATTCGCAGGTTCAAGACACGTCGGCTGATGGGGTGACCGCTTACGCCAGGGCGTTGTCAACGCTGCAGGACTTGACTCGCTATCTCGCCAACCAAGACGGGGAACATCAACTGACTGTGATGCGAGCAAGTCGAGCGGCGATGTCGGTAAGGGCTGGAAGTGCTACCGGTGATGCTGCTGCGGACATCTCAAGCCAAACAGTTGAAGAGGATGCGAGATTGATCAATCGCGTGATGGCAACCTCTGCCTCCAGCCTCGAAGTCGATCTGGTGCCCGCTCTGGATCTTGCCTCTGAATTGCTGCGTTCAACCCCAGCGGATGACAAATTCTTCTATGTTCTCTCTGACTTTCGAGAGCGGAGTTGGGGAGCGGCGGATCGTCTTGCCGAGTCACTTGGCGTCGTCGGAAAGGACGTGCCGATTCGGTTGATTGACTGTGCCGAGGGATCCTCGGGTAACCTAGCGATCACTTCGTTGGTTCCTTCGCCCGATGTCTGGGTTGCGGGTGTACCGGTGATGATTCGGGTAACGGTTCGTAACTATGGCGAGCGTGAGGTGAGGAACGTGCCGCTCACGGTGCGTTCAATCCGCTATCCGGATCAGCCGATCAATGCCGATCCTTCTGCGATGTTTAGCGGTCAAGCAGAGGTGCTGCCGGATTTGATGTTCGAGGTTCTTGGAGCGGGTGAGGAGGTCACAAAGACATTCCAGGTTTACATCGCCGAGGCTGGGACTCACGCAATCGAAGTTGAGCTTCCGCAAGACGCCTTGTTGATTGATAACCGACGCTTTTGCACCCTCCCTTTGTCGCGTGCAGAGAAGGTCCTCGTGATTGACGCGGACGTCGACGGGGTGGGTGGCTACCACGTTAGCTCTTCCCTGAACCCTGGGAGTCAGGTTGAAGTTGGTGTGATCCCGGAGATGCAGCCACCTTCTTTCTTGAGGTCGATCACCTACCAGCAGTTAAGTGACTATCGCGCGGTTTACTTGATTGACCTACCGGAGGTTAGCGATAACGCTGCCGATGCGTTAACGGAGTACGTTCAGCGTGGAGGCGGACTCGCTTGGTTCTTGGGGGCACAGGTTGATGCAGATGCCTACAACCGCGTTCTGCTCACTCCTACTCGGCGGCTCCTCCCCGCCCCTCTTGGAGTCTCTGAATCTCTCGATGAGATCTCTCGTGCTGACGGTGCTGGGGATGTGTTATTCACCGAAAGTTCAGACTTGTTTGGTCCGCTGAGGTCGGCTGGTGACGGCATCCTTTCGCTGGTCAGCGTCGCGAAGAGTTGGTCGCTGGTCGATAACAAGGCTTCGTCGAATCAAGGGACGCGGGTTGAAGCGGGGAATCCTACGGATGCTCAATCCGGTGAGGTAATTCAGGATGGTGTCCCTGATGACTCGGTGGCTGAACGCGAGGTTGCGGACGATTCGGACGCGGTCTACCAAGTTGCGCTCAAGTTGCGTGACGGTCGCCCATTGCTTACCCAGCACTCGTTGGGGAGTGGACGGGTGCTGACGCATCTTGTTGGCTTGGATGGAAGCTGGACTAACTGGTCCGGCGATCCAACATTTGTGGTCTCGTTATTGCAGGCCAATGCCTGGCTCTGGAGTGCTGCTGCACCACCGGTGAGTCGTGAAGTTGAGATGCCGTACTGGAAGCGGATGTTGGCCGCAGACTACCTGCGCACCGCATCGTTCCTGCCACCGGTTATCTCACCACCGCGTGTCCCGTTCGAGATTTCGGCAATTGAAGCGAACGCCGCGGATCTTGGTTCAGCGGGGGGGGATCCCTCCGGAGACGCGGAGCGATACGAATTCATCTTGGATCCCGCTGAAATGCTGATTCGTGGGGACGAACACCTCGATGAGATCCTTGAACCAGGTCTTAGCGAGTGGGGCTTTATCGCCGCTGACGGAACTGCGAGAGTGGTTCCGGAAGCTTCGGTTATTGATTCGGCTGACGGTGATTTGGAACGTGCTGAGCACGCGGCGGTCCTCCAACAGTTGTCGCCTTTAAATGTGCAGTTTCTGCAGCGTCGAAGTTGGAATCAAGACGATCAGGTCTCACAGAATTCTTCAATGACTGTCATGTTACTTTTCTTGCTTCTAGCGTTCCTGGCCGTTGAACAGGGGCTCGCGTATTGGGCGAGTTATCATGTCAGCACCTCGTCGGCCGTCTCCGGACATCGGTCAGGGGTTGGCGGGCAGCATCGAGGGCAACTTGCGTCAGATACCTCGTCGGATAGTGAGTCGTTATCGACGGTTGCTGGGGTAAGAAGCGAGAGTTCTCGGGGAGGTTTGGCATGATGGGTTCCATCCTCTCTCAGGCTGAATCAGGCCGAGCTGAAATCGTTTATGAGTTTGCAAGACTCAACGGGATTGAAGGTTGGTGGGCTTGGGCCTCCCTGATTTTGGCTGTGGTTCTCGGACTGTATGCAATCGTGAGATTCTATCGAAGCGATGTGCGCGAGCTCTCCCTTGCAACGGGGCGGACGCTGACCTTTCTGCGTCTGGTGGTGGTCGTCGGACTGGTATTCTTGTTTGCGGATTTGCAGCGTCGAACAGAACGAACGATCACGCTTCCCAGTGAGGTCGCGGTCTTGGTTGACACCAGCCAAAGCATGACTTTGCCTTCCGAGAACTCCGGGGTGGGGCCAACTCGTGAGCAACGTGCCGCCGAGTTGCTTGAGGGCACACCACTGCTTGGTGAATTATCCAAGAGTCATCGAGTCAATCTGTATGCGTTTGGCCAAGACAGCGAAGCCAAGCTATTGCAGTCCACCGGTCTGGGGACCAACGCTGGCGACCAAACGCTGACCAGCAACGACACATCAGCTAGTGGTTCTGATTCACCGGATAACGTCGCAACATCGAACTCGGTTGAAGGGGATTCTTCGAGTTTTAGTGAGCCGTCGATCGCAGCGCGGATAGGTGCCGGCATTTTAACGCTAGGGATCGCTGCTGCTCTGGGGTCGCTCCTGTTTGGTCTCCTCCGCTGGGAACGTTCTCTCGGTTGGTTCCTGCCGTCCGCAGCGATCCTCATCGGCCTAGGGATCGTGACACTTGGAGCGACTTACGCGATCTCGAGCACCCGAACTTTATCTAGTCTTCTTACCGGTGTGGCGGTTGATGCGTCATCGGTGACCGATGGTGAGCAGGTGGATGCCGGTGGAAGATCGGCGGATCGAATCAGTTCGGATGTAGTTGCCGGTCAGACCGCCGCTGATGCTAATCAGTCATCAGTCGACTGGACAGACGGACTGGCGGCAACTGCAGCAGAGAGCCGCATTGGAGACGCAATCCAGACGGCATTGAATCAACATGATCCTGCAACCCTTGCGGGCATTGTTTTGATTACCGATGGGCAGAGTAATGGCGGGAGTGATGTGAATGCCGTTGTCTCGTCGGCTAGGCGAAATGAGATTGCGATCTATCCGGTGGGGCTGGGAAGCGGTGATGCACCGGTCAATGTTCGGGTTGTCGATGTGGATGCTCCGCGACGTGTGTATCCGGGGGATAAATTCACGGTCACCGCGACGCTTCAAGCGAGCGGTCCAGAATCGGTCCGAGTGGAGGTGGAGTTACTTGACGGGTTGGACGGCGGACCGAATTCACAGGGATCAAACTCACTGGGTTCGAGCGATCCAAGCGAGGCGGGTGCAGTTGATTCCAACAAATCAAATCAGCCCGTGGAGCAACGTAATCTTCCTCGCGACGTGATAGAGCGACGAACATTGGAGCTACCCGTTGATGGCACGTTGGTTCCCGTTCGTTTTGAGATGGAGCCTGAATCGGTGGGTCGACGAAGGGTAGCCATCAGAGTGTTGCCACCAAGTGGAGATCAAAATTCGCGAGATGATGTGGGGGACGCTCGCTACGAGGTTGTGGCAAGAAAACTTCGAGTTCTCGCGATTGCAGGTGGTCCGACGCGGGAGTATCGATTTGTGCGCAATCTCTATTATCGTGATCGCTCGATGGATCTTGATGTCTGGTTGCAGACGGGGCAATCTGGGATGAGTCAGGATGCGGATCAGTTATTGACTGAGTTTCCGAGCGATCCGAATGATCTGTTCGAGTATGACGTGATTGCGATGTTTGATCCAGATTGGACAGCGTTGTCTTTGTCGCAACTTGAATTGCTAGAACGCTGGGTTGCTCAGCAGGCGGGCGGCTTGATTTTGGTTGCTGGCCCCGTCTACCACTCTAAGTGGACTCGGCTGCGAACCGATCCGCGTCTCACAAAGATCGCCGGATTGTTTCCGGTTAACTTTTCCACAAGAGGAGTGGTGGTTGCTTCTGGGCGTCAAGGTGGCGAGGCCGCTTGGCCGCTTGAATTCACTCAGGAGGCACGACGTGCTGAATTCCTGTGGGTTGCCGGTGACGCCGCGCGGAGCGAATCCATTTGGCAAGGTTTTTCCGGGGTCTACGATTTCGTGGACACAAAGGATGCAAAGCCAGGAAGTAAGGTCTACGCATTTTTCTCTGATCCAACGACTCAGACTGCTGGTAGTTTGCCGATTTATCTCGCGAGCCAGTTCTATGGAGCTGGCAGAACGTTCTTTCAGGCAAGTGGCGAGATGTGGCGGCTGCGAGGTGAAGGTGATCAATACTTCCAGAGCTACTTCACAAAGTTGGCGCGTTGGGTGAGCGAGGGAAGGTTATTGCGGGATAGTACGCGTGGTGTTTTGCTGCTTGATACGGCGACCGCGATGGTGGGTGATTCAATTTCGGTTCGGGCTGTTTTGAGCGATGAACAGTTTGAACCTCTCAATGTCCCACAGGTGAATGCTAATCTTCTAACACCCGACGGCCGCATCCAGGAGCTGAGGCTGATGCCGCTGCAGGGCGAAGCAAGGCCCGGCACCTATGGCGGACAGTTCGTTGTGCGTGAAGCCGGTGATTACGAGGTTCGACTGACTCTGGGTGACGCTCTCAACGAGCAGTTGTTACAGCAGGGGTTGAGGGTGCGTCTGCCGACGCTGGAACTCGAAAGACCTCGTCGTAATGATGAATTGCTTGAGCGGTTAGCGAGCATGACTTCTGGGCAGTATTTCCCTGTCGATGAATCCGTCTCAGGTCTTTCTGTGGCTGAGCAATTGATTGGAGGCATCTCGCCGCAGCCGCAGGCATCGATTCTTCCCGGTACCTATGATGAGCGATTCACGGTCCGTCGAAATGCCGTGCTGATGTGGCTTCTCGCGACGTTCTTATCGATGGAATGGATCGTCCGACGCTTGCATCGGTTGGCATGATCTTACGAGGTTGACTGCTGCTTGATGGCATCTTCAGCCTGCTTTTTCAGCGAGTTGTCGGGGAATGGCTGGAGGGATTGTACCGACTGTGCCGATTACACCGGTCGGAGGGGCGGAGGACGTCGCGCCGCATGCGTGTGGGGCGTCCCAGTAATCGGATTGGTGGTCTGATCAGGGAAGAGCAACTGCTGTTATGCGTATCTTGAAATGTCACATGCTCGCCGCTGCGATCATGTCGGTCGGCTTTGTTTCTGCTGAATCTCACGCACAACGCCCGGTCCTGCCGGGGACAGGAAGCGAGATTGTCGGGGTCGCTGACGACTTTGAGGATCCCGCTTGGAACTACGTTCGCCGTGATCCCAAAAGCACCGAGGATATCGACGAAGAGCAACACGGACCCATGGGCCGTAGCACCAACGGTCGGTGGTATGAGGGCATCAAACGCGGTCACCCCGATGTCGTCCAACGCGTTGACACACCCGTCGGTGGTATCGAAGGCAGCATAGGTGCATTGCTTTTACGCTCCAAACTGACCGGGATTCCCGGTGAACCAAGCCGCGTGATGAAGCAAGATGACTTTGTTGCGAACGTCCAGTATCGACTGCGTCGCCAGATCGATGTCGCGGAGGTTCCCAGCGTCACCACTCGCGTGTTCCTTCCACCTGTCTCTGAATGGGAGAAGCGGTCCGGACCCCACTTCGGCTTCCGCTTGGCTTTAGAAACGACTGCGATGGTTGATAAGGAAGAAGGGTTTGGAATCTTTAAGCGTACCGTGCGTGAGCTGGGTAACGAGATCTACTGGCCAGGTATGTTCATCGAATTCGAGAGCAAGGCACGGAGCGGGAAAGATCACGACTATGCATACTTGAGAATACGTGGGAATCAACGTGGTGGCGATTTCAAGGGGCCACAGATTGGGACGACCGGATGGTGGACCTTGGGGATGAGTGTGACGCCGGATGGAATGGTGCATTACTACGCATCACCCGGTTCGGACGATTTGACCGAAGAGGATTACATCACAAGCCAGTTTCCCTACGGATACAAAGCCGAGCGGTTCCGAACCTTCTTCTATAACATCTGCAGTGCCGATGACGGCAGAACATGGAGTACGTCGTTTATTGTTGACGACCCAAAAGTGTTCGTGGTGAGACCCGTTGGTAAACTTGCGACCAAAGGTTCATCCAACCACTGATTAAATGTTCAGCCAGCCAATCATTTTGTTGGAATCGGATGGTTGATTGCTCGCCGATAAGATTCGCTGAGACGGAAGAGTCCTTCCAAGATAGAACTGCCCATTTGATCCGCTGAGCGGATCATCCGAGGCGAGATGAGTTGGAGTCGTCACGTTAGAGGATTTTAGAAGATCCGATGTTTCGATCGCTAACGGGGCGATGCGGCACTGTAGATCTTGCCATCAATCAACTAACGCGACAGGATGGCTGAAATTGCGCAAATCAGTCGTAACACGATGCTTTGAACAATCGATTGCGGTGGTTCTCAATCAAACGCAAACGCCAATAACTCCAGCTCCATGCTTGGTCAGATCCAATGGGTGCCGCGCGTTGGACAGAGTCTGATCATTCGCACTGAATCGCTTTTCACCGCCCGAGGCTATGAAGGAGGAGGAAGCGAAACCTAAGAATGTTCATTCAGTCGTCACGCCTGACCGACGGCAGTGATGTTCCTTTTGGTTTTTGTCTTTCGTTAACTTGAAACGTTGATCCGTTAACAAGTCGTATGCAATTCGCGACGTCTTCACGTTGGGGAGGCGTCGGCCGTAATCGCTGAGCGATCCTTGATGTTCGATCCCACGGGGCGAACAACGATTCACAAACCCGCTATTAAGCTTGGAGGAAAAGATCCCCAGCGATTACGGCGACAATCGCCCCGTGCCTTGTTGGACCCAAGTCTCGTGTCAGACGAGAATCCCTTAAAGTCGGAATTACTTGGGGGCAGTGAGCAGTAGTTTTCGTTTTCGGTGGTTAGTCACCAATCAGCAGTGTTTGTGGTTTGACTCAACCGGTGACAAATAGAGGAGTCGATTTGGCGTTTCCGATCCGCCACCGTTTTTTAAATATTTTCTGAAAACTTAAAAAACACCCCCGTTTGTTGGTTTTCCATAGAAAGATCGTTTAACGGAACAAGTTTTACGCACTTTCACAAACGGCATTGTTCATTGCTCGCTACCACCTCAGCACGTATCTTAAAGGGTCTGCGGT
The DNA here is from genome assembly GCA_049889895.1 of Rubripirellula sp. GTDB lineage: Bacteria > Planctomycetota > Planctomycetia > Pirellulales > Pirellulaceae > Rubripirellula. The sequence continues at coordinate 117,027 of JBMHCO010000073.1, forward strand.
TGGTGCGAATCTGGTTTTTACGGCCTAAAAACGGTAGTTCAGATGTTCAGGATTTTGGCTTTATTGGTCTTTGGCTCGATGCTTTCGGTCGCTGATGTCGAGTCAGCGTTGAGTGATGAGCTTGATGTGAACGGTAATCAGGGGGAGGTATCGCGGCCTGCTGTGGCCGAGATGTACGTTCGAGTCGTCACGGGGGAGGGAAAACCGCGTGCGATGCAGACTGCAATTTCCATCTTTAGAGGGACTGATGGTTCCCCTTATCAGGGGTGCCAAGTGGACCTTGTTGGCGTGGTGCACATTGGCGAGGATGACTATTACCGAGTTCTCAATGAACGTTTAAGGGGCTACGAATCGGTCCTCTATGAATTGGTTGCCCCCGACGGGACACGTATTCGGCCTGAGGATCTTGAGCAACGGCGATCAGTTCTTGCCTCAATGCAGACCGGCATGAAGGATATGCTGAATCTTGAATACCAATTGGAAAAGATTGATTACCTCGCCAAAAACTTTCGACATGCCGACATGAGTCCAGACGAGTTCCTGGTTGATATGGAGCGTCGTGGTGACAGCGTTGCAAAGATGGTGGCGAGGATGATGGGGGCTGGCTTGGCCTCCTCTGCCGCGACCGGTGGTGACGCGTCGATGCTATTTGCCTTTTTCAGTAAGGATCGCGCTAAGCTCCTCAAGCAGTCAATGGCGAGACAGTTGGTTGACGTGGAAACGGTGACCGCTGGGTTCGATGACGCAAACGGCGAGAATACTCTGATCAAAGGCCGTAATGCTAAGGCATTTGAAGTTCTGCGTGACGAACTAAAGCAGGGCAAGAAAAGGATTGCAGTGTTCTACGGTGCTGGGCATCTTGCTGACATGGCTCAACGACTCAAGGACGATTTTCAGATGGAGAGTGAGTCAATGGAATGGTTGGATGCCTGGGATCTGACTTCCAATTAGCCCACCGAATTGCACTTAAACCGTGGTGCGTGCCTTGCCCCAACAATGCCGCGTCTCGGTGAAATCGAATCGGAGCGCTGGTAGGGGTGTATCAATCAGTTCGCTGCAAAGATTGCATTTGTGTGCGAAGCGATTCGTAAGTTGTGGCAGAGGTTTGTTGTAAGGGTTCTGCGATCTGATTGAGTTGTGCTGCGAGGCGTTGAAGAACTTTCTTTCCGAAAACCTGCTCCTCAACAAGCCGTAGTCCCTGTCGAATAAGGGTTACGGATTCTTCGAGGCTCAGTACTTCTTGTGTCACCAAAGTTTCATATTCGGCTCGGATGGATGACAGTTCGCGAGCATTGCTTCTGCAGTCGGTGCAGCGGACGCAGTCTGCTTCGAGTGGAAGTTGGAGTTCCTCGTACCAGTAGGCCTGCTCAACCGCAAAGAAAAGAAATGGCCGCTTGCAGTCGCGGCAAAGACGTTTCACGTCATAGTAATGGGTGACCGCGACGGTGGGCTGGAGTTGTTTTTCCGTGTTGGCGGTAATCGCTGTATCCGAGACCCGGCAATCTTCCGGTGAGTGCCAGTGCAGATAAACACCGCTTGAAAAGTCGGTTTGTGGGTTGAGGCCGGTTCTTCGAGGTCGCTGTCCGAAGCGTGGATGCGGTGCGTAATTCGCAAAGTCCTCCTCGCTCCATGAAAAGGAATTTGCTTTTTGGCTGTCTTCTTTTGACGAACCTAGGGATGGACGATTTGAGGACCGGCGATCGTGTTTAGATAAGCGTTCGCGTTTGAAAAAGAACTGGCGTATTCGCTTCATGGGACGCGTTACCTCGTCTTGATCCGCTGGCGACGTCGGTCAAAGTGACGTGATCAGTATGTCGGAAGATGACGGATCCGGGTCACACTCCGGCGAGCAGTTCACGAGCGGCCTCGCATTTGTTCAGAACGTAATAGTGAATGCCGCTCACTCCCTTTTCCATGAGGTCGTTGATCTGCACCCGAGCGTGCTCAACGCCCAGTTTGAACTGGTCTGCTTCACTCGAACACGCGGTCATCGCTTGCTCAAGAGACTCCGGGATCCTCGCTTTGCACATCTGTGCGATACGTAGTGCCTGTTTGAAATTGGTTACCGGCAGGATGCCGGGAACAATTGGAATGGTAATCCCCGCCTCAACACAGCGATCACGGAATCGATAAAAGTCATCGTTGTCGTAGAACAGTTGCGTGATGATAATGTCGGCCCCCGCATCCACTTTACGTTTCAGATTTTCGAGGTCAACTTCGGCACTGGGGGCTTCCTGATGCACCTCAGGATAACCGGCCACCGCAATCCCTAGATTCGGGAACTTTGATCGGATCAGCTCCACCAGTTCGTTGGCGTAGCGAAGCCCCCCTTCGGTTGCTTCAAACTGTTCGCTGCCCTTGGGAGGGTCGCCACGCAGGGCAACGATATAATCGACTGATTGTTTCGATGCTTCGTCCAAGTACTGCTCAAGATCCTCGACGGTAGCATTCACGCAAGTTAGGTGGGATGCGACCGGAAGACCGGTGATTTCACGCACTTGCTTGAGCACTTCGAGAGTGGTTCCCTGCGTCGATCCGCCTGCTCCGTAGGTACAGGTGAAAAAGGACGGGTTGAACTGCATGAGTTGACGGACGTTTTCGTAGAGCGACTCGAGGCCCGCATCGGTTTTTGGGGGAAAGAGTTCGAACGAAATGGGGCACGTCGAGTCGTCGTAAAGCGAGGCAAGGCTCATGCGAGATCCTGTAAGCGAGCACGATTGTGTCGTGTCTTCAGCGAGTCGAAAGTGGGAGGATGTGATGATCCAATCACCACTCCTCTTGGACCGATATCCTGAAGAGTTTAGCAACAAAGGCCCAAGAGTTCAGGGGATGCTTTGGGTGGGATAAACCTTTTCCGTCGTCCGAGTGCCGGTCAGCGGGGCTGTTCCTTTTCTGAAGCCCCGTTTTGAAGACCAGTCTTGCGTTGATGGGCTGGGTTTGGCGTCGGGGTTGCCTTGGGTCGGAGGCGATTTTTGGTCGACGGACGACTCAATTTTGGCATCAAGGATTTTCAGGCCGCGGCGCGTTGGGCCATGCACCGGGGGCGGCTTGTCCTGAAACAACCACGCCTTTTTGGTTCCAGCCGAGGTAGGCGGTCACGTCGGCGGGGCAGTACCGTAGAGTTAGGCCACATCGACGGCGATCACTGTCGTTGGGAGACGAACCATGAACGAGTAGGTCGCTGTGAATCGACGCTTGACCGGCCCGAAGCGGGGTTAAATTGTGATTGCCATATTTTTCGGGGTTCTTGATGGATTGATCCAGCACATTTCCATCGGAAGCTTCGCTGCTTTCAAAGTCAAGCAAACCGTGGGTATGTGATCCGTTGTAAACCTCCATGCATCCGTTGGCCTCATCTGCATCATCGATAGCAAGCCAAACCGTAATCGCCTTGGTTGGAGTCAGCGGCCAGTAGCTACAGTCTTGATGCCAGTCGACTCGCTTGCCATCACCGGGCATTTTGCAGAAGAAGTGTGACCCCCAACCGATCACATCTGGACCCAATAGATCGCTCACGCAGGCGACGATCTTGGGGTTGGTGAGAATGTCCCAGACTCGTCCATGTTTCAGGTGGGCGCTACTTATCGAGTAACTGTCTCGACCTGCCGCCAAGGTGTCCGAAAGCAAGGCGTCAAAATATTCTCGGATGTCACTGATTTCTTCGGCGGAATAGAAATCGATCGGGCCGAGATATCCATCGGCATTCCAAGTTCTAATCTGATCTTTAGTTAGGCTTTGCGGAGCGTCATTAGCTGTGGGGAAAAAACCAATTTCCCGCGAAATCTCGTTGATAGATTTTTGATCAGGAATGATCGCGAAGTCAGTTTTTTCTTGCATGGGCGTTGAGAGCTTTCTGTGGACGAACGTTGTTCTGGTGCGAGGGTGCTAGGTTTTGACTTGCTGTAAGAGAGGCGGAACCGCACTTGATTTTACGCTGCGACGTACCGTACTAGGGAGGATTGTAACCAGATTCGCGGGGTGGAGAAGCGGATCGAGTCGAACGTTATTTCTAAGGCACAAGCTGGTGCGAAAGTTCAAACTCCCTCATTCTTTCCCTCGGTTGTCCGTCGCGGTTAGCGGAATCACTCTGCGTCAAGCATTCGGGCCGATCGCAGCATCAATCGGTATTCTGGTCGTTCTGGTCCTGTTCTTTACGGGCGGATTGAGTCTCAATTTTGATGAAGGCGGTGGTGAGTCCTTGGCTGATGCTCAATCGGCAGCAAACCCTGATCTTCCCGTAGATGCTTCTTCATCGAAACCGGCGAGTGTCGTCTCTGACTTCCCCGCGCAAGATCACCTCTCCTCCGCAGCGGACGATGAACGATCTGTTTCCTCGCAAAGTCTCTCGGTTGCTACTTCGCCCAATCTCTCGATCAGTGCTCAAGTGGACTCCGTCTTGTCACTGCCAACGGTGAAGCCGGTTGTGTCGCAGGGTGCAGGTCAACAAGATCCAACGATTGGTTTGCTCGTTTTGCAGTTTGACCCGACTGCCGCTCCCGCAATGGAATCCAACGGTGTCGTGGATCGACAGCGTTTTTCAGAATGGTTCGCCGGAATAATTGCATCGTTCCAGCGTTTTGATGTCGTCGCTGTGCACGGATTTCCCTTTGCATGGGAGGGTTTGATTCGGGAAGAGTTGAACGCGGGCCAGTCAAATGATGCAAAGTGGGGCATGGTGTCGTGTGATCCGGATCTTGTTAACCGCGGCGGACAACAGGTTGCATTTCTTTGGAAACAAGCAAGGGTTCATTGCGACCCCGCCTCAAGCTATTTAGTCACGGATGGTCAGCGTCGTTTTTCTCAGCCGCCGATGGTCGCATCCTTCGAAATGCGTCTGAAAGCAGAAGAAGGCGATGCTCCCTTTCGTTTTGCTCTGATTCATGCCTTGCCAGCCAAAATCGGGTCACAATCATTTCTCACATCCCAGTCCCGTGGCCGCCAAGGGGCGATTGCAAGCACCCGAGCGACTTCACCGATCGAAGATGTCTACTTGCGCGTAAGGAAGTATGAATTTGAAAAGCGAGGAGAGGAGGATTGTATTTTGGTAGGGCAGTGGGACGGAGAATACGATGCGGGGCACGCCTCGTCAGCAGAGTTCGTCAGTCATGCCAAAAATACATTCGCTGCGCATCTTGTTGAGCTGGTAAGCCCCGTCGTTGGTCTGATGGATCGAGGGCGTGAAGAGGTGTCGACGTTGCATATGCTTATTGATCGCCGCTACAGCGGGGAATACATCGGCGGGAGTCGCGGTGAGTCAGTCAGCGAATCGGTTCAGTCAGTAGCGAGCGAATTGTCGTCGGAATTCAGAGCGTTTCCCAACGAATTCAGTAAGCTTGGTTTTACTAGAGTCTTGTTCGGTGAGTTCTCTGCTTCGGAGACACCTCGATTTGAGTCGACTGCGAATAGACCTACAGGATCAATTTTGCGTTAGCACGCGACCTTGTTCGTCTGTTTTGCGAGCCGCTTCGCTACTTTCTCCGGCGGTTGACGCCAGCGTCGATGAAGCCACCAGTATTGCTCGATACCTTTCTGGATCGCTTCAGCTAGTCTCTGATTATACCAACGAGTCAGACTGGTGACGCTTCGGGCGTCATCAGCTTGTGGGTCCGCGGGATCGATGATCCCAGTGGTGCCAAGCTCGAATTGCATTGGCTTACCGGCCACTCGTCTCATGTAGCCCACCATCATCGGTGCGTCATTGCTCAGGGAGAAGAGTGCAAGCGCTTTGTGGGATGATGCAATTTGGCCCAAAAATTCGACCCAGCATCCCTTGGGGCCTGCGTGCTGGTCCGCTAGCAGTGAAAGGATTCCTCCTTTATGGAGATGTCGATCGACGATCGGTGCGCACCCTTCCTTGTCAACCATTTGTTGTCCCTTGGCACCGCGAAAACGTTCGACCCATCGATGCAAGAATGGATTGTCGAGTTCTCTCGCGATGGTTAGCGTGCTGAACCCCATCAGGCCTGTCACATAGCCTCCCACCTCAAAGTTGCCAAAGTGACCGGTAACGCCGACGATTGGGCGGTCGCTCAAATACAGTCTCAGGATCGATTTGGTCTGGTCGATGTAGACATGTTTTCGCCAATTAACCAAGTGAAGGCGTCGCTGGGCCCAAGCGATTTCGCAGACCATCAGCAGTAGGCTGTGCCACATTGCGAAGGCGAGAGTTTTTCGGGTCGCTTCGTCGGCACTCGGAAAGATTTTTTTTAGGTTGTCGTCGGTGGTGCGTTTTCGAATGCCGAGTGGTCCAGAGGCGATTTTTGCGAGGTTCAGGCAGATTCGATTGCCAACGTCTAGGGGCAGCGTTTGGATGACCGCCACAAGGATCCTCACCGTGAGGTAGGCAGAAAAGTCCACGACCGCACCCCGCCATTGGCGAAGTCGAGCTAGCGGTTGTCTTTCTTGGTCAGCAACCGCCACAGCGGCCCCCTGCTTCTTCGGTGATGGTTAATTCTTCAGTGGTGGTTAAGCAAATCCCCAAAGGCAATGTTTCAGAGTACCCCAGAGATTCACGGGCGTACCTGTTCCGAATCGTCGTCGGCTGCCCGCGCCCCTGTATAGTTGCTAATCACACATATTTGCTAATCACCTCCGGCATTGTTGCTAATATCAGGGGTTGAAGGCTACACCGGATTGACCCCAGACAAAAAACGACAAGGGCAGACCAAATCTAGATGCTGGTGGGTTATTTGCGAGGAAAGGTTCAGCAGCGTCCTGCCGGGTTGTTCTTCTTTGGGCTGGTTTGTGTCATTGGATCCCGACGTCTTTTCGGATACATTGTGGCGACGTCGATGACTAACGGTACGCTCAGTTCGAGCGGGGTGATCGGCGGCAATTTCATGCAGGTGGTTTTCCCTGTTTCTCAGGGGAAAAGATGCATCTCAAAGCGTGGTTTAGGATCTTTCGGCTGCTGGCCATGCTTTCCAAAACAAGGATTTTATGATGACGGTACCGTGTGCGGTGGTGCTTGCCGCCGGCAAGGGAACGCGAATGAAGAGCGACCTACCCAAGGTGCTCTGTCCGGTGCTGGGACGACCCATGATTCACTTTGTTCTCGATGCTCTAGAGGAGGCGGGAGTGAAGCGAAAAATAGTGGTGGTAGGGCATCAAGCCGATTTGGTGAAGCAAGAGCTAGCCGGTCGGGACGACGACATCGAGTTCGTACTCCAAGAGGAACAGCTAGGAACTGGTCACGCGGTTCAAGTCTGTAAGGAGCAGCTTGCATCGGTTCAGCAGGGGCCGACGGTTGTGGTGGCTGGTGATTCCCCGCTGATTCAGCCGTCGAGCCTTCGGAAATTGCTCGAGCATTTTCAGTCGAATCAACCATCGCTGCTGCTCGGGACGCTTGAGAAAGAAGATCCAACCGGCTTGGGTCGGGTCGTGCGTGACGGTCTTGGGCAGTTCACTGGGATCGTCGAGCACAAGGATGCAACAGAGGAGCAATTGCAGATCAAGGAGGTCAACATGAGTACCTACCTTTTCAATACCGCCGATCTGCTTTGGTCACTCGATCAACTGAAAAATAACAATGCTCAGTCTGAATATTATCTGACCGACTGTGCCTCACTGCTGCACCAATCAGGGCGTCAGGTTGAGGCTTTGGCCGTGCTTCAAGAGTGCGAAGCTTTATCTATCAACAATGTCGATGAGCTAGCGCTCGTTGATGAAAAAATGCGAGCGATGGGATATGCGTGAGTTAAAGATCTTTAGCGGTCGAGCAAACCCAGCGTTAGCAAAACAGATGTGTGAGCATCTGCATCTCGAGCCTGCAAAAGTCACGTTGGGGCAATTTCCTGACGGTGAGAATTACTGCAAGTTGGATGAGGATGTCCGTGGGCGTGACGTCTTTTTGGTTCAGCCGACTTGTCCTTCAGTCAATGATAATTTGATCGAACTTTTGATCATGATTGACTGTTGTAAGCGAGCCAGTGCGGAGCGGATCACGGCAGTCATTCCTTACTTTGGTTACGCCCGTCAGGACCGCAAGGACGAAGGACGCGTACCAATCACGGCCAAGATGATTGCGAACACCATTGTGAGGGCGGGTGCGGATCGCGTGCTTGCGATGGACCTGCACGCTGCTCAGATTCAAGGGTTCTTTGACGTTCCCGTCGATCACCTTTATGCCGCGCCGGTACTCAACGAGCATTTTTTATCAAAGGGTCTCGAAGGCGACGACATCGTCGTGGTTAGTCCCGATGAAGGAAGTATTAAACGTGCCCTCGGTCACAATAAGAGGCTCGGTGGGAATCTTGCGATTGTTGATAAGAGACGAACCAGTGCTTTGGAGACGAAGCAGAGTACGATCATTGGTGGTCCCGTCGAGGGCAAGATTGCGCTGATGTTTGACGACATGATCAGTACGGCCGGTTCGATATGTGGAGCCGCCAAATTGGTGCATGAAGCCGGTGCGAAAGAGATTCACTTGGCAGCCACACACGGAGTCTTGTGCGGGCCAGCGATTGAGAAACTGCGTGCCGCACCAATTGATTCGTTGGTGATTACCGATTCCATTCCGTTGACGCCTGAAAAAGAGTTGCCGAATCTAGTTCAGTTATCGGTTGCTCCACTCCTTGCTGAGGCGATTAAACGCATTCACCACGACCAATCAATTAGTGAGTTGTTTCGCGAGCGATAATCGTCAGTTTGCTTGATCGGTTCGAGACGGTAGACGCATCGTGAACGATTTTGAAAGGTCATAGGATGAGTCGCTTGTTCGTTGTGGTGTTGTCACTGTTTTACGCGGGGATTGGCTTCGGTGATGACCCGACGCGTGTTAGTACGCAGCGACCGGTTAAAGAGCAAGCTGATAAGCAGCGACTTGATGCAGGGAAAACTGGGTCGCAAACTACCGCCGGTTCGGCAGGCTCAACGATTGGGGCAGCGCAGCCCAATGTGATTTTTATTTTCTGTGATGACCTTGGCTGGGGGGACTTTGGTGTTCTTCATCAGAATCATTCAGGGCATTCCAAGCGTCATCGCACGCCTAACATTGATCGGATGGCTGCCGAAGGTGTTGTGATGCGGGCCCATTACTGTGGCGCTCCGGTATGCGCACCGAGTCGCGCGACGCTGCTTTCAGGGGTGCATCAGGGCCATGCGGAGGTTCGTGATAACCAATTCGATAAAGCGCTTGCCAACAATCATACGTTGGGCTCAGTATTGCGTGATGCAGGTTACAAGACTTGGATGGTGGGTAAGCATGGGCTACAGGGAAAGGGCGACAATCCAGATCAATGGAGTGGCTATCCCACCAAGCGTGGGTTCGATCGATTCTATGGTTATGTAAGGCACGCCGATGGGCATGTTCATTATCCTGCTGATCGTTGGGAACTAGGTAACTCAGAGTCGCATCGTAGTCCAAAGCAGGTTTGGGATGGCGAGAAGGAAGTGTCTGAAGGTTTATCAAAGTGCTACACGACGGATCTTTTCACCGCTCGCGGCAAGCAGTGGATGATCGAGCACGAACGCTCGGGGGCGAAAGAGCCTTTTTTTCTCTACCTAGCCTTTGACACTCCCCACGCGGCGTTACAGGTGCCGACTGGACCGTATCCAGAGGGCAACGGTGTCGACGGAGGTTTGCAGTGGGTAGGTGAGCCTGGGCGGATGATCAATACGGTACGCGGCGAGATTGATTCGTACCGGCACCCGGATTATGCCGCTCGTGGTTGGCAGGATGTAGAGGTTAGGTTTGCCACAATGGTGCGTCGAATCGATGACTGTGTTGGTGACCTGATGCAAACTTTGGTTGATCTTGGGATTGATCAGGAAACGATTGTGGTCATCAGCAGCGACAACGGTCCACTCAATGTGTCTTACCTAGCGGGCCAGCCAATCGAAGCGAGTTCTTTCCAGTCCTACGGTCCTTTTGACGGCATCAAGCGTGATGTTTGGGAGGGTGGGATCCGTATGGCGACCGTTGCATGGGGACCTGGTGTTTTGGCCAGCGGGATCGTTGACGAACATCCGAGTCAGTCGCAGGACTGGATGGCCACCTTCGCTGATTTCGCGGGTGTATTGCCGCCGGCAAGATGTGATGGTGTGTCGCTGCGGTCGGCGCTGACCGGTAAGGCCGAAGAGCAGGTTGCAAGTCGAATCTATGTGGAATATTTCAATGGAGGAAAAACACCGCGTTACCAAGACTTTGAACCGCGTAAACGCGGGCTAAAGCGAGGTCAGATGCAGGTCGTGCATGTTGATCGGTACAAGGGTATTCGCGTGAATATTAAAAACGGTTGGGAACCCTTTCAGATCTATGATCTACGCGAAGACCCTGATGAAAGCAGCGATCTTTCTGGATCGTCTGTGTTTTTTGAAGACCTGCAAGAGCGGATGCACCAGAAGGCTCTCCGCGGCCGTCGACCCAATGCTGATTCACCGCGACCATATGATTCAATTCCGATCCCATCGGTCACACTTAGTAAGAAGCAGCTCGAGAGCAAAGAGCTCGGGGTCCAGTGGCGTTGGATTGACGGTAAGTACTCCTACACCCCTGATTTGCGATTGGCAACGGTCGATGATAGGGGTGCTGACTCGTGGACTCGCTTTCGGGATCTGGATTGGTGGGATAATGATGGAGCGGTTGAATTGGTGTCGTGGTATTTTGCTGCAGAGACGACCGAGTACCAGTTTCGCATCACGGGCATGAAGCGGGGATTTCTGCGGGTACACGATGCATCCTTGTTGGACTTGGACTCTTCTGATGCTAATCAGACCGCAGAGGTTGCTACTGTGAGGCTTGAGCGGGGCTGGCATCCGTTGCGATTGACTGCACGCGTGGGTGATTTGAATCGTGATTTCTCGATCGAGTGCAGAGGTTCAGCTGACTCGGCGTATGTGAGATTGAATGAAGGCGAACTGTTCAGCATTTCTCAATAGCCTCTCGGGCGAACACGCTGCGAACAAGATGAAGTGTTGTGGTGATAAAGGTAAAGTGAACATGGGAAAAAAGCAAAGCTATGCGATCATTGGTACCGGCGCAATGGGAGGCCTTTACGGAGGGCTTCTGGCTCGGAGCGGTTTCGAGGTTCATTTTCTAGCCAACTCCGACGCCCGGCATATTGCTGAGAAGGGGTTGCAAGTTGAGAGTCCGCTTGGTGACTTCCATCTGCAAAACGTCAACGTGTACTCCGACGTTTCGCAGATGCCATCATGTGACGTGACGGTTGTGGCGTTGAAATCGACGCAAAATCATTTGCTTTCGACAATTTTGCCCGTCACCACGCGGGATGGCGGAATCGTTTTGGTTTTACAGAATGGGCTTGATGTGGAGGCTGACAGCACGCGGGTTGTCGGTGAAGAGCGAGTGCTTGGCGGTTGCTGCTTTCTTTGCAGTAACAAGGTCGGACCGGGGCACATCCGCCATTTAGATTATGGTCGTATCGCATTTGGTGAATACCTAGCGGATCCCTACGGAAAACCGGCCCCCGGTGTCACGAATCGTGTTCAAAGAATCGAGGCAGAATTGAGGGATGCTGGGATTGATGCAGAGGCAACGGACGATCTCGTTCTTACCCGTTGGAAAAAATTGATGTGGAATATTCCGTTCAATGGACTCTCTGTGGCGCTCGACGCTTCCACGGATGAGATCATGAAGCAGGAGGATTCTCTAAAGCTCTCTGAAGCAATCATTCGAGAGGTTCACACGGCCGCAGTAGGACTTGGTGTTCCCGTGCCGGAAAGCTGGATCCAAAAACAGATTGATGCGACCAAAAAGATGGTGCCGTATGACGCGAGCATGAGATTGGACTATCGCTTCGGACGTCCGATGGAGCTTGATGCGATTTTTACCAATCCGATTGCAGCAGCAGCTGCCGCTGGTATCAAGATGCCCTTGGTTGGAATGATGCTCCAGCAATTGCGTTTTATGAACGCACGGAATCTGCAGGCATCAGCTTGATTGAGGAAGCGGCGCAGCGTCCGCTGTCGCTGATGCGACAGAAAAACGAGTCATTTGAGCCGAGTACGCCCCGAGTGATCACCCAGTCACTCACCGTGCTTTGTGTAGCAGTTCCTCAAAGTTGAGTTCCATCTGCGTGTCTTGGTCGTCACCACCAAGTTCGCGGAACATCAGGCTGGGTTGAATGTCACGACTGTCTTGGTATTTGTCGCTGGAATAATCCGTTGCTTCGCCGGAGAGTTGCATGTAGTAGATCTGACAGATCTGCATCCCCGCATAAATCCTGACTGGCTGGACGCAGTGCATCTCCAATGTCCAAGTGCCGCGATAGCCAACATCTCCAATGCTGCCGCCGGGGTTGATGAATAGTCCGAGTCTTCCGAGTGAGCTGCGTCCTTGGATCATCGGGACGAGCCCATCGGTCTCCGTAAACTCGGCAGTGCGGCCTAAATAGAGCTGATTGGGCTGCAATGTATATCCGGTCGGCGGAATCTCGATTCTGCGGTATCGATTCGGTGTCGCCGCATCGAGCACGACCTCTTCATAGATAAGCAGTTCGTCGTGCAACGCCAAGTTGTAGCTATTCGGGTTCAGCCGATCCTCTTGGAACGGGTCAATCGAGATCTGTTTGCCCAATTGACTTTGTATCGCTTGACCGGAAAGAAGCATGGCGATGGTTCTGATCGGAGGATGAGGCTAAGAGCAGACTCAGAGACGGGGTTTCTGGCGAGCCGTGACGGAGCCTTCCTAGTCACCACTCTGCTAGACATGCGTATTGTTGAAGCCGACGGAGGCAGAGTCAATCATTTTCGGTCCATCCACGGGACAGAATTGCAGCTTTGGTCTCGGTGCATTCAGCTGCAGGGTCTTGGGAATCTTTCAGGATTGTGACCGTTAAGCGGAAATGACCAGAAAGCGTCCCATTGGGACGGCTGACCGAAGGTCGAAGCCGTTTGTCGGGAATCAGTTGCTGCGGTGCCCGTTTTACGGTAATTGGGGCGGATATGTGAGATGATTCGCTTGCGTTGCAACAACAGAAAATGTCATGCTTAGAATAGACCCGCCGAACGGATGATCATGCTGAGATCCAGAAGTCTGTGTGGAGCGTTCACTATCCTTTTCGGACCCCAGGTTTGCTCCGTTGGCTCGCCGCAGTGGGTCTGATTGATGCAACGGAGAATAGCGTCAGAGAGATGGCAATGCACAATTTGGATGATGTAACCAAACTGCCGGACGATTTTGACGGGCAAGTGCGTCTATTCCCGCTTCCCAATTTGGTCGTCTTTCCACACGCGATGCAACCGTTGCATCTTTTTGAGCCGAGATATGTCGAGATGTTGAGGGAGTCGATGTCTTCGGATCGACTCATCGCGATGGCAACACTGACCCCTCTCCAAGGGACACAATGGCCCACAACACAGCCACCCATCGCATCGACCGTTTGTCTCGGAAGGATTCTTACTCACGCAGAAGTCGAGGACAATCGGCATAACATCCTTTTGGTGGGGATTCGGCGGGCGAAATTGGTTGCCGAGGTCGATTCAGGGAAACCGTTTCGCATGGGGCAGATTGATCTAATTGATGATTTTGACTTGCATGGTGCAACAACCGAAGCGGCGAGTTTGAAGCAGGAGTTACTTGATGCGTTTGGGTCGGTCATGCCGGTTGGCAAGTCGATGCAACAGAATTTACACCAGTTGATGTCGGATCAGATGAGCTTGGGACCGATCACTGATATCGTTTCCTACACGCTTCCGTTTTCAGTTGAAGACAAACTGCAACTTCTGCGCGAATCAGACGTTGGCTCACGAGCCCGTTTTCTGTTGGGACGGTTGAAATCTGGGTCGATAAAATTTAATACCTCGAACGATGAGCACGATTCGCAGCAAGGGCAGGTCTTTCCGCCGCCGTTTAGTTCGAACTAATCGAGTGCAGAGTTCCGAGTGAACCTAGTCTGTGTGTGGCATTTAATCGATCACTTAATCATTGGCGTATCTAGAGAGGGTGCATGTTGATGACTGGATTTTACATAGCGATGAATCTATTCGGGCTCGATGTGCTTTCCCGAATCGTGCACGTATCGACTGCTATTACACTTGTGGGCGGTAGCTTGTTTATGGCGATTGCCCTAGTGCCGAGCCTCGATGTGCTTCAGTCAGAGCAACGCTCTGCATTCGTAATGTCTGTGCGTAATCTTTGGAAGCGATACGTCCATGGGGGAATTGCTCTCTTTCTATTGAGCGGTTTTTACAATTACTTTCGAGCGATTCCCAAACATGAGGGTGATGGTCTCTACCATGCTCTGCTAGGTACGAAGATGCTCTTGGCTTTTGTTATCTTCTTTTTGGCTTCCGTGATGGTTGGTCGGTCAGCAAGATTTGACTCTTGGAGACAGAATCCGTCCAAGGTTCTCCGCGCAATGATCATCCTCGCTGCAATAATTGTTGCCGTATCCGGTTTTTTAAAGATCCGTGGCTAACAGTTTTAAGTTGGTAAGCGAATTAGTTGGTCAGTCTGAAATGTAGCTGATGAATGACCGCGTAATGCAGCGGCAAAAGCAACGCAGCAGGTAGGAGAAATGCAATCGATGCGATGATGTGAAGTAGCATCAGCAGTGCCGCAACTTTTAGAACTATCGCAAGATTCTGCGTCGTCGTTTGAATACTTAATTTGATCGCGTTGACGGCTGACACCTTTGAACGTGCCATCGACGTGAACGTGAAGAGAAACGGAACGCAAAATGTAATCTGAATCGTGGCGACCGTTGGGACGAGCATTGCAACCATTCCCAGCAAGACTGGATCAGGAAGGTCGACTAGGTTTCGGAGTAGTTCCCAGTTAGCCAATCCGTTATAGACCAGTAGCGAGGTTGGCGCTAGAAAGAGAAACGATGCCGCGAGAATCATCATGTATGCCAGTATGGCATCCAGCGAGAACGAAAACCATTGCGAGATATTTTTCAAGTTGGCTTTGCCAGTTCGTTTTTTTTCGTCCAGTGCAGTGTGAATGCAAGCCAGGCTTGGTCCGAGTAGTGCGCCGAGTGGCGAGAGGACACCGATGAAGATGAGAGTTGAGCAAAGCAGCAAGAAAAGCGGGTACTGATCACGCACCAAGGAAAATGCTTCCGCAAAGAGTGTGCGGATAGAGATTGGGGCAGGACCAGAATAGGCCAATGGTTTGCTGCGTGATGCCACGGTCGGGCTCTGTACATCCGAAGTGAGTTGCCAAATGACCCGCTATTGCCAGGATATTGGCGGTTTGCCGTTTCGTGCGGCATTTAAAGCGAGCTTTGCGTTCCAAGAAAGCGGGTCAGTCGATTTGCGACCTCAAATCCTGAATGGTCAAGGATGTCTGATTCACTTGTTCTGTCAAGTAGAGGCGGGGTATTCTCTTGGCGTGCAAGGGAGAGGTTCACGCTCGTCTCTTGTTTTAAATAACACCAGAAAATACAGAGCGGCCGAGATATCAGAGTAACGTTTTGGCGTCCGCATTTGCATGGGATTCGACGAGTTAAAGGCAGAGTAAAAGTGGAACGTTTGTTTTTGCGGATTTGTCAACGTTGCTTGGCTTGCGTGTGTTCGATTTTCCTATGCGTGGTCAGCGTGTTATCAGGAGTGCATGCTGAGGATTCGCCACAGTTTCGCGGTCCAAGGGGCGATGGTCGTTTCAGCGGCACCAATTGGACGCATGACTGGAGTGATGACGGGCCAAAGGTGCAATGGGAGCATGCTCTCGGTACTGGATTTACCAGCGTCGTTTCGCAAGATGGCTTAGTGATTAGCAGCGGGCATGCGGGTGCGAATGTGACCGTCGTCGCGCTCGAGTTGGAGAGCGGAGTGGAGCGTTGGAAATTCCAATTTGCTGCTCCGGTCGATGCCAATGACTTTCAAGGTGGTCCTACATCGACGCCGTTGATTGATGATGGTGCTGTGTACGTACTCAGCCGCAGAGGTGAGTTGTTCTCTTTGGATCTGAATGACGGCAAGCTGAACTGGAGGTTGGATGTTGTTGACAAGACTACCGTCCGCATTCCTGGGTGGGGTTTTGCTGGAGCACCGAGGGTGTTCGGCGACCGGTTGGTGTTGAATGTAGGCGACGCCGGTGTTTGCGTTCACAAGCGTGATGGAGCGATCCTTTGGGCCTCAGAGGATCGTGATTCTGGATATTCTTCCGTGGTGCCCTATCGAGACGGTGATGTTGAGTGTGTGATCATTGGGTCGGGGCGTTCATACGTTTGTGTTGAACTGGAGACCGGTCGTGAAAGGTGGCGGCAGCGATGGCTGACAACCTTCGGGTGTAATGCCGCCGATGCGATCGTTGATGGGGATCGGGTTTTTCTTTCCTCCGGCTACAGTCGCGGTAGTGCGCTGCTGGATTTAAGCTCAGGTGTTCCAGAGGTGATTTGGAAGCACAAGGATTTTCGAAATCAATTGGGTACTAGCCTATTGATCGATGGGTTTATTTACGGCGTCAATGGTGACGTCGACGAGGGAGCCCAGTTGAGTTGTATGGAAATGGCATCGGGCAAGATTCGATGGGATGCTGCAGGTTTCGCGGCAGGGTCCGTGATCGCTGCTGGCGATCGTTTGATTGTGCTCTCTGATTCGGGTGAATTATTGGTTGCCAAGGCTGACCCCGACGAATTTAAGCCGCTCGCGCGACATCAAATTCTCGATGGTCGTTGCTGGGTAAGTCCTGTATTGATCGATGGTATGCTCCTGTGCCGCAATGCAGACGGTAAACTTCTTTGTTTGAACTTGCGTCAGTGAGCCAATTATCGGGTAAGATCTCGCTTCCTGAAATTGATCGCAATCACACATTGAGACCATTGCCAGCTCGGTGGGTGGCCAGATCATTTATTGGCTTGATTATTTTGAGTTCATTGTGGGCATGTTGGCTTTGCTGAACGAGGTCTAGCCGCACCGCTTGCAGGATTGGAGACTGCAGGTTTTGCTGTCCGGTCCTTTATTATCCGTCTCCTACTGACTAGGTATACCAATGCGTATTGAACGACGTGACTTTATCAAATCGGCAGCGATTGCTGGGGCCGCGATGGGTGTGCCTAGCGTTCATGCGCAGTCCAAGGGCAAGAAATATCGCACCGCATTGATCGGTTCGGGGTGGTGGGGGATGAACATCCTCAAGGAGGCAATGGCTTCGGGGACGATCCAACCAGTGGCGCTCTGTGATGTTGATCAGGATAAGCTTGAGATCGCTGCGGAAGAGGTGGAAGATCTTTCCGGTGACAAGGTAAAGATTTACACCGATTTTAGAGAGTTGCTCGATCGCGAAGAGATAGAGATTGCCATTGTCGCCACACCCGATCATTGGCATGCGTTGAATACGATCGCCGCCATTGAAGCTGGGGCTCATATTTTTGTTGAGAAGCCGACCGGCCACACGATTGCTGAAAGTCGTGCGATGCTGGAAGCCGCGCGGGCAAATAATCGTGTGGTGCAAGTCGGATTGCATCGACGCATTGGTCCACACTACGTTTCAGGGATGGACTTCCTCAGGCAAGGAAATGTCGGGGAGATTGGATTGGTTAAGGCGTTTGTTCATAGTCAGGGAGGAGCAGAAACGCCCACACCAAACAGCGAACCCCCAGAACAATTGGACTGGGATATGTACTGCGGTCCAGCTCCGATGAGGCCATTCAACCGCAAAATCCATCCAGGTGGATTCAGGAACTTTTTAGATTTTGCTAACGGGACCCTCGGTGATTGGGGCGTGCATTGGCTCGATCAGATTTTGTGGTGGACGGATGAGAAGTATCCTCAGGAAGTTTACTCGACCGGTGGTCGTCCAGTCCGGGGCGAGGCGATCCTAAACGAAAAAGAGCAGACAACGGACGCCCCCGATTGTCAGATTGCCACCTATAAATTCGAATCATTCACTGCGATATGGGAGCATCGTCGGTTCGCTGGTTCTTTGGCCGGCCAACCGAGTGTTGGGTGCTATTTCTACGGCACCAAGGGAACGTTCCATATGGGTTGGCGTGACGGCTGGACGTTCTATCCATCGGATAAAAATGCGCAGGTGATTCATCAAGCAGCACAGCACAAGGAGCCCGATGGCCATAGCATTGACCTGCTGTGGGCTGATTTTATTCAAGCGATTGAGAAAGGGGGGCGGCCAACCTGTGACGTGCAAATCGGCCATGACGCGACTAATCTCAGCCTACTCGGCATGTTATCGCTTAAAGCGGGGCGTAGTCTTCGTTGGGATGGTGAAGCGGAGAGAGTGATTGGTGACGATGAAGCCAACCAGTGGTTGAAGCGTCCCTATCGCGGAGAATGGAAATATCCGGGGATGGCTTGAGGATTTTAAGGCAGGCGAGAAATTCTCGATTGCCCAATTCGACAAGTTTACCCCGTGCTATAGCCGGTGTGGCGATTTCTGGCGTTTGGTCCTCGCTAGGGTGCATCAGGAGCCTCGGCATTGCCACGTGCTCCGTAAACATTGTCATCCTGCGATCGGTTACAATCCCCGTCGGTTCGATTAAGCAGTTCTGTTTGAGCTGCCCGAAATGTTTGGGTTCAAACGGGTGGTTTCAAAATTGGCGACACGAACCATCGAAGTGGTGACGGGAGGCTTACAGGTTGAGAATGAAATCACTCGGCAAATATGGGTGTCTCGATATATGACCCACCAAGGTTAAGTTAAAACAATAGAATCCATGTCCGCCGATCCAGCGATTCATGGTTCCAGCCATTCATGATTGATTCATTATCAGGAGATCAGGTTAACAGCATGAGTAAAGAAACCCTCAAAAAGTCTCTCTCTGGACAAAGCGGTGTTCAGCGTCGTCAATTCATCAAGACTACCGGTGCGGCTGCATTATCGGCTGGTGTATGGAGTGAAGTGGCTGCTCAAGAATCACGATCAGCTAATGAAAAGTTAAAGATCCTTTGCGTTGGTACGGCGAACCGCGCGGCAGCAAATATTGATGCGATCAAAAATGAGAATGTCGTTGGAATCTGTGACGTCGATTCAAACTATTTAGATCGAGCCGCAACCCAGTTTCCGGGAGCGAGGAAATATGCGGACTACCGCGAAATGATCGCGAGTGAATCGGATCGGGCGGATGCGATTGTGATTGCAGTGGCGGACCATAATCATGCACCCGCTTCAATTCGAGCGATCAATGCTGGTCTACATACCTACTGTGAAAAGCCACTTACGCACACGATTCACGAAGCTCGCTTGGTGGCGCAAGCCGCAAAAGCGAAGGGTGTTGCCACACAGATGGGGACACAGATTCACGCTGGCTCCAATTATCGTCGCGTGGTTGAGATCATTCAGTCCGGTGCGATTGGTGACGTTAAAGAGGTGCACGTTTGGGTAGGCAAGGGATGGGGTGGCGGTGATCGCCCTGAAAAGGGAGAAACTCCTCCGGCGAACCTTGATTGGAATCTATGGCTCGGTCCTGCACCTGAGCGACCCTATGCCGCCGGTCGCTATCACCCAGCTCAGTGGCGTCGTTGGTGGGACTTCGGGCAAGGAACCTTGGGCGACATGGGTTGCCACTATATGGATTTGCCATTCTGGGCATTGGAGCTTCGTCATCCAACAAGTTGTGAAGCTTTTTCAAATGATGAAAAGGTTCATCCAGAGACTTGCCCTTTGGGACTGACCGTGAAGTATCAGTATCCAGAACGCGGTTCGATGCCCGCCTGTGAGTTGACTTGGTATGACGGCAATATGACACCGCGTGAAGTGGCCGGCGAACGCGTTCCCGGAAGCGGAGTCATGTTTGTTGGAACCGAGGGGAAGATGTTCGCGGATTACTCAAAATACCGACTGTTCCCGTCAGATAAATTTTCGAAGTTCACACCACCTACGCCTTCCATCCCCGACTCAATTGGGCACCACGCAGAATGGATTAAGGCGTGTAAAGACGGATCGCCAACCACCTGTAACTTTGACTACTCCGGTGCGCTCACCGAAGCGGTCTTGCTCGGCAACGTTTCCTATCGAACAGGCAAGCAGTTGGACTGGGACGGTGCGACACTCAAGGCAACCAATTGCCCCGAGGCGGATCAGTACATTCGCAAGCAATACCGAGCTGGTTGGGAAGTAGAAGCGACGGTTTAAACGTCTTGTTGCTAGGCTCATTACTAAACACAACGCGGGTTCCAGTGGCCCGCGTTTTTTAACAGACCGGTGTTTGAGTGGACTCCAAAAGGGCGAACCACTCCTCCGTCGCCTCATTCATACATAGGTGCTTCATTGCGTTGGTTCAAATTATCGTTGGCGGCATTATTGTTCTGCTCAGGTTGTAACCCGTCTGAGGATAGTCAGGATGCGTCCTCAACCGCGGGTGTGGACAGCTCCCCGCCGGTTGCAAACGCTCCCGTGGTTCAGGACGGAGAGCACGCTGTTCAGGTAATCGAGACTGCCGCAAGTGGCGTGCGACGTGACTCCGATGGTTTGATCATTGACGTGGATTTCCGCGGTGCGCAGGTGTCTGCCGAGTCGATCAGCCTTTTGGCCGATCTTCCGAGGCTGAGAGCGGTTCGTCTAGGTGGTACCGGTGTTGGTGATGATGCCTGTACGGAACTCGGGAAACTACAGTCGCTTGAGGACCTTGATCTACGTGACTGTCCTGTAAGTGATACTGGCTTGGCCGCTTTGGTTGAGCTTCCAAAACTGAAGGCTCTGCGGCTGAGCGGAAAAAATGGTGAGTGCTCCGTTAGTGATCTGGGGATGGAGTCGGTCGGCAAGATCAAGACATTGAAAGTCTTGGCAATTGACTTCCTGTGGGTCAGCGAAGAGGGGCTCGCGATGCTCAAGGATCTCAAGGAACTCCAAGAGTTGTATCTAGCGGGAACGACCATCGGAAACGATGCGATGACTCTGTTGGCACAGCACCCAAAGCTGAAAAAGGTTCGCTTGGCTGCAAACCAGATTGATGCCGAAGGCCTTGCCAAATTAGGAGAACTCAAGCAACTCGAAACAGTTGACCTGAGCGAATGTTTGCAGATTACCGATCAAGCGACAGAGTCGCTAACAGGACTGGCGAATCTGAAGGACTTGAATCTGTGGCGCGTTAACCTTTCGGATACTGGGATCTCCCCCGTTGGAAAGTTGACCTCGCTTCAGAAATTAAATCTCGACAATACAAGGCTCTCGGATACTGGGTTGGCCGCACTATCGGGTCTGAAGGAGTTGACCTTTCTGCATCTCGGATCAACGCTTATCACCGATGAGGGACTCGTTCATCTTGAGGGGATGCAGAAACTTGAGGATTTGATCGTGACGCGCACTGCAGTCACTCAGGAGGGCGTTGACGCATTACAGGCAAAACTGCCCAATACAAAGATCCAGTTGAAATACCTGGGTGATCAGTAAGGTTTGTCACGAAAGCGTTTCTGCTCGCTCGAGGCTTCGTGGGTACCTGTATTCGGGTACCTGTATTCGGGTACCTGTATTCGGGTACCTGTATTCGGGTACCTGTATTCTTGGGTGAGTCAAGACAAGTGAGCCTTCGGATGATGGTCAATGTGGTGATGCTCTGGTAGTTTGTGGAGACGTAATCACATCTTGAGATCACACCCCGTTTGGATCCGTCATGAGCGACGTGCGCGACGACCTTTTTGGAACTGAAAAACGTCTTTTTTTGCTCGACGGCATGGCGTTGGCTTACCGGGCGCATTTTGCACTTGCGCGAAGTCCACGGTTCACCTCCGGGGGACAGTGCACGTCGGCAGTATTCGGATTGACCAACGCCATCTTTGATTTGATCAACCGAGAAAAGCCGACGCATTTGGCATTAGCGTTTGATACTCCGGAACCGACGCAGCGGCATATTGATTATCCAGAGTACAAGGCACAGCGTGATGCGATGCCTGAGGATCTTGCGAGTCAATTCCCGTGGATCGATCGTTTGCTGGACGCGTTCAACATCACCGTGATCCGGACCCCCGGGTACGAGGCTGATGACATCATTGGTACGCTTGCGGGTGAGGCGGCTAAATCTGGATATCGCACATGGATGGTCACGCCGGATAAAGACTACGAACAGTTAGTCACCGAGGATGTGCTGATTTATAAACCGGGACGTAAAGGGTCTGAGCCTGAGATTGTTGGTATCGCAAATGTTTTACAGCGTTGGGGAATCGACCGCGTTGAACAGGTGATCGACATCCTCGGGCTCATGGGCGATGCGAGTGATAATATTCCCGGTGTTAAAGGGATTGGACCCAAAACGGCCCAGCAGCTCATCGCGAAATATGGCTCCATTGAGAACCTGCTTAAGCATACCGACGAGCTTAAAGGGAAGCAGCGAGAGCGATTGGAGGAGCAATCCGAGATGGCACTGCTATCGCGAAAATTGGTGACCATCAATCAGGAAGTGCCACACGAATATTCGATCGACTCGTTTCAATTCAAACCGTTTGACACTGAAAAGTTGAAGCAGTTGATGATGGATTTAGAATTCGACACGCTCGGTAAGAGGCTTTTCGGTAAGTCTTTCTCTTCTGCTCAGGTGCGCGCTGAAGTTCAGCGTGAAAAACGCGAAGCAGAAATTCAGACTTTACTCTTTGATGAGCCGGTAGAGGAAAAAACGATTCACGACGTTGATCATGACTATCAGGCGGTCACCACTGCGGAGCAGCGCGCCGATTTGATTACAAGATTACGAGAGGCCAAATCATTTTGCTTTGACACGGAAACGACCGGACTCGATCCGCGGACAGCGGTTCCGCTGGGGATAGCGTTTAGCTTTAAGCCACATCAGTCGTTTTACGTAAGCTGTGAAGATCGGTGTGGAGGCGTTCGAGAGGTTTTCGAGGCGTTTCGTGGTATTTTCGAAGATCCAACTCTGGAAAAGATTGGTCACAATCTGAAGTATGACATCACGGTACTTCGTTGGAATGGCGTACATGTGCGTGGTCCCGTCTTCGATACGATGCTCGCGCACGCGCAGAAAGAGCCCGAGATGAAGCACGGTCTGGACTACCTTTCTCAGTTGTACCTTGGTTACCAGCCCATACCGATCAGCGATTTGATCGGTCCAAAGGGTGAGACGCAGAAATCAATGACCGAGGTGCCTTTTGAGCGACTGGTTGAGTACGCTTGCGAGGATGCGGATGTGACGTGGCAAATCGCCGCCGCAATGCGACCGGAGCTAGAGTCTCGCGGTGTGACGCAGGTTTGTTACGAGGTGGAATGCCCTCTGGTCCCCGTCTTGGTCGAAATGGAATACCACGGCATCAGGCTTGATACCGATGCTCTTGCTGTTTTCTCTAAACGGCTTGAGCGGGAGATTGAAGAGTTGAGGGAAAGTATCCATGAAGCGGCGGGGCATGAGTTTAATATTGATTCGCCCAAACAACTGGGCGTGGTGTTATTCGAAGAACTTGAGATTGACCCAAAGCCGAAGAAGACATCAACCGGCCAGTATTCAACTCGCGAATCAGAAATGCAGCGACTGATCGGTCGCCATCAGATTGTCGGAGACGTGCTTGAGTATCGAAACGCGCGGAAGCTGAAGAGTGTTTATGTCGATCAATTACCCGAATCGGTCAATGCGGATACCGGGAGAGTTCACACGCATTACAGTCAATCTTGGACAGCAACCGGACGGATGCAATCCAATGATCCAAACCTGCAGACGATACCCGTTCGCAAAGAGCGTGGGCGTGATATCCGAGCAGCATTTGTGCCTCGCGATGCTGATCATCTACTGCTTAGTGCTGACTACTCACAGATAGAACTCCGAGTGATGGCGGAGTTGAGCGCCGATGAGGCGATGCTTGAGGCTTTTGAGCAGGGAATTGATATTCACGCTAGCACGGCTTCGAAGGTCTATCATGTCCCAGTTGAGGACGTAACTCGGGAGATGCGTGATAAGGCTAAGACAGTCAATTTTGGGATCATCTACGGTATTTCTGCGTTTGGGCTACAGCAGCGGCTAAACATACCGAGATATGAAGCGAGCGAGTTGATTGAGAATTATTTTGAAAAATACCCGGGGGTACAGAGCTACATCGACCGTACGATTCAGTTCGCGCGCGAGCACGGTTATGTCGCTACACAGACCGGACGGCGCCGGTATCTTCGCGACATCAATAGTAATAGTCGGGGGGTGGCTCAAGCTGCCGAACGACTCGCTATGAATAGTCCGATTCAGGGTACCGCCGCCGATATCTTGAAACTAGCAATGATTAATGTTGATCGTGATTTGCGTGCAGGCGGCTTTCAAACCAAAATGATTCTGACTGTACATGATGAAATTGTTTTCGATCTTGTGAAGTCTGAGCAGGAGGCGGTGATGCCGGTGATTGAAGCCGCGATGTTGAACACGCTACCGATGCGAGTGCCAATGGTGGTTGAGATGGGAATTGGTGAGAATTGGCTCCAAGCCCACTAAATCCGCGACCGCCGCGGCTTTGTGGGTTATTGTGCCGTATCAGAATTTTGCTGTGGTATGATGCGACTTGCGATGTTTTGCTTCTGTGTATCGGAGAGAACTGATGAGCCTTGATGACTCGACCTTGCCGGTTATCGATTACGAGCAGGCATTAGAGAATGCTGCGGGGGATCGAGAGATTTTTAATGCAGTTTGCGAGTCGGCTATGCAGGAGATTCCTGTTCTTTATCCCGACTTGGTAAGGGCGGTTGAAAAGGGTGAGATGTCGAGTGGTCAACATCTTGCTCACACCATTAAGGGGGCCGCGCGAGTCATTGCAGCAGTGAAGACGATGACACTTTCGGAGCGAATTGAGTTTGCGATGGCAGAGAGCGACTTGGGGAAGGCTCAGGAGGCGATACCCGCTCTTTCTTCAGCGATCGATGAACTTAAGGTTGAGTTGAACGAATCCACTGAGTCCTGAGTGCCGATTCCTGTTCCGTTAGTCGATTTATCTCGGCATCGCTCGCTCACAATATCATGGTGTCTGAGGGCTTGAGCTGTTCTGCAGGCTCGAGTTGGGGACAAGAGGGGATCTTGATTTGAAAAACGGTACCGAGGTCGTTGCCAGTTTGCAGGACTTCCAACAATCCGCCGTGCTCTTGGACAATCTTGGCACTTACTGGCAGACCTATTCCGGTGCCTCGAGCCCCCTTTGATGATTGAAGAAAATCAAAGATGCGGTCGCGCATCTCGTTGGGGATTCCTGGTCCATTGTCCCGAACCTGAATGATGCAGTCCGCTTCGTTTGCCGCGCTGACGGTCAATTCGATCTTGCCCATCGGGGCGGATTGTTGACGGTCGATTTCCAGGCTTAGTTGTGGAGTGTTGTTTGGGTCAGATTCTGTGACAGCATCTAACGCATTGATCACAAGATTCAAGATGGCTCGGTGCAGAGAGTCATAGTCGCATTGGCATCGGACTGGTTGTTCTTGGAGGTTCAATACAAGTGAGACTCCGAGTTCTTCCGCGCGCGGCTGGAAGGTATCGAAGATCTCTTGTAGGAGATCGTTAAGGTCCTGCTCTTTAAGAACCGGGTCGCGTGGTTTTGAAAAGGTCAACATATCCAAGACGAGATTTGAGATGCGGTCCTGATTGCGGTCCACCATCTTCCATCCACGCTTGATGGCATCTTGATTCTCCTGGCCCAATCCCGCTTCAATTAGATAGCTGCCACCACGAATTCCCTGAAGAATATTTTTGATGTCGTGAGACAGCGAGGCGAGAGCCTGACCCATCGCGGCTAAGCGTTCGCTTTGCAGGAGCGAGGAGTAGTACTTGGTGTCTTCGATGGCAATTGCTGCCTGGTAGCCAATTGCGGTTGCAATCCTTAGATGTTCGTCACTGAAGCGTGGAGCGTGTTCGCTGCCGGTTTGTTTCCCCGGTGGGGTGTAGGTGTCGACATAAAGCAGACCCACAATGGAGTAGCGTCCCTGCAGCGGCACACACAATGCTTCTCGAACACCTCGCGTCACAATGGAGGCCGATTGATCGAAACGGTTGTCTTCACTGGCGTTACTCGTCCTGACGCCGATTTTCTGTTCTAAAACATGATCCGCAATAGCACGACTGATCGAGATGCGTCCGCGGGTACGAGGGTCGTCACCTTTCACACGATCCTGTCTTGCAGCTGGGTACAACGGCTCGTCATCGCGTGCTCGGAGCATGATGCAACCACGATCAGCGTCCATCCAATCAAACACCAGTTGAAGGATTCGCTTGAGGATATCGTCGAGGTTAGCCGAGCGGCCTATGGCTAAAGCCGACTGGTAGATCACCTCAAGGGAGCGATCAGCAGTATCGGGAGCTTCGGGAGTGATTGCTGCGTTTGAATTTGGGGGCTGGTTGCTGACGGCGGGTTTTAGGTTGGAGTACTTCGAGACGATGCGACTTGCATCCTGCCCGCTCGCGTCGAGTAACACATCATTTGGATCGAGAGAAGTTGTGCTTTGAGTGACCTGATGACGGAAAATCAAACGGGTTGATCCGATTTGAATCTGATCGCCATCGATTAGCTCGCACTGTTTAAGTTTCTTGCCATTGACGCGGGTGCCGTTACTGCTGTCGAGATCGACAATCTCAAATCGATGCGGCCCGATTTGGCGAACTTCTGCATGCCTTCTGGAGATCTCTGAATCGATCAACTGAACTTCGTTCCCTGACTCGCGACCGATTGAAAGCACGGAGCGATTCATGTAGTAAGTCCGCTCTGGTGATCGGTCGTCGTCAATTCGGAGGCTTGGCATGGTGGTCTAAGCACGGCGTGATTCAAACGAATACTCAGTATTGCAGCGATCCGCTACTTGTAGTCGCATTTTACTTTTAAATGTGAGGGAGACAGGGTGTTTTACTGCGTCTCCGGCAAAAAACTTACTCAATCGAGCAACAGCACTCCGCGGTTTGGATCTGATATGATTACGAACGCTGCTGGTAGAAAATCATTACTCGATAAGCAAGGTGTTTGCGGAACGAGTCACCGGCAAGCTGGGTTTAATTGGTCTTCCATTTGATATAGGTGCAACTTGGTACAGCCCCCTCCCGTTGAATCTCAAGATGATGTGATCGATGCCAGCCAACTCGTCGAAGCTTGCGACAAGATCCGCGAGCAGGTTGGTCGCGTCGTGGTGGGTCAAGAGGAAGTGATTGAGCAGTTGTTGATTGCGATCCTCGCACGAGGGCACTGTCTCCTTGAAGGTGTACCGGGATTGGCTAAAACCCTCATGGTCTCCACGCTTGCGGAGTCGATGCACCTTGATTTTCGTCGCATCCAATTCACCCCGGATTTGATGCCCGGTGACATCACAGGAACGGAGATCATTCAAGAGAGTCCAGAGACGGGACATCGGCAATTTGTTTTCGAGAAGGGGCCGATTTTCACACAGATGCTTCTTGCGGACGAGATCAACCGTACGCCGCCCAAAACTCAGGCCGCTTTGCTTGAGGCGATGCAGGAACATGCGGTGACCGCTGCCGGTAAGACCTACCGTCTCGAAGAGCCCTTCTTTGTTCTTGCGACACAGAATCCGATCGAGCAGGAGGGAACGTATCCGCTTCCCGAAGCGCAGAGAGACCGATTTCTCTTTCATGTTGTGGTGAACTATCCCTCACGTGATCAGGAGAGCGAGATTGTGGATCGAACCACCTCGACTTTCAACTCTCACGTCGAAGCGGTCGTGGATGGCGAGCAGATTGTGAAGTTCCAAGAAACGGTGCGTCGCGTTCCTCTACCTCCCCATGTAAAAGATTGGGTTTTGGATGCAGTACGTTCGATACGTCCTGCTGACCCTGATAGTGCTTCGTGGGTAAAAGAGTTAATCGAATGGGGTCCGGGGCCGAGAGCATCTCAGCAACTTGTGCTCGCCGCCAAGGCTAGAGCATTACTCAAAGGTCGCACTCATGTGACTTTAGAGGATGTTCAGATTCTCGCTTATCCCGTTCTCCGGCACCGCATCGTTCCAACTTTTGCCGCTGAGGCCGAGGGGGTAACGGTTGATGATTTGATCACACGAATGATCAAGACGCAGACTGCCGCTCCAGCAAAGGTGATGTAGTTGTCACTGTAGTCAGCGGTGCCTGACGCAGGTCACCGCTGAAGTGCTACTTTGCGTGGAACTGTGCCGCACGCATCATGCCTCGCCGTGGTAAAGCCATCGCAAGTCGCTGTAATTCATCGATAGTTTCCAAGTATCCAAGACCAGATTTTTCCACGCTGGTAGTTTGGAGTCTGCTTCGGAGAATCAGTTGATAGTCTTCAGACAGGGTGTTGAGTCGTTCGAAAGGGACAGCTGTCTCATCCCATGCTGGAAAGTCTTCTTCGTCAGCGGATTCTTCAGCACCGCCTTGTTCATCGTTTATCAAGTTGGTTGCGGTGGCATTTTCAGTCGCTTCACATAGATCGCTCCAAATGACAATCGTACCACCAGGCTTGGTGTGGTAAGTCGCCGCCTCCGCAGCTCTCGCAACATTCAGCCAAGTCTGCTGCGAGGATTCCCCTTCAATGGTGGCGAGTACAAAGTCGCAGAGTTCGGTTTCCGTGGAGGCGAGTGCTGTTTTTCTTGCTGCTTCAATGGATCCACAAAAAACCTCGGCAATCCGACCCTGTCGATTTGGTGTCACCATCACGATCAATTGGACGCCCAGCAGCCATGCCGGTTCCTCGGCGGTGCCCGTCATCGCTTCCGGATCGTCATCGAGATCAACCATTTCTTGCTGTTGGTCTGGTTCGGGCTGGTTCTTAAGGACGTGATGGCGTCGGCGAGCATCCGCATCCGCAAAGGTTGGGAAAACGCCTGTGAGATCACTCGGTCGTCCCGAGGCTGAAGCTTCGACTCTTCTCGTCACGATGGGGATCACAAGATCGGCATCGACTAGCCATCGGTTGAGGTAGACCGGATTACCGTGAACGTCTGGTCCGAGGTAGCGAAAGGAGGAGCGTTGCCGCGTGTGATGTTGTAGCAATTGAATTTCAGGAGAAAGGTGATCCCGTAGTTGAGCGAGGTCACTTTCTGCTAGTTCGTTGCCGACAATCACCGTGATCTCCCCTGCTCCTGCTTCTTTTAGCTCTCCAAGCACCGCAGCAAGAACACGTTTGGCGTCCGGTAGATTCCCATCGAGTGCGATTGCGACTTCATCGCCCGGTACGATCGCTGCTGAGAGTGGTGGGAAGTCTTCAGGGGAAGAGATCGCACGAAGGGTCGCTTCCTGGACTTCCGCCAATTGTTGGGGTTCTAAGCAAGTGAGATCCTGCGACTCCAGTTCGTTCATGATCGCGCTGATGGAATCAATCGAGCTGAGGTAATCGGTCATGACTTTTGTGAGTGGTTGGGTTGGCGGGTAGGCGGTTGTGTCGATTAGAAATCTTTACGGTTTAGCTGAGTAACCGACCTAAGGAATTTACCTCTGTTGATCTAACGCTTTAAGGGGTCGGGGCGATGGGATAGCCAATTGTGTGTCTTCGCAGCACTCTTTCGCCTCGCTGAGGGGGAAATCTTACGATTCTCAGGCTGCCGCCAATTTCGATAACTTTATCTGACAGCAAACTGCACTTGCTTAAATCCCTTTGTTGGGAAGAGACTGTTGCTTAGCACGCATGAAGCGGCATTCTGGCTAATCAAAGGAAGAGAAATGGAAGTCTCTCAGGGCGATCGTCTTTCGGGGTATTCTTTGCTGCGGGAACGCTCAGATACTCCGCGCTCGTCTATTGGAAAGCAGTTGAAGAGAATCTGCTGGTGTGCTGGGGGATTTGCCGTCCTTGCATTGATTGCAAGCATATTGTGGGGCGAGCGACCCATTGATCCGAGCGTTTTTTCAGGTTTAGAGCGTCATGAGAAGCTGGCAGGTTTGGAGCAGCTAGAGCTTGAGAGTCGCGGTTGCCTTGGGGTACTGGTTTTCGCGATGAATGACGCGGATGAAGAGGTGCGGTTGGCTGCTTACCGCAAGTTAAGTCATTTTCAGAATCGTTGGTCTGTTGAAACCGAGCGTGTGAGAAATCGGTACCAGCGAGAATTGAAAAGTCACCTATCCGGTGTTCTCTCGCAGATGGATCCAACTCAGAGAGTCTGGGCGAACACGCTGGTGCGAGATTGCATCACGGATTCGAGCAAGGGTGGGTTATCCATTGCGGGGGTTCCGCCTGAAGCAGAGACTGTCGGTGATCATTCTCAGCCGCGGCTTCCGGTGGCGCTCAGTCAGCCTTCAATCACAAGCGATTTAGCTGCGCAGCCTATTCCTGCTAGCTTTAGCGTTTCATTAGCCAGCGGCAATGCGAAATGGATTGACTCAGACACAACAGCGACTGTCCAGATTGATAATGAAAGCCATGTGGGATTGTCTGCGCTACCGTTTGGGAAAGCTCCAGAACTGAAAAGTGTTGAGGATGATCGGGTGCTTGCCGGTAGCTTGGTCGGTATTGAGTCATCGAATCCTTCGCCATCCTATCAGGGTGATCGTTCTGAAGACGGTATGACAACCGGCGCATTTGTTGACGCGGGAGAATTCAAAGATGGAGTCGTTTTGGCCGGTGCGATGCTTGCGATCGACACAGGCAACGATGACGTTGATGCGATTGGGGGGGATCAGCGGTTGCAGGATTCCGTCGAACGCACATCACTTGCCTCTTTTGATGAAGCAACGGTTGTGCAGTGGCTCGCGAGCGACCACGTGGGGTTTCAGCAGCTCGCACGAAAAGAACTCCGGTGTCGAGGTTATGATCAGCGCGAGGTGATGGCA
Source organism: Rubripirellula sp. (assembly GCA_049889895.1). Classification (GTDB taxonomy): domain Bacteria; phylum Planctomycetota; class Planctomycetia; order Pirellulales; family Pirellulaceae; genus Rubripirellula. The sequence continues at coordinate 147,572 of JBMHCO010000073.1, forward strand.
GCCGAACAGTACGTCCTTGGTTCTCTTGATGAACGACTTTCAACCGTTCAATGGGTAGCGACTTCAGCGGATGCCAGTCTTGAACTCTGGCTTCCGCTATTTTTCAGGTCCAGCAGCCGAGAATTCAAATTGGCGGCCGTATCCATTTTGTCCGAGGCGTCCCGAGGTGAAGTCACCGGTTGGCTGTCGAGACATGCCGATATCGAGCCCGATGCGATCGTCGCTGAGCGGATAAAACGCAGCGTCTCTTTATAGTGAGTCATGAGATGGGGAGGTGATTCGGGGCACTATCCCTGAGTCATTGTCTCGCGGTCGTGATCAAATTTGCGATTGTAGGGTTAGGTCACGTTCTTGGCCGGAGGAGCAGCATCGCGGAATGAATTGCGATCACAGTCGGCGAGCTACCGGCCTGTAGCAATCGTTCGGGTTATGCAGCGAGATGTTAAGCAAGGGGGAGTTTTTTGGTCACTGCGAGTTTGGTGTTTGGGCAACTATGGTCGAATGCTTACGTGTGGAGAATCGTGTTTGCCAGCGCGACTCCCCACGCAGTCAACCAAGGATGATGGCTGATTGATCGACATGCGATAGGTCACAGGCGGTGACGAGTCGTAATCACCACAGCAGCCATCACGATTTGTCATGCTTCCCATCTCTGCGATGAACCGACCGTCTCTCGCCCCCTCCGCCCAGATCGAGACGCCAGAGGTCGAATACCTCCTTGTCTGCCAGGCACAATCGCATTCATTTGTTGATGGCAGATGGTCTTTCGCACTCGAAACCGCTGCCGGCGACTCCGTTCTCGAGGCGGAAGATGTGGAGACCGGTGACCTGAATCGCTTGACCTTGCTCGCGGCTGTTCGTGGATTGGAATCGATCGACGGCCCCGCATCGGTACTGCTCCTCAGCAATAACCGTTACCTCATTCGCTCACTGTCTGACTCGCTACCGCGTTGGAGAGCCAGCGGGTTCCAGTGGGAGCATTTTGGCCGTCGAATGGATGTTCAGCATGCCGATCTTTGGCGGCGAGTTGATCGGGCGCTGGAAATCCACTGCGTTCAAGCTTGCTTGATTTCATCTCGTTTGGTGAGCGGTGGAAAAAGCAGTGATTTGACGCACAACAATCGCAATTCGGATCACTCGATGATTCAGCCGCCAAGTCGTGCGGTCGCTCGGAGCCGAGGTGCTTGGGAAGGGACCAACGCATGGGATCGTATCGACCAACCCCACAGCGATTATCCAACGCGTCCCCGATCCGCCTCGGCGGACCAAGATGGGTTACGCAGATGGTTGCTTGGTGACGTTGCAAAACAGGCGAGTCAACCGGCAAAGCCGCGATTCGATTCCAAGGATCTTTTCTAGAGTGTTGGTGAGTTGGGCCTAGCGATCGAGGACACGCGACTTGTGAAGTTGTTGGTCTTTGGCGTCTGGCTCTGTTGAAGTGGTGGGAAAACGCACCTTTGTTGCTCGCTTTCGAGAGCGCGTTTTCACCTTAGGGATCGGTTCAAATTTCTTGTAATTCTTGCTGCGGCAATCGATGCGTAGGAAGGTTACGATGGGACAATCGCAGCGACCGAGCGACTCGATTGCGGCGTTGGGATTTGATCAAAGCCTTACTGATGTGCAGGATGATTTCAAAGTAGATATTGTCATGGATGCTTCTTCTTTTCCCTCCATCTTTAGTGAACTCGATCGACATTTGATTGGCGAGGGGCAGCATCATCGGCTGTATGAGAAACTCGGTGCTCAAGTCGTTGAGAGCGAGGGCACCAAGGGGGTGCATTTTTCGGTCTGGGCACCCAATGCAAAGCAGGTCCAGGTTGTCGGTGACTTCAACGGTTGGGATGGACGTGGCATCGCTGCACAGGCGGTGGATGACCTCGGGATCTGGGAGTTTCGGGTCGACGCGGCAAAACCAGGTGATCGGTATAAGTTCCGCGTTCAAGACTGTAGCGGTGTCTGGTGTGACAAGGCGGATCCGCTTGGGTTTTCTGCGGAGTTGCCGCCCCTGACTGCGTCGGTAGTGACTGACCTAAAGACCTATCAGTGGAGCGATCAGGATTGGATGACTCGGCGGAGGGAGAGAGATCCGTTGAAGTCTCCGATGAACGTCTACGAGGTTCATCTTGGAAGTTGGCAGAAGGGCAAGGGACGCAAGAACGGTTGGCTGGATTACCCTTATCTGGCGCGACGTCTGTCGGATTACTGCCATCGAATGAATTTTACTCATGTCGAGTTAATGCCGGTCAGTGAGCATCCCTACACCGGGTCTTGGGGATATCAGACGGTGGGCTATTTTGCGCCTACCGCGCGGCATGGTTCGCCAGAAGACTTCATGTACTTTGTGAATTATCTGCACCAGCAGGGGATTGGAGTCATCATTGACTGGGTGCCGGCGCACTTTCCGAAGGATCGGCACGGTTTAGCGCGATTTGATGGAACCGCCTTATACGAGCATGAGGATTCCAGGCGGGGTGAGCATCCGGACTGGGGGACGTTGATTTTCAATTACGGTCGAAATGAGGTTCGAAATTTCCTTGTTTCAAACGCACTGTTCTGGTTGGATCGGTATCACATCGATGGTTTGCGAGTGGATGCGGTCGCTTCGATGCTCTACCTCGATTACAGTCGTGGACACGATGAATGGTTGCCGAATGAACACGGCGGCCGTGAAAACTTGGAGGCGATCCAGTTCCTTCGAGAGGCGAACCAGGCGATCTCGGACTATTGCCCTGGTGTGGTAACGATTGCCGAAGAATCAACAGCATGGCCGGGTGTATCAAGGCCGGTGGCCGACGGCGGTCTCGGATTCGATTGTAAATGGAATATGGGGTGGATGAACGACACCCTGACCTACATGCACCGCGAGCCCATTCATCGAAGCCATCACCAGAACGACCTCTCTTTTAGCTTGATTTACGCGTTCACTGAAAACTTTGTCCTGCCGCTTTCGCATGATGAAGTGGTTCATGGAAAGGGCTCGCTGATCGCTCAGATGCCCGGCGATCTGTGGCAAAAGTTTGCGAACCTTCGCCTGTTGTATTCTTACATGTGGATGCACCCAGGTAAGAATCTACTGTTCATGGGCAATGAATTTGCGCAGTGGAAAGAGTGGAATCACGACGACGGCCCGCAGTGGGAGTTGTTGGATTTTAAATCCCATCGCGGCATCCAGCAGTTGGTGGCAGATTTGAATCTATTGGTCAATGAGCATCCTGCCCTTTATGAACTCGATTTTAAGGGTGATGGATTTCAGTGGATCGACTGCATGAACGCCGAAGACAGCACCCTGGTGTTTCTACGTAAATCCGAGAGTGGGGATCCGCCGATCCTTGTGTGTTGTAACTTCACACCGGTGGTCCGTTATGACTATCGAGTTGGGGTGCCGATGAGCGGATTTTGGCGAGAACGATTCAATAGTGATAGCGAAATCTATGGTGGCTCGAATGTTGGTAATTTCCCCGGCGCGAGCACGCTTGGGCAACCACATCACGGGCAACCTGAAAGTATTTCGATCGTCATGCCACCACTCGCAGTAACCGTGTTTCGCTGGGAGGAAGCCGGCTCGGAAACCTGATGGTAAATCATGGTGTGGGTGCTGGTAGTGGATCAAGGTATACTCCCCGTCTTGGTATGCCGAAAATCGGTGAGCGCGGCGGGGTTGTTTTTGACTATCTGGATGTGACGAGAATTCATGGCTGTTCAAACGCGTTTGACACGAATCATCATCTCGGAGTTGACTGAGAATCAGGTGATCTATCTGAAAGAGGTAGATGGTGATCGTGAATTTCCCATTCTCATTGGGATTTTTGAGGCCACGAATATCGATCGTCGCGTTAGCGAGGGGTTCGAGCCGCCACGGCCGCTGACGCATGATTTGATTGTTAGTGTTGCCGAGGCCTTCGACGCTAAAGTTGATCACGTCCTGATCAGCGACTACGAGAAAGGCACCTATTTTGCGAAGCTAATGCTGAGACGAGGTGATGGAGCCTTGGTGGAAATTGATGCAAGGCCAAGTGATGCGATTGCGGTGGCGGTTACCTTTAGCCCTTCGTTGCCAATTTTTGTTGACGAAGAGGTATTTGAATTGGCGGCAAATAAGTCGTGAGAAGGACGGGTAGACCTATTCGGGTTGGTGCTCAGGGCAACGGTTTAGTGGTTGGTTTCGCCTGAGTAAGTGCGTGGTGCTGGTAAGCGCGGTACTGGTAAGCGTGGTGCTTTGAGATTCGGGAGATGGAGATCGGTGAAATGGAGATTCTGTACACGCCTGCCGATGCCCGGCGTTACGTCCTTCAGCGACAACGTGAGGGCGAGAGCGTGGCGGTTGTGCCAACCATGGGCGCTCTTCATGACGGCCATCTTTCGTTGGTCGAAATTGGGAAACAACAATGCGACCGAGCTGCTGCGACCATCTTTGTGAATCCCACACAGTTTGCTCCCCATGAAGATTTGGATCAGTACCCGCGGACTCTCGAGCAGGATCTTCAGAGGCTTCAGTCACTCGGAACCGATGCGGTGTTTGTCCCTGAGGTGGCCGCAATGTATCCCGATGGATGCTCAACTTCCATCGTACCGCCACGAGTTGCAAATCGGCTGGAGGGGCAGCATCGCCCAGAACATTTTGGTGGGGTCTGCACCATTGTGCTGAAACTCTTTCAATGTCTGCCTTGCGATGTGGCGGTATTCGGTCGAAAGGACTATCAACAGTGGCGTGTGATCGAGTCGATGGTTGCGGATTTGAATCTTCCGGTAAAGGTCGTCGCAGGTGAGATCGTGCGTGATCCCGATGGACTGGCGATGAGTAGTCGGAATCGATACCTGAGTGTTGCCGAACGCCAGTCGGCGCTGGTGATACCTCAGGCACTCGATCAACTGGTGAGTCAAGTCACGCAGGGCCAAAAAGATGTTGCGTTGCTTCAGGCGAATTTGCTCAGAAGTCTTGACGGCGGCGGGATCGAGGATTCAGCAAGGGTTGATTCCGTTGACTACGCTGTCATCGTTGATGCGAAAACCCTTGAGCCGATTTTGGAGTTGGATCGCCCCGCTGTAGCTTTGATCGCAGCTAGGGTTGGGGCGACACGATTGATCGATAACCGTTTGATCGAAGTTTGATAGGGGCACGCTTCGTGCAGGTTTAATCGCAGTAGATAGATTCTGTTTTTTGTGCGTCACGATAATTGGGTCCAGTCTTCAAGAGGAAAAAATGATTCAGCGTATTCTGGTGACCGGTGGCGCAGGTTTTCTTGGTTCACATCTGTGTGAGCGTCTAGTGGATGACGGGCATGATGTGATTTGCTTAGATAATTTCTTCACCAGCCAAAAATCAAACGTCTCGCATCTGCTTGGCCGACCTAATTTTGAGCTGCTGCGTCACGACGTCACGCTTCCCATCTTTCTTGAAGTCGACCAGATCTACAATCTCGCCTGCCCTGCCGCGCCGGGCCACTATCAGTACAACCCCATCAAGACAATTAAGACAAGCGTGATGGGTGCAATCAATCTTCTGGGGATGGCCAAACGCTGTGGGGCTCGGATCCTGCAGGCGAGCACCAGCGAAGTCTATGGTGATCCCGAAGTTCATCCTCAAGTGGAAAGTTATCGCGGTAGTGTGAATCCAATTGGTATCCGCGCCTGCTATGACGAGGGAAAACGGGTCGCTGAGACTTTGTTTATGGATTATCACCGTAGTAATGGCGTGGACATTCGTATCATTCGGATTTTTAATACCTACGGGCCTCGGATGCATCCCTTTGATGGTCGAGTGGTTTCGAACTTCATTCGGCAGGCATTGAATCATGAACCGATCACCATCTTTGGTGAGGGGACTCAGACACGTTCATTTTGTTACCGAGATGATTTGGTCACGGGGATGATCTCCATGATGAATGTTGGTAGCGATTTTGTGGGGCCAGTAAATATTGGCAATCCGATTGAGTTCACCATTCGTGAGTTGGCCGAGACCGTGATTGAACTTTCTGGATCAAGCAGTGAGTTGGTGTTCGAGCTATTACCCTCGGATGATCCAACTCGGAGACGCCCTGACATTTCACTTGCCAAAGATAAGCTCGACTGGGAGCCGAAGGTGATGCTGAGGGAAGGGCTCGCTAAAACGATCGATTGGTTTCAAAGTATCCAACTGAGTGATTACCGACCGCCCACGCCGAATTACAAATAATAGGGCGGGCAACGCGGAGCGTGATGCCTTGGTTACATGCCCACTGAGTGAGTCAAACGTTGGAACGCCAGTGATGCGACCGTCCGATGAGTTGCTCAAGGTCCGCAAAGAAACCCGGGTAGGTCTTGGCGGTGCATGAAGGGTTTCGGATTTGGACATCAGGGATACGCAGACCAGCTAGCGAAAGGCTCATCGCCATCCGATGGTCTTGGTAGGTGTCGAGCGTGTTGCCATGAAGCGTTGAGGTGTTTGCCTCAATGGTGAGTCCATCTTCGTGTTCGGTGACGCAGGCACCGAGTTTTCGAAGTTCGCAGGCAAGGTCGCCGATGCGATCGGTTTCTTTGAAGCGATTGTGTGCAACCCCACGGATGCGAGTCGGGCCTTCGGCGAAAAGAGCGACCACGGCAAGCGTTTGGACGGTATCACTGATGTGATTCATGTCGACGTCGATACCGCTTTTGGCGCGTCCCGAAATGGTCATGCTGTTGCGGCCAACTTCGAGGGTGCATCCCATTTTTTCAAGGACGTTGCAGAAGCCTACATCACCTTGCATTGCCGATGGCGTTAAACCAACGACTTCAACCGAACCACCGGTAATTGCTGCCGCTGCCCAGAAGTAGCTTGCGGCGGAGGCGTCTGGCTCGATCGCGTAGGGAACGCCGTTGTAACCCGACATTTTCACGTCAACCGTCAGGTCCTCGTTGAGATCGCCGCCAGAGATCACAACCTCCGCTCCGAATGACCTCATGACCGATGCCGTCATCTCGACGTATGGTCTAGAGACCAATTCGCCTGTCACTTGGATGCGAACCGTATCGCTTGCTGAATCAGTGCCCGCATTATCTTTTGTCGTGGCGACCAACGGTGCAGCCATCATCAATCCGCTGAGATACTGACTACTCACATTGCCGGCAACCTGAAGGTGATGCTTTTTCCATCCATTTGATCGAATCAGAACGGGAGGGCAACGGTTCTCTGATTCGGTGGTGATCGAGCCATCAATGACGTCATCAATCGCTTGGGCAAGATCGCCAATTGGACGCTCATGCATTCGTGGCAAACCACTCAGGCGATAGTTCCCACCCATCGCGGACAATGCTGCTGTCAGAAAGCGAACGCTTGTTCCGCTGTTGGCGATGTAGAGTTCGATAGGATCTCCGTTTGTATTAGGGACGCCATCATCTTGTGTCGCTTCTTGTGATGAGTTTTGTGGCCGACCCGAAAGCTCAACTGTCGTTCCAGCATCAGAGACTGTCGCCTGGATACCGAGTTTACTGAGCGAGTCGAGCATGACTTCGGTATCTTCGCTAACCAATGCACCGGTAAGTTTTGTGGTGCCACGGGCAACCGCTGCGCAAATCAGGGCGCGATTGGTAAGACTCTTGCTGCCGGGCGGCTGAATGACCCCGCTGACTTCGCCCCCTGGGATCACCGTAACGGTCGATTCTTGATCTGATGACGTCCCGGATTCAGTTTGATGAGCCATCGGGTTACTTTGCGAGCTTGAGGAATTGTCCTGCACAGAGGAGCTGAGGGATGGGGATCTGAGGGATGGGGAGCTGGAGGATGAGGAGCTGGAGGTTGGATCGTGTTGGCTCATCGAGTGTGGGGCGATCTCGTGTGAGTGTTCACGACGGCGAACGGCGAATTCCTCCCAATCTCCTCGCCGCCCTAATAGTGCTTGCTTGAGTGGCATTTGGAAAGCCCAAACTGAAGATTGCATTGTCGGGTGAATGAAATTGACATTCGTGTAGCCTAAGCTGAGGCTATTGGCGGCACGGACTGTCGTCACAATTTCCTGAAGCGCTGAGTGTAATTTGGTACTCCGCCTCTACGGTCACTCGGACGGCAAGCAGGCTTTCCCGCAGGAATCGGCATAATCACTACCATCGTCAAATCTTGCCTAATGTTCACTCATCACTGAGTCGATAAAGACGATGTGTTGTCATCGGTGACAAGCCGATCTGCCAATTGCTAGCGAGAGTGAATCATGAAATCGATCCTTGCCACAGCTTCGACCTTTTTGGTTGTGGGGGCACTCCTGTTGCCTACGATGGGATGTCGAATCTGTCTGGATACCCATGATCTAGACTATCCGACCTATGGTGGGGCCTGGCAACGCACGACGCGAGATTCTGGGCGAGTTGGTAGTCTTTTTGACCCGGCAGGCGGCAAGGTAGCCACGCTGGTGGATCGAAATGAGCCACCTACTCCCGACCTGATGGAACGCATGAAGCATTCCGGCGATGGAGGTTCGAGCCCAAGTGATGACCCGGCTGTTGACGAGTCTTCGGAAGTGCTGCAAGAGATTGATCCGACCGACGAACTAATGAATCGTGAGCTGGATGACATCACCGAAGAGAAAGAGGGTGAGTTGAAGGATCGTCAACTCGACGAGATCGAGATTCGCGTCAAGCGACGAAGCAGCGAGACGTAAGAGCACTTTCGGCCACCAAGGCGTGTCACTTTTTCGGCGTACTTGGTAACTCGTAAACGGCGTAAGTCTGATTGGTTTGATTGCCGGTTGGGTAAACGCGGATCAGCGGCAGGTGCTCACCAACAATCCTCCGATCAACAATCATCCAACGGACACCAAATTGTTCGCGGTATTGACGAAGCACTGGATACTGGATCGTCACTCTCGTGTTCCCGAGTCGCTGCGGGTAGATCGACGTGAAACGATCGTACCATTGAATCAGTGAGGATGCATCTTGTGGGACATCCTTCCAGTTAGCGACTTCGGCTCGCTCAGCGTACCACTTAAAGGTTTGCTGGTGTCGTGGCGTAAGAAAGACTTCGGAGGGGTCTGATGACCTTCGTGCCCAATCGCACACCGCGAGCCAGTCACCGAATGCCCGTTGTTGTTCTAGAGGGGACGCATCTGTGTCAAAGCCCAGAATTTGGTGGCTGGCGGAAGGTGGGATTTGCAGTCGCGCTCTTTTTAAAGCATCGATCGATAGGAAGAGCGTGGCGAGCAGCGTGAGAGTCCAAGCGAAGATCGAGACTCGCTTTCGAGCTGAGAAAAATAGGCTTGCGATCAGTACCGCGAAGAGAAGCGGAACCATGGCGTCAGCGAGTCGGAACCAATAGTAACGCAGGAGTTGCGCTGCGAGGTCCGGGACCCACTGGATTGCAATTCCGATCACCAATCCGATTCCGCTCAAACCTATTGTGGTGGCGCAGAAAGACGTTAGCGACTTCATTTCGGGCTTCACACCAAAACGGCCCGCCACGATGATGATGGCAGCAATCAGCGTCCCGTGCCGCAGGTACCAGTTAAGCTGAAAGCTCGTGGGGACAAGGTGGTGCGGTAGCCGGTAGTAGGCATAGATTCTTGCGGCCTTCAGGCCTTCTTCGGGGCTAGCGCCTGATTGCAGCGCCAGTGCAGGAACGAGACCGAAAAGTGCAATTGCTCCACCGAGCACGAGAGGCCATCCAAGGAGAGGGACGGATTTGGGTTGGCGACGTTCGCAGGTGAACCATGCCACCGTTGCCGCTACAACACTCCAGCCCCCCGTTAGGACGTGAAAAGCCGAGGCAAAACCCAGAAGTATCCACGTCCGACCCCACCGTCGACGGACCATTTCTGCAGTGGCCCAAAGAACAAATCCGAATGCGGGGACCTTTGCTTCGATTCCGCCGATCACCCATTCGCCGGCCAGGTTTCCATATTCAATCGCTGCCATCCAAAGTATTGCGACGGGGATGCTTAAAAATGCCTTTCGAAACAAGTTCCAAGTGAGTTCGCTGAGACCGTGCGCGATCAGCAGCCATCCGAGAAATCGACCGATCCAAGCCGTTGTTTCCAGAGAGAACCATTGCGTCATCCAACCGAAGGTCAGGTAGAAGGTGGTGTGCGCTTTTGCGGAGGTGACGAAGAGGTCGCTTGCACACCAATCCGGCTGCCAGAAACTTTTGGCTTTTATCAGATAGTGGGACTCGTTGACCATCGGTGCAGGGTCGCCAGCAAGAGCAAAAAAAGTGACCAGCAAAGCGATGAGTTCAAAGAAGCGAATCCAGGCTGCTCTACCGATCTCCGGATCACTAGAAATCTGATCGGGCGTTGGATGTGTTTGGTCTTTTGACACGTGTCCTACGTTTTCGGGGAGTTCCGGTTGGGGCATGCTGTGGTCGTTGTGGTGACTTGTCAAATCGCGTTTCAATTTAATGTTTGATGAGCGATTTCGTTACCTCGATTTAGTGAAGGCAATGTAGGGCAAATTCGATGGCTGAAATCATACTCTGATGGTTAGCGGTTCCCTGCCAAGCAAGATCCAAGGCAGTTCCGTGATCCACGCTGGTTCGAATAATGGGTAAACCAAGTGTGACGTTGACGGCATCGTCAAAGGATAGCGCCTTGAGCGGAATCAATCCTTGGTCGTGATACATGCAGATGTAGGCGTCTGTCTTGCGACGCATTGCGGGAGTGAAAGCTGTATCAGGTGGAACCGGATCGCTTACGTCAATACCACGGGAGCGTGCTTTTTCAATCGCGGGCTGGATGACGGTTTGTTCCTCACCATAGCTAAACTGCTGGTTTTCTCCGGCGTGCGGGTTAAGCGCGCAGACAGTGATGCGAGCGGGTCGTCCAAGTTTTTGGGTGAGCGTTTGGTGTGCGAGGCGAATGGCCCGTTCTATCGACTCTTGTGTCAGGGCCCTGGGGACATCAGCGAGCGGAATGTGGATCGTTGCCAAGCAGCAAGAAATCTCCGCACTCGTCAGCATCATGCAGTAGTCGGAGGTGTTGGTTTCCGAGGCAAGCAGTTCAGTATGGCCCGGGTGGTGGATGCCCGCGGCGTGCCATGCCTCTTTTTGAATCGGTCCCGTGACCAATGCGTCGACTCTTCCGGCGATTGCATCCTGAATTGCGGTCTTGACTGCTTCGAACGAAGCAAGGCCCGTCTCAGCGTTGGGTCGCCCTGGTTTTAAGTTTTCGGAAGCGATCTTGCCGATGTCTCGAATCTCTCCGTGATGTTTCAGTCCCAGATGTTGGCCGACGGCTCGAATGGCATTTTCCGGACCATAGAGAATGAGTTCCACGTCTGGGCGGCTCACGTACCGTTCGGAGGCTCGCAGGGAGATTTCTGGACCGATACCTGCCACGTCACCGACGGTGACAGCGATGGTTCGTTTTCCGGAGGCTGCGTGACGATTCATCTTTCGGTTTTTGCTTTCAGGCGTCATGATGCCAAGGGTCGGATCACCGAAGGCAGATAGAATTTACTCTGAAATCGTTCCCGAGGGCTAGTTGAGTCAGTTTTGCGTTAGGTGATCGGTTCGAGTCGTTTCTTGATTGCTCTCATTGCGGGAAGTTTTGAACGGTCAGAGCAGCCCCTGAGTCAGTCGCTTAGTCAGTCGCTGTTGGTCAGGCATTGTGGATGCGATCGGGTTCTTTGATTTTGGCAGCAGGTAGGATGATGGGCTGATGCGCGAGAGGCACTGTGAAGTGAAGCTCGTTAGGGCGGCATCGTGAGGTCAGCATGGAGCAACGAATGAGTCATTTAGCGATTCTTGGAACGCAGTCCTTGGGGATCCGCCTAGCATTTTTGTTAACCGTGCTAGGTACCGGAACCTGTGTCTCGTCCCAGTCGAAAGCCCAGTCGAAAGCCCAGTCGAAAGCCCAATCGAAAACGCAGTCAAATAGCCCGTCAGCCAGTCAGTCAGCCAGTCAGTCAGCAAAACCGTCGGCCGAATCGCCCACGCAGCCATCCGGTCAGGTCGTGGTGGTTTGCGGTGCCTCGTTTCGCGAGGCTGTCTCCGGTTGGATCGATTTAAGGCGTCTTCAGGGAATGTTGGTCGAGGTGATCTCACCCGAGGCTGATGCGGCGAGTACCAAGGAAGCGGTGAAAGCGGCCTTCATGCGAATTTCAAGTCCGGAGGCAGGCTCGAGCCTCGAAAAGACTCAGTCCCTAAATCCGGCGGGAAGTGTTCTTCGGAGCGACCCTAAACGCTACTTGCTTCTGGTTGGTGATACACCTGTAATCGGAACTCGATGTGATGTGACGAATCAGGTCCCGACCTTTTACGTCGCTTCAAAGGTGACCGAGAAGTGGGGTTCGACGCCAACCCTTCCTACCGACTTTCCCTATGCGGACATAGAGGGAGGTGGTGAGCCTGAGATTGCGGTGGGGCGTCTCCCAGTGGACCACGCTTCGCAGTTCACGCGGTGGTTAGAGAGGTTGAAGCAACGGGAAGGTAGCGTGGATTTTGGACCTTGGCGTACCGAAGTCCAGTTAGTGGGAGGAGTGGGAGGATTCGGTTTTGTGGCGGATCGAGCCATCGAAGCGGTCGCCAGAACGGTGGTGACCGGAGTCCTTCCCAATGCTGTCCGCACACATGTGCTCTACGGCAGCCCAGGGCATCGGTTCTATCCCTCAACTGACACTTTTACTCAGGCGGTGGTATCCGAGTTTTCCAAAGGTTGCCGATTTTGGGTTTACGCGGGGCACGGTCAGGTCACGGCTCTTGATCGTGTTCCACCGGGTCGAGATGGGATCCCGGTACTTGATCGAGCCAGCGTGCAACAGTTGAAGTGCGAGGCGGGGCAGTCGCCGATTGCATTACTGCTTGCATGTTACACTGCTGCCACCGATGCATCCGAAGATTCATTGGCCGAGGCACTTCTTTTCGCACCGGGTGGACCGGTAGCGGTGATTGGCGGGAGTCGTGTCACGATGCCTTACGGGAACGCGGCGTTGGCGGTGGAATTGATCCACGCCATCTACGGTGAGGAGTATGACTGCTTGGGAGATCAGTGGCTTTCCACCCAGAGGTCACTACTGCAGAGTGCTCGATTTGTGGGTAAGGAGAATGCACTTGGTAGCGATGTATCTGAAAGCGATGTTACTGAAAGCGAATCACCGAGTAGCGATGCAGCCAACGATGAGATAAGCCATGGCGATAAAAGGATAGCTTCGGCAAGCAATGGTGATCGTCCTGTCGAGGATCCTGTTCCTGAACAGTCGGCGAGGGTCATGATTGACGGCCTTGCTTCACTTTTGAGCCCAGCCGGCTTTTCTCTACTGGATGAGCGAACCGAGCACGTGCAGCTTTATGGACTGCTTGGTGATCCAACGCAGCGGATGATTCAGCCAGAGGCACTGACGATTTCGGTTCCGGCAGGGATCGATGCGGGGGGATCGGTGAATCCGCTTGTGAAGAGCCCCATCGCAGGCACGTTGAAGCTGAGGATTGATCGTCCACTTGGTGCTTCCTTCAAGGGTGACCCGAATGAAACTTTGATTGGGTCCTTCGAGACGCTTGTTGTGGCGGGCGAAGCGGTTGAGTGTTCCGTTGACCTGCCTTCGGATGTTACCGGACCAATTGTCTTGCGAGCGACGGTTAGCAACGCCAATGGGATGGCGGTTGGAGCGGCCAAGACAATCATTCGCCGGTGAAGAATCCACCGTCAGTGATGAGGCGATACTCCGTTCCTGATTTCACCGCCGGCGTTACTTCAGGCAAAGGTGCGGAGCAGTTTGAGAGATGCGTACACGGATTCGTTTTGCGTTATACTCTCCCTTGATTATCGATCGGCCAGTTACTTTGGGAGAAAAAATGAGCGGTTCGCGAAATGCTATTGGGTTGCTGGCCTTTTTACTTGTCTGGGGAACATCTTTCTGCGTGACCGGTGCAGTGTCCGCAGAGAGTCGACGTCCACCAAACGTGGTGGTGATTTTCATCGATGACATGGGTTATGCGGATATCAACCCGTTTGGTGCGGAGGGTTACCAAACACCGAATCTGAACCGGATGGCTGCCGAGGGTCGACGATTTACTGACTTTGTGGTTTCCTCCGCGGTTTGTTCCGCCTCACGATCAGCTTTGTTGACCGGTTGTTATCACGTTCGTGTAGGAATCTCTGGTGCACTTGGTCCCAAGTCCAATCACGGTTTAAACGCAAGCGAATTGACACTGGCAGAGCTGTGTAAGTCCAAAGGTTATGCTACCGCAGCTTATGGAAAGTGGCATTTGGGTCACCATCCGAAATTCCTCCCCAATATGCACGGGTTTGATGAGTACTATGGGATTCCCTACAGCAACGACATGTGGCCGTTACACCCCGCTTCAGTTGCCAAGCGAAAACAGGATCCCAATGCTGAAATTCCCTGGGCCGCGTTGCCGATGATCGAGGCTGATTCGTCCGGTTATCGAATTGTGAATCCCGAGATGACCCCGATCGATCAATCGTTGATGACGAAGCAGTTCACCAATCGTGCTGTGAACTTTATTCGTCAGAACAAAGATAAGCCTTTCTTTGTCTACTTACCTCATCCGATGGTTCATGTTCCTCTCTACGCGTCCGATGATTTTCGTGGCAAGAGCGGAGCGGGGCTTTTTGGCGATGTTGTGATGGAGGTGGATTGGTCGGTTGGGCAGATCATGAAGACGGTTGAGGAGTTGGGACTCGCGGAAGATACCTTGGTGGTGTTCACAAGTGACAACGGACCCTGGCTTTCATACGGCGATCACGCGGGGCAGGCAAAGCCACTTCGTGAGGGCAAAGGGACGATGTTCGAAGGTGGGTACCGAGAGCCAACGATTATGTGGTGGAAGGGAACGATTCCTTCGGGCACCGAGTGCGATCAACTCTGCAGCACCATCGATCTTCTCCCGACCGTCGCCAAACTGATCGACGCGGATTTACCGGCACACAAAATTGATGGGAAGGACATTCGACCGCTCATGCTTGGTGAGGTGGGGGCGAAATCGCCGCACGATGCTTTCTGCTGCTATTACGGAGGTGGACAACTGCAGGCGATCAGGAACGACCGTTTCAAACTCGTCTTTCCGCATCAGTACCGAACGCTTGCTGGTGCGGAAGGTGGACAGGGTGGCCAGCCCGCTAATTATCAGCAGCGGCGGATCGCTCTAAGTCTGTTTGATTTAGACGAAGATGTTTCCGAATCGGTCAATGTTTACGATCGTTTTCCCGAGGTGGTTGAGTTGTTGACGAAGGCTGCCGACGAGGCACGTGAAGATCTCGGGGATCGTTTGACGAAGGTACAAGGGTCGGGGAAGCGTGCCGCTGGGAAACTGGCCGAGGGCGAAGAGAAATTGCCGCTGTTGTGGAAATAATGGTTCAGCATTCACTTTGAAACCGGATCGCTGACTCCATGTTGGACTCATGAGAAGCAAAGCACCTACCGACGAAATCCTGCCACCCAGTTTGCTCGCGAAGTTGGAACGGTTAGAGTTCGCTTCTCGCAAAGTTTTCCGGGGACAACTCAAAGGTGAGCGGCGAAGTCGGCGACGAGGTCAGAGTGTGGAGTTCGACGATTTTCGTAACTACGTACCCGGGGATGATCTCCGACTGATCGACTGGAACCTCTATGCTCGACTCGACCAGTTGTTCCTAAAGTTGTTTCAAGAGGAAGAGGAACGTCATTTCTACGCGTTGGTCGACGCAAGTGGATCGATGAGTTTTGGCGAACCGTCTAAGTTTTTGGTGGCTCGGCAACTTGCCGCCGCACTCGGCTATGTCGGACTGTGTCGGTCGGATCGCGTTTCGGTTCAGGTGCTCGGTACTGCGGGACGAAATGCACCGGTGCTACGCTCCCGGTCGTCCCTTTGGCAAATGTTGCAATACCTCGAAAAGGCTCCGCTTGGTCAGAATGAATCATTGAACGATTCGATTCGTGATTTTGCTTCTCGTCAAACCGGTTCTGGGATTGTTGTCCTGATCTCCGACTTTCTGGACAAGGATGGTTTTGAGTCCGCCCTGAGAATGTTGGTTAATCACAGAATGGATGTTTTTGTGATGCACCTGCTTTCACCTGAAGAACTCAACCCGTCGCTGCGCGGTGATCACCGATTGATTGATTGTGAGGATGACGATTTCGCTGATCTGACGATTAATCAGTACGCGATTGATCAGTATCTCGCCAACCTGAAGGGTTTTACCGAGGCGATCAAGACATTCTGCAACCGCCGCTCGATGGTTTACGTACCGATTTCAACGGAGATGCAGATTGAAGAGATGGTGACAAGCTACCTGAGGCAGAGGGGAGTGGTTCGGTGAGCGAGGCGAACATCATTGATTCAGTCAGTGTCGCGTCCACCTGGGGAATGTTTCGTGATCCGTTCACTCATATGACGCTGAATCACGTTGTATTTCCCCTTGGGGCTTTGAGTTGGTTAGCGACCTTGGGGCCGTGGGCGTGGCTATTGCTCGGTGTCGCTGCGGGGATCGTGGCGCTCTACTTCTTGAAACTGCGAAGGGAGCCGGTAAGTGTTTCCAGTACTTATCTGTGGGGGAAGACGATCCAGGATCTGCACGTCAATAGTTTGCTGCAGCGATTGCGTCGGAGCTTGTTGCTATTGTTGCAGTTGTTGATTCTTGCTTGCGCGGCGATTGCTGTTTTCAGACCGGGGATTCGTGATGAAAGTGACGGACAGGAGCGTTTGATCTTCTTGTTGGATCGGTCAGCGAGTATGCAGGCTGTGGATCTGGACGATGGTGTTTCTCGATTCGATAAAGCAAAAGAGTTGATTCGAGGGCAGATTGGTTCCATGTCGGATGAGCAGACCGCGATGTTAATCGCGTTTGACGATCGAGCCGAGACGGTACAGTCCTTTACCAGCGATCGTTCTCGATTGTTGCAATCGCTTAGCGGGGTTTCGGTGAGCAACGCACCGACCGACATGCTCGAGGCGCTACGTGCCGCCGATGGGCTCGCCAATCCTCGTCGATCGAGTCAAGTAGGAGATCTGAATGATGTTCAGGTTGCAGATGCCAGTCCCGCTGAGTTGCTGATTTACAGTGATGGCGCGTTTCAAGCCCCCGCCGACTTCAACTTGGGCAATCTTGTCCCGAGGTATGTCGCAGTGGGAAGGCAGGACGTGCTGAATCTTGCGATCACCGAGTTTTCAACGCAGCAGGACTTCGACAAGCCGGGTATCGTTCAGGTCTTTGGAACCGTTGCAAATCTTGGTACCGAGTCAGGGAAGACCGAGGTGACGCTAGAGATGGACGGAGAGCTTCTCGATGCTGACTTGGTCTCTCTGGAACCTGGCGAAGAGAAAGGACTGGCATTTGAGATCTCGGCGAATGACTCGGCGTTTCTTACGCTGACACTCAACGTGATGGATGACCTAGCGGTTGATAACCGAGCCTATGCGGGACTTACCCCATCCAAGCGTGCCTCAATCTTGGTGATCAGTGACGGAAACGCTGCGTTGGAAGTTGGTTTGGAGACGGATCAGATTCAAAGGATCTGCGATGTCACTTTAGTTGGACCGTCGTTTTTGAAAACCGATGCGTACCGTGAGCGGATGCTATCTGGTGAAGATGACTTGGTGATCTTTGATCGGTGTCAGCCAGCACAGATGCCCAAGACCAATACTTTTTTTATCGGATCGATTCCTCCTGCCTCGGTTGAGTCAGCAGAGGCAGATTCAGGACGCGGTGTCGATGAATCGTCGGTGGTTGATCCGGAAATGTTGGGGAGAGTTGACTGGGGCTGGCAGGGAGACGCCTCCCCTTTGACGATTATTGACATCAATCGCACTCATCCGCTTTTGCGGTACTTGGATTTATTCTCGGTTCTCGTGTTTAGTGGCCGTGCGTTGGAGACGCCTGAGGGTGCGACAGAGTTACTCGCAGCTGATATTGGCACGGTGATGGCCGTGGTGCCGCGCGAGGGCTATCAGGATTTGGTTCTCGGGTTTCCAATTGTCAGTGAGTCGGAACAGGGCGAGTCTGAGGCAAATACCAATTGGTTTGCTGAACGATCGTGGCCGGTTTTTGTTTTCAATGTATTGCGTACCCTAGGGAATGCATCGGAGACAACGGCGGCTGGATCCTATGCCCCGGGTGCGATGGTCCGCGGGCGGCTAAATCAGGCAGCGGAGGAGATGCGAACGGAATCACTGCGCATCGAGACCAGTTCGGGAAGGAAGGTCGGTTTTGTGATGCGAGACGCGTTACAGTTTGAGACGGTCGATACGCGCGAAATTGGCGCGTATGAGGTTCGGTCTCAGGATCAATTGCTGCAAAGGTTTGCGATCAACCTCTTTAATGAAGGTGAAAGCACGATAGCCGTAAGTTCCGAATTGACACTTGGCTATGAAGACGTCGAGGCGGGTAATGCGGGGTTGGTGGTGCGCCGCGAGTACTGGCGTTTGATCTTACTTTTGATGCTCGCGCTCATCCTTGCAGAATGGTGGTTGTATAACCGACGGATGATGTAACGCGCGATGTACCGAACGATGTGGCTTCGTTGATCGAGTTCTGATCGTCAACGTTCAGCGGTGCGCAGGATAGTAAGGGGATTGACGATTGCGGAACGGGTAAGGTCTTAACCCGTTCTAGTAAGTCTCAAGTGTCGCGGGTTGGGTCATCTTCGAGATCACCTTCTGAGAGAATCGTGAATCCTTTTTCTCTTAATGTTTCCATCGCTAGCTCGATGTTCTCCACCATGATGGCAACTGCAGGTTTGCCATTGGGACGAACGATGAGCGGATAGGCTTGAATGATGTTCAGCTCGGCTTGAAGAAGGGCCGTGCACACACGAAGAAGCGGTTGAGGACCCGGTGGTAATTCGACACCGACCAAATCGGTTTCGATCATCGCCAAGCCGCTACGTTCTAGGATTTCGCGGCCGCGGTCAGCATCGCTAACAAGGAATCGAACAAATGCACATTCCGATGCGTCATTGATTGACAACGCACAGACTCGAATCCCCGTTCCTTCAAAACGCTTTACGACTTCAAGCAGTTGTCCGACGCGGTTTTCAAGAAAGATCGTAAACTGACGCAGGGCCGGAAAGTTCCTACCTCGAAGGGTTTGAAACGGGGTACTGGATCCATCGCCGATGCTCATCTTGACGCATCCTGTTGCGGGTTCGATTGATGTAGATGGATCTAAATTGACCCTTGTTTGCTTCTTCCTAGATTCTAGAGGCGCGGAGACATGATGGTCAATTCGCGAAATAGCCCCGCAGTTGATCGCGAGTCGCGCGAGTATTCGTCATGCGCAAAGTTTGCGGTCTCCCTTTCTTCATCGCAGTGGCGTTGGCGTTACGGTCGTTGTGTGTGACACTATGCACACGAGATGCGGCAGCAATGTTTTTTGCCTTCATGGGCTGCGAACCAATGGTCGTTATTTCCCTGTGGGGGATCTCCGGTGGGAGGTCATTTCGCACAAACGGAAGCTGAGATAGAACGGAGGGTCGGAATGACGCAGCCAATTCATCAACATCATTTGCAGATCCGCGTTACCTACAAGGAGACCGATGGCCAGCGCCGGGTGCATCACGCCAACTACGTGAATTACTTCGAACGCGGGCGTGTGGAAATGTTACGTTCCATCGGTATTCGATATCGTGATCTCGAGGACCAGGGGCGGATGCTCGTGGTTGCCGAGATGAATATTCAGTACCACTCAGCGGCACAATTCGATGACTTACTCGACCTTGAAACTTCATTGATGGAAGTGCGGAAGGTTCGATTACGTCACACTTATCGGATTACTCGTGATGGTGAATTGGTGGTCACAGCAAGTTCGGTGATCGCATGCGTCGACGCAGAGGGAAATCTCAAGCGACTGCCCGCATTCGATTTTAAAGGCTTTTCGGCGGGCTCCTGAGGAAGACCTTTGCCGTCGCATTCCGTTTTGAGCCTCCCATTTGGCGGTTGAAAACACCATCATCTCTCTGCAGGGGGGGCGGTGTCTATGGTGGTGAATCAGGTTTCGAGTTAGAATTGCGGGTGACCTGCGGCTAATTGTGTGCAGGTTCCCGCCTTAAATAGTCCCGCCTTCCAGATCGTTACCGGCATTTTGACGAGCACCGACCACGGTAGTTCGTTTTCGTTAATGATCTGCCTAACGCATCCTTGTTGCCGTTATTCATGATTGACCCCGAGGTAACCGGACCACTGAATGTCACGAACCGCCGGAAATGCTGCGCGGAATTCATCGAGAACAAGGAGGAATTCCGGAGCGGCACCGTTTTCGGCTTCTTCAACCTCAAGGTTTTGATGCTCGTGGTCGTCGGGTTAGCCGTTACTGATACGATTAATTCGTCATTCGCAGCGAACCCAAATGCGGGCGGGGCGCCCGTGACGCGGCCCGAGAATGGTGATGAAAGCGATGTTAAAACCGGGGGGGTGACCCAAGGGGCGACGTCTAACACAAAGCTTGTTTCCGCTGGTGAGACATGGGCTGAACAAGGATGGCCATTTCTGCAAAGATTCTGTGTCGATTGCCACAATGCAGATTCGCGCGAAGGTGAATTGGATCTGAGTGGTTTTGAGTCGTTGGATGCGATTGCTAAGGAGTCGTCATCGCTTCAGCGTGTCGTGGAGATGGTGAAGTTCGGTGCCATGCCGCCGGAGGACAGTGAGCAACCGGAAGAAGCGGTTCGCAGGCATTTTGGAGAGCTCGCGGACTCGATTCTTTATTCAGTCACCTGCGACTTACGTCCTCGACCGGGGAAGGTCACCGCTAGGAGGCTTAACCGAGCTGAGTACAACAACTCGGTTCGCGATTTACTCGGGATTGATTTCGATCCCGCCGATGACTTTCCTTCGGATGAGGTAGGCGCTGGATTTGATAACAATGGTGATGTGTTATCGCTGTCGACGCTTTTGATGGAAAAGTATCTTGATGCCGCTGAGGAAATTGCTTCGCGAGTGATCATCGATCCCGACACGTTGCAGAAAATTCGCAAGGATGTGGCAAGCGATCAAATCTATGTTGCGGGTCAAACGCAGATAGGTAGATTCAACGGGCGTTTCTTTCGGGAAGATGGCTTCGCATGGATCCCTTTGGAAGTTCCCTACACCGGGCATTACCGATTTAGTTTCTCCGGCGGAAATGCATCACCGGATCGCGGGAAAACCAAGATTGGCATCTTTAACGAAGACGGGCAATTGGTTGCATCGGGTGAGGTTGGTTATTACGGGGGAAGCGGGTCTTCGGACACCTTCCGTTTTGAACTCGATCTGAAGCAGGGTGCGAGAACGCTCTACTTCGCACCTCTCGCTTCCGAGCAGCAGTCAGATGACGCCAGCGGTAAGGCTGACGAGCCATCGGTCGAAGCGTCTCTATCTTCTGGTAATGAATCAACTGCCGAAGTGAAGGAAAGCCCCAAGTCTGAGGAACCCGTTTTCTCGGTATCAGATCGTGTGAACGAGGCAGTGATTGAGGCGGCAACGGCAGCCATTGCCACCCCTCTCAAACCAGATCGACGTGTGGATGAAAATGAGTTTCCCCACATGATAAGGACGATACGCATCGATGGACCTGATTCGTTTCCGCGCGATGCGTATCCGGAAAGCCACCATCGGGTCATCAAACGTGTTGCGAGTCGTTCGCGTGGTCGTTGGGATCGAGTAGAGGAAGCTGCACGGGAGTCCTTGAGACCAGTGATGCGTCATGCCTTTCGCAGGGATGTCACCGATGATGAAGTGGGGCGTTATGCGGCGTTGGTTAAGCGTTGCACAGATCGTGGGATGAGTTATTTCGAAGGGATGCAGTCTGCTTTGGCAGCGGTTTTGGTGTCCCCAAATTTCTTGTTCAGAATCGAGAGTCCAAGCGGCGATGAAGTGATCGATTCGGAGGGGACCGTTGCGTTGAATCCGGCGCAGTTGATGACGAGGCTATCTTATTTTCTGTGGAGCAGTTTGCCCGATGAGCGGCTTTTGAACCTTGGTTCGGCAGAAGAGCTTTCTGAGAAGCAACTGGTGGCCGAAGTGCAACGGATGATTCTCGATCCACGTTCCAAGTCGCTTGCCGAGCAGTTTGCAGCACAGTGGTTTGGCCTACGTAACCTTGATCGACATGATGCCGACCTAGATCAGTTCCCTGGGTTTACGCCTGAGTTACGTAGAGCAATGCAAGAGGAAACCAAGCTGCTGTTCATGCATCTTTTAGCGGAGAATCGGCCGATCGGGGAGCTGCTTTCCGCCGACTACACGTTCGTGAATCCTCTTCTGGCGAGTCACTACGGGATGAAGAGTGTGGAGGGAGATGATTTTGTGAAGGTCTCACTCGAGGGTACCGGTCGTCGCGGTTTGCTGACGCATGCAAGTGTTCTTACTTTGACCAGCTATCCTCGCAGAACTTCACCGGTGCAACGAGGCAAGTGGGTACTCGAAAACGTGTTCGGTACGCCACCGCCTGATCCACCGGCTGGTGTGCCGACGCTCGAGGAGGCCGAAGTGTCGACCGATGGTTTGAGCTTGCGAGAGCAGATGGAATTGCATCGTCGAGATCCCGCTTGCGCATCATGCCACCGCGTGATGGATCAGCTTGGATTCGGGCTCGAGGAGTTTGATGCGGTGGGTGCCCGACAGTTGGCTTTGGGCGGGGAGGATGGATCCAACATCGACTCCAGTGGTGAGCTACCCGGAGGTAGAGCATTTACCGGCGCTTCAGAACTAAGTCAGATTTTGAGTAGGACCGAAGCAAGAGCATTCGCGAAAACTGCTGTCGAGCGGCTTCTTACCTTCGCATTAGGGCGTGAGCTGCGACCGCAGGATCGCTGTGTGGTCGACGAAATTATCGAGAAAACGGAAAATCAGCAGTTCCGACTACAGGATTTGGTTCGAGAAGTCGTTCTGAGTCGGCCGTTTTGCTTTTATGAGTGGGAAACGGCAGGGTCGGTGGCGGTTTTGCAAGATTCGGATCAGAGCAACGAGTAAACTAATTCGCAAGAGCGGTGGTTCGCTTCGAACCACTCGGATCGATTTGTGAGGGATGAGGGTCAAGCATGAAGTCAAACAAGCATCCACGGACAAAGAACGGCTCATCGAAACAGCTCGGTATTGGTTCGACAACGGAGTCTCGTTGGCGAATCGACCGTCGCACATTGTTGCGTGGAGCTGGCGCGACCCTTGGACTCCCTCTACTCGAGGTGATGACGCGTCCGAGCCGCGTGATTGCTGGGGCTGTTACCAACGCTCCGCCCACACGTATGGCGTGTGTCTTCTTTCCAAACGGTGCGATCATGCCGGACTGGAAGCCGACCGGGGAGGGAAAGCAGTGGGAGCTCTCTAAGACCCTTCAGGCTCTGAAGCCGTTTCAGTCCAAGCTGAACATTATTGAAAATCTCGCTCACGATAATGGGCGAGGTTACGCCGATGGGGCTGGTGATCATGCTCGATGTGCAGCCACCTACCTGACTGCGTCGCGACCAGTGAAGACAAGTGGCAATATTCAACTCGGAATTTCTGTCGACCAGATTGCTGCAACGCGTTTGGCGGGACAGACGAAACTACCCAGTATTGAACTAGGGCTTGAGCCGAGTCGGAATGCCGGTAGTTGCGACAGCGGGTACAGCTGCGCTTATTCTTCCAATATCTCGTGGAGAAGCGAAACGCAGCCGATGCCGAAGGAAGTGACACCGAGGATGGCGTTCGAGCGGATGTTTGGTAGCCCTGAAATGGGTGATCGTCGGGAACGCAATCTGACTCGCCAGAGTATTTTGGACGTCGTTCGAGAGGATGCACAGCAATTGGTGCCGCGTGTCAGCAAAACCGACCAGCGTAAACTCGATGAGTACTTTACTAGCGTTCGCGAGATCGAAATGAGGATTGAGCGATCCGAGCAAGAAGACCAGAAGGCGTTACCTGATCTCGAGGTTCCTCATGGTCGGATTGAGGCATTCCGTGAGCACGCGAGGTTGATGTACGATCTGATGGTTCTCGGTTTTCAGACGGACACAACAAGAGTCGCCACCTTCATGCTCGATAATGCTGGAGGTAATCGAAGATACACCGAGATCGGGATCAAGGATGCGCATCACCAGATGAGTCATCACCGGAATCAGGTTGATTTGGTCGAAAAGCTTCAGAGGATCGACCAATACCTTGTCGAACAATTCGCTTACTTCCTCGAGAAACTCGATAGTGTGCAGGAAGGTTCCGGCACGCTGCTTGATCATTCGATGGTGCTCTATGGTAGCGGGATCAGTGATGGCAATCGTCATCGTCACGAGGATTTGCCGATCGTGCTAGCGGGCGGTGCTGGCGGGCAGCTCGAGACTGGAAGATTGATTCGGCCTGAGGGTGGAGAGGTTCCAATGGGGAATCTCTTCCTATCAATGCTCGATGTAATGGGCACTCCGGTTGATTCAATCGGAGATAGTAGTGGCAGATTGAAGGAACTTCTCTAGAGCCTGACCGCTTGGCGATAAGGGGTCAGACCCCTTTTTCAGTCGTGGAGAGTATTCGCGGTTTCGATTGGATTGGCTTGACGGTATGAACCGGAACGGTGGGACGCGTTTTGAAATTCCGAGGTCGCTGCGTGGGCAGTTGACGGGGTTTCGTCGTCGACTCTGGAGTCAGAAGCTGTTTGAGGCGGTCGCGTTTGCTGGGATTGGATTTCTCCTTGGTTTTCTGGTCACCTATTTGTTTGACCGTGTCGGTGAGACTTCGCGAGTCTTGCGCTGGTGCGTGTTTTCAGCGGCGACCGCGAGTGCCCTCGCGATTCCTTATGCAATTGAGCGTTGGATCTGGAAGCGGCGGCATTTTGAGCAGTTGGCGGAGTTGATGACGCGGCAGCAACCTGCCGTTGGTGATCAGGTTCTCGGGGTGATCCACCTCGCAAGCGACCAAGGGGAACAGAACCGATCACCCGAACTCGTGAACGCCGCTATCACGCAGGTTGCGGAGCAACTCGCCGGTAGAGACTTTAAATCCTGTATTCCATCGCCGTGTGCCCGAAGGCGTGCCGCCATTGCTTCCTGTTTTGCTGTTGTTTGCGGGATGCTTTTTGGCTTTTCAGCTGATGCCGCGGCTAATGCATGGTCTCGATTCATGAGACCGTGGTCGGATGTGAAGCGTTTCACCTTTGCGACGATCGAACCTTTGGACTCACCGATGATTGTGCCAAAGGGAGAGCCGATTGCTTTATCAGTTACCTTGAATCCATCGAGTCGATGGCTGCCTGCTTTGGCGAACCTTCGAATCGCATCGAGCGTCCCCTATGCTGCCTCGAACGAGAACAATCGCTTTGAATTCGAGCTGCCAGCTCAGGTGGTGGACACCCCGCTGGATCTTTCTGTTGGTGATTACCGTGAACGGGTTGTTATTCGCCCGGTTGCGAGACCAGAGATGACAGAACTGGTGGCGGTGACTCGGCTTCCAGATTATCTGAAACGTGAGACCGCTGGTTCTTTCGAGATTCGAGGCCGAAAAGTTCCGCTACTGATGGGTACCGAAGTGACCTTGGAAGCTGAGGTTTCACGTGAGTTGATCGAAGCCGATGTGAATGGCCGACCAGTAGCAGTCCAAGGTGATTCGTTCTCAACTGAGCGATTGTTTGTGACTGGGGATGTTGATGTCAATCTGCGCTGGAAGGATCATTTTGGGCTCTCGGCAGAGAAGGCTCTCGCTCTACAATTGATGGCGATTGAAGATCAGTTGCCGACGTTACTGTGCGAGAACCTGCCGCTTCGTAAAGTGCTTCTCACTTCGGAAGTGCTTGCTTTTCAGGTGCGTGCTTATGACGACTACGGCGTTAAGCGTGTCGGACTGGAATGGTTTGACGCTAACGAGGACGGCCCCGGAGAACCGATCGGCGAGACGTTGCTTGGAGGCGGTGGACCGTATGCGGAAAGTGTTACACTCGACGCGACTTTC
Organism: Rubripirellula sp.; assembly: GCA_049889895.1. Classification (GTDB taxonomy): domain Bacteria; phylum Planctomycetota; class Planctomycetia; order Pirellulales; family Pirellulaceae; genus Rubripirellula. The sequence goes on from JBMHCO010000073.1 coordinate 173,331, forward strand.
TCCGTTTCCGAGCATGATATTGATCGCGATGTGATCGTGCTGCGAGCGTTCGTTGAGGATTATCAGCCCGAGGCAAAGCGGCAATATTCCTCGCCCTCCTATTTCCAGATTCTTGAGAACGCGGAACACGCGGTGTGGCTCAACTCAGAATTGACCCGCTGGCATCAAATGTCGCTTGATGTTCGTGATCGGGAGTTGCAGTTGCATCAGACCAATCGTTCGCTTCAACAATTGAGTGCTGAACAGTTAGCAACGGCGGAAACTCGCGAGCTGATCTCGAAACAGGCGGAAAGCGAAAGAAACAATGGACGCCAACTTGCCAATCTGGTCCGCAGTGGCGAGGCACTTTTGCGCGAGGCGATGCGGAACGATGAGATTGAAGCAGAATCACTCGAGAGTTGGGCGGAGATGGTTCAGGTTTTGAAGGAGATTTCTAGTCAGCGAATGCCGAAGGTAGCCGACTTGCTCGACCAAGCAGCCAAAGGCGACAAGGCATCCGCGGGGCCATCGGGGAAACCTAACGATTCAGACTCAACCAAGGTTGGTCAAAATCGCCTCGAAACACCCAGTGGGGATCAAGCTGCCGAGGAAGATCAGGAAGAATCAGACGAGGATAAACCGCAGACACCGTCTGTAAGCGACATCGAATCGAGCCAACTTGACTTGGAGAATCTACCGAAAGCTGACGGGGAGAAGCAGAAGTCGCAACCGGGACGTCTAGGCTTTGCCGACACAAAGCTTGCTGGAAATGCTTCGAGCGATTCCAAGCCGTCTGAACCACAGGAAGAGCTCGAACAAGCCGTCATTGAGCAGGAAGGTTTACTCGAGGAGTTCGAGAAGGTCTCCGGCGAAATGAACGAGATCATGGGAAAGCTTGAAGGTAGCACGCTGGTGAAGCGACTAAAGTCCGCATCGCGGAAGCAGCAGCAAGTGGCGTCTGGCTTGGCCGGTTTGGCAACCAATACCTTCGGCGTACCGGACAGAGAGAAGCACGCGGATCGCGATGCCTTTGTCGCTTTGGCGGAGATGGAAGCGGAGGCAAGTCGCGAGGTCTCGGATCTCATGGACGACATGACTGCGTACTTTGAGCGTAGTCGATTGCAACTTCTGCAGCGTGTTTTGGAGCAGATGAAAACGGAGGATGTGACGGCGGGATTGCGTGATCTTGGTGATCAACTCCGGCAAGAGAATGGGTTGTCGATTTCTCAGGCTGAGTACTGGAGCGATAATCTGGATCGATGGGCCGAGGATCTGGTGGAGGTGACACAGTCGGGGGAATCACCCGGTGGTAAGCCAAAAGGGAGTCTTCCGCCGGGGATTGTCTTGGAGGTGCTACAGATCCTCGACGACGAGGTTCAATTGCGGGAACAGACACGAGTTGCAGAACAGAAACGCGCTGTTGTTACGGACACCCAGCACATGAACGATGCGAATCGACTCGGCGAGATGCAAGAGGATTACCAGAACCGCGTCGAAAAGCTAATTGATCAAATTCTCGAATTGCCCAATGCGGAGGGTGATTTTGCGAACGAATTGAATCTCTTGGGACAGGTAGCCGGAGTGATGCAGGAGGCGACGGAGATCCTCTACAAGCCGCAAACGGGGCCGACCGCGATCGCTGCAGAAACCGAGGCGATTGAACTGTTACTCAAATCCAAACGCTTCAATCCCAACGCGAGTGGAGGGAGCGGGTCTGATCCGGGCGGCGGCGGTGACGGGCAAACCGAAGTTGCCGCATTGGCCTTGGTTGGGACCGGCATCAATGCCAGGGAAGTGCGCGAAGAATCTGAAGCAGCACCCGCAACCGGCGTGACTCAGCCTGGCCTTCCGGAAGAATTTCGCGGTGGTCTCGATCAGTATTTCAGTCGCCTAGAGGCTTGGAAGGCGAAATGATTCAGATGCAGCGTGTGAGTGGAGTTTCAGTGAAAGTCGTCGGGCTGTTGGCATCGATGTGGTTTGCGTCAATCGGCCTGCCCGTTGTCGATGCGCAAGTGGTGCACTTTAGCGAAGACTCATTTGACAAAGCAACCTTTAGCCAACTCGCGGTTCTTCAAGCGAGGCAAGAGTGTCTCGACGCACTCAATCAAAAGATGGAGCGGATCGCATTGGTAGAGGGATTTTCTACAGAGGATCTCGATAAGCTTCTCACAGCGGGGCGGGTTGATATCCATCGGTTTTTCGCCGACTATGCGGCGTTCAAGGGGCAGATAGAATTCGGTAATATCGCGAGGGATCAATGGCAGCAAGTTTCGGTGGAGACGCGTGCTGCCGCAAAACCGTACACCCAGAGATTTCTGGAGGGTCTGCATGGCGAGGGGTCGATCATGAATCGATTACTGAGTCGTTTAGCGAGCATAGAGCAGATTGAGGTTGTCAGTCGATTGGAAAAGGAAGCGGCGCTCGGTGAGTTTGCGGAGCAAATTGATGCTGCGTTGCTTGTTGTCGGTCGTCAGGTTCCCCTGACGGTGGAGAGACGAGAGGAGATCAAGAGTTTGTTGATGGAGAAAACATCGCCACCAACACTCTTTGGCGCCTCGTTGATGCCGCTCTATTTCGTGCTCGCTAGAATGGGGCAGATCGAATCGGATCTTCGGCCGATGTTTAGTGACAAGGATTGGCCAGCGGTAAAAAAATTGATCGATGCAGGAATCATGGCGACTCAATGAAATCACCCTCGTCCAACTATCGATTAACGCAGCACGCCCGTGCTAGGGAAGCGAAATCGTGTTTTGCACCTAGGTTGGCAGTGAAGAAGCTTTCTACTTTGACAACGCTTTCGTCTCTTGGGATAAAGTTTTCCGCTGTCCTGATGTTGTTCGTTTTGGTCCTTCGCGGCGATGTGTCGGAGTCGATCGCGACCGCTCAGTCGCTAGAGATTCTCAATGGTGATCCGGTTCCTCGCGATGTAAGGGATCTTTACGATCGTGGACT
>JBMHCO010000074.1:0-28851 GCA_049889895.1 Rubripirellula sp.
CAAAACTCGGCTTTGGATTGCGAGTCGCAAAGGATTGCAACAATCGAAATTTACCTGAAACCTGGGATGGACCAGTGACTGCCGGACGGCAGAGGGTGGACCGATTGGAACGTAGCGTCATCCTAGATTGACGAACGAACAGGGAAGAAAACGCGGCGTCATCACACACCTATTGCAGTCACGGTAGAATGCGATCGGATGTGGGCCGGTCTTAACGGCTTGTATGAAACGTCATCATTTCTCTGTCAGAGGTTAATCTCCGGCTGACGCGCCCCACGGAGTTGGAATTTGTCCCTTCCCACGGACTTCGACCTGAAAGAGCGGGTACGCGCCGCCGTTGACATCGTGGATGTCATCGGTGCGACGACCGAACTGCGCCCTCAGGGAAGGAATTTCGTGGCTCGCTGCCCGTGGCACAACGATCGTCGCCCCTCAATGACGGTCAACCAAGAACGGCAAACTTGGAAATGCTGGCCTTGTGATATTGGGGGAGACATCTTTTCGTTCGTAATGCGTCGCGATGGCGTCGATTTCCCTGCAGCAATCCGCTCGCTGGCGGAACAGGCAGGCATAGAAGTCCCAGAACTGAGCGGCGGCAAACGTACTGAACCGGGTTCACCAGACGATCGCCCCACTCTTTTTTCCGCCATGGAAGTGGTCACCAACGCCTACTTCACTGAACTCGAATCGGGCACGAGCCCGGATGCTCAACTGGCTCGCGACTATCTCCGCCAACGCGGTATCAGCGAGGAGAGTCGAAAACGCTACCAGATCGGATTCGCACCGGACTCATGGGATTTTGCTGTCAATCTGCTGAAAGCAAAAGGCTTCAGTGGTGAGGTGGCTCATGCCGCCGGAGTCGCTTCAGCCAAACGCTCCGGCGATGGATTCGTCGACATGTTTCGCGGACGACTCATGTTCCCAATCCTTGATCTTCAACGACGTCCAGTTGCACTTGGCGGTCGAATCATCCCTGAGATCGCAAAGCGACTTGGTGACCGAGCTGGCGGCAAGTACATCAACGGCCGCGAAACGCTCCTGTTTCGTAAATCGCATCAACTTTACGGACTCGACCAGGCCCGGGAATCCATCCGTAAAGGTGGCGAAGCTTTGGTCATGGAAGGCTACACCGATGTGGTGATGACCCGTCAGGAAGGCATCGAACCGGTTGTCGCCGTGCTCGGCACCGCACTTGGCGAACAACACGTCAAGATTCTCAAACGTCTCGCCCAGCGAGTTGTTTTAGTTCTTGATGGTGACGAAGCAGGTCAAAATCGTGCCGACGAGGTTCTTGAACTCTTCGTGCACGCTGATGTTGACCTGCGAGTCCTGACGCTCCCCGAAGGCCAAGATCCAGCAGATTACGTCGCACAGTTCGGGCGTGAGTCCCTCGAACGACTTGCAGCCGAAGCACCAGACGCGTTGGACCACAAACTCAGCCGCCTCACCGAAGGCGTTGACATCCTTCAAGATACCCACGCGGTAACCTCCGCCGTTGACACTATGCTGAGGATTGTTGCCAAGGCACCGGATGGGTTGAAGACGGATCAATTGCTGATGCGAATGGCGAACCGATTCCAGTTCAAACCAGAGCGACTTGAATTGCGACTAAAGAGCCTCAGAGAGGAGTCTCAGCGTCGCGAGAGATTTCGATCGACAAACGCTACAGGATCACCTCAAGGTCGATTAGCCAGCAACACACAACCAAGGCCACGCCGCGGGGAAACCCCGTCAACGGATGACCTCAACGCAGCCTTTCAACAGTCCGCCGAGGTGGACGATTTTGAACCCACCTCGGGCGATCAACCCAGTCGCATCAACTCCAACTCTCCCCGCCACAGCATCCAAGGCCAAAGTCAGCCAACTCAACTCCGACCACTCGCGAGTCTTGAACGAGACCTCTTTGAAGCGTTGATTGAGAACCCCGATCTAGCAATGACCGCTGTAGAAGCAATTGACCCCGATTGGTTCGAAACCAATACCGCCAAGATGCTACTTTCGGCGTATCAAGACTTGGAGTTTGACGGACAACAACTCGACATCGATTCGGTGCTATTGCTCGTTGAAAACGAACAACTAAAGAATCAACTTGTAACGCTTCAGGAACGAATCAGTCGACGCACAAGCGAACTGCCGCAAACCGCGGAACAGCGCTACACCGCGGTAATGTCGCGATTTCAAGAACTGGCGTTCTCAAATGAGCAGACCAAAAAGATCGAACAACTTGCCTCAGAACTTCTCCCCGAAGACGAAGAGGTTGCAATCCTTGAAGCCATGATTGCAGAGGCAAGAACGAAACATGGCATTCAAAGCGGTAATAAACCGAATTAGGACGGTTTACCCTCGAATCAATTCCGCCCTAACAAAACATTTACCCTAAAAACATTTACTCGAACAACTCATCGTTTACCAAGCGTGCCCAGGAGGTAACCCGCACCACCTTTTTCGCCTGAAACGGATTTCAACACGACCCAATTACCATGCCCCGCAAGCCATGATGGCTTCGCAAAACATGAGGTTTGAATTATGCAATTGATGGATCAAGAACTCACCTCCCTTCTCGCCCGTGGACGCCAGGAAGGATGCCTGACCTACGAGGAAGTCAACAGCTACCTGCCAGATGAAGACGTGAACCCGGAGAAACTCAACCGCCTTCTCCTCGCTCTTGAACGCCACAACATCCCGCTCGTTGATTCCTCAACCGGCAAGATCAAGCCGCAACGCACGCCGGAACCCAACGTCTCCGAAATGCGAGATCGCAGCGAGGAAATCGCGGACAGCGATGAGATCGAATCCCTACCTCTGGCAACCGCTGACTCGCCACGCCCAAGCGAAGATCCAGTCAGAATGTATCTCAGCCAGATGGCCGAGATCCCCTTGCTTTCCAGAGAAGAAGAGATCGCTCTGGCAAAGAAGATCGAAATCACTCGCAAGCAATTCCGACGAGCTCTGTTGGAAAATGACTACGCTTTGCGATCTACCGTCGCGACATTGCACCGAGTGCATCGTGGCGACCTGCCCTTCGACCGAACCATCAAGGTCTCACTAACGGAGCGTCTTACCAAAGAGCAGATTAGCGCCAGAATGCCGCACAACCTGCGAACGCTTGATCAATTGATCCGTCAAAACAAAAGCGATTTTGAACAACTGGTTCGCAAAAGCACCTCAAGCCGCTTAAAAGTCGAAGTGCGTAAACGATTCATCCGCAATCGTCGCAAATGCCTTCACCTCGTTGAAGAGTTAAGTCTTCGCAGTCGTCGCGTCACCCCACTCCTCAAACAACTCGAAGAGATCTCGGAACGAATGAACTACATTCGTGACCGGCTGAACTCTCTTGGTGATGACCCAATGAGTCGTGATGAAGCGGCTGACCTGAGACAAGAACAGCGAGAGCTGATGCTGGTCACGCAGGAGAGCCCAACGAGTCTCCACAATCGCATGACGAAAGCTCGTCGTCACTTTGAGGAATACGAATCGACCAAACGACAGCTCAGCAGCGGCAACCTAAGATTGGTGGTTTCCATTGCCAAGAAGTACCGCAACCGCGGCATGTCATTCTTAGACCTAATCCAAGAAGGCAATACCGGCCTGATGCGAGCGGTTGATAAGTATGAATACCGTCGTGGCTTCAAATTTAGCACCTACGCAACTTGGTGGATCCGTCAAGCGATTACTCGCGCCATTGCAGACCAGGCCAGAACCATCCGTATCCCCGTCCACATGATCGATGTTCTGAGTAAATTACGACAGGCACAAAAACGCCTCACTCAGCAACTCAAACGCGAACCAACCTACGAAGAAATCTCAGCCGCAACCGAAGTGCCTCTCGAAGAGGTTCGCCGCGTCATGGATATCGGCCGGCATCCGGTCAGTCTTGATCGTCCGGTGGGTGAAGGTGAAGACAGTAGCTTTGGAGAATTCATCGAAGACGGTGATAGTCATAACCCAGTTCGAAATGCTGCCGGCAGTATCCTCAAGAGCAAAATTGACGAACTGCTGAAGACACTGACCTATCGTGAACGTGAAATCATTCGCCTGCGGTACGGCTTAGTTGACGGATACAGCTACACCCTTGAGGAATGCGGCAGAATCTTCAAAGTGACTCGCGAAAGAGTTCGGCAGATCGAAGCCAAAGCGGTTGCCAAGCTACAAAGCCCTTCGCGAGCTGACCGACTTGCATCATTCCTGAAAACGGCTGCGTGATGACGCAAAGGTTCAAAAGGCCAAGATCCCGATGCCGCAAAAGGTGGCATCGGGATTTTTTTTCGGGATGGGGCGAATCGATGCTCGGAGCCACTGCTCTTACGCGAACCTCAAAGGACAAAAACCTTATCTCTCACAAACCCCGACGAACGCGAGACTGCTATGATACAGGCACGACAGCAAGGCACAGTATGCAATTGAAGGCTTGCTGAGAAGAATCGGTAGACTTGAGAATTTGCAGAAAGCTCGACGAGCCCGCCTTATGCATCGGGGCTTAAGAAGTTAACCTTCGCCCACCAAAGCGAACAGCATCGCTCGCGACAAAATGGATCGCGGCAAACAGGATTATCATAAGCTCCGAACACACAACTTAGAGGCTCCATTGAAACAGCCTCGAGGCAATGCGAGGTTCTTTCGGAACCTGTTTGATAACACACCAACTCCTCTCCTTTTTTGAATGCGGAAAACACCTGACAATGCCAGCAGATAACAGGATTGAAATCCGCCCCAGTTTGCTACAGAAGCTACATCGGATCCATCGACAGATCACGGACCTCAGCGGTCAGATCGAACGCTGCCCAAGACAAATTAAGGCTGGGGAGCATATGGTCACTGAGGGCGTCAAAGCAAAAGAGATCGCTCAGGGAAACCACAAAGAAGCTGTGCTGGCATGTGACGCGAAACAACTTCAACTCAGATCCCGCGAAGACAAAATCAAGGATCTTGATGCGAAACTAAAAACCGCTGCCAGCAATCGAGAGTTCAGCTTACTGAAGGAACAAATTGCTGCTGACAAGCAAGCCAACGAAGTGCTTAGCGATGAAATCCTTGAGGGACTCGAATACATCGATGAACTCGCTGCGGTGGTGCAAGCGGCTTCCGAGGAGCTCGAGCGTCTAGAAAAAGAACAGGCAGATCGAGTCACTGAGATGGAACAACGGGAAGCAGAATTGCGATCCGAGTTAGACCGCGTGACGGAGGAACTTCGCTCAACAGAGAAAGACATACCCTCGGGCGCCTTGGATGACTACCGGAGGATTACCGAGGCCCGCGGTGAGGAAGCGCTCGCGCCGGTGGACGAAGACTCGTGCGGTGGCTGCTACCAAATCCTAACCACGCAACTGATTGACAGATTGCGGATGTCTCTGCTGATTCGGTGCCCAAACTGCAACGCCTTCCTGTACTCGCCAGAAAATCGACAGGTGGGTTAAGGAAACTTGAAAGCCCAGAAAAGATGAATTTTCTTTTCTGCACAGATCCCCGCTAAAAACAGGCTTTCCGTCCCCCAACACACGAGCGTTTCACCGGGAGGTTTTTGGTGATTATTATCGGTATTGTTGGATCGCCTGCGGGTGGAAAGTCCACCGTTGCAAGGCACTTAGCGGAACTCGGCGCAACATGGATCCACGCGGACTCCATCGCAAAATCGGTGCTTGACGAGCCTCAAATTCAACAGACCTTGGTGAATTACTTTGGCGCAATTGTGGCGGACCAAGAAGGCAAGATTGATCGAGCTAAACTGGCGAAAGTTGTCTTTGGGGATGACGAAGAAAACCGAAGATCGCTAAGGTATTTGGAATCCGTGGTTCACCCTGCAACTCGCACTCAGATTAGACATTTGATAGCTGCGGCACAGGCTGCAGGCTGCCAGGGCATCGCTCTGGAGGTTCCATTGATGTTCGAATCTCACTGGGATCTCGTGTGTGATGAGATCTGGTGTGTGGATGCATCCCTTGAGCGACGGATCGAGTGGTCGCGAGGCCGTAATTGGACTGCTAGCGACTTGAAAAGTCGCGAATCCAACCAATTACCAATCCAAACCAAAAAACAACTCAGCAATCTCGTTATCATGAACAACGGAGATCTAAACGAATTAAGAGAAATCGTTTCCGCGCGCTGGACGAATCTGATTGAGCGAGCGTTCTCTCAAGATTCCCGCCACTGCGAGCAATTTTGACAAGTTGGAACGGTTCTAGCCTTTCCAACCAAACGATCTTCACGATCTCCTCCCGCCTCTCCTCCTTTTCTCGATTCTTCTCACCACTTCTCAACTCATCTACAAAACCATGACATCCCAAGGTCCCCACCGGCGGGACAACTCGAATCACTCTCGTAAGCGAGAGACGAGACCCCCGCGTTATGATTCTCGAAACCAGTCAAAACGTCGACATCCAGACCAGCAGATTGACCAACGCATCCGTGAATTAGATGCCGAAAAAGATCCGCTGTCCCTCCCCGAAGAGATTGTGAGCGAAGCTCACCAATCGGGTGTCGAGGTTCGCTCTCAACAGAATTTCAACGCGGACGCAAAGGGGATCAATATCGCTGATCTGCAGCGTTCATCCCATGAATCATTGCTTCAGATCGCGGAGTCAGATGGACTTGATGAATTTGCGGGTCTGTCAAAGCAGGACCTCATCTTCAAGATCCTAAAACACCGAATGGCGGTCACGGGATTAATGTACGGTGAGGGGACCCTAGAAATCTTACCCGATGGCTTCGGCTTTCTAAGGAGCCCCGAGTACCACTACCTCTCTTGCCCCGACGATATCTACGTATCGCCAAGTCAGATACGTCGATTTGGTTTGCAGACGGGCTCTCACGTGGCAGGGCAGATTCGTCCACCAAAAGTCAACGAAAGATATTTCGCCTTGCTTCGAATTGAAGCAATCAATCGACAGGATCCCAATCATCAGAAACGGGTTGTGCCATTTGAAGAACTCACTCCACTGCACCCTGACCAACGTATCATCATGGAGAATGGAAGTGAGCAGCTAAGCACACGAGTGGTTGACTTACTTACGCCAATTGGTTTTGGTCAACGGGGACTGATTGTCAGTCCGCCGCGGGCTGGCAAGACGATTCTGATGCAGCAGATGGCAAAGTCGGTCCTCGCAAATTACCCCGAAGCTCATGTTTTCATCTTACTCATCGACGAACGCCCCGAAGAAGTAACCGACATGGAACGGCAGGTTACCGGCGATCGTTGCGAGGTAATCAGCAGCACCTTTGACGAACCGGCCCAGCGACATATCCAAGTCGCTCAAATGGTCATTGAAAAAGCCAAACGAATGGTTGAAGCGGAAGCCGACGTGGTGATCTTCCTTGATTCGATTACTCGATTGGCCCGAGCACACAATAGTGAGGGCGAGTCGACCGGTAAGTTACTTAGCGGCGGACTCGATGCTGGCGCGATGCAAAAACCAAAAGCCTTGTTTGGCTCGGCAAGAAAAGTGGAGGAAGGTGGCTCGCTGACAATTATTGCCACGGCCTTGATCGATACAGGTAGCCGACTGGACGAAGTCATTTTTGAAGAGTTCAAAGGAACTGGAAATCTCGAAATCGTTCTGGATCGCAATTTAGTTGACCAACGAATCTGGCCTGCAATCGATATCAGCCGCAGCGGAACACGTCGCGAGGAGATGCTGATGTCAGAACAGGAACACCAAAAGATCTGCCAACTACGGCAAGCACTCGCCCAAGACTCACCAATCGATGCGATGAAGCATTTGACGGCTCAACTCGCAAAGACGCAAAACAATGCAGAATTTTTAATAGGATTGAAGGATGCCAACTGAAATCACAGGAATTGAGGGAACGCTACCCAAAGGAAAAATTGCGATCGTCGCCAGTCGTTACAACCCAGGCATTTGCGATTCGCTGGTCAGAGGTTCTTGCGAGACGCTGACGGAAGCTGGCTACGCTGAAGAAGACATCTCGATTTTTCGTGCACCGGGTGCTTGGGAGCTAGCCACCGTCACACAACAAATCCTCGATACGCAAAAGTTCATCGCGATCATCTCACTCGGATGCGTCATCAAAGGAGAAACGACACACGACGAACACATCAACCGTGCAGTCAGCCTCGCATTGATGGAGATGGGTGTTGAGACCGGCATCCCAATCGCATTCGGCTTGCTAACCTGTAACACACTTGAGCAAGCCATCAACCGAAGTGGCGGAACGGTGGGTAATAAAGGTCACGAAGCGGCCGATGCCGTTTTAGAATTACTGCGATTGAGCGTTAAAATCCAGAACATTTAATCCACCCACCACTCTCAAGGCATCACCGGATTCATGCAAGCTGAGACAGACTCTTGTCAAAAGAATCAGCTTCATGAGCGTGTTCGTGATCACTATCGAAGCGAAAATTTCTTTGGGGTTGAGTCTTGGTATCACTTCATCCCCAAGGCGAAGGAAAATCCAATTGCGGAGGATGCCAAAGACGCTAATCTTCTAAACGGGCAATCGATTGAATCACTACTTGACCTGATCACTGGCTCGAGACACTGGCTTCGCAAGTCAGAAAGTTCACAACAATTTTTTACCGAAGACGGTTTCGCTATTCACGTTGAACTAGACGAAAAAGGGCGGTGGTGCGGTGGGATCAAAATCTCGACCCCCGAATGTGACTCGATGGCCCAGATGGCTGTGGCATTAAAGCATTCAAAACTCATGGTGAACCGCTTGCTAAGGCGACACCCCTACCTAGCTGCTTTCCAGAGCCAGCCATCCACGGAAGAGCATCGATTAAATCCAATAACCACCGGGATCGAAGAGAACTATGAAGTCCAGGTCGTGACGCAGACTGAGTTGAAATATTATCGTTCACTGATCTATGTGGTCTTTTTCTTAAGTCTGCTCGCGAAATGGGCCACGAACTTTTTCGTGCTATTTCTTTCAACGATTGCAAAACTGAACTTAAGAACACAAGGTAACCAAGAAGACCTCAGTTCAATTGACGTGGTTCGCAGAACGCCAACTTGGATTCGCACACCAACACTTGCAATGATTCGCTGGATCCACGGACCAACGACCAACTGCTTGCATCTTATCAGTCGCTTTATTGCATTCCGCCAGCATCGACAGTACTTGACCGCTTTCCTAATCACTCGGCCAATTCTTTTCGGCACTGGGAATTTCGATCCAGCGAACAGATTCGCACTTAGTGAGTCCACTCGGAAAATCTGCAGAATCTCGGGCGTTGAACGGGCGACAGCCAGCAGGCAACTACTCCGCACTAGCCACTGGGTCAAAACGTGCTGTAGAGAAATATTCCTATCGAAATCGCACTGTTTGGATCTCCTATCGCAAACACAACGTCTACAACTTGGTCCAGAAGAGGCGAATCATTCGAACCAAATCACCCTCACGAAGATTGCAATCACCAGACTGGTTATCGAGATGATCGAAGACGGAAAGGTGACGGCACTACCGATCCTCCAAAATCCAATCAAGACATTGCCGGAAGTAAACCAAGACTGGTATTTGCTTCGACAACACAGCACCAACATCGGCCAACTCTCGGCAATCGAAATCCAAGAAGCCTACCTACAAGCGGTAGAAATGCACCTCTCCGAGGGTTCTCACGAGACTTTTGGGGAGAACGAACAACAAGAAGACCGAAAAGCCATCGCGTTCTGGAAGCAAAGCCTTCAATTGCTGAAACAGTACGCATCTGACGGGAACATCGACCAAAATGCAACCTATCAAATCCAATGGCTCGCGCAGCTTTCCGATTTGGAAATCAGGCAAAGCAGAAAATCTGCACCACAACCGCAATCATCTGGCGAACACCGAAATGTTTTGAAACGGAATCGAGATGAGGCTCCTGATCAAGCGTCAAAGATCACCGGCGTTGACCCACATTATCTGATGGAAGAATCGGTTGAGTTTCCCTTGCGTGTCCAAAACCGAATCAGGTTCATTCGCCAACACTGTCAATCAGACCAGGCAGTAGAAATCACGTGGAAGCGAGGATCGGTCGGCGAACACCCAACCGTCAAACAATTCAACTTCTGATAGGGTCAGAGGATATTGACCGGCCCAATATTTGATACCTTAGGCAATAGAAAACCAGCACAACTTTGAGTCGAATCAACAGCGAGAGAGTGAATTAAACCATGCGTCCCCATCGATTCTCTTTGTCAACAATTCTTTGCGCGATCCTTCTTTTACCAATCCAACAGTTGATCGCTCAGGAAAACACCACCAAAACCGGTACTAACCTAGCTAAAAAGGTTGCCACCGATAGCGAAGCCAATAGCCAACCGACTGATGACCGCGAAAGTAAACTCGCTCAATACCTCTCAGGATCCATTTTCGCAGGACAGTTTACCGTCGATGGCAAGCCAAGCTTGAGTCCAAAGGCGGAAGAGTACACGATCGCGAAATGTGAGAAACTTGATGCGTCCGACCTTTACCGGTTAACGGCAAGGATCAAGTATGGTCAGGTCGATAGTGAAGTCCCGATGGATATCAAAATCTTATGGTCAGGTAACACACCGGTGATTACGCTCGATTCACTTTGGATACCTGGCATGGGGACATTCAGCGCGCGTGTTTTGATTCATTCCAATCGATACGCAGGAACATGGCAACATGATGCAGTGGGTGGACACATGTTTGGAATGATTCGCAAGGCGGCTTCGAGCGAGAGCAAATCTTCCGAGAAAACGCCCTGAGCGAATCACTCGCATTTTTTCAGCGAATCAAAAAAAGCTCAATCTCCCCCCGAAGATCGAGCTTTCAAGTTTCTTGCAAAGACCAACATGACTACTCGTGACGCCCTGATCACACCGGCTCCCAGAGTGACGTCGTCGAGAAGACTAGTTGATGCCTACATCTCATTCAGATCCTGAAGATGCCAAGAAACTCCGTTTTGATAGACGTTGAGGAAGCTCCGTAAAATTAAATTCAGTCGCGTTGGCGCCCGCATTTAAACCAATCTGGAGAAAGACGTTGTCGGCAGCTTGTGCGCTGGCCCCCGTCCCCAAGAGCGTCAAACCGTCACGAAGAAAACTAGGTTGCGTTTCACGCACCTCGTAAATCCCTTCGGCTAACCCTGCAAATTGGTATCGACCATCGAGATCAGTGAAAAGTGAATCATTCACTGGATTCCCGAGAAAATCAGTTCCCGCAAGCGTGATCAAAACGCCCGGAAGGCCTGACTCGCCCGCATCTTGTTGGCCATTGTTATTCACGTCGATGAACACGAGTCCCGAAAAGGATGCGTTACTCGGATCGATTGTAGTGGTGGCAGACGCAGAGTTGTTGTTCGAATTGCTGTCCTCAGTTTGTGACGAAACGGTCACAAAGTTCGTTTGCGTTGCCGTCACACCTGAATTCAAAGATGCATTGATCGTCATTTGGAACGATGAGCCGCTATCCAATAGGCCTGCATCAAAGGTCACGGTTTCATTGGATACACTGAGGAGCTCGCCATTAGGTCCAGTGCCGCTAGTGAAAGTAACTCCTGCCGGCAGGGTATCAACCACCTGAACCGCCACCGCTGGCGATGGGCCGAGGTTAGTCACCGTGATGTTGTAAACCAAGTCGCTGCCGGGAAGCGTGCGTTCCTGCGAAACACTTTTTTCGATCTGCAGGTCGGTGATTGCGATAACATCAATCTGAACCGAACCCGAGTTATTAGATGCACTCACTTCACCAACAGAAGTTAAATCCGGCACCTGAGCCACATTCGTGATCAGTCCACTGGAATCAGAATCGACGGTAAAGACAATCGTTGCGACTGCTGTCTCACCACCACTAATCGTTGTGGACGGGAATGTGATTGTGGTTCCATCGCTGCTACCAACAAGACCATCAAAGGCCGCCGAAACAAAAGTCAGACCAGCGGGAATCACATCTGATAGCACCACGCCCTGTGCGGCACTGGGGCCCTGATTTTCAACGCTAACCGTGTAGGTCACGGTATCGTTGGGGGCGGGCTCCGCTACGTCGACGGTCTTCACCACAACCAGATCAAAACTGGGATTTGCAGTGATCGTCGCACTATCAAAATTGTCTTCGGTATTCGCATCGGTGACGGATGAAGTCACTGACCCGCTATTGGTAATCGTACCGCTGGCAGTATCGTTGACGTCGGCGGTAATGGAAAACGTCTCCGTCTCGCCAAGTGCGAGAGTGTTGTACCCAACAGTCACCACTCCGGCACTGAAACTCGTGGAGCTAGCAGTAGGAGCATTGATGGAGACACCGGTGAGACCCGCTGGAATCACGTCGGTAACCACCACATTGGTTGTATCTCGTTCGCTCGCTGACGCGTGTAACACAGTGAACGTGTAGACAACCTGATCTTGACCGGGTACCACGTTGGCTTGATCAACTGTTTTCGTCAAAACCAAGTCAACCACTGCTTCGGTGTTTGCGAAGTCCTGCACGACGGCTACGGGACTACGGCTCTCGACAATTGAAACAACGACATCAGTATTTGCAGATAGATCGATTGATGCTTCAATCGCTCCGACGTTGTTAAAGTCGGCTCCCGTACCTCCCGCCACTGTAAAGCTTGAAAATGGTACGAGGTTCTCAGTTAAGGTCACGCTGTCCTGCGGAATATCTACCGTCGCAGTCGAAAAATTGAGTGCGTCCGTGTAAACCTTGATCAAGAGTTGATCACCAGCAAGGTCAGCGCGTGCCAACACCACCAACCCAGTATTCACATCAACCGCATCTCCGGGCGATCCCCCCGCCAACGAGGCACCACCAAGACCAGTCGGATTTAGCACCTCGGTCCCATCGGCTCCGTCGTATTGGATCAGTGCCGTCCCATCTGCGCTCAAACTGCCGATGGAAAGAGTTGCCGGGACGTCCTCGATCAGCACACTCACTTGCCCAGACGCTGAGGAATTGGAAACCGCAATGTCTCTTTCTCCACCGATCACCTCAGATGCAGCCACCGAACTCGTCTCGGTTGTTCCTGCAGCCGCGGTCACGAGTTGCGAAGTTGCGGAGTAATCATCGATCAGAGATTCTCGAACACCTACAGCGTCAACCACTGTGACTAGGACAGGGGCCTGCAGATCCAATTGAGGAACGGCCTGTTGCTGAAGGAAATACTGACCGACTGCCAAGTTGTCGAAGCGATAACTTCCATCCAGAGCGGTTGTTGTGTTTGCCTGCACCTGATCGCCAGCGTCAAACAGACCGTCCGAATTAGTGTCCTCGTACAGGGTGATCTGAATACCGTTTGCACCTGCGGTACCCGGAGCGACCAGATTACCGCTGACATCAACTAGGACGGGCGGGTTGCTCGCACCATCATTGACGAATGCAATCCCAGCAATCGCACCCATGTCGACGGCAAGCAACTCGCGTCGCTCCATTTTTTCAAGTTGCAGCAATCTTTCTGAACGTCTGCCGTTTGCTCGACGCTGCGAGGCTCTCTTCCGTCTTAAGATTCGGTTCCAAACCATCAGCTCATTCCGTGGCATGATGAGGGGGATTGTTGAATGAACAAATGAACCGAAAGAAATTCAACGTGATCGATTAAACAAAGACCCCATCGCCACCATCATCACGTTGTCTGAATGGACGCGAAAGATTCAAAGTGCGTGTCAAAGGCCGCAGATGACAGACCCGTGAAACAGACCATGAAACGCAGTAAAGCTTCTCACCCTGTTCCCGCTCAAGAAGACTGCAAACTCGTCAAGAATTTGCTTCCCGCTCAAGAAAGTTAGCTGGGGCGTTCATCACTGCCGCATTGGCGTCCGCTGAGACAATTCAAGCGGATCGGTTTCTGATGGGTTAATAATCGATACCGTGTGAGCTTCGGTTTTTGCTCTAATCCCTACCAACGGTATTCGCCACCTAGGCTGATTCCTTGAATCCAATAATCAGTGGTATCGAAGGCGAATCGAGGTCGGTTTGTACCGGCTACGGAAGTTCCAACGGGAGGAAGCAGGTTGGGATTCACATCCCGATCGATGTGATGACCAGGTCGCACGACGTTCGACCAGTAAATCCCTGTGTAGCCGACAAGAAACCGGAGATGATCTGTCATCTGGTAACCCAGATTAACACCGAACTCAGGAACGATGCTGAATTCGTTTTGACTGTACTCACCGGAATTGGAATCCAAAGCAAGGAAACCGGAGCCGTGAGTCTGATCGGTTGGGATGCTGGATGGGTCTGATATCTGTGAAACTCCAGAGATGGATACCGTCTGACGGGTGTTTCCGATCGCCAAACGAATCGCACCATCCATCGTCCAGTGACCTCGCGTCGTCTTTACAGACCAGCCAAGATCCACACCGTTGAATTGATTTCTTGTGCGGAAACGATCCGTGATATCAAACGTTCCAGGATTACTTTGATCTTGGCTTACCAAACTCTCCTGAATGGTGACTCCTTCGCTGAGTTGCAAGAAGCGGTAACCATAGAGCAGTTCGGATCGGCAACAGAAGTGCTCAGGGCATCCGCAGAACCACCACTCACGGCAGCCTTCTTCTGTTCGTCGGAGATTCCGAATCTGGAAACCAGCTCCCTCGAAACTACTTTCAACTTGGATGTTCAGAGATCCGCTGACCACATCCGGGTAAGCGACCAACTCTGCGTCTTCAAGACCGGTGAGTGTGTTGAAGAATGGTCGAGCGAGAATAGGGAGTCCGTCGCTTGCAGCGGAGAACGCATCGGTCTGTGTCGACATTCCAAAAAACTCAGCTCCGATCCCCCAAGTGTGACATCGGTCTAACCAGACACCAAATCGCAAGCGTCCGCCGTCAATTGAAGGGCCAAGAAGACCTTCGTTGCCATAGAGAACACTCGTCATTGGACTCGACAGAACACCTGCCTGTGAGCGGGAGACTGATGAATCAATACTGGTGGTAACCAGTGCAGGCAACTCTAAAGCGTCTTGATACCAGTTAAGATATTCGTAGGAAACCCAGCCATCCTGCGGCAAACACAGAGTAATGCAAGGTCTCCACGCTTCGGTACTGCACAGTTCACCGCAGCAGCTCGAGCCACATGAATCGCAAGGAATTCCATCACAGCCACCGTCGCATGACCCATCGCAACCGCCGATGGTGTCACAGCCAGAATCGCGAAGACGGGGAGCGATGCGGAGACCGCGTCGAATCATCGGTCCACCAACGATTCTGCCGTCAAGCAATTCTCCGTGAATGATTTGTCCGTCGATGATTTCTCCATCGATAATCTGGCTGTCGATGATTTGCCCATCAATGATCTGACCATCGATGTACTCGCCCTCGATAAAAGGACCTTCGATAATTTGTCCATCGATCACCTCGCCCTGGATGATCTCATCTTGGATCACTTCGCCTTCACGGATCACTCGGGTCTGTCCGGGCTCGACGATAGAGATTGCTGAATCCGACGGTGGTGTCGGTACCTGACCGCCAACCATTCGCACGGCAGTTCGGCCAGCCGTCGCCGTGGTTGCTCTCAGCCGGTTTGTTGAAGCGACGCCGCTGGTCGAAGGACTCGCGTCAAAAGTGGCTACAGGACGTGCTGGTTGCCACCCAGCTCGAGCAGACTGCTCACTCAAACGGGCCGTTCTCGTCCTGGGCGTTATTTGACCTTGGGACTCAACAGAGCAGATAACCGCGACGATCGCCGCGAGGCAGATGGGAAGGAACTTACGCACTGGCTTCACCGATGGAAAGCTGGAATGGCGACGCTGTGAAACATCACCGAAAACGTGTAATCCCCCCGGATTTGAATCTGAAGCTGATTGGCTCAAAAGCACACACAGCACTCGACTCAGGAGACATATCGACCCATGGATGATGGATAATGGACTCAAAATTAGAAAAATCAGAAAAAACCTCAAAAACCACCCAATCGATACAAACTGACAGGCTGAAATCGCAAAACTTCGAGCGTCGATAGATTCGAGCGTCGATAGAAAGGGGTCAAACCCCGTTTTGCCTTGAAAAAGGGGTCTGACCCCTTTTTAGAAGATGGTCACCACCGCATTTGTTTGCGGATTAAAGCCGCAGATCAAAACACGACTTCCCGCAACTGTTAACCTACTAGGAGCCCGAGCTGCGTACCCTGATGCAGCTGTTCAAGAAGGAGAGCGGAATCGCCAGCAATCCTAGTCATTGCTTGCCCAAAAATATCGACCCCACCCAGAAAGCGAAACAATCCAGATACCGGAACAATTCAGACCCAAACCTCCCTACAGACCGGCTCTTGCGAACCTCAGCAAGTCCCAATTCCATCAGGCGGACGCTTCGTTGAGTGGCTTTATTACCAAGAAACTTCAAACCTGGCTCAAAACAAAAAACCAATGATCCCAATTCAGTTGCTACGGAACTTCAATCGCACAATGGTGCCTCGAATCATCGCAACCTTGATCGCAATCGCATTGACGGAGAATCCCGCAACACTCTTCTCGCAGGATCAATTGTCAGACGCGAAACTCACAACAGCAGCCCAAAAGCAACTCGAAAGCCATATTAAAGAGTCCACACTGCGTGGACACATTCGCTTTCTCGCCGACGATCTTCTCGAAGGACGTGGGCCTGGCTCGCGTGGGGATCAAATCACCCAGCTTTATCTGCAAACTCAGTTCCAGGCACTGGGGCTTCTTCCTGCGGCAAGTCCCCAAGCGGTTGCCAAGTCCCTTGAAAGTCTCGACTCTGGGCCAAACGGTTCGGCGAATTTGGAATCCAGCATTTCAGAGTCACCCTCTTCAAGGACAGCATCGGAGGACGAAAGAACCTCCAAAGGAGAACGCAACGACTGGACCCAACCCGTTCCTCTGATCGGTGTTCAAACCAATCCACCACAAACAATCTCCTTTGAGCATCAAGACAAAAAGCTGTCACTGAGACTCAGCGAAGAATTCATGGCCAATCTTGGGCAGAGCACCGACGCCGCAACGATAGAGGATGCGGAAGTGGTCTTCGTGGGCTATGGCATTCAAGCGCCCGAATACGATTGGGACGATTTTAAAGATGTGGATGTCACGGGAAAAATCCTGCTAATGATGAACAATGACCCCGAAGATGACCCGGAGTTATTTGAAGGTAAAAAGCGACTCTATTACGGACGCTGGGATTACAAATACAAGATTGCAGCTGAGCGGGGAGCGGCTGGAGCGATCATCATTCACACAACTCCGTCAGCCGGTTACCCATGGCAAGTCATCCAAACCTCTTGGAGTGGGGAAGAATTTCGACTTCGTACAGATGAGAGTCCAGCCTGCAAAATGACGGCGTGGCTCACAGAGGATGCTGCCGCAAAACTTGTTGAGCTTAGTGGTCACAAATTGGATGAGCTACGGGCCAAGGCACAATCACGAAACTTTCGCCCTGTTTCCCTGCAAACACGGCTTTCGGTGAATTTAACGGGAACCGTACGCTCGCAAGATTCAGCGAATGTCGTGGGAATCCTCCCGGGCAGCGATCCAAAGCTTCGAGAACAAGCGGTTCTCTTCATGGCTCATCACGATCATCTCGGAATGAGTGCTGAGAGAAACATCGATAGTGACAATATTTATAACGGTGCAGTCGACAATGCATCGGGAACCGCGGGTTTGTTAACCATTGCCAAAGCGTTCGCCTCGCTTCCCGTCCCTCCGAAAAGATCGATCGTGTTCGCGGCTGTTGCCGCAGAGGAGCAGGGCCTTCTCGGATCAAAACAATTTGCTCAACGACCGTCTATCCATCCGGGTCTAATGGCGGCAGTGATCAATATCGACGGGGCAAACATTCTAGGCCCGACCCGAGATGTCAATCTGATTGGAAATGGCAAATCCAACCTCGATGACATCGTGACAAAAATTGCCACGGATCAAGGTCGCATCGTGACGCCAGATCTATTCCCCGACCGTGGCTATTACTATCGGTCCGATCAATTCAGCCTCGCAAAGATTGGAGTTCCCGGTGTCTACTTTCACAGCGGAGTCGATGTCATTGGGAAGCCAGCCGGATGGGGAAAAGAGCAGTTAGAAAAGTGGGTTGAAGAAACCTACCATCAACCCAGTGATGAATACCAAAGCACATGGGATCTCGGCGGCGCTATCCAAGACCTGAAGCTGCTGGCACTCACAGGATTGACGCTTGCACAGCAAAGCGAAATGCCCAAATGGAATCCTGGTGACGAATTCGAGGCGGCGCGTCTCGAAGCAATAAAGGCAGCCAATCAGTGAAGTGATTCCAAACCTCACTAAACTTTTTACTCGCAACGATTCAGCAAAAATGCTTCGCTACCTAAGTCTCATTCTCCTCGGCTCCCTGTTCTGCGACGCCCAGCACAGCGACGGTGGCGAGAGTCGTCCACCCAACATCGTGCTCTGCATGGGTGACGATCATGGATGGGAAGAAACTGGCTACAACGACCATCCTCATCTCAAGACACCGGTTCTGGATGAGATGGCTCAAAAAGGCTTGCGTTTCAATCGCTTCTACTCCGGGCACCCATCCTGCTCTCCGACCCGAGGCAGTGTGATCACGGGTCGCCATCCCAATCGCTACGGAACGTTCGCGCCGAACTGGTCGCTGCGTCCCGAGGAAATCTCGATCGCGCAGCTCCTAAGTGATGCTGGCTATCGAACAGCACACTTCGGAAAATGGCACTTGGGACCCGTCAAGAAAGCCTCTCCCACCAGTCCAGGTGCGATGGGCTTCTCATATTGGCTTTCCCATGACAACTTCTTTGAATTGAATCCCTCATTTTCTGAAAACGGAGAAGCGCCTCGAGTATTCCAAGGAGAGAGTTCTGAAATCATCGTCGACCGAGCGTTGAAATTTATTAAGTCGGCTGAAGCGTCCAGTGCTCCATTCTTTGTCGTGATCTGGTTTGGCTCGCCACATGAACCCTATAGCGGACTTGCGGAGGATTTGGCGATCTACGACGACCTACCTGCAAAATACTCTGATCGAAAAGTCAAACTCACATCGAATGTAACGGGGAAATCCGTTCAACGGGCTCTCGGAGAAGTGCTCCGCGAACGCTACGCCGAAATCACAGCGATGGATCGAGCACTAGGGCAACTCAGAGAAGGACTGGAAGAACAGGGCGTGCGCGACGACACGCTTCTTTGGTACTGCGGGGACAACGGCACACCGTCGAGCGGCCTGCTAAAAAGTCCTCTCAAAGGTCAGAAAGGCCAGGTATACGAAGGAGGCGTGCGAGTACCAGGCGTTCTGGAATGGCCGAGTAAAATCACCCGACCTCTGCAAACCGATCACGTTGCCGTCACCAGCGATATGCTTCCCACCCTGTGTGCCTTGGCGGATATCGAGCTACCCAATCGCACGCTCGATGGCATTGATCTAACAGAGGTCTTTGAAGGAGCGGACGCTCGCAGCGAACCAATCTTCTTTTGGAACTTCAATACGCGATCACTTGCTAAGTCACCTAAACCTTGGATTAGCAGTGAACTTCAAGAAGGCACCACACCACTTGTTAAGCTGATGAACGGCAAGCCAACTCGTACTTTCAAAAATGTGCACCTCGATCAGATCACAGATAACAATTATACGGGACCTAGAGCGATCACGACGCAAAGGTACAAACTCATTCTGGGCCAATCATCTTCTGATCAAGTTGAGTTATACGATCTGACCAACGATACCGGCGAAACACAAAACCTAGCTGCTTCGAAGCCCAAAATCGTTGCAGAGCTCCAAAGTGAGATGCGCCGGTGGCAAACAAGCGTCCTCCAAAGCCTAACCGGTGGCGACTACTGAGGCCCTAGTTCGCAACAACAGGCTCCAACGATCCGCCGATCGACCACTTGGTGAAATCCGATGGATCACGGATCACTTCTTGGTAGACGGTGTCTCTCTCAATGGGATCTCGTCCCGCCTCGCTAATGAGTTGTTTCATGGCATCGACCGAGAGGCATTCTGGAGTCGTCGCGCCAGCATCGTGATAGATCAACTCGTGCCGCACCGTGCCATCAATATCGTCTGCACCGTAGGCTAGTGCCGTCTGGGCGGTTTCAATGCCGAGCATAATCCAGTAAGCCTTGATGTGCTGAATGTTATCCAGCATCAAACGGCTAATCGCCATCGTCCTGAGATCCATCAGTGCCGACGGCTTTTTGAGATCACTCAGCTTTGTGTTCTCTGGATGAAAGGCAAGAGGAATGAACACCTGAAAACCACCCGTTTGATCCTGAAGCTCTCGGAGACGCATCAGGTGGTCAATCCGATGATACGCTTTTTCAACGTGTCCGTAGAGCATGGTGCAATTCGTCTTCAGACCGACTTCATGTGCGGTTCGATGGATGTCCAACCAAGCATGTGTGTTCGCTTTGTGCTCGCAAAGTTGATCCCGAACCTCAGGATGAAAAATCTCCGCGCCACCACCGGGCATACTGCCCAAACCCGCTTCGTGCATGTCTTCCAAAACCCAGCGGATCGACTTTTTAGTCTGAAACTCAAACCAATTGATCTCAACCGCCGTCCAAGCTTTGAGGTGAATCTGCGGGTAGGTCTCCTTCAAAATCTCGACGATGTGTCGGTACCACTCGTAGGAGCGTTGGTGGTGCAGACCTCCCACAATATGCATCTCCGTACACCCGTTCTCTGTCGCTTCCCGCCCTCGATCGAGCACCTGCTCATCGCTCATGGCATAGCCTTTTGGATCCCGCAAATCACTGCGGAATGCACAAAAGCGACATCGATAAACACAGACGTTCGTTGGATTTAGGTGCGTGTTGATGTTGTAGTAGCCAACATTACCATTCTTTCGCTCACGAACGAGATTCGCCAACTCGCCAACCGCCTGCAATGGTACCGACGGTTCGTACAAGAAAATCCCGTCGTCGAGAGTCAGGCGTTCTTCGGCCTCGACCTTGTCACGAATTTCTCGAAATCGAGCGTCACGTTCAGCGTTATTCATATTGGCATCATTGTCGAGAGACAGGAAAACATCCTACCTGTTTTACCGAAAAGTCACCCCATCTCACAACGGGCGAATCGAACAGATTGACCAACGGTCCGAGGGTGCGGGAAACCTACCGAATTAAGGTATCCGCCGCCCCACAGACAAGCACAATCAAACTGATCCATGCGTTTGCCGTAAAGAAAGCCTCGTTGACTCTCTGTAGGTCGTCGGGGCTGACCAGTCGATGCTGACGAACCACAAGCAAGGCAACCACGATCATGCCGGCCAAGTAAACCCACCTCAAGCTAATCTCGCTAGAGACGAAAGGGAGTGAGAACATGAAAAATAGCATCGCTAGGTGCGAGATCAAAGATAATCGCAAGGCGCCGGCAACACCAAACTTTGCGGGAACACTGTGTAGCCCCTCGTTGGCATCATAGCGGGCATCTTGGCAGGCATAGATGATGTCGAATCCGGTGACCCACGCAGCGATCCCCATAGCCAAGACGATTGGCGCGTACCAATCTGCCAAAACCGCGGCAGACTCCGGGCCCCGAATCGCAAGCCAAACGCAAAGCGGCGATAAACTCAAAGCAATCCCCAGCCAAAGATGGGCCGCTGCAGTGAACCGCTTCGCGAGGCTGTAACCGCAAAGGAAGCAGAGGACCGGTGCGGAAAAGAGAAGAGGAAGCCAGTTTGGCAAAAAAAGCAATGTGCAAACGATAAAACCAACCGAGCAGGCAAGAGTGAACCACCGAGCCCCGGAAACGGAAATGACTCCAGCGGGCAAATGCCGCTTGGCAGTTCTTGGATTCTTACGATCGATTTCACAATCGACGAGTCGATTAAAAGCCATTGCGGCACTCCGAGCAAATACCATGCAACCCAGAACACCAAGCACCGCCTTGAACGAGAAAACAACCGATTCCCCAGAAGGCAGCGGTGAAGCGTATGCTAAAACCGTAGCCAAAGCCGCGAAGGGTAAAGCGAAAATGGTATGACTAAATCGGATTAGCCCCAGCCAGTTTGATATTTGCGATGAAATCGATGGCACAGCGTGAAAACCCAATCTTAATCAGTAATAGAGCGTGCCCCAGGATCGACAGTGCATTGCCAACAGGGGACTGCCGGCAACGAACGAACTCGCGTCCGCATTTGCCGTCTCTGTGGTCAGATCCGAATTGTCAAACAATCTTTGCCGACAATCTAGAACCGTCACAGAAGAAAAATGATGATGCGTTCGCTCTCGCTGAAAAGCCTGTTCGCCCCACCGGTTGTCATTAGCGAGAATCGAAAATAGGCTCTTAGAGTGCCGTACTCGCCTTCGAGACAGACGAAGCACCCTCTTCATTCACTGAAACATAGGGTCTTTCCGTCCCGGCTCCGGAAGCGTTTGCTGGTCTGGTGACCGCCCCAGTCTTCAAAATTGGTGAGGCGTTTAAAGCAAATGCCTGGTGGGTTCGATTCCCATCCGCTTCCGCTCAACGGATGATCGCTCATCATCCGTGGTGTGTGACAAAGGCGTTGCTTCATCATTCAGGCTTTGCCAACGATGCCGCATCGAAATCTGCAGCCATCTCTTGTAACTTTTCCATCGCACGACGTTCTAGCTGCCGAACCCGCTCCTTGCTGATCCCGAGGCGATCTGCGAGCGACTGCAATGTGTGTACACGACGGTGCGAGCCCAACGAAAACCTTGCACGAATGATTAGTTTCTCCCGCCGATCGAGATCATCCAACATCGTAGCCAACCGTGAACGCAGTTCGTGCCAGCGTTTCTCGCTGATCGCTGAAACCCTCTCTTCGTCACTCAGATCGATGTCCATATCCTGCAAGCCGCAAGCCACCTTTTGACGATCCTGTTGGTTGGTCACCACAGTTCGATACGAATTTCTGCGAACCACCTGGGTAGCGTAAGTACTGAAGCGGAATCCACGCTCGTAATCGAACTTTTCAACCGCTCGCATCAGGCCAATGATGCCCTCACTGAGCAATTCATCGAATGAATTATTCGTGTTCACGAACTTTTTGACGATCGAAATCACTAGTCTTAAGTTCGCCTCCACAAGCCGATCGCGGTGCCACTCCGAAAGCAAAACCAATTTCTCAATCAACTTCAACCGTGCTTTGGAAGGGCGTTTGGTCCTCAGATACGAGCGTTGCTGGTCGGCTTGGTGCATCAAGAAGTTCATGCGTCGGAACAGCAAAGCCTCCTGCTTCGGTGTAAGCAGCGGTGCTTCGCACATTCGCCCCAAGTGCACTGGTAGATCGGCGAGAGCCGAACGACTCTTGCTATCACTAGCTTCAGCGGGCGTGCTGAGCCCGAGTGTCTCAGAGAAAATTTGCTCTCCGATTCCTGCGACATCAAATTCTGGGTTGGTAATGAAGGACAGTTCTCGCTTCATTGAAGCACGAACCAACCTGTCGAGACCGTCAGCAGCAAGCTGATCAATTGGCTCCGTGCGGGCACGGTACTCGTCCCGAATGGTTACCGATGCTGCGGAAAGCTCCTCGGACTTTAGCCATGCCGGGATTCGTGCCGGTGGAACTGCATCCTTGGTGGTTTGTTTTGAAGCCTTGGATTTCGCGGAGCTTGCAGCCATCGGATCGTCCTCGAATCGTGTCTGTTTCTATGGATCAAATTCAGCTCTTCTAGTCGCCAGTGAACGTTTAAAACGTTCAAAACGTTCATATAGGTATATCGACGAATAAGACCAGTTGCAACGCACAGAAGCTGAAAAAGGAAAAAATCGAAGATTAATTAATAAAAACCCGCCACACGAGATGGTTTACCTTGACAAAAAAACGATTTAACGCATGAATAACATCGTCCAAAACGTTCACGCTCTCATTGAGTAATCATGGCCGCCTACCAGCCCACCTTTTCACCGAAGCAAGTCGCCAAGGCATTAAATGCCAGCGAATCGTCGGTGAAACGCTGGTGCGACCAGGGCGCGATTGAAACGATCAGAACCGTGGGTGGGCATCGAAAAATCTCGCTTGATGCGATTAGAAAATTCATTGCTGCGACAAACCGGACATTGTCTGATCCCACCTCGATCGGCCTCAAACTCACACCAGAGTCCCGCGTAAGCGACCTTCCCGGCGGTAGCGAAGCGGACCAAATCGACTTCCGCAATGCCCTAGCCGCCGGCGACGAAACCCTCTGCCGGCGAATCCTTCGGAGCCGGATTGAACGCACCGGCGAGCGAAACAGTCGGGTCGCTGATTACCTCATCACCGATGCGATGCACGGAATTGGCCACGCTTGGGACGAAAGTAAGATCGATGCCTACCAAGAACGGCGAGGATGCGAAATATGCTTACGACTGATCAACGAACTGCGTGCAACCCTCCCACTGCCCAGCCCTAACGCACCCATCGCTCTAGGTGGCACCCTGACAGGTGACCCCTACCAAATTCCCACAGCACTGGTTGAGTTAACACTGCGGGAATCGGGCTGGAATGCAACCAGCTTGGGATGCGAACTCCCCGTCGATAGCTTCATCAAAGCCGCTCAAGACCATCGGCCAGCCTTGATCTGGCTTAGCATTTCAGCAGTGCGAGATGAGGCTACTTTTTTCGCCGACGAAAATCGCCTTGTCGATCAACTGCCAGCTGAAATCGCGATCGTTCTTGGCGGTCGCGGTATCCCAGATCGGGGAGAGGAACTGTTGCAGTATTCGGCCATTTGTGGAGCCCTCAGCGAACTATCTGACTTTGCTCACCTGCTAACCGCTTCGAAATCGGCCTAGCAGTTCAAAAACGTTCGCTTTTCCTCTTTTTAATCGTATTACACGACGAGTTCGACCTATTCTTCTCAAGGTGTCTACCTGACACGAGCAGTCTCAGCAGCAGCCGAAAGTAGGCTTTTCAGAGACATCAGAACCACTCGTCAACTCGACACCGAAGACCAACAGCGTCTACGTGAATATAATTTTGCAACAAAACAAGATTGTTCTGATTAGACTGATTGTGTGGATTATGCGGAAATTGCGGTCTCGCGATGGATTTCCGCCGCTCAGTAACTCATCCCACATAAGCTGACCCAACCCTGCATCCCAAACCTTGATGTCGAACGCAGCTACCCTGACCGAAAAGACGCAGTCGACTGACTTTTGGAAGTGGAACGGTTGGAGCGTGCAGGTGAAGTCCGCTCAGCAAAATAAGACGCTCCGGCAACGCCGACCCTTCGCTTTGGTTGGCTCGCACCACTGTTGCCATCTAAGGGTCAGCAGCCGAAGTGTACCCGAGATCGCCTACTTCCTCTGCTGCTTCGAAGATCGCGTGGAGGCTTGGCCGCTGCCAAACCATGGTGAAAAAGCAGGAAAAATCATCTGCACGGAGCAGCCATTCTCCGTCGGACCATGCGAACTTAGCTTCCAACTCGATACCGAACTGGAGTTACCCAGTTCACCGAGCCGAGAATTCGAAATCTCGATTGAGGTGCTGAATGACCGAGGAGACCTGCAAAAATCACTCGCTCAAGGAGTCCATCTGCTCAGCGCTCATGCTCACGACCTAAAGCCAACTTTAGAATTCGCTGCGACGCACGCTGCAATCAATCAGGGTGGATCCCTATGGATTGCTGATCTTTCCGCCAGAAAAATGCGACGTTCAGAACGTATTCGTCGACTTTCGCTTTTCGAAAACGAATACACCCTGGGACAGTCAATCCTTGCGGTTACCGATATCAGTCCCAGCGGGGATAACACCGAAGCCTCAGACCATTTCGCAGCGTTTGCAGAAAACCCTCTAGCTGAAACTTCGGTGACTGACCGCTCATTGTCTCAAGAGAAATTACTAACTGAGTCAAAAGACCTACTGTTCGATTCCAAAGCCTGCCTTACTGCTGATCCAGAGGTCGCCGAAAGACGAGAAAAACGCACATTAAATGCGGACAACTACCCCAAGAACGCCGCGACTGAAGCCATCGCTCAACCGCTACTGCAAAGGTTTAGCGGAGTGATCTCAATGCTGAGTGAGTTCACCGGCAGAGAATCTTGCGAGAGACCGCAGGCTACCTTCGAAGAAGCAAGTGAAGCAGGACAGACAGCAAATCCCGATAAAATCGTTCCATCCCATCGAAACAATCGATCCTTTGACCAGATCCAGTCGTCTAAAAGTAGTTCAACCATTCATCTCCTCGAGCAATTTGCTCCAATAGAAGGCGTTGTGGAATCGCAACCCTCTGGGGGTGATGGAATGAACGGGAATTCGCCGAACAGTAAACAGAACGACTTAGAGCAAAAAAACGATCATGGGAATCAGGGACTCCCTTCGGTGAAGAGCGGGATTCCGCAAGACCAGTGGTTCACCAGCTTCGCGGTAGGTGAAGGGTTATCCGATGCGGTAACGGGCGAGGTGCCGCAGATCGCTCCCACACACAACCCGAACAACCGGCACAGCCCTCTCGGAGACCCCACCCAACTTGAAGATACGAATGATTACGTAGCAGATCAGAAAAACCTCGAAATACACTGTGACGTGACAAGTTCCAACGAATCGAGGATCATTGAAATCAGTGATCCTCAGGGGCAAGCAATGTTCGGCAATTCCGAGCAGGGTAATTCTGAAGGAACCGACCTAAAGAAACAAAAAATGCATCAAGTCACGCCAGCAACATCGATTCCAGGTCCAATTGCGGATGCAAGTGCGTTCGTAGAGGTGAGCCATCAAAGTCAAGGGCAAGGCGATGACACACAAGCCAACCAAGACAACTTCTCTGTCGAGTCAAATGATGACTTGTCTCGAAAGAATGAGGAAGTAAAAAACATGGAGAGTAGCACTGACTACACCGACATGTCCTCATTCTCCTTTGTTCCTGCCGATGAAGAACCACAGCAGCAATTCGTCAGCCGACACTCAGTGGCGGAAGAGAAAGCAGTAAATTCCGTTCAACCGCCTCCAGTGGAACCAAGTTCCGAACTCAATATCCAGAGGCAACCTTCCGATTCAACGGCAGTCCATAACCAAGACCGCCCCACTGCTTTTCGGAAGAAAGTACGCTCATTGAGTGACTACAAAATCGACCCAGATGAACTCACCACTGAAATATCAGTGCGTCTTGCCAATCACGTCGCACCCAAGCGTGGATTCCTCTCGGCAGTGCGAAGACTCTTTGTCGTGACAACGATTGTCGCAGTACATGTTGCGGTGTTCTACTTTGTCGGACAGCGGGTCTACGAACTAATTTCAGCCACACCATAATTTGCTCGCGAAAGCCGAGCGTAAAACGTCAATTCATCCATCGGCTCGGGGAAAACGCGGTCAGGTCATACTTCAACTCTTGATGGCTTGCGATTTGAGAAATCAATTCGCCTAACACTGGGGTGAACTTAAACCCGTGCCCCGAGAGTCCTGCAGCCACGATGAGCCTCGACTGATCTCCGAGGCGGCCAAAAATAAAAGCCTCGTCTGGTGTCATTGAATAGTAGCAAACTTGCTCTCTCGTTAGTCTCTGCGTAACCCCCGGTAAACAGGCGCCTGCATAACGCAAACACTCCTGAAGTTCCGAATCTTCTTCAATACTATCATGATCTGACGCTTGAGGCTGATGGACTACCGCGCCACCGGAATGCATCGCGATCTTTACCCCCGAGGAGTCAATTCTCGGAAACCCGTAAAAGTGCCCCCGCGATGTTTCATGAAAAAAACAAGGAGCCCCGTTATCTACCCGTAGCCTCTGGGGGTGAGCCTCAAACCAATATAAGTGTTTTCTGAGAATGCGAATGTTGGCACCAATCAAACGACTCAACCAAGTCGATGACCAAGGCCCCAAAGCGAGAACCAATTGCCTCGCGTGAAACGTCTGACCATTCATGGAAACGCTCACACCATCCAAACGCTCCTCGTAAGCAGTAACGCGAGCCCCATGAAGCAACTCAGCGCCCTCAGATCGGGCAAGCTGAAGCTGCGTTAGCACAGCCCTCTCCACATCTACATAGCCAGCATTGGACTCAAAAACCCCGACATGACTGCACTCGCAGCAGATTCCTGGCCATACCTGCTTTAACTCTTCTGGGCTATAGGTACGAACCTTCAAATCGTGTGCCTTGGCACTCCGCAACACTCCAGGAACAACGACACCATCAGGAGGCCCCATTTGAAGTAGCCCGCATCGGACAAACAGAGGCTTATTAACCAGCTGATTGAGCTGATCCCAAAGCTCATAAGAACGCTTCAAAAGCGGAACATAACCGACGCCCTCAAAATACGCCTGCCTTACGATTCGTGTCAGACCGTGCGAACTACCAAAACCATGGCCAGGCGGGTATTGGTCGATACCTAGCACTGACATACCTGACTTGGCGAGATGAAAACACGCCGAGCTTCCCACACCACCAAGCCCGAGCACAATCACGTCCCATTGTTTCATCCCTAGCCTCCAGGGAATTTCCGCAAACGCAAACATCGCCGATTAACGAAGTCTCGACAGACCGAGAGCATCCAAGCAAGCCGAGGCTCCGCTGAGTGGCGAATAACATCAGCGCAAAAAAAAACCTTCTAGTTTTCACTAGAAGGTTTTTAAAAATCCGGCAATACCTACTTTCACGCTGGTATGCACTATCATCGGCTCGAAAAGCTTGACTGCTGTGTTCGGGATGGGAACAGGTAGAACCTTTCCGATATGGTCGCCGGAAAGACGCAGCAACGGGTATTTCACCGCTACTACGCCAGTTGTTTGGTAGTTGTACTATTTCTTAAAGACGTTACTTCAAAGAACGTCGAGTTATCTCGAGTAAAAATCCTGAAAGGGATTTCGAGTGCGGGATATCGACGACCAATCCTTCGCCCGTTAGTACTGGTTAGCTAAACACGTTACCGTGCTTACACGTCCAGCCTATCAACCTAGTCGTCTTCTAGGGGGCTTTCGTCAAATGACTACGAATCCTAATCTCGGAGCGGGCTTCACGCTTAGATGCTTTCAGCGTTTATCCTTTCCGTAGTTAGCTATCCAGCCGTGCCGCTAGCGCGACAACTGGTACACCAGAGCTACGTCCAACTAAATCCTCTCGTACTAAAGTTGAATCTCCT
>JBMHCO010000075.1:0-3716 GCA_049889895.1 Rubripirellula sp.
CCGATATAGTCGAACGTTTCAACCTTTGCATGGCCTTCCATGTTCGATTGGCCAGCAAGAATGTAAACCTTGACGGGCTCCCCCGCAGCAAGTGCGATGTAGTTCCCGAGTGCCACCATCAGCGTAAGCACGCGGATGAGCATCTGTGGACAAGATTTTTTGAACAAGATTTCCATGGCAGGATTTTCTTTCGGAAGCGGGTTGTAGTTACACGCACGTTGTATTTATATGGACGCGGGTCATCGATCTGCACAAAGTATAACCTCTATCGAGGTGCGTTCGGGGGCGTCGGCGCAGACTCAGGCGGCGCTGGCAACTTGTGCATCAGTTGAATGTGTTAAACTGGAGTTCTCGGGAGACTTGTCTGACAAATCTCTATTGCACCACTCTGGATCGACTCATCGCGATCGCCAAGCCTTCCTTCGGGGGTGCAGGTTTTGCTCTCACGGTTCCTGCATTTGAATCAATTACTTTGAGTCGTTTCTCCTTCACTTGTATTTAGTTGGCATGGCTCTGTTAAAAAGAATTACGTTTGTATTTCTTCCATTGTTTGTCTCTGTGATTTCAGTGCAGGCACAGGTACTGAATCGGGATGCTTTGTTAGAACGTGAAGCGTGGTGGGACAATCGAGACTTTGATTGGTACAAGCAGCAGATTCCATTCTTTGAGTGCCCAGATTCGGAAATTCAAACCACCTATTATTACCGCTGGGACTTGCTGACCAAGCATCTCACCTACGGATCGCCAAACAGTGGTTATTCATTTACAGAGTTCATCGATCGGCCGTTTTGGTCAGGTGCATACGGGGCAATCGCGTGCCCCGCTGGGCATCAACTTTACGAAGCTCGCTGGTTACGCTCACCTCGAATTGCAAACGACTACACCAAGTATTGGTTCCGCACCCCAGGGGCGCAACCAAGAAATTACTCGACATGGTTAGCTGACTCAGCTTGGGCGATTCATCAGATACACCCTGATCACGAATTGGTGGTTGATCTTCTGCAGGATCTTGTGAAGAACTACGAGGGTTGGGAGCAGCGACAGTACGTGCCGGAGGTTGGTCTGTTTTGGCAGACAGGGCACGACGATGGGATGGAATTCAATATCAACAGCCGGCAAACTCAAGACATCCTCCGAGGGGCTCCCAGTTACCGTCCGTCCTTCAACTCCTATATGTACGCTGATGCACTTGCGATCAGTCGAATCGCTTCGTTGGCGGGGGAATCTGAACTCGCCCAGCGGTACGCCAACAAAGCTGCCTCCTTGAAGGCGAAGATGATTGAGTTGATGTGGGACCCGAAGCGACAGTTCTTTTTCCCCGTTTTGAAAAATGACGAACAACGCGACGGCTATCAGCTCAAGGCGCTGACGCGAACCTACGAAAGTGGCAGGTATGCGGGTGACCCCCACGGGCGAGAGTTGATCGGCTACGTGCCGTGGCAATTTGGCCTCGTGCAAGGTGAGCATCAGTACGACGTTGCGTGGAAGAAGCTGATGGATCGAGATGGGTTTTATGCCGACTACGGGCCATCGTTTGTGGAACGGCATGATCCGATGTTCAAGATCACCAACCACTGCTGTTGGTGGAGTGGTCAGTCCTGGCCCTACGCAACGACTCAAACGCTTAAGGGACTCGCCAATCTGCTGCACAGCGGTGGGGCGGCACTCTCAAACACCGATTATGTCAAGACACTGCAGATCTACGCCAAGTCGCACCGTAAAGATGGGAAGCCGTATCTCGCCGAGGCCCTGCATCCCGATACCGGTTCGTTTGAAGGCTATGACGGCTATAACCACTCGGAACATTACTTGCACTCTGGTTACACCGACCTCGTTATCACGGGGCTGATGGGGCTGATTCCCGGAGACGATGAGACTCTACGGATTCATCCGCTTGTGCCCACGGGGTGGAAGTACTTTGCCCTCGATCAGGTCCCTTATCGAGGGCACCTTGTTTCGATCGTTTGGGATCAAACGGGTACGCGATATGGGCTCGGAGAAGGCTTCCATGTCTTGGTTGATGGTAAGAAGGTTCATGCAGCAAGGACCGTTGGTCGTGTTGAAATCCCTAACGCTGTACCAAACATTTCGCCTCGCTCAGAAACTTCAGAGCTTGTTGCGACCAATTACGTCGTGAACAACGACGGTGGTTATTACCCGCATTTGCGAACCTCCTACACCGCCGAAGGAACTTATGCTGCCAAGCTGAATGACGGCAACTTTTGGTACCTGCTTCACCCGCCTAATCGTTGGACCAGCGTGGGGTCGCCCAATGCTTCGGATACCATTGAAGTCGATTTTGGCGTGCCCCGCACCATTCATAGCATCCGAGCTTACCTGCTCGACGATCGTGACTTGCGAGATTCCAAGATTCGAGTGCCTGAGAAGATCGAGCTTCATTATTGGAGCGGGGCGGACTGGCAGCCGATCGAGGTGACGCGTGAAGATATCGCGCCGCAAGGCCATCGCCCCCATTCATTCCACTTCAAGCCAATCAGCTTTCAAAGATTTCAGCTTACGCTCACACACGCTGAGGGCTTCAGTTCAGGTTTGACGGAAATTGAGGCGTGGGGTGAGGCGAAGTTGCCCCTGAAACGGATTCCTGCTCGGCCCGGTAATTTAGCGTTCAGCGATGGAGTCAGTGAATTCCCTAAAGCTTCTTGCAGTCATCACGACATCTATGGCGGAGTGCCAGAATCATCCATCGATGGTGTCACCAATTTCCAACCATCGCCGATGAACCGGTGGACGAGCTACGGTTCGCCGAATGAGACCGATTGGCTACAGATTGATTTTGGTGAGGAGATCGAATTCCGCCGAGTGGAGATTGCAATTTATGACGATCGCGGCGGAGTGCAGGCTCCTCTATCTTATGAGATACAAATCAAGGAAGACGGCCAGTGGAAACCTGTCTCAGAGGTGCAGTTCTCACCGGAGCGGCCCGCAGGTAGCCAGTGGAACACCGCAGCATTTACTCCGGTCACGAGCGAGTCATTGCGAATCGTTTTCGTGAACAAAGGCGGTGCTCGCAGTGGTGCGACAGAAGTGACCGTTTGGAATGAGGAGTGATCCGGCACTCCCTTGATCCGCTCGAAACGAGTGTGGAGAGTAGCCTGAGGTATGCAAGGTATGAATGAAATGGATCGTCGCAAGTCACTAAAGGCTTTGGGTGTCATGGCAACAGCGGGAATCTTTTGTTCGGATAAGTTGGTTTCAGCAGCTTCGATTTCCAAGCCGATTCGCTTGGGGGTGATTTCCGATTTGCATGGTGGATTGGCAACCGATGCGCGGTCGCGACTCGAAGAATTCTTGCGAGAAATGGGATCTCGGGAATGTCATGCGTTGGTCCAAATGGGCGACTTTGCCTACCCGAATGAGGAGCATCAGGAATATGCTCAGCGTTTTAATGACGCTCATGAGGAAACCATTCATGTCATTGGGAATCATGAATTCGATTACGGGTTAACTCGTGAAGATTGCTTCGAGGCGTGGGGGATCGAGGCGAGTTATTACCGCCGAGATGTTGAGGGGCTACGCGTCCTCGTTTTGGATGGCAATGACAAAGGCTCACCCTCGCATCGTGGAGGCTATCCGTCATTCATTGGTAAGACTCAGCAGCAATGGCTAGAGCGTGAGTTATCGCAAGCTGATCGACCGGTTCTGGTTCTATCTCATCAGCCACTTGCCGGGAGAAGTGCGATTGATAATGCGGGTGA
>JBMHCO010000076.1:0-6972 GCA_049889895.1 Rubripirellula sp.
GATAGCGACGCGCGAGGGTGAACAAATAGGTGAGTTCACATAGAACTGTTCGAACGCGATCCCCTCACGAGCCAGTCGATCGATCGCCGGTGTCTCCGCGTCCGAATTGCCAAAACAAGAAAAATCAGCCCACCCCATGTCGTCAATGAAGACGAGTACCACATTGGGAGGTGTGTCCGCATTTGCGACCGAACATGAAACCGAGGTCAGGAGAGAGAGCAGCCAAAGAAACGCTACTCGCTGGAAAGTATTGAACATTTAGCAGGATTCCATCAAGCTGATTAAAAAGCAACGAAGCATCGTATCTTCTTCTTCATGATACCATTGAGCTAGTCTCACCAAACTAGCACCGATTAATTCTCGATTCCGAGCCTCTTGGCCGCATCTGCTATCGGATTCGACGACGCCATTACATAAGCAAGGAATAGTCTCCACAGAATCGAAGAGTCTCCACAGAATCGAAGAGTCTCGACCAAGATCGCTACCGCGCGCAACTTGTTTTTTATTACGGCATACTGTTATGAGATAAATAGCCCCGTGAGTTGCCTGCTATCCTATCGACTTCAACGCACCAGGAAGATGAAAAACATCAAACATCATTGCGATCGGCTCAATGGAATCATCTGAAAAAGTCATTGTCACACTTTTATCTTGCGGACCATTGATCGCGCTAGTCTTATCAATTCCATTTTTCAGGAAAAACTGGACAACCGATGGCTTCACACCATTCTCTGGATCTACGTTTTCGTACTTGGATATTTTTCGTACTTGGATATTACGGGCGGCAACTGATTAAGAAACAGGATGATGAAGCAAGAGAAGAACGACTACGCCGACATATGAGACAAGTTGCGCTGCTGCAAAATCAAGCAGAGTCTCGACAGGCAAGAATCGAGAAGTAACCACGTGATTTTTATCAATTGATCTGCTTATCAAAGGCCCGCCAACCTCTCGTCGGAATCACCAAAACTGTCAAGTTCTAAACCGCCCCATTCCATCAGACTGAGAAACAGGCTGCACATACGACGGTTCGAGGCATCAAGGTAATCAAGGACGCGTCCGCCTCGAACTTTGCCACCCCCGCCGCCTAAAAGAATCACCGGCAGTTGCCGTGCGTCATGATTACCGTGAATCATGCTTGAACAATGCATGATTGTCGTGTTGTCAAGCAGAGTACTATCACCTTCCTCAACCTGCGCCATCTGCTCACAGAGGTAGGCAAGCTGCGACGTGAAAAACTGATTGACGCCGATGAGCTCCTGCGGCTGAGTGTGAGCCATCTGATGATGTTGATCTTTCGCGCCAGCGTGAGCATGGGTGAGGATGGATCCATCGTTACAGTACTTCAGCGTCGAGATTCGCGTGGAGTCAGTACGAAAGGCCAGCAGAACAATATCATTCATCAGTTTCCAGTACTCCGGAATTTCAGTAGGAATACCGTCAGCAGGCCGTGGGCGATCTGGGGCAGTCAGGGTAGGCTTCCAACCGCCAGCCTCGCTCTCCTTGCCCGCCCTCTTGATACGTCCTTCGATTTCATGAACGCTACCAAGATATTCTTCAAATCTTTGCCGGTCGGAAACGGAAAGTCGTTGCCGCAACGAACGGGCGTCTTCCAGCACCGCATCAACAAGACGTAGGTCGCCGCGATTTGGCTTGGTGCGAAAAAGCTGGTCAAAAGCGAGTGCTGGTCGTGTCTCCGTCCACGTCGGCGACACCGCGGTACTCCAAGAAATATGCGAACTGTACAACAGGGGATGACCGTCCTGCAGACCAGGAATTGGCCCCTCGCAGCCAAGCACCAGCGACGGTATGCGAGTGCGATTACCGAGTTGCTGCGCCATCAACTGATCAAAACTGACGCCCGTCCGAACCTCGGTCTTCGACATCGATGCACCGCTGAGCATATTACCGGTCTGCATGCAGTGGATGACACCGTTATTGGCTTGTTCATTCCAAAGACCACGGAGAAATACCATCCGCTGCTTCCACGACTCGAGTGGTTTCAGGCATGGCCCAAGCTGCATCGCCTCGCCTTCCCCTTTTGCCCACCAGTGATCGGAGTGAAACCCCATCCCAGTGAATGTCACGAGCGTGCGCACAGGTGGCCCTTGATTGGAAGCGGAGCTGGTAGCTGAAGCCAACGGAAGTGATTCGAGCCAAGGCAGAGCCATTGAAACACCGAGTCCACGCAACATGGTACGTCGCGAAACAGGCAAAGCAGATCCGATGGGCATGGGAACGTTCCGTTATGGAAAAGGTCGGTTTGTTGCTTGGCTTTTCAGCCAACATCATCTGGTGGTTACTTAAGGGGCAGCAGCTAGGTGACGTATGCTGGCGTCAAACGCTTTAGCTTGAGGCGCGTTTGCCTGAGGTCGAATACATCGAAACTGCTCACTGTTAACAATGAGAAGTAAAACGTCTGACCACCTACCGCCATCAACCATCGTTTTGGTGAGGTCATTGACAAGCTTCCGATCAGAAAGCTGCACCGCGCGCCCAAGCGAATAACCTGTCAGTTTACGCGCGAAGGTATTCAAAACGTCTTCTCGTCGAGTGTCAGCCAGGTAGTTGCGTAAACCTTCGAAGCCGTCGATAGCGACACCATCACGCGTAGTCGCCGCAGTGTCACCGGGTTTTAAATCTGCGGTCGGTCGCAGTCGACCCAAAGCGTCAAATTGTTCAAGCGTCATCCCGTAAGGATCAATGCGGACATGACAATTGGCACACGCAGGATCCTTTTGATGACGCTCGG
Organism: Rubripirellula sp.; assembly: GCA_049889895.1. Lineage (GTDB taxonomy): Bacteria > Planctomycetota > Planctomycetia > Pirellulales > Pirellulaceae > Rubripirellula. The sequence goes on from JBMHCO010000076.1 coordinate 2,753, forward strand.
TAAGCTCACGGACACTCAGCCCCTCCGGTAACTCTTCCGGTAGAGGCGGGACCCCTGGCGGCACCTTCGGCAACTGCTCTCCAAGCATCTGCACCACCCATGCACCTCGCTTAACGGGACTGGTCCTCGAGGCGGCCGCAGTCTTCGCTAGCACGGCGCCAAAACCAAGCAATCCGCCTCGACCGTAGCTTGAAACATTCTCGACCCGACGCCACTGCGAACCGGTTATTCCAGGAATACCATAGTGGTTGGCGAGGATGTCATTGATAACAACCGCGTCGGTATCTATCAGTTCCGCGATCGGGCGATTGTTGACCAGAGAGTCTTCAAATAAACGCACTGGCTCCTCAGCTAAAGCATGAATCAACTCCGGTGTGAATTCAGGAAATTGCTTCAGGTTCCGACCATGATTGGTGACAAAGTCACGCACTCCCAGCCATCGGGCACCGAACTCACGTGCCATACCACGCATTCGATCATCCTGTAACATCCGATGCACTTGCTGCACCATGACGTCGTTCTCGTGCAGGCGGGACGAGCTCAAACGCAGCTCATCGTCGGGGATTGAATCCCATAATAAAAAGCTAAGCCGTGTCGCTAATTCTTCACCTGAAATTGGCTGCCAGTGTGACTCGGCGGCGGGCTGCTCAACTCGATATAGAAACCAAGGTGAGGAGAGAATTCTGACGAGCGTGCTACGGAATGCTGTATCGTGCTTCATTCCCGACTCGCGATCAGCGTGGTAACCAGCAAGAATCTCCGCAACCTCTTCATCCGCGAGCGTTCGACGCCACGCCCGCGCAGCAAATTCTACCAGTGCCTCCAAATGAGTGGCTTCTGCGGCGACCTTGCCGGCACGCAAAGCCTCCGCTTCCTGCTCGACTTGCTGTCCGAACAGTTGAATGTAAAAGAACATGATGCGAGCACCATCATTGGGTGCCCGATAGTACTGCTGGATCTCTTCATACATTCGGGGTGTCGCAAACGCCTGCTCACTCACAAAATCGAGTTCACTCCACAGGCGATCAAGCTCAGCTTGCCCATGTTGGTCAAGTAATAGACGACGCAAAGGTTCATCTTCTCGATGATAGAGAAACAAACTTCCTTGCGCGTCACGTGGGATGATAGGTGCAAACAGCACCGCGGGTGGAAAGAGGGCACGAAATTCGTCAGCGGATCGCGCGAGCTCTTCAGCGACACGTGGATGCACAATTCTTGCAACTCGCGGGTTGCCTGGCATGGCCTCCGCAGCAGGTTCAGCATGCGTTCCGCCACCGCCTTTTGCCGCGATCAAAAACGCCTGCACCTCCGCGTTCTCTGGACTGCCATCGTCGAGACGAACATCCGCACACAGAAAACGCGGCAGAGTGAGTACCGTTTGTAGCCCAACGGGTAGTGAACTCAGATCGATCACCAATTCCTCACCGGCAACCGTGACAAGCGCCGTCTTGGGAACATTCCGGTTTTCGGGATGCTGTCCAAACTGGATCCCGCATGCTGCCTCGACGGCTTCTTTGAGTTCTGGATGTTCAGCCAAGACGAGCGTCGTGCCGTCGCCTCCCTCGAGTCGGAGCCGATCCCAGACAACGTAGGTTTCCAGCTGCGCGGGGTTTTCGGAATGTGTAGGACTACTGGGCTGTGAAGGCAAAGCAAAGAGCCGAAAGATTGGTTCGCGGGCAGCACTTTGAATCGTCTCGCGGGCCACGACACGATTAATTTCCTCCCATGCGGGAAAACCGTTACCGACAGCAATGACTGCGTTCGTTTTATAGTTGCCTCGGAATAATTGATCCTGTGTCTCTTTAATGGCTTCCAGTACGGGTGCTGGATCCGTTGTCGATTCCCGCCATTTCCTACGGATGAGGTCAAGCGGTGCAGGATGCATTCCCGGATCCGGTAAAACAGTCTTCGCACTGTTTACCTCATCCAATGCTTGTCCTAAATCAGCTGCAGCAAGATGCGATAGTTCGAACGCAACTCCATCGAGTCCAGCTGGATGCGCATCAGCAACGCGTCCAGTGACAATGAACTCGCCCGCGATCGGGCTCGTCCATGCGACGGCGACGGGTCGATTGTGCCCCGGATGAACAAAGAAGGTCTGTGGCGGTAGCGTCGTCCACACGCGTAGCTCCTCAGTTCCTGTGTTCACAAACACCGATGGCTCCGACCCAAGACTCCACGACTTCAATACAGAATGTCCCTGGATGCTGTCACGGTGCTCCGTGAGAAAGCTCGGAGCCGACGCGTTTTCTAAGAAACTCCATCGAGCTTCGTCGTGATCTGACCAAGAATTACCCTTCAGTAGATTAGGAATCAGATCCGAAACACTCCACGAACGCTGCTCTCCACCAATTTCTTGAATCGTCCAATCGACAAGGGTACTGTCGGCACCGTGGTTAGCATTTGGCAATACGGTCATCAGCAGCAGCTCGCCACGCGCCACCATTACCTTTTCTTCAAAAGCTACCGAAGCACCTTCGGCAACCTGGGACTGGGCGAGAATACGTTTAGATGAATTCCAAAGCGACGAAATATTCTCCACAGCATTCTGCTGTCGAAGTTTCTGTGCTTCAATTTCAGCGACCTTTTCCTCCCATAAACCAATTCGTCCATCGACCTCAGCAGCCGTCAGTGAAGTTGCTGTGGTGCTAGTCAGTCCACGCCAGAGTGTCGCCAAGTAAGTCGCATTAAGATTTTCTTCGGTGGCTACCGCAACAATATCTTTTGGATCACCACCCATCAATCTGTCTCGATGACGTAGCGTAGCGGCGAGATGATTCTCTAGCGGTGGCTCCCCGTTGACGCCTGCATATCGACCGTGGAAACGATGGAGGGCCGCGAGTGCTTCCGCTGTCCAAATAGGCTGATCGGCCGAGGGCGAAAACCGAAACCCTTCTGGCAAGAGGACAGCACGAGCCGCAACGTCACGCGCCGTTTGGTGATATCGCTGCACCAATTCGGGAGTCATCGGCATCGCCTCCCCAACGTTGGCGAACCCCTCACCACCCACACTATCCACTGGAAATTCACGGGACTTAGTAGGCTGCATGTCTACGCCCGTTAGATCTCGAATCGCATTGTCGTACTCAGTGTTGCTAAGCCGCCGAAGAGTGACCGGCCCCGGGTCACCAGCTCGCGCGGCTGCTTCGACATCCAATGCCATCGCCATCCAATTCAGCAGCTTCTCACGCTCAACCTGACTCGGCTGTAACGCTTCGGTGGGCGGCATGTCGCCAGCGCGAAGCCTCTCCGCAACATGGCTGAGGACTTTGGGTCGATCCAAAATCGTCTCGGAAGAGCTGAACTTGGTGAGGTCGAGATCGTTATCGATTGGCGTTGCCCCGTGACACTCACCACAAAACTTAAAAAGCAGCGGATGAACTTCTTCCTCGAATAACTCAGCGATCATCATCCGCGTTGGTTCTTCCGCCTTGAGTGGTGCACCGAACTCGGCCAGACAGATTGACAACAAAATGATGACCACGCAGGCGTTACGAGTCTGCATTGAATTCCGTCGATGACCGTAACGACCGCAGTGCATCGATTGCAGTAAAGCCAATAGATATTTGAAAAAGCGCAGGGTCTGACTCATCACTTTTTAGCTTTAAAAAAGTTATCTGCTCGTAGGAGACAAGAAGTATTCTACCCGCTTCATTTAACGCTAGTGCGGCTAATCGCTGATGGGAGTGAGTGTCAAAGTACGAAAATCCATCAGCCACTGCCGGATCGTTCCTGAAGCACCAAGCCTGATCGTGCTTTCACCCTCCGGGATGGAAAGTGCTCCCAAACTCAGAGTTCGGTAAGTCGCCCAGTTACCAGTCCCTTTTACTTTTTTACTTAGTGTTTGCGTGCCTAAAGTGACCTGACAGAGATTCCCCTCTGATTCCGTTGGAACTGCATATTCCATCTTGATTTCAACACGCATGGGCTCACTGACGGAGACTTTCCATGAGACGAATTCTGTTGCGTCATTCCAGTACCCAATGTTTTCGTACTCCTTTTCGAAACGAATCTTCGCGCCGTGAATTTGGCAAGCAGCAGCGGTGAGACGTGTCGATCTCTGCTCATCAAGTTCGATGACCTGCAAAGCCTGACTTACCTGAGAGTTCATTGTCGCGTCGTGCGCTGATCCCGCTTCAGTTATGAATTCGATCAGGTCACACATGTCGCTCGGCGGGATGGATTTTTGGAATCCTTGAGGCATCAGAGAAAGACCAGTG
>JBMHCO010000077.1:0-5795 GCA_049889895.1 Rubripirellula sp.
GTAAGTTGCAGGAGTGATTTGAGTTTTGAGATAGTCGTCAGTGTTGATCCGCTGGGGACGGGGATCGAGTGCTTTCGAAACGTTACGTCTTTGCCAAAATGAGTATCGGTAACGAAAAGTGTCTCGGTCGCTCCATGAAAGACGCCACCCATGGGAAGGAGGGTGAGTTGGTGATCGTCAATGTTGATCTTAATTGTGTCTTTCAAGACCTAGCCTGCTGCGTTTTCGAGTTGTTTTTGCATTCGAATCACTCTCTCTGCGAGGGTTTCACTACTGAGTCGTTCCCGAAGCTTATCGACAAGAAGGGGAAAGGCTAGTGGCGTCATCCGTTTAGGTGTCTTGATGATAATTTCACTGTCCTCAATTCTTAGAGACGCGTCACGGAGTCGATCCGCTTCGAGTTGTAGATCGAGAACTTCTTGTCTAGCTTGCTCAAGTAAAGGGTTTTGCGGGTCGTAATTAAGAAAGACATCGAAGAAGAGATTGCTGCTGGCCATTAGGTGCTTGGATGACTTCTGGCGATGTGGAAGGCCCTGCTGAACGAGTCCGGCAACCCTGGCGATTTGTCGGAATTGTTTCTTTGCCATTTCAGTGGAATTTACACATTGCATGATGTCATCAAGCATCGCATGCGACCGAAAGACATCGTTACTGCTGAGTCGATCGAGTTGAAAAGGCTTGGGCGACTGTAAGACAAAACCGTAGTCGTTACAGGCAATTGAATAGGTGCTTTTTTGTTTTTGTGCGAGTCGGTGTGCGACAACCGCAGCGAGACCTTCGTGGACGAGTCGGCCTTCAAAAGAGTAGACAAAAAGTTGCCAGCCCGCGCGAGTCTTGATCGACTCAATTAGCAGTTGATGACGGTTGGGGATGATGCTCCATTTCTGTTGAACCTCAAGAAGTCCACGAACGGCTTGCATTTCATGATCGCGGAACCGGCCGCGGGATGCTTCATCGAGTTTCGCTCTAAGATGGCCACCGAGTTCTGCTGACAGCGGCATACGCCCGCCCATCCATCGGGGAACTGCCGATGACTTACCGCTTGCACGCCGAACGTAAGCGACGTTGTCGTGAATTCGGACTAACGAAACCAATTTTCCGGCGAAGGTAAAGACTTCATCCGGTTCGAGCTTGGTGAGGAATGACTCTTCTACCATTCCTAAACGTTTACCCGCCATGTACTTTACAACCATTGCTTGGTCGGCAGTGATGGTTCCGATGTTCATACGGTGGGCAGTAATGATTTTTCTCTGCCGAACGTGATACCGTCCATTCTCAATCTCAACTCGCTTGAAGTCCGGGTATGCTTGAAGCGAGTGCCCGCCGTACCTGATGAAGTGAAGTACCCACTCCCATTCATGATCAGACATATGGCGGTAGGCGTGAGTTGAGCGAATTTCTTTGAGTAACTTGTCGGGAACGAACCCACCACCAATGGCTACCGAGATCGCGTGCTGAGCGAGGACATCAAGTGGTTTTTGAATTAGGCGGCGAGATTCGAGGTCTTTATTCTTAATCGCCTCCTGCGCCGCGGAGAGTTCGATCAGTTCGAGCGCATTGGTTGGCACAAACGACAGCCGACTCACCGCATCGGGCTGGTGACCGCTGCGACCCGCACGTTGCAAAAGTCTCGCCGCTCCCTTGGGGCTACCGACTTGTATGACTAAATCCACAGCGGTGAAATCCACGCCAAGATCTAGGCTGCTCGTGCAGACGACGGCATGTAACGTGCCCTCTCGAAGTCCGTTTTCGACCCACTTTCTGACTTCGGAATCGAGCGACCCGTGATGCAACGCTATTTTGCCGGCCCACTGAGGTCTCTGTTTCAGCAGTTCTTGATACCAAATCTCGGTTTGGGCACGCGTGTTTGTGAAGATTAAGGCGCTAGAGACTCCCTCGAGTCTTTCCGCAACTTGTGGTGCCATCTTGGTGCCGATATGACCGGTCCAAGGAAAACGTTCGATTGATTCGGGGATAATGCACTCGAACTCAATTTTCTTTTTTGAGTGACCTTCAATGATCTTAGGTGGACTAGGGGTGTCCGTCCCGATAAGTGAGTTAGCTGCTTGCTCGAGATTGCCGAGTGTTGCTGAGAGACCCCATGTTTTGAGATTCGGATTGAGGGTGCGCAACCGCGCGAGAGAAAGTTCTGTTTGGATTCCACGTTTGGTCCCGAGCAGTTCGTGCCATTCATCGACGATGACACAATCAAGTTCCTTGAATTGCTCGAGCACCTTCTCGTGAGTCAGTAAAAGTGACAGACTTTCAGGGGTCGTGATCAAGGCGGTGGGGAGTTTTTTTAGTTGACGCGTTTTTGCAGATGCCCGACTGTCTCCCGTCCTTGCCTCGATTGTCCACGGAAGGTCCAAGGCGTCGATTGGATCTTGCAAACTTGCTTTGGTGTCGTTTGCGAGCGCCCGAATTGGTGTAATCCAAAGCACCTTAATTGGAGGTGGTGATTTGAAGTTCCACTTCGTCGGATCACGGTTTGCATTGAGCCATTTCAGGACGGGGCCAAGCCAAACGGCAAGTGTTTTTCCTGATCCAGTCACGGAGTGGAGAATTCCGCTTTCACCATTGCGGTAGGCGCGCCAGCACGAACGCTGGAACCGAAATGGACTCCAGCCGCGTTTCTCAAAATATCGGTCGACCCGTTTTGACGGTGACTCGAGCGGAATTTCATCGTCTCTACTGATCACTCGGTGGCTCCCGATAGGTCTCAATGAGTCGATGAAGATCTGAGAGGGTGTTAGCATCAGCGGGTTGTTTGTCGTGCCTCCATCGGGAGATTCGCGGAAACCGAGTTGCAACGCCGCATTTGTGTCGTTTGCTTTTGCGGATACCTTCAAAGGCAATTTCCATCACAAGCTGTGGGGTGACACTTCGCACTGGGCCAAAGGTGTCGTTGGTGTTCTGCCGAACGAACCGATCCACCTGTTGAATCTCTTGGCGGTTGAGGCCACTGTAAGCTTTAGCGAATGGCACCAATGCGTCACCGTCCCAGACTGCGAAAGTGTAATCAGAAAAGAGGTTTGCTCGCTGGCCGTGACCCTTCTGTGCATAGATCAAGACTGCATCAATGGTTTCCGCGTCTACCTTCCATTTCCACCAGTGTCCCTGTGTGCGACCCACTGAGTAAGGGGAATCAATCTCTTTTAGCATCAAGCCCTCGGCCAGGTTTTCACGGCTTCGTGATCGTTTCTCTGTGAGTTCCTGCCATTGCTTGGCTTGCACGACCTCAGTGGTCTTAAGATTCGTATGGTTTAGCCTTTCAAATAAAACCTCTAACCGCTCTCGCCGTGAGTGAAACGGTAGTCGTCGGATATCTTCGCCATTGAATTCCAATAGATCAAATGCGTGGAAGACAACGGGAACCTCATGAAGAAGTTTTTTGCCAACCCGCTTGCGGCCGATTCGACGTTGCAATTGATCAAACGGTAACACCGATCCGTGAGAGTCGGTTGCAAGAATTTCTCCATCAAGTACGGTCCCGTTTGGGATTTCTTCAGCAGCGGATTCGATCTCAGGCCATGTGTTTTCCATAAGCATGTCCCCTCGAGACCAGAGGAATACTTGCGATTCACGCCGAATGATTTGGCATCGAATTCCGTCCCACTTCCATTCTGCGAGGTAGCGATTGGAGTCACCGAGATGACTGATGTTTTTTTCCGCGGGGATCGGATTTGCAAGACAGAATGGGTAGGGTCTGCTCGCCTTCCATCCGGTTTCGTCCGGGTTGATCTGTGCCTAAAATCACCCACGACTCGGTTTCCACTGCCCCATCATTCGGTGTGCGATGACGTCAGGGCTGACACCGCTTTGCTTCGCTAACGCCCGAATCAGTAATCCCTTGCTTACACCAACGCGAAATCCACCCGTCATCAGTTTCATGACAACAAATCGACTTTCCGTGTTTGTTTTGCTCCAGATCTCGAGGATGCGCTGTTGCTGATCTTGGGGAGGTAGTTGACCGAGTGGCGAGAGTTCCGTATCGATCCAGTCCGTTAAGGATCGATCTGATAGCGATTGGCTTGGAGGTACTACGAGACTAATCGTTTCGGCGAGGTCACCGACGCTGTGGTAGCACTCCTCAAAAAGCCAGTCCGGTATTCCTGCGGCATCGGCCGAACATTGTCTGATGAGCCTGGTGGGGATCAATCTGGAGAGTCGATTGCCCGCGAGAAAGTAGGTGGCCCATGCCGCATCCGCTGCGTCTACCGATGAAAAGTATTCCACCAGAGCCTCGACTTTCTGATTCGTCTTGGTCGTGGCATCTAAACGTTTGTAGAGATTGGCAAAGCGGATCACGATGTGGCCTCGCTAGCTAGGCTCGGGGTGATCTTTGCTTCATCTTCGGTCTCGTTACGGCTTTGCCTGCCTATCGATTTGGCGGGTTGGCCGTTCTCATTGAGGTATCGAGCGACGACCTGACTGTATCCGTGGTCCACCCAGACCATCTCAGCATTTGCTAGTTGGACGGCCTCAAGAAGGCTGAGCCAATCGACGTGATCACTGATTACAAATCCCTGATCCATCGAACGCCTGCGCCTCCAACCTCGCATCATGCACCATCCGCTAGCCATCGCGGTGCTAATCTTTCCAAACCGTTTGAGCCACGAGGTACCGTGAGCAGATGGAACAGCGAGGACGATGGCGTTGTGGTTAATATCTTTGGCAGGTGCATCGGCTGCATAGGTGGTTGGTGGCAGCGACACGCCGCTATCCCGATAGGCCTGAATGCCTTTCTCAACCGCACCGTGCGTCAAGATTGGACCAAGCGATGGATCAAGTCCAGCAAGTAGTCTCTGACTTTTTCCGATAGCGTAGCCATATAAAACGCTACATCGACCTTGGGATTGATTGCTCCTCCACCAATGATTGATGGACTCCTGGACTTCGTGCTGACTCGCCCAGCGAAAAATTGGCAGGCCGAATGTGGACTCCGTGATGAAATGGTGGCATGAGATGGGTTCCCATGGAGAGCAAGTTGGATCTGGTTCGAGTTTGTAGTCGCCCGTGATCACGGTGACTTGTCCACGATACTCGAGCCTGATCTGAGAAGAGCCTAGGATGTGCCCTGCTGGGTGGAGTGAGATTTTGACACTACCCATGTTCACCACCTCACCGAAATCGACAAACATAAACTCGGCGTCTCGGTTCACTCTCAGACGCAGTAGATGTTCTCCTTCTTTGCTGCCGAGATAGTTTCGGCATCCATAACACGCGTGGTCAGAATGTGCGTGAGTGATGACGGCGCGTTTGACGGGTTTTGTTGGGTCGATGTAGAAATCACCCAGTGGACAGAAGAGTCCAGCAGAGGTTCGCTCGATGATCGGTTGCATTAACGTTTTGCGTCGTAGGTGATCGTCACTGTCGGTGTCGACGCCGCCACCATGATGACGCTTCGACCATCGCATTATTGGTTAATGTCAATGGAATTGGATAAGACTTATTTTTGCGTTCTCTGCCAACCAAAGGTTTGAGGTGGGGTAATTGATTCTGCTGTTGACAATTTGGATTGGTAGCAAGGGTGCTGCGAGGCTCGATTAGAACGGTTAAACTATTGTGACATTACTAAGTCCGTTACGAGGAGTATTTGATGAAGATGAAAGTATGGAACCTGTTAGCCGTATTGCTTGTGGTTTGCGCCGCCGCAGGTTGCAATCCATCGACCGAAGCGACTAGCTCAGTTGAAAACGCAGAGCAGTCAGCGATCGAAGCATACGAAGCTGCTTTGGCTGAGGAAGAGAGTGCGATGAGCGAAGCACCGCCAGAAGAAAATCTGGAAGAATAGC
>JBMHCO010000078.1:0-3289 GCA_049889895.1 Rubripirellula sp.
GCGACGCATACATTATCGCGTTCAGTGAGATCTCGCGCAATGACATGCTTGTTCCACGAAGGGTTCTCGTACCACTGGACCGTACTTTTATCCGCCAAGATGATGTCTGGCTTGCCATCACCATTGACGTCATCAATTTGCAGTCCATATCCGATTTCAATCGTGTCGATCGTCACGGTTTCCCACGAATCTTGTGGTAGTCGTTCCTGTGCGCTAAGCGGAATTGGTATGAGGCATGCAAGTATTGCAAGTTGCACAGCATATTTGTCGAGTGATATACCTGATTGCTTTAAGCATGTTCTCATGATGGTTATCCGCATTAGCGAGGAATAGTGAATCGATCGGTGATTGAAGCGAAAAAATCTGCTGCTAACGAAGTAGATCAGCCAATGCGGACTCAATGGATTCGGCCCAGATTTGGTAGCCCTGTTCGCTTAGATGCAGAAGATCTGGCATGATTTCTTTGGAAAGCGTTTGGTCGTCATTCAAGAAGTTTGAACCGATATCTAGATAGTGAATGTTTGAATCATCCGCTAATTTTGCAACGATCTGATTGCTCTTCTCATTAACGATGCGTCTCGCATCATCTTTCGTCGCACCTCTCGGGAAAGTGCCAAGTATTAAGATTTTTGTTTTTGGGGTTTGGTTGCGGAGGATCTCTACAATTTCTGTCACACCCTCAGCGATCTGCTCCGGGGAGTTGCTGCCAGAGTTGTTCGTACCAATCATGATCACCGCTGCCTTTGGCGAGATCCCTTTGAGATTCCCATTCTGTAACCTCCAGATCACATGCTGCGTTCGGTCACCACCAATGCCCAAGTTGACGGCATTTCGTTCCCCATAAAACTTTGCCCATACATTCTTGCCTCGTCCTTCCCAGCCTTGGGTGATCGAGTCGCCGATGAACACAATGTCAACGTTTCCCTTTGCGACTCGCTCGTTCATTGACTCGTGCCGCTTCATCCACCCGCCTTCACGTGGTACGGGCCGAATGGCGTCATGTTTTTCTGCATCGCTCTGTGCTAGAGCAATCGTTGGTGAACTGTTGATCGCGAGTAAGGATAAAAGCAGTAATGCAGCAAGTCGGTACATCTTGGTGATCCTGATGGGAATGTTGAAGGAGGTAATGTTGGGCGACATTCGATGATGTTTACTTCGTGTCGAGGCGGTATGTTACCCGATTTGATTCCGTTCGGTGGCAACGGATATAGGTGCCTCGCCCAGATTGGACGCTGGTCAGGGCGATTCGAGCTAGTCAGTGATCCCTTCGTTAGGGTAGTCTGATTAGGAGATTCAAGTCGCCTCTATCGCGGGATCCTTGTTAGCTGAGTCTCCGAAAAAGAACGCCTTCGGGTCGGCGTGTTGTAACGATTGCTTCTAGGGTAGTTTCGAGCCAATTTATGTACCGCAGTACTTCTCGCAGTGAGCAGCTTTTGCGTCCGGTGGATTTGAACTCACCGTTATCAAGAGATGCGAAGATCACTAACAACACTCGATACATCTATTTCAAGCAGATCGCTCTCGGCGGTAAGTGTGTGATTCAGACATGTAAAGATTTGAATCTGGGTAGGATCGTCTGTTACAAGACATTGAGACCGGAGTTTGTTGATGACCCGTATGAGAATGAGTTGTTCCTTCGAGAGGCGAGGATTACTGGGGCGCTGCAGCATCCAAACACCGCTCCGGTTTATGAGGTCGGCTATGACAGTCGAGGCCACTACTACTTCACCATGAAGTTAGTCTCAGGGACAACGCTTCGCGAGACGCTTAATGCGATTAAATCAGGCGAGGCAAAATGGGATCTTCAAAAGCTAGTTGATGTGGTCATTGAAGTCGCTGAGGTGCTTAATTATGCCCATACCCATCGAATCGCGCACTGTGATGTAAAGCCTGAGAATATTGTGCTGGGAGATTTCGGTGAGATCTCTCTTCTTGATTGGGGAATCGCGAAGGTACTTGATGAGTCACAGGAGGATGGTGAGGATGCAAACAGCCTCCATTCGCGAAGGCCGACTCAGGCTTCTCCGCTTTACATGTCACCCGAGCAGGTCACGAATCGTGAGGTCGATGAAAGAACGGACCTGTACAGTCTCGGCGCCATTCTTTTTGAGATTTTGACCCTTGAGACTCTAGCTTGGGGTGACTCACTCGAGGAAATACTGGATCACACGCTTCACTCTCGACCACCTGCTCCCAGTGCGATCGTTACGGATCGGACTATCCCGAATTCACTCGAGACGGTTTGTTTGCGATGTTTGGAGAAAAATCCGGAGCATCGAATCCAGTCCGCAATGGAATTGATTCAAGAGCTTTTGTACTGGCTTTACGTAGATTCGCGTCATCGCCCCTTCTAGACACGGTCGCTGTTTAATCTAGCAAGGATTCAATGATTGTGATGAATCGTATTCTTTCTGTTCGCATGAGGTTTTGAAGGTTCGCTAAACTGGCGTTTTCGTTTGATCAGTTTTTTGCGGGAACCTGTCATGCGTTTAAACGCCCTTCTTCTTTTGGTCTTTCAAATCGCTTGTTTTGTGCTGATGACTTTTGTCATTTCACAAGATTGCCTCGTGGCGCAAGTGGTTGAGAATCTGGGTGATGTGGAGTTCTTTGAGCAGTATGTTCGACCAACACTGATTGAGAATTGCCTTGAGTGTCACAATGACCAAAAAGATTCCGGGGGGCTTTCTCTAGAGACCGCCGACAAATTCAAACAGGGCGGGGATCATGGCTCTCTTGTCGATTCAGATCAGCGGAACCTGAGTTTGTTGTTACAGGTGATTTCAGGTGATGGCGATTTGAAAATGCCACCGGACGGCAGTTTGACTGCGTTGCAGGTGGAATCAATTAGACGTTGGGTCGATCGCGGTGCAAGGTGGCCAGATGGTGTGATTCGCTTGGCTGGAGAGTTCGATCACTCGGGACCTTCGGCAATCAAAATGCTCGGAGAGCACTGGGCCTATCAGCCACTTGCAGATGTTGAGGTTCCTGTTCTTGATCAAGGACTCGATATGCAGGATTACAATGAAATTGACCGCTTCCTTCATGATGAACTGACTAATAACGGGTTGAGTTTTTCTCGTGCTGCTGATCGCCGAACGCTGATTCGGCGAGCAACTTACGACTTGCATGGATTGCCACCAGGCGAGGGAGAGATCGATGCGTTCCTTAACGATGATTCTCCGAGTGCCTGGGAGAAAGTGATCAACCGGTTACTCGAGTCACCGCGGTATGGAGAAAAGTGGGCGAAGCACTGGTTGGACTTGGCTCGGTATTCCGATTCCAAAGGCTA